>CAYPKP010000006.1:22014-25841 GCA_964411345.1 uncultured Rikenella sp. | reverse complement strand
ATGGGGGCTAATCCTTATTTTCTGGTCGGTCTGCAGGGACTCGAACCCTGGACCCGCTGATTAAGAGTCAGCTGCTCTACCAGCTGAGCTACAGACCGGAAAAATGCAGTGCAAATTTACACATTTTTGGGCTCCCATGGTGCCCCTGACATACTATTGTCTGAGAACTACCATCCCCTCACGCGGGATGGCCCTGTAAATTATCTTGGCCTCCGCCTTGGGGATCCATATCTTAATGTACGGAACATAGGGAGGCTTGTCCATTACCGCGATTGCCTTCAGGGAACGCCCGGCATACATGATTTTGTCCTTGAGGTCAAAGAAGAACCGTGCGAACCTGTCAGCAGCCCTCTTGCTCTCCTGCTGCTCAAAATATATCCTGATATTGCGGTCGGTATTCAGTGTGAAAAAAACTGCCTCAAAGTCAGTGGTGTCAGGTTTGGCATCAATCTTTACCTCGGATGTATCCTTCGGTGCGATCTTGACGGTGACGGGATCTTTCCTGAAAGTGGCGTCCATCGACGTTATGGTGAGGGGTGATGAGAGCAGGTCACTGAGTGCCTCCTGGTTGACGCGTCTGAAAAAAGGCGAGAGATCATGCTCCTCTATCCTGATGGTTCTTACCGGCAAGCCCTTGATGAGCAGTTGTATCACGCTGTCGCGTACATTAATGAGCAATCCTATTGAATCTGATGCAGCCATTTTCACCTGTGCACCCAGAAAGGATTTCTCCCTGACAAGCTCAAGATAACCTGGAATGGCGCATATTTCTGTAGTATCATCAGGGTTCCGGTCACCGGGTTCCTGCCATGACTCGTCAAAATTCCTGACGGCATGATTAACCGATGAGACCGCACTGGCAAGGTAAAAGAACAGTAGAACCAGGAACACTGTCGCGGCAATGATGTAATTTCTGTACTTATCCCAATTCATCTCCGGGGGCATTTTCAATAGATGTACACTTTTGAACCGACACTGAGGGCTCTGAACACAGCCTCCAGGTCGTCATCATTGAGCCTGATGCATCCGTGTGTCACCGGCATGCCCAGTTGTCTCTTATAGAGGGTCCCGTGTATCAGGTAGCCGTCGCCGAGACTCATGGCATAGTCGCCGAGCACTCCGTACTCATACCTCGATGGGTCACCCGGACCCGGGACTGGCAGGCCCTCCTCCACAAACGCCCAGTCGGGCTTTCGCCATACAGGATGCGTGATCTTGCCCTGGATGGTGAGCCTGCCCCGCGGTGTCTTGAATATCCACTCCTTCTCTCCGTCTTCAGTCCTCAGGAGGGTATAACTGCCTGATGAACAATATCCCTCGCGCACCAGCTGGCGGTTGCGGTAGAGAAAGAAGCGGTTGTCAACTGTATTGATGACGAGATAGTTTTGCGTGGGTATGAATGCAGCAAGCCGCCGTTCAAGCCTGGTGATCTCTGAGCGCGTGGCGGCAATTTTCCTTCTGACGGCACGGTCATCCAGAAGTGTGGAATCAGCTTTGCAGTCGCCGCTGTCTCTGCCCCATGTATGCTGGAGCGCCGGGGCCAGGTATAGAGGCATGGCAAGAGCGACAAGGATTATCGCGATAACAGCAGTGATTCTCAGTGCCTGGCCCACCCGGGGATGTGACTCGGTATACCGGCGTATAATATCGGTGTATCTTTTTACCGGGGAGACTCTGCCGGTGGTTTCCTGTTCCGTATGTTCTTCAGGGTCGGTTGTCATTTCGTTGCATAGAATTCTTCCAGTGTCAGCGAGGAGCCGATAATGGTAACCGGTGTTCCGTTGGCGGCATATTTGAACAGCAGGTCCATATCAGCATTCCTGAGAGCCACGCACCCCTCCGTCCAGTGAGCTCCCTTGCCTCCCTCACCGTGTATCTCTATCATATCACCGATACGCGCATGCGGAGGAAGGCGTCCGGTCCTGATCCTCTCATTGAACTCCTGGATGTCAAGCTTGTTGGGGTAGTTGATCAGGAGAGCCTTGTAATACTTTGTAGAGCGGCCGGAAAGCTTTTTGGTGACCAGGTACTTCCCTTCAGGAGTGGCAAGATCACCGCTGCTCATCTTATCCCCCATCCAGTTCCTTCCGAACTCCGCCTCAAAGGTATACTTCTTTTTGCCAGCTTGGTAAAGATGGCAAAGCGGAGGTATTTTTTCAACAATGATCGCGTATGATTTCTTCTTGCGGCTCTCCTCTACGGTTGATGCGGCCCACTCCTGCCAGGTGTGATACCCTGAATAGTAATCCTCCAGGTTGTCACGTGCCATATTATAGGCCCCCGTGATATACTCCTTTGCCTCAGTGATGCGTATGTGGCCGGTGACAAAACGCTCATTCTGCAGGTCTATCTCGGCCTCCCTGAGCAGCAGCTTGCCCTTGGCATGCTTCTTCTTTACATCCTCGGGAAGAGGTACTGACATGAAAAACTTCTCAAAAGAGGCCATCTCCTTCTTCATACGGCTGATCTCGGCGCCCAGTGAAGCCTTCAGGTCTCCGGACCTGACAATGGTTGAACGCAGGGCCTCACCTGCCATCTTTTCAGCTGTGGCGGAGTATGAGATCACCTGGGTGTAGTCACGCAGCAGGATAAAACGTTCGTTCTCCCTTCTCCAGGCAGCCATGGCGGAGTCATAGCTGTTACGTGCCTCCCTGAAGCTGCGGGGAGAATAGACCTCAGCCTCGCGATCTCTTGCCGCAGCAATGGCAGCCCGTGCCCGTTCCACCTCCTGCTGCGGTGCTTCGGGAACCATGGCACGGAAAAGCAGCAGTGCCAGATAAATCACAGCCGCCGCCACCGCCAGGTAAAAAATTATTCCGAGAAGGGGTCTTCCTTTCATGCAGGCAAGTTAAAAAAATCCCCGGGACCAGGCCCGGGGATCTCTGTATTATCCTGGAGCTTCTCTTACAGTTTGATGCCTGCCTTGGTGATGGCTTCCTTCAGTTCTGCAATAAGGCCGTTCAAGTTTTCTGTGGCAGCCTTGAGCTTGTCAACAACGGCCATGTAGTTGGTGCCTTCTTCGGCGCACTGTGCCTGTGTCTCGGCAACAGAAGCCTCGATGACTCCGAGTTCATCCTTGATCTCGGCAAGAGCGGCAGCACCGCCTTTTCCTTTCGGGGCCTTGAGGATCAGCGCCTTTGCCTCTTCAACGAGGGCAGTGACACCGGTCATCATGGTTTCAGCCTCAGCTTTCACTTCAGCCTTCTTTGCTTCAACACCACCGGCGAGCTCGGCAGCCTTGGCAGCAATAGCATCGGCATTGGCCTTGATGGCTTTGAAATCCTTTGCCGACTTTGACTTCTCGGTCTCAATGTTCTGAAGCATCACTGCAAGTGAGTCGTTCAGTGCAGCAAATTCAACTGGGAAATAGACGTCCGTCTGAACTGTCTTGGCCTGTTCGAGGGCTGCTGATGCAGCGTCGAGGGCTTCCTGGGGAACTTTGGCGCAGCTGGTGATGATAGCTGCTGCAAATACGGTAGCAATAACTAAAAAGAATCTGTTTTTCATTTCTGTTAAAATTTGGTTCTGTTATGTGTAAAAAAGTCTGATCGCAGGTAGTAAAAACGTCGCAAAGTTAAGAATTTTTCTATTATAGAAATTTTTCAGGCGGAAATCTTTCAGAGAAAATATAATTCTACTTTATAATATCATTGACCGCACGGGAGGAATGAATGTGCTGCGATGATGATCCATCGGTGGGTAACGGGCATGCCATAACAGTCCTTTATGAGCCGCAAATGCAATTTGCTTTCATGGTTTGCCCTCGTGAGTAAACTCACCCAGTCAGCCCCTGAAAAGGGATTACCTTCGGTGATCCCCGGGGGAAG
>CAYPKP010000006.1:0-21914 GCA_964411345.1 uncultured Rikenella sp. | reverse complement strand
AACCTGCAAAGTCAAAGCAGCGATACGCTCTGCGTATCTTCTTTTGTTTTCATGGTTTGCCCTTGTGAGTAAACTCACCCGGTCAGCCCCTGAAAAGGGATTACCTTCGGTGATCCCCGGGGGAAGAACCTGCAAAGTCAAAGCAGCGATACGCTCTGCGTATCTTCTTTTGTTTTCATGGCTGGTCCTCGTGAGTGAACTCACCCGGTCCTCCCCTGAAAACAGAAGCCGGGCCACTTTTGGTGGCCCGGCCTGCTTTGACTTTGCGGAGAGAGGGGGATTCGAACCCCCGGTACGGTTACCCGTACGGCAGTTTAGCAAACTGCTGGTTTAAGCCTCTCACCCATCGCTCCTTAAAATAAATTAAGCTCTTTGTCCGAGGCAGTATATCCGCCAACCGGCGGATCTCCATTGCTTTTCAAAGGTCACTGCAAAGAACGTCTTACCCTTAAATGTGCTGCTGAATGCTGCCTGCATGACAGCGCCGCACAGCGGATGCAAAAATATAAAATCATTAATTACCACACAATAATTATGCCTCCTTTTTCTCCAGCAAGACCACGTTCTCAACATGGAACGTATGGGGAAACATATCTACCGGCGACACGCGCTTAACATCATAACCCTGCGATAATATGTCAATATCGCGGGCCTGGGTGGCGGGATTGCAGCTTACATACACTATCCTTTCTGCGCCCGACCGCAGCATCGCGGCAGTGACATCGCCGTGCATACCCGCCCGGGGAGGGTCCGTGATGATCACATCGGGCCTGCCCCGCTCATCAAAGAGAGAGTTGTTGAAGATGTCCTTTATGTCGCCGGCAATGAAGTGTACGTTGCCTATATTGTTCTCCAGCGCATTGATGCGGGCATCTTCAACCGCCGCCTCAATGTACTCTATCCCCGTCACCCTGCCGGCATGCGATGCAACGTAACAGGCGATGGTGCCCGTACCGGTATAAAGGTCGTATACATTCTCACTGCCGGTAAGCTGCGCCATCTCCCTGGCAAGTGAATATAGTCTCTCCGCCTGGCTGCTGTTTGTCTGGTAGAACGATTTGGGGCCTATCCTGAAGCGGAGCCCCTCCATCTCCTCTGTGATGTAACCGTTTCCGGCAGAGAGAACAGGTGTCAGGTCAGAAATACTGTCGTTCTTCTTGGTATTAATTATATAGTAGAGCGATGTTATCTCAGGAAAACGTCCTGCGAGATGATCCAGCATCTTCTCCCTCTCCTCTGCGTGGCTGTCCGTTGTCACCAGCACCACCATCACCTCACCGCCGGTTGTCCTTCTGACAACCAGGTTGCGGAGAAACCCGCGCTGCTCCCTGAAATCGTAGAAGGGCAGTTTCCGTTCAAGAGCATACCTCCTGGCTTCGTTCCTGATTGCATCTGTCGGTCCGCCCATCAGCAGGCACTCCTCAATGTCAAGCACCTTGTCAAAGATGCCCGGTATGTGAAACCCCACGGCAGGCTGCCTCCCAAGCTCAGCTCCGGAAGCCACCTCCGCGTGCGTCAGCCACCTTTTTTCCGAGAAGGTAAACTCCAGTTTGTTGCGGTAGTCGTATATCTTGTCAGAGCCGATGATCCCGTCAACCTGAGGGATGGCCGTATGGCCAATGCGGGTAAGATTGTCCCTTACCTGCTGCTCTTTATAGTATAACTGATTTTCATAGGGCAGGTGCTGCCACCGGCATCCGCCGCACACCCCGAAGTGAGAACAGGGCGGGGTGATCCTGTCAGGCGAAGGAGAAACCACAGCTACAGGCACCCCCTCCATATACCTCTTTTTCTTTCTGGTGACGCGGACATCGACCACATCTCCCGGGATCATCCCCGGAACAAAGAGAACCATCTCGTCAATCCTGGCGATGGCATTGCCTTCCGAACCGATGTCCGTGATCGTAACTCCCCTGAGTATGGGTAACTGCTTCTTTCTCCCCACCCTTTCCTTACCTGTATATGCTGAAAAACTCCAGTCCCGCAAGTCCGGCAGGAAAGATGCCCCCCGAATGATCATATCCCTCCATGGGCAGATAGGTGCATGTCTGAGGACTGCTCCCGGCCGCGGTCATGGCATCATGCATCCTTTCAGAAAGTGCCGGAATGACATAAGTGTCAGCCGTACCATGCATGAAGAGGATCGGCACGTCACTGTCCCACCCTTCGATGCTGTTGGCAGCAAGGGCGTTTCGCACGTCCAGGTATGACGGAGAGGTGGCATAGCCGGAGATAAATTCAGCCCTGAACAACCCCGGGATGCTGACAGTCAGCTGATCATTTATCTGCTCTGAAGTATGAAGCCCGTCATATAGTCCCGGGATGCGTCCCGCATAGGGATCATTGAAAAGGTCTGACAGGGAACTGGAATAGATTCCGTACTCATTGTAGGCGTTGGCAATATAGCAGAGAAAGACAGGCATGGGATATTCCGTCAGCCCCAGCACATATTCGTTGAAATAGCTCATGTCGTACGGCCCCGCCCCGCAGGCAGCAGCCCTGACCGTAAAATCGGAGGAGTAGTCCTGCTCCAGGGCCTCAAGCAGTGCAAGCGTTGCCCATCCGCCCTGCGAGTAACCCATGAGGTAGTAATCTCCGTTTACCTTTATGTCCTTTGCCACATCGCCGTCAAACTCGCCAACGGCATATAGCATGTCTACTAGAGTCTGAACAGTCGATTCCTTGTGAAGGTAAGGGTGTGCCATATCATCGCTGGCGCCAAAGCCAAGGTAATCAGATATGATCACTACATACCCCGTGGATGCTGTCAGCTGCAGCAGCTGGTAGGGCAGGTATTCCGGGTCTGCCGTCGGCGCATTGGCATGCAGGGTGTTCGTTCCGTTCTGAAAAGAGAGAACAGGGTACTCTCCCGGCACCGAGGGTATGATGACCAGCCCGGAGGCAATCTTCTTCTCTCCGAGAAAAGTGGTGTTGTAGGTGATACTGTAAACATTGACCCCGCTCTCAATCTCATCTATCATTGCGGCAAGGTCGGGATATAGCAGAGCGCCATAGCTGGCCAGGGTGACCATGTTCTCTTTGGTTCTCATAAACTCCAGGTCGGAGGAGAGCAACCAGGTGTTGTCTTCAAACGGATCGGGCTCCTCCTCTTTGCTGCACGCCTGCATCAGGAGCAGCGGTAACAGGAGAAAGAGCAATGCCGGCAGTTTCAGGTTCTCTTTCATGACTTCAGGATTGCTTATACAAAAATAACGTAAATAAACGGGATGGAGTATGATTCGGGGGATGGATGACACCTCGACGCCCATTTATGCCGTACTGCAACCGGAGCAGGCTATACGGCGCAGGGGTTGAGGGAGGTGCGTTGATCTACAATACCTCGACGCCCCTTTACGTCATACGGCTATAAGGGCAGGCTCCACGGCATAAAACGGGGGAGCATGTGTTAGTCTCAGGGAGAAGGATGTGACACCGGACCTTTTTTTTATCTTTGCCCCTCAAATATCCACCTCCGGATGGTCTCGGTCAATAATGTGTCTGTTCTCTTTGGCAGCTTCATCCTGCTGGATGAGGTCTCCTTCCTCATTACCCGCCAGGAGCGCATAGGCCTTACCGGAAGGAACGGCGCCGGCAAATCGACACTGATGAAGATCATCGCAGGGCTGCAGGATCCAACAAGCGGGTCTGTGGAGCGCCCCCGCGATCTCACCGTCGGTTACCTGGAACAGCAGATGACAGTTTCAGACACCACTACGGTGATGGAGGAGACACTCACCGCCTTTGCGGAGATAAAGGCACTGGAACAGGAGATCGCCGATGTCACCAGGGAGATAGCAGAGCGAACCGACTATGAGAGCGAGAGCTACCACAATCTGTGCGACAGGCTCCACAGCGCCGGAGAGAGGCACCAGCTGCTGGGCGGCAGCGACTATACGGCGCTGGCGGGACAGACTCTGGCGGGACTGGGATTCAGTCCCGATGAGTTCAACCGCCCCACCCGTGAGCTGAGCGGCGGATGGCGCATGCGTGTTGAGCTGGCAAAGATACTGCTCCGCAAACCCGACCTTATACTCCTGGATGAGCCCACCAACCACCTCGACATCGAATCGATCATGTGGCTCGAAGGTTTCCTCGAGACATACCCGGGTGCTGTGATACTCGTATCACATGACCGCACCTTCCTCGACAACGTCACCCGTCGCACCGTAGAGATAAGCCTCGGCAAGATCTATGACTACAGGGTGCCCTATACACAATATACGGTTCTGCGGCGCGAAAGGCGCGAGCAGCAGACAGCCGCCTGGCGCAACCAGCAGAAAATGATAGAGGATACCGAGAAGTTCATTGAACGTTTCAGGTACAAGCCCACCAAGGCGGTGCAGGTGCAGAGCAAGATCAAACAGCTGAAGAAGCTTGACCGTATAGAGATCGAAGATGAGGACACATCGGCCATGAACATCCGTTTCTCTCCCGCCCCACGCTCGGGGACGGTGGTGGTGGAGGTTGCTGAGGCCTCAAAACGGTACGGCAGCCACCTGGTGCTTGACAGAATCTCGCTCAAGATAGAAAGGGGTGAAAAGGTGGCATTTGTGGGACGCAACGGGGAGGGCAAGACCACCCTTGCCCGAATGGTCCTCGGGCAGGTAGACCATGACGGAACGGTAAAGAAAGGGCACAATGTTACCATCGGATACTTTGCCCAGAACCAGGATGAGCTTCTCAATGACGAGCTGACAGTCTTTGAGACGGTCGACAGGATAGCCCGCGGCGACATACGCACACGGCTGCGAGATATCCTCGGCGCCTTTCTCTTTCACGGTGATGACATCGACAAGAAGGTCAAGGTTCTATCCGGCGGTGAACGTTCGAGACTGGCTATCGTTCAGCTGCTGCTGGAGCCCTATAACCTGCTTCTGCTCGACGAGCCTACCAACCACCTCGACATACGCTCCAAGGAGATACTGAAGCAGGCACTGATAAAATTTGATGGCACATTAATTGTGGTCTCGCACGACAGGGATTTTCTCGACGGGCTGGTGAACAAGGTGTACGAGTTCCGCAACAGGAAGATCAGGACTCATCTTGGGGGGATAGCCGAGTTTCTCAGGTCCAGGAAGATAGAGTCGCTGAGGGAGCTCGAGATGAGATCCGCCCCAGGCGTAAAGAAGAGCGGTGCGGCGGCCCGGGCGGAAGCAAAAGCAGGTGCGGCGGGCAGTAAACCAGGTTTGGCGGGAGGAAAAGCAGGTGCAGCAATCAGCAAACCAGGCGCAACTGGAGGCAAACCAGGTGCAACTGGAGGCAAACCAGGTGCGGCGGGCAGTAAACCAGGTTTGGCGGGAGGCAAGGCAGGTGCGGCGGGTGGCAGAGCCGGTGGTGGCAGCAGAAAAGTCAGCGGCGGAGATGAGGCAGGAGTCGGAGCAGCTAGCCGCGGAGCAGCTGACCGCAGAGCACAAGACCCGGGAGCTGGGTCAAGAGCCACGGCGGGCTCCCGGAAGGATAGTGAATCTGCGCCGGCGGCCGGATCCGCCGCCGGGGACTCATCAAGACAGAGCAGCAAGATGCTCTACCTTGAGAAAAAGGAGACAGAGAGAGTATACCGCAGGCTGCAGCGGGAGACCCAGAAGTGGGAGACGGAGATAACAGGCATGGAGAAGGAGATAGCGGAGATGGATGCCATGATTGCGGCAGGAGAGAGCAGCGAACTGAGCGACCCGGCATTCTTCAGCCTCTACGAGGAGCGGAAAAAGAAGCTTGAGGATCTCATGCAGAACTGGGAAGAGGCTCACGGCGAGCTTGAAAGCTTCATGACAGAATACATGAACGACAATGATAACATTTGAAAGGAGTTACCCCGTCAACATCTTCAATACTGATATCACCGGCAGACTCAGTCCCGGTGCCATGTTCAGCTTCTTCGAGGACCTGGCGGGAAGACATGCCAATGAACTTGGATGGGGTCGTGACAACCTGATGAATGACGGCACTTTCTGGGCGCTGTCAAGAATGACGGTAAAGGTTGAGCGTCTTCCCCTGGCGCTGGAGGAGCTGACACTGCGCACCTGGCCGCGCGGCACCGACCTTATCTATGCACTGCGCGACCTTGAGATGTATGATGCTGCCGGCAACAGGCTGGCAGGTGCCTCTTCATCATGGGTGATCGTTGATTATCACACCCGCAAGGCGCAGAGGCCTGACAGGGCCCTGGCAGACCTCAACATGATGTTTCCGGAGAAGAAGGCCATCGGCACCAACTCCCGCAAGGTTCCGCCCCTGCCTGCAGGCGATCACCGGGCAAACAGGCACATGGTGATGCTTGACGACATCGACGTCAACAGCCACGTCAACAACGCCCGCTATGTCTACTGGGCCATCAACACCTATGAACCGGAATTCCTGGGGACACACACTCCTGACACCATCGAGGTGAATTATGTCCAGGAGGGACACCTCGGAGAAACGGTGAGCATTGTAACCGGCGTCCCTGCTGATGCGGAGAGCGCATTCATACACTCGGTCAGGAGGGAGAACGACGGCGCGGAGCTCTGCCGGCTAAGGATCAGATGGAAAGAGAACGAGAGCCCTGCCGGCCGGCAATGAGCGGGAACGAGAACAGGCTTTGAAATCTTTATTAACTTTATGCCATGGCAAGGCCCCTGAAAAACAGAATAACAGCACTCCTCACCGCGGGGATAATCGCGTCGCTCTCCTGGTCATGCTCGGTGACCCAGAGCGCAGCGGACACCAAGGATATGTCATATATCTACAACCCGGCAAGGAATGTCTTTACCCCACACATCTCCGTATTCAACGAAGATGCGGAGACGTCGCTGCTGACGATTGCCATTCGCAGGGGAGAGCTCTACTTCTCCCAGGCAAACCCCCAGGGAGTGCCGCTGGCATCCATGCTCATCTCCGTCCGTCTCTTCAATAACACGCTGGGGGGTGTGCTGGCCGACACGGCCCGTTACAAGTATGAAATACCGCGTGAGGATGTAGGCGGCGAATATGCCTTCCGCATACCCCTCAAGACCGTTGAGGGCAATGCCTACACGGCGGAAGTGAAGGTGATCGACCTGATACGGCAGCGGACGCTGCAGACCTTCACCGATTTTGAGCGGACAGGCAGGTACAGCAAGCTGAACTACAGGATCCGGGATCATTTCAGCAAGAATGACATTCACAGTTATGTGGTAAGACAGGACCAGTACTTCAACATCATCAGTCCCTCCTTGCAGCCTGACACCCTGTGGCTGTTCTACTTCGATGAGATCACGGAGATCCCTGCTGCCCCGTCAACAATACTTCCTGAAGTAACCATGGCTCCGGAGCCGGACAGAACAGTGCCCCTGGCAATCTCTGACACACTGCCGGTGATGCTTCCCGCCCGGGGTATCTATATGTTCTCGGTTGACAGCCTCATAAGGGAGGGACTGGTTCTCTTCAACTTCGGTCCCGATCACCCCTCCATGAATGCTCCCGAGACCATGATACCTCCGCTGGCCTACCTGGCCACACCGGAGGAACTGGATACCATGCTTGCCTCCGCAAAGCCCAAGCTGGCACTCGACCACTTCTGGCTTGAACGCACCGGCGGAAGCATCGAAAGATCAAAGGAGCTGATAAGGATCTACTACAACCGGACACTCTTTGCCAATTACTACTTCAGCTCTTTCAAAGCCGGGTGGCTGACGGACAGGGGGATGATCTACATTATCTACGGCCCCCCGGACAAGGTGTACAAGAATGCCGAAGGTGAAAGCTGGGGCTACAGGAAGCCTCCCGTGAAGAGCCGCTGGGGATCACGTTATACCTTCGAGGATCAGTATCTCTGGTTCAACTTCCGGAAAGAGAGAAACCTCTTTTCAGACAACCACTTCGTACTTAACAGGGCAGGAACACCCGTCAGCTACTGGGATATTGCCGTGGCACGCTGGCGCGAAGGAAAAGTTTTCAGGCTTGACAACCCGGAGGAGCTGCAGTGATGTACAGTGAAAAGGAGTTTATCTTTGGGATGCACCCGGTACTGGAGGCGATCAGGGGGGGCAGGCAGATAGACCGCCTCCTGGTACGACGCGGTTTGCATGGCGGGTCATACCACGAGCTGATGAAGGTGGTGACTGAGATGGGCGTTCCCTGGCAGGTGGTGCCGCCGGAAAAGCTCGACAGCATAACGCGGAAGAACCACCAGGGAGTGATTGCCTGGCTGTCGGCAGTTGAGTTTCAGGATATTGAAGCCATCCTGCCGCGAATCTTTGAGGAGGGCAGGGACCCGCTGCTGCTGATGCTCGACGGCGTGACCGATGTGCGCAACTTCGGAGCCATAGTTCGTTCCGCCTCCTGCTTCGGAGCAGATGCAGTCATCATCCCTGAAAAGAACTCGGCAAGAATATCGCCAGACGCAGTCAAGGCTTCGGCAGGCGCCCTCAGCACCTTCCCCGTATGCCGTGTCAAAAGCCTGACCAGATGCCTTACCTTCCTGAAGGAGTCCGGATTGAAAGCCGTGTCCGCCACCGAAAAGGCAAAGACCAGTGTGTCATCTGCCGCTCTTTCAGGACCAGCGGTGTTGATCCTCGGTTCGGAGGAGAAAGGCATCAGCCCCAAACTGACGGAAATGTCTGACATGCAGGTATCAATCCCAATAACAGGTGTAATAGAGTCCCTGAATGTTTCCGTCTCGGCCGGGATTCTGCTATACGAGGTTATTCGTCAGAGAGGAAGGGAGAAGAATTAAGAATTATCCCCCTTATCCGGTCATCCAGCTGCTGTTGGTCGGCAGTGAATGAAGCTATTCCGGCAAGTGTGAGAAGTGTGTCAGGCGCCAGCTCACCCGATATGATGCGCTCTCTCCACGACGAGAGCACCGGTATCTTGCTCTCGGCGGCTATGCGCTCATTATCCTGACTGCTCATCCGCGGGAACATGTCGCCCAGTCCTGCCTCATGCGCCCTCTCCACCAGCTGCTCACCCGACTGCGGCATCTGCCGGTTGAGCGAGCGGCCGAAATCAATGACCTCCCTGGGCACCTCCCAGAACTTCTCTATTGCCAGCCCTGCCGCATCGCTGCTCAGCGGGACGTCATAGTGCCTTCCAGTCCTGCTGTCAAAGAGGCCGGTGAGCTGCTTCCTCCCTGCGGCAGCCACCTTTGGCGGCATGGTGAACACATCAGTGCCTGCCAGCAGCTCCAGCTGATTGTAGTTTCGCAGGCTGGCAGCTATCTGCCTGGTTTTCCACCTGTTCTCAGCGGAGAGACGGGTGACCCAGGTCTGGGAGTGAAGCACCGCATTTTCACCCGCCCCTGTGCCGTCGCCTATGCCGTTGTCGGCAATGAATGCCCCTATCCTCCCAAGAAAAACATTAAGGTAATCAGGCCTGGCAACCAGGGTGACCAGGGCATTCTGCCTGGCACTGAATTCAAGTGTGAAGTTTATCCTGACACCCTGCTCGCGCAGCCTGCGGGCTCCTATAAGTCCCTCGGGTGTGTACGGCACCTTAACAATAAACTGATCAGGACAGAGCTCCCTGTAGCGTAGTCCGTACGAGACTATCGCCCCGATGTCATAGGCAGTATCCGTGTGCAGCTCCACGCTGACCATCCCCCCGAACTTCTTTGCCAGCCGCAATCCATGGCGTGCATTCAGGATAAAGGCAATCTCCTTTACCTGCTCCCGAGCAGGCAGATCTCTGACTATTTCCAGTGCCCTGGGAATGAAACCGTCATAAATGCCCTTTTGTATCTCATTATTTATCAGGGTGTTATTCGTCGTAAGCGCAGTCATCTCAGCGGTCCAGCTAGCCTCTGCCTCCTCCATGTCTCCGGTGTCGAGCCACAGTTCCGTGCCTGTGGAGCGCAGTGCCTGCCAGAAGGGGTCATACCTGGGAGTAACTGGAGAATCGTCAATTCCTGATCTGATAAATGCTGCAAGCTTCTCTTTGTAAGTGTCATTCATGAGCTGAAAGGATTAACTGTGTGGTTTTATAAGTTCAAGGTCACTGCCTGCCGGACTCTGGAAGGGTTTAAGTCCGAACCGGCCGACGACAGCATATGTATAATCTATGACATCTGACTGTACTCCCTCAAACGGCACCCACGAATGGATCTTGCTGAAGCAGTAGATCTCCACCGGCAGGCCTGCATCTGTCGAAGGCATGTCACGCACCATTATCGGCATCCTCGTATCTATATTGACATGGTTGCGCAGGTACTCCACCATGTAAGCCCTGAAGGCATGCAGGTTGGTCAGCGACGTCGGCTCTCCTCTCCCGACAGCCTCCATTGCCTCCCTGTTCTTCTCAATCCACGGTGCTATCAGGGGCAGGCTACCTATCTTCTTGAGAAGGTCCGGGGTGAGAAAGACGATCGACCTGACATCTATCCTTATCTCCCTCTTTATCCTTCTCACGCCGGCATCCTCCATGCCCCTCCAGTTCTGGAACGACTCTGAAACAAGGGCATAGGTAGGAACCGTCAGGATGGTCTTGTCGAAGTTCTCAACCTTAACGGTATAAAGAGTCATGTCTGTTACCGTCCCGTCGACATTCCTTCCCGGAATGGTGATCCAGTCGCCCAGCCTGACCATGTTGTTCCCGGAGATCTGGACGCTGGCCACCAGACCCAGTATGGTGTCCTTGAATATAAGGGCAAGTACGGCAGTGGCAACACCGAGGCCGGTGATCACATTTACCAGTGATATCTTCAGCAGCACCGAAACCACTGCCAGGATCCCGGTGAACACCACCAGCACCTTTGCCACCTGAACATATGGCTTTATCGACCGGCCCCGTGATATCGGATGCGACAGCCATACCTGGTGCCACCCTTCAATGAATGAGCTAAGGGTAAGAGTCACAAATACAACGATGTAGAGTGCGGAGGATTTCTGTACAAAACTGAGCCACCCGGGATTCTCCCTGAGCATGAGAGCAGCCATCTGCCACACCACCACACCCGGAACAATCAGCGCAAAGTTGCGGAACATTTTGGTTGCCAGGAATTTGTCGTCATAAGGCGACCGCGTCCGCTTTACGATGGCAGAGAAGACCCTGACTATGATAACCCGGGTAAAGATCATCGAGAACCATGCGACAACGGCAACCGCCAGCACCAGGAGCAGTGTGCTGACCCACGAGACAGTCCCGGCAGGGAGACCGAGGTTCGTCAGCAACTCCCTGACAGCCATAACGGGATCAAATTGACGGAACATGCATGCGTTCTGTTGGTACGGCCGTTAAATTACAAATTATCTTTTTTCATGCCCGCCAGTTTTGTACCTTTAAGCCATTAAACTGTTAAAATATGAGAATCTTCACCTTTTTTGCGATGGCTCTGATGGCTTTAACCATGCAGGCCCAGGTTGTGTTTGACGACTATTTCAGTGACCGCACTCTCAGGTTTGATTTTATGCTGGCAGGGAACAGCACCTCCACAAAGGTCTATCCTGTATCCCTGAAGGAGGAACCCTTCTGGGGCGGGTCTCTCACCAACCTTACGGATCCTTTTGGTTACGGCAACTTCAGGTATGAGGTCTATGATGATTCAACAGGCACACTGCTCTATTCCCGCGGTTTCTGCACTCTTTTCCAGGAGTGGCAGACGACGGCGGAAGCGAAAGAGATGGAGAGGAGCTTTCACGAAGTGGCAACCTTTCCCTTTCCAAAGAACAGGGTAAAATTTATACTTGACATTCGGGGCCGCGACGGGAAGTTCACAAGGTTATATGAGACAACCATAGATCCGGAAAGCTATTTCATCATCAGGGAGAAGCCCGAGGCCGCGCTTGCATCGCGCATTTACGGATCTGGCGACCCGCATACATCACTTGACATTGCGTTTGTGGCCGAAGGATATACCAGGGAGGAGATGGGCAAGTTCAGATCTGACGTCAGGCGGATGGCTGACATCATGTTCTCGGAGCTGCCGTTCGACAAATACAGGGAGAGGATCAACATATGGGCCATTGAGGCTCCTTCGCAGGAGTCGGGCACCGATGTGCCCGGCGAGGGAATATATGTCAATACCGTTCTCAGCTCAAGCTACTACACCTTTGATGTCGACAGATACCTGACCACACAGGACATCCGTGAGGTGAACGATTATGCCGCTGCCGCACCTCACGACCAGATAGTTGTGCTCATCAACAGCCCCAGGTATGGCGGCGGGGGCGTCTATAACTATTACAGCGCCGTGACTGCTGATCACCAGAATACTCCGCAGGTGTTCATCCATGAGTTCGGCCACGGGTTTGCGGGACTGGCGGATGAGTACTACTCTTCTGAAGTGGCTTATGAGGAGTATTACCCGCTTGATGTTGAGCCCTGGGAGCCGAATATTACCACACGTGTCAATTTCGATGCCAAGTGGAAGGACCTGATAGCCAGATCAGTTCCTGTTCCCACACCAAATACCAAAAAGTACATTGGTGTCACCGGGCTCTTCGAAGGCGGTGGTTACTCGGCTAAGGGAATCTACCGCCCCTCTTACGACTGCCGCATGAAGAGCAACCAGGCAGAGACATTCTGCGAGGTATGCCAGCGGGCAATCGAGCAGATGATACTCTTCTATCTGGAATAAGAGGGAATAGCCAATAGGCAGTAGGCAATAGTGAAAAGGGATTCCGAAATGGAATCCCTTTGTCAATTCATTTGTATGCTGAGCAATATGCTGGTCCACAGGCCGCAGGTCAATTGCAAACACTACTGCCAATTGCCTACTGCCTGCTGCCTGAAGAAGTCTACTTTTTCTTTTCTCCTCCTGACGTAGGTGGCTTGGCTATCGAATCGCGCATGCCCGTGTCTGCCTCGATGTTCTTCATCCTGTAGTAGTCCATGATGCCGAGGTTGCCTGTCTTGAAGGCGTGGGCCATTGCCAGCGGTATCTCCACCTCTGCCTCGATGACCTTTGCGCGTGCCTCCTGTGCCTTGGCCTTCATCTCCTGTTCATAGGCGACAGCCATGGCGCGGCGCTCCTCAGCCTTGGCCTGTGCAATGTTCTTGTCGGCATTGGCCTGATCCATCTGCAGCACGGCACCGATGTTCTTGCCAATGTCAATATCGGCAATATCAATGGAGAGTATCTCGAACGCAGTCCCGGCATCCAGGCCCTTTTCAAGAACGGTCTTGCTTATCCGGTCAGGATTCTCCAGCACCTCCTTGTGACTGTGTGCCGAGCCTATCGATGACACTATGCCTTCACCGACGCGTGCCAGCACTGTCTCTTCGCCGGCACCGCCCACCAGCTGCTTTATGTTTGCCCTTACCGTCACCCTGGCCTTGGCTATAAGCTGTATGCCGTCGCGTGCAACGGCCGTCACCGGAGGAGTGTCAATCACCTTCGGGTTGACGGACATCTGGACAGCCTGGAAGACATCGCGCCCTGCAAGGTCGATGGCGGTGGCCATCTTGAATGAGAGGTCTATATTTGCCTTGTTGGCAGATACCAGTGCGTGAACCACCTGGGGTACATGCCCTCCTGCCAGGTAATGTGCCTCCAGCTCATCCCGGTTCAGCTTAAGTCCTGCCTTGTCAGCCTCGATCATGGCACCCACCACTATTGAAGGCGGCACCTTTCTCCACCTCATGAAGATAAGCTGCAGCAGGCTGATCCTGACACCTGATACAAGTGCCTGGAACCAGAGTCCGATAGGGATAAAGTAAAGGAGTATCCAGAGCAGGATCACTGCCCCGACGATGATAATCACATAAATGCCTATTCCACTCATAATTATTTGGTTATTGGTTTTACAATCAGTTTGTTGTCGTCGATTCTTATTACCTCTATCTCCTGCCTGGGATCTATCAGTATGTCTATCGATTTGGCTTCAAAATACTCTCCGTTGACCAGAACCTTGCCTCCGGGAGCGAGACGGGTCACCGTCACTCCCCTGTCGCCTGGCTTCACCCTGCCCTCCTGGCTGCCGACAGTATCCACCTTGCTGTCAATGGCAGTCTTGAGCATCATCTTATTCCACGTACCGGCCTTGAGCATGAGTACGGTCATCACTATCATGAGAAAGAGGGTTGATCCGAGTACGATAAGTCCTGCCTGTGTCCCGAAGGTGGTAAATGAAAAAACGATGGCCGTTACCAGGCAAAGAGCACCCCCAACACCTGCTATGGTGACGCCGGGAATGAGCACGAACTCAATGACAAATAGCAGCAAGCCCAGTATGATCAGAAAAATAATAAGTCCCAGTGACATCTCTTCTTTCCCTTTAAATTACTACTGTTTCAAGGCTCAGTTCCTTCAGTCTCATGCTCATTTTACCAAGTGTGGCAGCATCTCCGATCTTGACCACGCATCCTCCCTTGATATGCGTGAGTACAGCACACTGCTCAGCCTGGATCTCGTCATGACCGCATACATCGACCAGCGAGGAGATAACGTGTTCAAAGCTGTTGACGTCATCATTGACGAGCAGCAGAGACCTTTCATTCTCCTCTCCTTTTCTGTTGCTCTCGGGCCGTGGTGCTTTCTTAGTCATCAGGCAGTCTTTTAAGCAGTTCCCTGGCAGCCTCAACCGGTATCTCGTAGATGCCTACCCACGCTGCAACCCTGGCAGTGCTGTAGCCGTTTCGTATCAGTAGCGAGACATAGTCTTCGGCGCTCTCAAATGTAATAAAATTACCAATCAGAAACACCGATTCGCCCTCGTTGTTTTTAATAATGTCAAGTCCTCTCTGTCCGGCCAGCAGTTCAATTTTCTCAATTATCTCAGGTTCGGGGGTGTCAGTACGCAACACCTCGGCTCTGAATGAGAGTGTTCCGACAGGACGGGTCTCTGCCGGGGCTGCCTTCTCTTCCGTGGTGGCTGACTCTCCTCCGAAAGGCAACGGTTTGGCTCCCCACTCCTTCTCGAGCTGTGCCGCTCTCTCCATGGATACCCGCGTATCACTCACCAGGGCGATCACAAAGGCATCGGGGAATCCGGCCTCACGGGCTTTGGGCAATGCCTGCCTGGCATCCTCAAGACGGCGGAAGAACCCGGTATGGTAAAATGTGATGCCGGTCTCCTTCTTCAGTTTGCCATAGACAGGATACAACCCTTTGAAGAGCGACGGGTCAAGCGGGTTCTTGAATGCGGCTATCTGTATGGTATATACCAGCCCTTCAGGAAGAGTTATGTCTACCGGCACGGGGTTGGCAGCGCTGTATGCATTTTCCGGCCGGACTTCAAACAGGGATAAGAGCTGCGGACCGGGTTTATGTGCAGCTGTCCGCGACTGTGCCGCGCCAGCAGTGGCGGCAGGTGTCTGCGATTGTGACGCGCCAGCAGTGGTTGCAGCTGTCCGAGACTGCGCAGGACCGGGAACGGATGAAGGAGGCGGGCCCGATACCGTGGTTGTGGCAGATGCCGTTGCTGCTGCCTGTCCTGATGGCTTCTGAGATGTGGGGGCAGTTTCTGCTGCCTGTTGCGGCCTGCCGGATGCGTCACCCTCGAGCTGAAGAAATAGCGCGTCAGCCTCCGCCTGCCTTGTGTCAGCCTTCTCCCTGCTCTCAGCGGCTCTCCTTCGCATTGTCTCATCTGCCTCGGGAGCCCTCCCGACCAGATCACCTGCCTCAGCATCAGCAATGGCCGCCAGTGAGTCAGCTTCATGCTGAAGTTTAACAGCGGCGGCAAGCACCCTGTCATACTCTGCCGGAACGCCGGGTGCATCCCTCAACGACCGGCCTTTGTCACCGGTCTCTCTGCGCTCGCCGCTAACCGCGACAGCTCCAATCTTCACCTCCAGGGCACCCTCCCCGCGTGCGCACTGATCAATATAGCCCTGCACGTCATACTCCTGGGCCAGCCTCCTGCCTGCTGCCCTGGCAAACCTGTCAAAGGCATCCGCAGCATCATGAAAATTGCCGCTCATCTGCAACGCCCTGCCATAGTAGAACCATACCTCGTCGGGCACACTTTTTATATTGACAGAGCTGTTGATGGCAGCGCCCAGCAGTTCCACCGCACGTGGTATGTCGCGCTGCAGCTCCGTCAGGCTGGCACCTGTGTAATATTTGTATACCGGGTCACGCGAATAGAGAAGGAGCAGTCCGTTAAAATGAGTATATGCAGTAGTGTAGTCGCCCCTGTCCCATGCAGCCTGTGCAGCTGCCTTTGAAGGCTGCATCACCCTCTCCTGGCCGTGCAGCGGACCGGACGAAAACAGCAGCAAAAGGATCAGTGCCGCGAACCATCCGAAGGCCTCTCTGTTAATAACTAAGAGAGAGAAATATTTTACGATAGACGATAACTTCATACCTTTACCAGTCTTAACAAAAATACAAAAAAGTGATGACGCAGCCCACACCCGGCACACCCGCACCGCAGTTCGAGGGTGCCGACCAGAACGGTAACATCGTGAAGCTAAGCAGTTACCTCGGAAAGAAAGTAGTGCTTTATTTTTACCCGAAGGATAACACCCCCGGCTGCACAGCCGAGGCATGCAGCCTGAGGGACAATTATGAGGAGCTGCTTAAGCAGGGATTTGCGGTCCTGGGTGTAAGTCCTGACAGCGTGGCGTCACACGGAAAATTTGCTGCAAAGTATGAGCTCCCCTTCCCGCTCATCGCCGATCCTGAGAAGAAAATACTCACGGCATACGGGGCCTACGGCGAGAAGACGATGTACGGAAAGAAGGTGACCGGAGTTATCCGCACCACCTTCATCATCGACGAGAAGGGCATTATTGAGAAGGTGATCAAAAAGGTCGATACAAAGGCTCATGCACCGCAGATCTTCAAGCTATACGGGAATGTCTAACTGCTATAAGAATAAGTAAATGGAAAGAAAAGAAGTAAACAGGGAGAAGCTCAAGGCACTGGAGGTGACTCTCGGAAAGATCGAAAAGGATTTCGGACGGGGCACCATCATGAAGCTGGGCGATCATGCCATTGAGAATGTACAGGTTATCTCAACCGGGTCGATAGGACTCGATGCCGCTCTCGGAATAGGCGGGCTGCCCCGAGGCAGGGTGGTTGAGATCTACGGTCCGGAGTCGTCAGGCAAGACCACCCTGGCCATTCATGCCATCGCCGAAGCCCAGAAGGCCGGCGGCATTGCAGCCATGATTGATGCGGAGCATGCTTTTGACAGGTTCTATGCTTCAAAGCTGGGCGTAGATGTCGAGAACCTTCTTATCTCACAGCCAGACAATGGTGAGCAGGCGCTGGAGATTGCTGATCACCTTATCCGTTCAGGTGCCATTGACATCATCGTGATCGACTCTGTGGCGGCACTGACTCCCAAGGCTGAGATAGAGGGCGAGATGGGCGACTCGAAGATGGGACTGCAGGCCAGGCTGATGTCGCAGGCGCTGCGCAAGCTGACGGCCAACATCAACAAGACCAACACCACCTGCATCTTCATCAACCAGCTCAGGGAAAAGATAGGGGTGATGTTCGGCAATCCCGAGACCACCACCGGCGGCAATGCCCTGAAGTTCTATGCCTCTGTCAGGCTTGACATCAGGCGTTCAAGCCAGATCAAGGATGGCGAGGATGCAGTCGGCAACCGGGTGCGGGTCAAGGTGGTCAAAAACAAACTGGCTCCGCCCTTCAGGAAGGCTGATTTCGATATACTGTTTGGCGAGGGTATCTCCCGTACCGGCGAGCTGGTCGACCTGGGTACTGACTTCAACATCATCAAGAAGAGCGGCTCATGGTTCTCCTACGGTGACACCAAGCTGGGGCAGGGCCGTGATGCCGTGAAGAAGATCATGGAGGACAATCCGGAGCTGGCGGACGAGATCAGGGCAAAGATCACAGAGCAGCTGAAGGAAAAGGTTAAATAATAGCCTGGCGCAGGAATCCATAAAGCCCTGGTGCCATATCTCTTTCTGACCTGTCACATTACCATCAGAAAACAGATCTATTCATATTTGATACCTGATCTGGCTGGCCCTGTCGAAGGACAAGGGCCGGGGTATGGTGTTTCATTAGCCCTTACGCCTGCTTTCGGGAAAGAGCAGGCTGAACAGCACCGCTGCCGTGAATGCCAGAAGATAGCTTGCGAGACGCTCCGACACACCCGTGGGGTCAGCCAGCCATGTCTTCCATATGATGGCTGACAGGGTGCCGGTTATCAGGGAGGCATATACTCCGGCCCTGGAAAACCTCTTCCAGAAAAGCAAAAGTACTATTGCCGGTCCGAAGGAGGCGCCGATGCCGCTCCAGGCATATGATACCAGGCCGTATACCGTGTCTTCCATCGTCAGCACCAGCAGGAAGGCTACCACGCCAACCATCAGTGTAAGAAACTTGTTGAGGAAGAGAAGCCTCTTCTCAGACATCGGTTTTCGCTGAAGGTTGGTCCAGATATCCTCGGTGATGGATGACGAGACCACAATAAGCTGTGATGATGCTGTTGACATCATGGCTGACACGGCTCCTGAGAGCAGTATGCCTGCCAGCAGCGGATTCAGCAGGGTCATGACCATCACCGGCATCACCTTTTCCGTGTCAGCGGCTATTGCGGCAGCTCCCTCCCCCATCATGCCCGCCTGCACCATCTTAAACCCGATGATGCCTATGAGGAAGGCTCCGGTGTATGCCAGGAGGGTCCATCCTATGGCGACCACCCTGGCTCTTTTGGTTGACGCCGGGTCACGCATCGCCATCATCCTGTTGAGCAGCTGCGGCTGGCCGGTATATCCGAAAGCCCAGCTCAGGCCATTGACTACCAGGAGGAAGCCTGTCCCGGCGGTCATTGCCACTGTGGCTTCATTCAGGGCCATATCGGAATGTACAAGGGCCTCGGCAAAGCCTATGCCGCTGGCTGCAGCTATAAACAGGGCAACGATGGGCAAGACCACGCAGGTGACTATCATCAGAATTGCCTGGAACGCATCAACTGCCACCACAGTGATGAAGCCCCCGAGCATGGAATAAAGAGTAACAATGCCGGCTCCTATCACCATACCCCAGAAGGGTTCTATCTGAAAGGTGTCGTTGAAGATCTTGCCGGCACCGCTGAACTGTGCCGAGAGGTAGAGGACGAAGAAGATTATGATGATCACTGACGACAACAATCCTATTTTCTTTTCGGACCCGGGGAACGACCGGAAGAAGAGTCCGGAGACGGTAAGCGCTCCGGTCTTTTCGGTAACCCTGCGCAAGGGCTCGGCCATGAATATCCAGAGGAAGAGTATCCCGGATACGCAGCCGACAGCCACCCATATTGAGCTCCACCCTTCGGCATAGGCATGGCCCGTCAGTCCCAGCAGCAGCCAGGCCGACTCACCCGTGGCTCTCTCCGAAAGAGCCAGGAAGAGTCCGGGGATTTTACGTCCGCCAAGGACGAAGTCGGCATTGGTCTTGGACCTCCTGGAGGCATACAGTACTATTCCTACAAGGACAACGAGATAAACAACAAAGACGGTGATGAGCATGGCATGAATATGAATATTAATACTTTCGCCTTATACGGTGTCAATCAAAACCGAATTGATTCCAAAAATAACCATATCAACGGGAAAAACAATCCTGGCATGTAGCTAATATGCCTGCGGATAGGGGTATGAATAAGAGAAGTGGAGCCTGCACTCCACTTCATGAACTACCTAAATCTAAGACTGTTAAAAATGACCGGTGAAGTATGCCCGTGGCTGGCATACTGTTCAGCTTGCTCCCAGGCCGGCCGTCAGCTCCTTTAATTTTCTTAATGGCAAACAGTCTTTCCTACCGTAATCTGACCTGTATAATAACTGTAGGTCAGAGTTCCGATATAATGCGTCCCCCTGTCTCCTATCAGATTATAATGCCATGTCAGATACCAGTGGTCCGTGAAGTAGTACCTGTCGGTCTCGCGGATCTGAAATACCTCTCCGGTCTGGCTGGTTACTTCACCCTTAAGCTTGTCAATTTCGTAGAACCTGGCATTGGCATTCTGGTGAATGACGTAGTGAACACTGATCGTGCCACCAGACAGCACATCTGTCAGTATGTCTCCGCAAAATACCGGGCTCCAGTATTCAGACATAACCCAGCCCTGTGTTGTTGCCTTGTTGTTTTTCTGCCCCCATGCACTGGTTACTGCCAGACCTGCGATCAGGAAAATACCGACTAAAAAGGTTTTTGTTTTCATACCTATTGATTTTAAAGATTAAATGATAAGTGTCTCTGTTTTTATGAGAGTCAGGAACGCCATTCGATGAATATCTGGTATGATGCCAGACAGGCTTCGATATTTTCCCCCGTTTTTCAATGGTATCCGCCCCTGATTCCTGGTTTATTTCAGATTATCCGATTATGCAATAAGTCCATGACCTGGTTACCGTTTCCCTTTGGCCAGGGTTATTGTTCCGGTCCAGTGATGGAACGAATTATCAGGATAGGAATCCCGGTTATAATCATCTGTGTAGCCGCTTCCTGTAGCTCCTTCAAACCTGCCTGTTCCTCCAAGAATTATAAAAGGATCCTTGAAGTACGAGTTTACATCTTCAGGATGATAATCCAGTCTCCCGTTTAGGACTATTCCGGCACACGAGACATAGAGTAAGTCTCCGTTGGCAGCTTTGAAATAAGCCACCATGTGTTCGGTTGGGCCAGGATAAATGCCAGACATGAAGTCACAACAGAATTCAAAATAGTGGGTAAACTTCCCGAGATGGGTTGCCGTTCCGCCGCCTTCATTTATCACCATTCCCCAGAACAGACCATTGTCGGGATCCCATTCGCCGCAGGATTCCTCAGGACCGGCATACATGTAGGTGCCAACAAAATCAGCCTTGAACGGGACAGTGACTGTCTTTGACTCTGCCTTCCCTTTCTTAATAATGAAATCCGTATCATTCTCAAAATATGTGTCTGACTTTGAGCATGAAAGGATCAGGCACACAACTGCCGTAAACAGAAAGATTCTCTTAATTGTTTTCATAAGCATATATCTTAGTTTGACACCAGAAATCAAATGATCCTTATACCTGACTACAAAGTTCAGCCAAACCGGATGCTGCTGCATAGGAGGCTGCGTGCAATTTATTGCAAGAGTGTTGCAGGTATTTAAACTATGTTGCAACAGCGTGCTACAACACAATCTCCATCAGTTTTTTGATGGAGAACAACTGCCGGCAACATCATCCGGAGCAAATGGATTACCTTACTGGCTTGGTTTAACGGGCAGGACGTGTGTTGTACTTACTGAGTCCTGCTTTTTCGACAACTGCCAGGAAGCGGGGATCGCCACGCAGGATGTCGAAGTCGGGATTGGTGGCAATGAGGTTGAAATAGTGACGGGGGATGCGTTCTTCCAGTAATGTTTTTTCAAACCATACGACAGACTGTTCCCTGTCACCCAGGATGGCATACCACCAGGCAATGAAGAACGGATGACCAGTCAGGCCGTCGACAGGGATCGGCCGGTTCATATTAATGTCTATCAGCCAGGTGAAAATGCCGTCAATGCCTGTTTTGCGATATGCCTCCATCACCTCATCCCCCAGATGACTGATTGCGGGATACCGTTTGAAAAGGTCATACAGCGCAGTTGCTGCCTTCTCACCTTCGCCCAGCCGGACATAATGGAGGACAAAGAGCCAGTTGTTGTCAACGAAATCAGGGTTCAGGTCGCGAGCCGTAATGCAGGCATCTATTCCCTTCTCATATTCCTCTTCAAAGTAATAGATCCAGGCACTCAGGTTATGCACGACCCAGAAATAGGGCTCCAGCTCAACGGCACGGTCAACATGTTCCCGTGCCTGGTCTATCGGACTCGTAATCATCAGCAGCTGGGCGTACCACTGATGTGCCGTTGAGAAATTCGGATCAAGCTCAAGGGATTTTCGCAATACTGTTTTGGACTCCTCAAATTTGCCTTCCGGATAGGCAAGCCATACACCCCTTAATGCATGAGCCTCGGCACAACCGGGATCAAGCTCCAGGGCCCTGGTAAAATTCCTGACGGCATTGGCTATACCCTCGCCGTACGGCCTGTACCATCCCCATGCTGACAGGTTATACCAGGCATTGGCCAGCCCGG
>CAYPKP010000005.1:87419-89671 GCA_964411345.1 uncultured Rikenella sp. | reverse complement strand
GATCTGCCCGAGTAGTTTCACCACGGTAGTTTTTCCAGTGCCCGGATTGCCTGTAAAGACACTGTGAAGTACAATATCATCGTCATCTTCGAAGCCCATATCCTTCCTGTACTGGAGGAAACTAACATAGTCAACGTACTCTCTGATCTGCTGTTTGATGCTTTCAAGTCCGATAAGCTCATCGAGCTCACTCATCAGTTCACCTATCGGGCGTTCAGGTACACAGATTTCTTCCTCCTCGTCGTCATCATTTTCACCCTCCTTCTCTGTCACCTCACTCACGGGTTTCTCTTCCGCAGCTGGTTTCTCTTCGGGAGCGGGCTTTTCTTCAGGGGTGTCCTTCTTCTTTTTTTTCTTCTTACCTGTTGCCACAGCAGTGTTATCGTACAGACAGAGGACATCCTCATTCAGGAAAGCCTCATTATCATTCAGCCGTTCAACCATTCTTTCCTTTACGGAGAAAGGCAGCACTCCCACCACGGTATCCATGAATATCACCTCAAGCCGGTAGTTGTCAGCCAGCCATGAGCCAGGCTCGTCGGTACCATACCCTGCACTGAAGGAATATATATCGTCACTGCCGCTTTCTTCAGGTGATATGACGGGCATGATGTCCGAGACACCTATGCACTGGCCCGTATCATCATATATGTTAAAAAAGAGTTCACACAGCCAGTCCTGCTTTATCTTGTTGCGGAACCGCAGCTCACCCATAACAAAGCGCGTACCTTCACGGCGGAAAGACCTGAGGTATATCCTCTTGTCCTCCGGCAGGTCACCGCGCGGCGACTCATATGTTCTG
Organism: uncultured Rikenella sp.; assembly: GCA_964411345.1. Taxonomy (GTDB): domain Bacteria; phylum Bacteroidota; class Bacteroidia; order Bacteroidales; family VadinHA17; genus SR-FBR-E99. The sequence goes on along the minus strand of CAYPKP010000005.1, from coordinate 88,869 downwards.
AGTGATACGGCCTCAAAATACGGATTATCCTTTTCAGTGACCCTTCCGTGATCCATGATGAAGAACTCTGCAGTTCCCACCTCTTCGCCGTTGATCTCCGCAATCCACATATACCGTCCCATCTGCCAGTAAACGCCATGCCTTTCCTCTCCCCAGCCATAGTGGTATGTTATGATGTTTTCTGTTTTGGCGATAACCCTTTTCTCTTCTCTTTTGCATATCTCGTCTCCCCGTTTCCCATCAACGACATTAACCGCCCTGATGCGTATGCTTGCCGTCCATTCCTCCTCATCAAAGAGCTTGTTATAGAATGTGAGTTCAGTACTGACGTAGCTGATCTCATTCCTGTCGAACACTTTTCTTGGCTTGAACTTTCCCGCTATGACCCTGTCGCCTGCATATACTCTCAGGTCTTTGAACAAATAGTGCTTATCAGCACCTGATTTACGTATTCGCATCTTTCTATATTTCCTTTTTCCCTTTATTCAACTCCTGTTCCGTTTTCTTCCTCCCTTCGGTGAAAAGTTCCCCGACATCTGCTTTATTCTTACCTGCAGTCTTTTCCTGTTCCCTGAATAACCTCATGGCTTCCCTGTACTGTTTCAGTTCGTACAGGGCCAGAGCCTGGTAGCCGAGGCTTCTGATCAGTCCGTCGGCAAACTTTGCCTTTCGGCACAGTTCTTCCTGCTTTTCATGCATTTTGAGTGCTTCCTCATGCTGACCCCACTCCCTGTATATAAGCCCCTGGTTTGCGCAGCTGATACTGAGGCCAATCATATTTCCCTGTTCTTCAAAGACATCACCTGACCTGACGTGCATTTGCATGGCTTCCTCAAACCGGTCCATATTGCTCAGTGTAAGCCCCTGGTTCCCCAGGTTCATGCCGAGGTTTTCCGTCTTACCCGTTTCTGTCATCATCTTTTCCTGCTGCTGAAGAAGCCTGAGTGCTTCTTCATGTTTCTCCATGCGGTTCATCAGGTTGGCATGGTCACCAAGGTGTCCGATCAGGTCATCCGTCTCACCTTCGTCAAGCCCGCCGGTCTCCTTGCATAACTCTTCATATTCCCGGTACAGTGCCGGGAGTTCATCCTCCGGACCCAACGCCTTTACCCCCAGGATTTGAATTGACAGTACAGTTCTGAGCTCCTTCCTATTACCGGTATTCCTTAATATTCGTACACTTTCTCTTGTCAAATCCAGGGCCTTTCCCAATCTGTCACGCCGAATCATCAGATCGGTATGCCACTTAAGGTGTTCAAGCAGGCCGTCCATCCTGCCCATTTCAGTGCACAGCCCTTCATATTCCTGATACAGGGCAGGGAGCTCTTCCTCAGGCCCCGTCTCCATAATTATCAGCAATAATATATCCAATACATTTTGCAGATCTTCGACATTGCCCATCTCCCTCAATAATCGTGCGCTCTCCCTCAACAGCACCAGGGCATCCTCC
>CAYPKP010000005.1:70858-87319 GCA_964411345.1 uncultured Rikenella sp. | reverse complement strand
TCCAGTTCCAGGTACTGCTCATATGCCTCCTTCAGCCGTCCCTGGATGCTCAGTAAAATTGCCTGGTTGCTGAGACTGGTATTTACATCGTTTTCATTCCCTGCTAATCTCGCATCCTTTTCATTCATCCTGTACAGTTCCATCGCTTCATCAATCCTGCCCCAGTCGCGTAATATTGTTGCTTTCTTATTGCGCATACTCACCATATGGCCTGATCCCTCCTCCAGATTCTTTTCCCAGAAACTGAGAAGCTTAAAGGATTCTTCAGCATAACCGAAATCCTGAAGAAGCAGCGTGACGATCCAGAGGCCTTCGAGATAGTCATCGGGATTATCAACGAATTTCCTGAAGGCCACTGCCGGTGAGAGTCCGGTCTTCTGCTCAGTCAGCGTCCAGTATTCCTTTGCTTCATATTCGTTCCTGTCCCATATTTCCAGCAACAGAGCCGGGTCCTGAATTATTTCCGACAGCCTGTCCCAGTCACCTGTCTGTTTCAGCTGCCAGGGTAGCTCATCTGCCTTCCTGTAGTCAGTTTCATTCCCGGCAAAATAATCAGCAATCTCTTTGTGACGCCTCTTTTCATTTTCTGCGTTGCGGATGTACCTGTCAAATACGGCCTGTCTGAGGTAGTCATGGAAGAAGTTAAGCAGGCCTTCCCTCATTATCAGCGACTCCTCTATGGCAAGAAAGAGGGGTGACCAGACAGCCTGAGGCAGGGGGGCTCCATCTGCTCCCAGCATATCGAGCAGTTCGGATTCCGACAGTCCCCTGCGGGAAGCCCATATCAGGGAAAGAGCATCGCGTACCAGTCCAGGGCAGGTCTGCCCATAATCCTTTTCAAGCCTTGCCAGTATCATATTATAGAGCTGTGTGGGATCACTGGCGCCAAGGTAACCGGTCATCAGCTCGTCAAGCTGTTCGTAAATGCCGAAAACTCTCAGCTCGTCGAGGAGCACCTTGAGAAACAAAGGATTGCCTGTCTGTGGTGACCTGATAATAGTGCTGAGCTGTCTTTCGTCAAGTGTTTTTGTGAACCGTGACAGATATCCGGTCACCAGGTGGCGCCGTTCATCTTCCTTCAGGGGGCTGATTTTGAATTGCGGCCATCCTCTGCTGTTCATGACGTCAAGCACCTTGCCGGGCAATGTCGAGATAATCACTCTTATTGCACTCGGGAAGGAACCGGGAAGCCAGTAAAGCTCACGGGCATTATCGGTATCTTCCATCTGGTTCAGGCCGTCAAGGATCAGGATCATTCCGCCTCTCTGCGCTGCCATTGCCAGCCACTGCGGAAATACTTTCTTCAGCTCTCCCGATTCTGCAGGCAGTTCATCCGGAAGATCGTACCTCCGTCTGACCTCCTTCATGATCCTCCTGATGATCATGATATGATTTGCACTCTGCGGTGAGCTGCCCAGGTAATGCTGAATAATGAATGTCTGCGGGTTTCCCATGCGGTAGCGGTCGACCCAGTTGGCAATAAGTGCGCTCTTTCCGGAGCCCGATCCCCCGGTTATTACCAGAGGTGGATCCTGGCTGCCTGCATGATCGTCAAGCTTCCGGTAATATTCTTCTCTGCCTATGTAAACACGGCGTCTTGTTTCGGCATATTGCTCATGTTCGTTTATCTCGCGGTCAAGAGGATCAGGGCTGGATCCTTCAGGAAACTCTTTGTCAATGACGTTCCACAGGTCATTCAGGATATAATCAGCGACCTCATACGGATCTTTGTAGTTCTCACGGACCATGCATCCCGAGCTCCGTATCTCCTGCTTAAGCCTGTCAAGCCTGGCTGTCTGCTCAGGGTCAGTCTCCCTGAAGTCACGGGCTTTCGTCTCGTCGACCCGGTCTGTATATGAGTGGTCACGGAAATAAAAGAATGCCCGGTCATTCATCTGCTGGCTGGCCAGCACCCCGTGTATTATCTCCAGCTCGGTAACGCTTTTCTCCCTTTGTTCTGCCAGCCACGGCTGCATTTCAACCATTTCAGAACTAATCATCTCAGGAGGAGGGACCCACCCGTACCTGTCGCCCAGCAGGCAAATGAAATAGGGCCGTGAATTCTCTATCTCCCTCAGGCATATGGGAAGCACCTCCCCCCTCTCAGCCTGCTCCTCGGTGACGCCCCAGCGAAGGTCAACCTCGGTGAATTCCACCTGACGTCTCCTGCACCGCTTTCTCAGTTCGGGAAAAATCCTCTTGACCAGCAGGTCTCTTTCCTCCTGCATATCCCTGAAGGTGGAGGATATAAAAACTCGTATATGACGTTTTCTGAACTTTACGGACATTTAAAAAATATTAAGATTACAGGAACATGCAGCAAAGAAGAGATTATGAATATGATCAGTCAGCATTGTCAGAATCTCCGCTGTCAATTATTTGTTTGTATTTCAGCAGGAGATGCGGGATATTCAGCACTGCATCCCTGTCTGACTGTTTTACCTCTTCGTCAAGCTCATCGTATGGCTTAAGATCGGTGTGCTTTCTATTCTGGTCATCCCTCTTGTCTCCTCTGACCCATCCGTTGAGAGCTATGAATGCCCACCACCTGTTATGTTCCATCCGGGAAAGCAATTCAAGCTTATCCTGAGGAACTACAATCTGTGAAATATCTACATCGCCTTCATATCCGAGGGCCCTCAGCTTGATCAGTATATGGTCGGCCTGCTCACGGTTCTGATTTTTAAAATCAGTGGGCAGCAATTCCCATGGCCTGTGTGATGTTTTGGACGGATCAATGTCTTCATGTTTGCTGCGATAATCATTGTGGACCACCCTGGCAAGCTTGTCAAGTGTTTCAGAAATGAGGCCTTCATGCGTGAAAGTTTCCTCCGTTATGCTAAATTTATGAATTACAATGCTTTCAAAGTTCATTCCTTCCAGTTTCTTGCTCAGCAGGCTGAAAGGATTATTAACCGCGACCACAATGTTAATTCTGCCAGGCAGATCAATTCTGGCAAGTCTGGTAAGTATACCCGGAACAACTGTGTCATCATCGCAAAGGATATAAACCGCAGAAAACCGGTGTTCAGCATTCATTCTCCGGAAATTCTCACCGTCAAAAAGTTCGGGCGCTGCATCAACCAGTTCAATATCAATGAAGTTTTTCATCTGTTTGAAGCTTAGCTGCATTCTGTCCAGAACCGTTGTGCCATTCTGAAACATGGTGACAAGGGTTTTTTTCAGGTTGGCAAAATGTCCCAGCCTCGCCACCCGCAATATGAAGCTCTGTGCCAGGCGCCCGGAGCCAATTACAGCTATCCTGACCTGCTGGTCATCAGGTGATGTAATCCTTGTAAAAGTATCAGGTGAGTATTTATTGAAAATGATGCGGGAGGCCCTTTCGTATTCTGAGAATATCTTGATCTCGCATTGTTTATCCGCGTTCTGCTGCAGCTGATGGTCTTCGAGAAGACGAAGACCCATGACCTCATCCAGCTTGAGGTCATCTGACACATGCGTATAAAGAGTCACGTTCGGTTCCCTTGCATGATCCGCAAGGTAATTGTTCACTGTCAGGGCATCCTCAATGTTCTTATCGTCATCATCATTGAGAAAAACAAAATATCTGGCCCTGGCAGCGCCCAGATTTCTGAGAAAATTCTTTCCGGAAAGTTCACCTTCAACAAGAACAGCGCCTTCCCTTTCCACCGGATCAAGTTTTCTGACGTCAGCTATATCGCCTACAATCACAACTTTCTCACCATTGGCAAGCAGGCTGCCTGCAAGGTATCTTGACATGTAATTGAGACCGACGATAACGATATGGTCACGATGGTACTTGATAAAAGCTGATTTGATTTCGCGTCTGATAAGAAAGAGAATTGCCTTAATGGCAGTGTAGATCACCAGTGCCGGTGCGAGCCAGCGCGCTGCCTCAAGCTGCCACGGGAGGGGAGAGCTGAATTCATCAACAAGATCCATCCCGAAAATTTTGATTGACTGGTATATAAGGTCGAGAATGTTCCTGCTGGTTCCTGCTTCACTGTAAAGAACATGGTAGCCGCTGAATGCCAGCCCAAGGGTTACCAGTCCGAGAAACCCGACTATCCACCATTCAAGATCACGTGCTTTCATTCAATAAAATCCGATTTTTGTTAAAGTTCTTTTCTGTATTCAGAAGTTATCCCATGTGCCCCGGTTTGTTTTGATCAGTCTCTGCCCATTGACAACCTTGATTGTACCTTCCGGATCCGATGGCGGTGCCTTACCTGATGATGATGACGATGATGATCCGCCGCCGCTGCCGAGGAAGAGCAGGACGGCAACCAGGGCTCCGACCAGCATACCCACCGAGAAATAAATTGCAATGACAGCCAGTGAGAACAGGGCATAGAATACAGCAGTCCTCGTCCTGAACCTGGTAAATGCCTGTACTACTGCTCCGGCTGCCACAAAAATGACCGAGACCATCGCAGCCCACATAACCCAGTCCCAGTTACTGGGATAGCTTCCCCAGACCTGGAACCCTTCCTGTCTGAACCACTTGTATTCCTTAGGTGAAATGAGCTCCATCGCCCCTATTGCAATACCAGGTATCACGGAAAATTTGATAAACCATGGCTTCCTGAGCCTCCTGGTGTTGGATGAGTCCATCCTGCAGAACCAGCCGTCAATCACCTTGAATTTTATCCAGAACAGGGCCAGCAGGCCAAGGATACCAAGGAATATGGCCCATGAAGCCCATTTAGGCAGCTCAATCTTTGATTTATGTGCAATCTTGCCTGGATCCTTGCTCCTAAGACCATTTTCTATCTCCTCCCTTAGCTGCGCATAGCTCAGTGACTGGTCGGCCGAAACCATTTTTGACCTGACATAGCCTGTGTCTCCCTGCGGAGTGAGGATCTTATAGTATCTTGGGTATTTTTCATCAACTGAGATAAAGGCAAACTTCTTATTGTTGTAATAGGAATAGGGAGAATCCTTCAGACGGGTGCTGAAATCATCAGGATTCCCATAAACATACACCCGCCGATAAAGCAGGGTCAGGGAATCGCCGGCCTGTTGTCCCTGTGTTCCAAGTGTTGCAGACATAAAAAGTGCTAAAAGAAGGCATTCTTTCATTCTCATGATCCGGGTATATTTAATCGGATTAACAATAGGAGTTTGTAAGGCCATCCAAAATAGCTATTTTTGGTTATTTACCGGCCTTATATGATGCAAAACATAAAGAGCAGTGCGGGCAGTATCACGCCCTGTTATCATAAATAGGTAGTTTGCACGGATTTACAGAAGTTTCATAATAAAACGTCTTATCATGATAGTCACCTGTGTTTATGTAAATGTGAAGCCGGAACATGTAATGGATTTTATCAGGGCCATCAGGGAGAACCACCGGGGCTCTGTGCTGGAGCCGGGCAACATGAGATTTGACGTGCTGCAGCAGGCGGATGACCCATGCAGGTTCATGATTTATGAAGCATTTGAGTCGGAAGAGGCTGTGGCAAAACACAAAGAAACGGCTCACTACCTCAAATGGAGAGACACCGTGAAGGATTTTATGGCAGGGGACCGGTATGGTGTAAAATATAAAATCATTGAACCAGCAGCGAGGTCGGAATGGTGAAAACCTTTCAGTTTGCACGGCTGCCGATGATATACTTTGGCAGCGGGAAGATCAGTGAGCTTCCCGGGACTATTTTGTATTACGGCAAGTCGGTGCTGCTTGTGACCGGCGCGAGATCCTTCATGGATTCGCGTCGTGCCGGACTGCTGTTCGACCTGTTCGGGAGCAACGGGATAACCTTTCAGCATGTTCCTGTACGCAGTGAGCCCTCTCCTGATACCATCGATGAAACTGTCATGAGACTCAGGGGCAGTAAGCCGGATGCTGTTGTCAGTATCGGCGGCGGCAGCGTCATTGATGCAGGAAAAGCTGTCTCTGCGATGCTTGGCAAAACCGGATCAGTGACAGACTACCTGGAGGTTGTGGGCAACAGTGAGCATCCCGGTACGAAGGTGCCTTTCATTGCTGTCCCGACGACCTCGGGGACAGGCAGCGAGGCTACAAAAAATGCGGTTCTTTCAAAGGTAGGAAAGGACGGCTTCAAAAGATCACTTCGTCATGACAACTTTGTTCCGGATGTGGCAATAGTTGACCCGGAGCTGACGCTTGAATGCCCTCCCGAGATAACGGCAGCAGCAGGAATGGACTGTTTCACGCAGCTTACGGAGGCATACCTGTCAACCAAAGCCAATGCATATACAGATGCCCTGGCAGTTCAGGGAATCATGGCCATAAAACGGTCGCTCGTCAGATCATATACTCAAGGTGATGATATTGATGCCAGGTCGGATATGTCATTTGCAGCTCTCACCTCGGGCATCTGCCTGGCCAACGCCGGGCTCGGGGCAGTCCACGGGCTGGCAGGAACCATCGGAGCGTTATATGATATCCCTCACGGAATCGTCTGCGGCACTCTGATGGCAGTTGCCAATGAGTTGACAGTCAGAGAGCTGAGGAAAGCGTCCGGAGTCCATTCCTCCCTGAAGAAATATGCTATGCTGGGAAGACTGTTCTCCGAAAGAGAGAGGAAGGGCGATGATTTCTACATTGACAGTTTCATCGAGTACCTTCACGGGATTACCGAAGGGCTTGACCTGCCACGGCTTGCCGGTTATGGTATCGGAACCGATGACCTGGCAGAGATATCCTCAAAATCGGAGGTGAAAAACAATCCGGCTGATCTTCCTGCCGGCATTTTGTCAGAGATTCTTGCCCGGAGACTGTGATCTGTGGAAAAAAATGTAAGTGTGAGTCATTTGATATTGCTTTTGTGGCGCCCCGAGGCCAGAACCTCTTCGTGAATCCAGGTCATATCCGACAATCCGGCAAGATTGATTAAATACCTGATATTGTGCGGATTGGATGCCTTATACAGTAAGTTCTATGTCAACTGTGAGATAATTGAACCGGCATTAAAGGAAAACCGGATTATTCTGATCCTTCAATTCAGACAGGCTTTTTGTGCAGCGTGCCGGAATCTTGTGCGTCTTTAACCTGAACTCTGACTCGTAAAAAGATGATTCGAAATTTTTTCCGCGTCACATTACGCAGCATAGCCCGAAACAAGGTTTTCACATTTCTCAATATAGCCGGCCTGGCTATCGGAATGTCTGCCTCACTGCTCATACTGCTGTGGGTTCAGGATGAGCTCAGCTATGACAGGTTCAACAAAAAGGGTGAGAAGATATACCGTGTTGAGGAAGATCAGTTTTATTCTGGCGCGAGGTATCATGTCACTGTGACGCCGCAACCCAGCGGCCCCGTCTGGAAGGAGAAGATACCGGAGATAGTGGAGCAGGCACGCATTAACAGGCTTCCCCGTATTCTTTTCCGAAATGGCGACAGGGTTTTCTTTGAGTCTTCAATAGTTGCATCTGATTCGGGACTCTTTAACATGTTCACACTTCCGTTGCTGTGGGGGGATCCTGCGACTGCGCTCAGCTCTCCGAACTCAATTGTGCTCACAGAAAAACTGGCAGGGAAATATTTCGGAGACACCAACCCTCTGGGCAAGACACTGACGCTGGAGAACAGATTCCAGTTCATGGTCACAGGTGTAATGAAAGAGATACCTGACAACTCGGTTTTGACATTTGAGGGAGTAATTCCGTTCTCCTTCCTCAAGGAGATAGGTGCAGTAAGCAATTCGTGGGGCAGCAATTCAATCTTCACATATGTTGAGCTTGCTGAGGGTTCTGACCTTGAGAGCGTAGGCAAGAAGCTTACCGATGTTGTTCTTGAGTATCATCCGACGACGAGGACCAAATTCAGCGTCTTTCCCTTTCTCGACATACATCTTCATTCACAGTTCGGTTTCACTGAGACCAGAGGTCCTGTGACAGCCATATACATCTTCTCACTCATTGCGGTGTTCGTTCTCCTTATAGCATGCATAAACTTCATCAACCTGTCAACAGCCAAGGCATCATCCAGGTCAAAGGAGATCGCAGTAAGAAAAGTAGTCGGCGCAGACAGGAAAACCATGATAGTCCAGTTCATGTCCGAGTCGCTCATTCTTGTTACTCTGTCGATGATACTGGCGCTGATCATCGTCGGCCTCTCTCTTCAGCTGTTCAATAATATTTCGGGAAAGGAATTTTCGCTGGCCGACCTGTTGCAGGGGAAGTTCATTCTAAGTTATATTCTGATTGGCGTTCTTGCCGGCTTTCTGTCAGGCCTGTACCCTGCCTTCTATCTGTCATCAGTTAAACCTGCTGCGATACTGAAGGGTGAAGGTCAGACAGCAAAAGGCAACGGCAGGCTCCGCCGGGCTCTTGTTGTGGTACAGTTTTCTCTGTCGGTGATCATTGCCGTGTCAGCCGTCTTCATGTACATGCAGCTGAGATTCCTTCAGAACAAGGATCTTGGGTTTGACAAGGAGAACCTGATAGGCATACCCATGTCAGATGAAATGAAAGGCAAGTACTATGCACTGAAGAGGGAGCTGGAGAGGGAGACTTTGATACAGGGAGTTACCGGGTCGCTTCATAATCCGGTAATGATGGGAAGTAACTCCGGAGGTGTCGACTGGGATGGCAAGGACCCTGACAAGCACGTTCTCATCGGCACAAACGGTATCGATTATGACTACCTGGAGACAATGAGGATGAAGCTCGTGTCGGGGCGGGATTTCTCAAGAGAGTTCACTGCCGACATGGCAAGGGATACGACGGGCAACTTTCTGATAAACGAGGAGGTCGTCAAACTGATGGACATAGGCGACCCTGTCGGAAAGAACTTCAGGTTCATGGGTCTCAGCGGAACGATTGTAGGGGTGCTGAAAAACTTCCATTTCAAGGGGGCAGATCAGGAGATAGAGCCCATGGCCTTCGCGCTCGCTGACACCAGTTACCTCAGGATTATGCTCGTGAGACTGACACCGGAGAAAACAGAAGAGTCCCTTGCAGCCGTCGAGAAGACATGGAACAGGATAATACCCGAATTTCCCCTGGAGTATACTTTTATTGATCAGGATTACGAGGATCTTTTCAGGACAGAGATGCGGCTGGCAGACCTTCTCAAGTATTTCACGATACTGGCCCTGATAATTGCTTCGCTGGGTCTTTACGGATTGTCATCCTATTCAACCGAAAGGAGAACGAACGAGATAGGCATCAGGAAGGTGATGGGGGCAGATGCCTTTGACGTGATTCGCACCATGTCAAAAGAGTTCCTTGTCCCGGTAATGATATCACTGGTCATTGCGCTTCCGGCCGGCTGGCTGATTGTTGAAAAACTTTTACAACAGTTCGCATACAGAATTGACACGAGCATAATTGTCTTTGCGGGGATAGCCGCTGCGACAGTTGTCATTGCCATGCTGACAGTCGGTTATCAGGCCTATAAGGCTTCGTGTGTCAATCCTGCCGAGGCACTGAAGATAGAGTAGTTAATCAGGTTCGTCATAACATTCACAGAGGTACATTTATAAAGCATCACATCAATCAGGCAAGGTATGTTAAGCAATCTCATCAAATACAGTATACGGTCTTTCAAGCGTCAGAGATCGTACATAATCATTAATATTCTGGGCCTTTCCATCGGTATTGCCTGCAGTCTTCTCATTGCCATCTTTGTCATTAACGAAGCGAGCTATGACAGGTACAACACAAAGAAAGACCGTATATACAGGCTGGTTCTGAACGGGAAGATTGGAGGGCAGGAGATAGTCGGAGCCTTTACCCCGGCCGTTATGGGACCCACCATGCTTGAGGAGTTTCCGGAGGTGGATGATTTTCTGAGGATGAGCGGATCGGGCCCCACCATAGTTGGATACGAGGACCGTGTCTTTACCGAGGACCACCTGGTACAGGCAGACTCATCATTCTTTAACTTTTTCACCATTCCGGTCATCAAGGGTGATCCACAGAAGATGCTTAACGCTCCGCACCAGGTCGTTCTTTCCGAGACAACGGCAAAGAAGATTTTTGGTGAGGAGTCTCCTATTGACAAAGCCCTGAAGATAGGGTCAGACACAGTGCGGTATATCGTCACGGGCATTATGGCGGATGTTCCGGAGAACTCACATTTTGACGCTAACATCATAACCTCATTTCTGACAAATCCACGGTCAAAAGCTCCGGACTGGATGAGCAACAGCTTCAGCACCTACCTGCTCCTGAGTCCCAATGCCAGCAAGGCAGATGTGGAGATGAAGATCACGGATCTCCTTGTGAAGTATGTCGGTCCTGAACTGCAGAGATATATGGGAATAACGATTGAAGAGTTCGGGGCACAGGGTAACAGATATGAGTATTACCTCCAGAACCTGGCAGACATTCACCTGGACCCTATTGTTCAGCAGGAGTTCAAAGCGGCCAGCGATCCCAAATACCTGTTGATCTTCGGAAGCGTTGCCATACTCATTGTTCTTATCGCAGCCGTCAACTTCATGAACCTCTCAACTGCCCAGGCCTCCAGGAGGGCAAAGGAAGTAGGTATTAAGAAAGTGGGAGGATCAACGCGGGGCATGCTGGTTGCACAGTTTCTTTCGGAATCATTTATCCTTTCGTTCATAGCACTGCTTCTGGCCCTTGCAATTATCAAGGTGAGCCTTCCCTACTTCAGCGACCTTCTTGGCACCAGGCTGGAGCTTGATCTGCTGTCATACTGGTATACAATCCCGGTGATGCTTCTTTTCACGGTTTTCGTTGCACTGCTTGCAGGCAGTTATCCTGCCATGTTCCTCTCCTCGTTCAATCCGTATGAGGTTCTCAAGGGAAGCATCTCGGGAAGCATGAAGAACGGCAGGTTGAGGAGGGTCCTGGTAGTATTCCAGTTTGCAGTCTCCATATTGCTGATAGTAGGCACTCTGGTGATGTACAGGCAGATCAGCTTTATGCTCAATAAGGATGTGGGCTTCAACAAGGAGCAACTGATCGTGATAGAGAGGGCGCATGTCCTCGGATCACGCTGGAAGGCATTCAAGGATGCTGCAAGGGAGATCCCGGGTGTTCTGAACATTGCCAGCTCAACGGCTGTGCCTGGCAGAAACAACAATACCAACGGATACCTTATTGAGGGACGGAATGATGAGTCATTTCTGCTGGTTACCAACTGGGTTGACTACGATTACCTTGACACATACGGGATGACCCTTGCCTCAGGGCGGTTCTTTAATGAATCCTTCACCACAGACAATGAGGCATGCCTTGTAAACGAGAGCGCCGTCAGGGAGTTCGGGCTTGATCAGCCATTTCAGACAAGGATCATCCGGCCCGGGGAGGAGGGACGCCTGCTGAATATGCCGATAATCGGTGTTGTCAATAATTTCAACCACGAGTCCCTGCGAAATCCCATCCAGCCTTACATCTTCTGCTTCAAGGGCGATAACCAGAACTGGGGCTACATGACTGTCAAGCTGGCGGCACAGAACTATTCAGAGACGATAGGCAATATTGAAAATCTGTGGAAGGAGTTTACTGCCAATAATCCGTTACAGTATTATTTTGTTGACGACGACTTTGAGAATATGTACAGGCAGGAGAAGCAGAACGCACAGATGGCTGTCATCTTTTCCATTCTGGCTCTCTTCATTGCTGCCCTGGGTCTTTTCGGGCTGACTTCCTACACCGTTGAACAGCGCACAAAGGAGATCGGGGTGAGAAAAGCCATGGGATCCTCCGTGGCAGGAATATATGTCGTCATTTCAAGGGAAGTGGTTGTTCTGGTCTCAATATCTGCTCTCCTGGCCTGGCCTCTGATATGGTACTTTGCAGGGAAATGGCTTGAGAGCTTCCATTACCGGATAGAGCTGGGATTGCCGATGTTTATTGCAGGACTGGTTGTTGCGCTTGCAATAGCCATGTTGACAATCAGTTATCGTATTGTGAGAGCCGCCAGGATCAACCCGGCGCAGTCGCTCAAGTATGAGTGAAAAATCTCCGCAGGAAGTGCCGTCCGGCAAATGCCGCCAGGGTCAACCCGGCGCAGTCGCTCAGGTAAGAATGATAGATTTCCGGAGGAAGTACCATGCAGCAACTGACGCCAGGGTCAATCCTGTGCAGTTGCTTAAATGTGAATGATAAAATTCGGGTGATAAAAGGGCGATCAGTACATTTTGTTGATCAGCTGGCCAAACTCATCACGTTTTCTGAGAGGAAAACTAAATGTATTTCCATCCCGCGTAACTATATTTAATCCTTTGGCAGCAAAGATACCCTGACTGAAATATATGACCTCCAGTATATTGTCGAACAGGATCTCAAGATTGAATTTTTCCGTCTCGCTCACCAGGGTCTTGAAATACAATCCCTGGTTGGTGACTATCAGTTTTCCTGTTACGGTGGTCTTGTCTATCACCTGACTTGTATCGCCGGCTTTAAGTACGACCTCGTTGGGTTTAAGTTTGACTGTCATGATCCTGACTTGTTTGGTTTAATACAGTTACCGAAAAATTGGTACTGTCATAATAAAGACGCCATATGGACGGATTTGCTGCACAATTAGGGTAGCCAATCACATTTTGAGTGGAGCCAACCACATTATGAGGGGAACCAATCACGTTTGCCGTGCCATGCCCGCACGACTGTCATTTATCGTCCCGGATGACTCCTGTTTCAGGTTTCAGTCTGATGTTGCCTGGCGGCAGACAGGTTTCAGTCTGATGTTGCCTGGCGGCAGACAGGTTTCAGGCAGATGTGGCCTTGGCGACAGACAGGTTTCAGGCAGATGTGGCCTTGGCGGCAGACAGGTTTCAGGCAGATGTTGCCTGGCGACAGTCATGTTGAAGCCCGTAGTCTGCAGAGTTCTTTCAGGGACCCGAAATATCAGACAATTACTCATATTTCAGGGCATATACCGGATTCTTTCCCGATACTCTGATGATATGGAATAAGATTGTAAAGAGAGCCACGGAAAGGAGAATTATGGCGGCCAAAGCAATGAGCCACCATGAGATGGTTGCATGATAGGCAAAATTCATCAGCCATCTGTTCATTGTCATGACGGCCACTGGTGATCCGATGATTATCGCCACAACCACCCATCTCAGGAAACTGGTTGATAACAATTTGACTATCAATGTACTTGTTGATCCGAAGACCTTTCGAATGCCTATCTCCCTGGTTTTTTCCTGCGCCAGAAATGATGTGAGACCCAGGAGGCCCAGACAGGCGATCAGTATTGCCACAAAGGCAAAATAGACAAGAATTCTGCCTAATGTGGATTCACTCAGGTATTGTTTCCCGTAAAATTCATTAAGGTATTGGTATTTAAAGGGGTATCCCCGGGCAAACTTGTTCCAGACTGCCTCTATCTGTTTCATCGTCGCCTGCAGATTGTCAGGGTCTGTTTTGATACAAACCGTATTGTACCAGTTGCCGTAGCAGAACAGAGCGGGACCAACGGAATCTTTCGGCGAGACATAGTGATAATTATCAATCACGCCGATAATTTCTATTTCATCTTTCGGGATAGTAGTAAGATAGTATCGATGTTTAAGGAATTTCCCGACAGGATTTTCCATTTCAAACAAATCCACTGCCTCCCTGTTGAGGATGCATGCTCCCAGTCTGTCATTCGGTCTTTTCCAGTCAAAATTTCTCCCCTCACTGATTTTGACGCCAAGCATTGGAAGAAATGAGGGGTCGACAGTGAAAACCGGAAAGCCTGCTTCCACTCCCTGGTATGAAAAGCCCTCATAGTTATTGACAGTTCCGGGAGGAGCACTGGTAAATGCCGTCTCCTGAATGCCCGGGATTGACATAATTTCATTTTTAAACGCTTCCCTTTTGTCATGTATGTCACCGTCCATAGGCAGAAGAATAATATTTTCCGTTTCGAATCCAGTATCATATTCCTTCATAAACCTGATCTGTCGCATTACGACAAACACAGAAAGAGTCAGGATGATTGAGACGGTGAACTGGAAGACCACGAGAGCAGTCCTGAACGGTGATTTCGAGATTCCGCGGTTTCCGAACCTGCGCAAGTACCGGACAGGTTTGAATGAAGAGAGTCTTACTGCCGGGTATATGCCTGCCAGAAATCCAATCAGTGCCACGATAAGAAAATAGATACTGATATGGAAGGCGTTGAGATAGTCGTCAAGGGCAAGATCTCCACCGGTCAGATGGTTGAATTCAGGCAGAATGATACGGATTATTATGATAGCAAAGAGGGATGAGACAAAACAGAGGATTATTGATTCAAAAAGAAACTGGGTGAACAATTGCTGCCGTGAAGCTCCGAATACTTTTTTAACGCCGACTTCACGGACTACAGCTGAGGATTTTGCTATTGTGAGATTGATGAAGTTGATGCATGCAATTACCAGTGTCAGGATCGATACTAAAAGGAAGATATAGACAAACTTCAGGTTTCCGTGCAGATGCCCCGGGAAATGTTCTTCATGAAAATATACGTCTTTGAGAGGGACCAGCTCATTAACATTGCTGCCGGCCGTTCTTCCTTGTCTTGCATAGAGTTCGTCAGTGAATTCTGTCATTCTGCCGGTAAGTTTTCCGATGTCAACACCCTCGCTTATCAGGAAGTAGGTGGGAAACTGTGAGGTCCCAAATGAGTAGAGATAGTCTGGCTGCGGCATCACTTTTCCCAGGGTGACAAAGGAGAGAATGGCATCAACAGGCATATGTGTACGGCTGACATCTTTTACCACACCTGTTACCGTGGCCTCGTAGCTGTTCTCAATCTTTACCGTCTTCCCGACGGGATTTATGCCGCCAAACAGGGTACGGGCAGTGGTTTCTGTCAGCACAATGCTGAAAGGGGTTAAGAGCGCATCTGCGGCATTGCCGTAAAGGAACTCATATGTAAAAATATCAAAGAGGGTGGAGTCTGCCATGAAGGTGTTCTTCGCCACTATTGACTCCGTTTCATAAGTCAGCAGCGTTGAACCCATGCCCTTGAATCTGACGAACTTCTCTATTTCCGGAAATTCATTCGCGAATGCCGGGCCGATTGCCGAGACCATATAAACAGAGCCCCTGATCTCTACCCGGTAGATTTTGTCAATATTCTCATTGTATCTGTCATAGGAAAACTCATTGTGCACCCACAGAATGATCAGAACAAAAACCGCTATCCCCACTGACAACCCGAAGACATTGATCAGTGTAAATCCTGTGTTCCTTTTGGTCTTGCGCCATGTCAGGGTCAAGTGTTCTCTTATCATCGGAGGGAGTATTTCAGGGTACAAATAATCTGAAAGTGAACAGCTATGCCATTATCATGCTAAAGACTCTCTGTTTTCCTTTTTGATGCGCATGATCCCGGGTAATTCTCTCGGATGAATATTTAGCGCCCTGATCATGCCATTTCTTGAAAAATGTCAATAAATTTGACACATTCCGGTTTTTGGGCCGTCTTTTATAAAAAGACATTGTCATGATTACAGGAACCATTCTGATTGTTGATGAGGACCGCGATTTTCTGAAGTTTCTTGAAGAGACACTCCATGGGGAATACGAACAGGTCATGGCGATCTCATCACCAAAAACCATCAATGAGGTACTCCGGAAAACGAATGTTGATGTGGTACTCCTGGAGTCGAACTACAAATCTGTTATCAGGAACGGTAACGAAGGCCTCTACTGGCTTAAGGAGATTCTGGCCTTTGACAGTAATATCAGCGTGGTCATTGTGACTGCTTCAGGAGACATCGGGCAGGCTGTCAGGGCTATAAAGGAGGGGGCGACGGATTTCATTCTCAAGCCTCCCGACAGGAACAGGCTTCTGACTACCATCAATAATGCCATGCAGCTCAGGCTGTCGAGGCTTGAGGCTTCCTCGCTGAAGGAGGACAACAGGCAGCTGAAGAAAGTGATAAACAACGGCAGGGAAAGGATCATTCAGGGAGCTTCGCCGACGATGATCAACGTGATGAACATTGTCAGAAAGGTAGCCGGGACAGACGCGAACGTGCTGATAACAGGAGAGAACGGAACAGGGAAGGAGCTTATCGCCAGGGAAATCCATAATCGTTCCTCAAGGTCAGGCGAGCTGATGGTCACTGTAGACATGGGTTCAATTACGGAGACACTGTTTGAAAGTGAGCTTTTCGGACATGTCAAAGGGGCATTCACTGATGCCAGGGAAGATCGCAAGGGCAAGTTTGAACAGGCACATAAGGGAACCCTCTTCCTTGACGAAATAGGCAACCTCTCTCTCGGCTGCCAGGCGAAACTCCTGAGCGTTCTGCAGAACAGGCATATTGTCAGGGTAGGTTCCAACAGGCAGATACCTGTTGACATACGGCTGGTATGCGCCACCAACTGTGACCTCATGAAGATGGTAAGCGAGGGGAGGTTCAGGGAGGACCTCCTCTACCGGATTAACACAATAATGATAGAGGTGCCTCCTTTGCGCGACAGGGTGGATGATATACCCATTCTTGCCAATTATTTTCTGAGGGTGCATTCTGAGCGATACAATAAGGGTCCCATGAAGATCAGCACCCATGCTCTCGAGAAACTTGCCAATCACGACTGGCCCGG
>CAYPKP010000005.1:0-70758 GCA_964411345.1 uncultured Rikenella sp. | reverse complement strand
CCATGAAGATCAGCACCCATGCTCTCGAGAAACTTGCCAATCACGACTGGCCCGGGAATGTGAGGGAGCTGCAGCATTCCATTGAAAAGGCGGTCATCATGAGTGAAAATCCGCTCCTTAAGCCATCTGACTTTGTTTTCACAGCATCGCGCATGCGTTCTGCCTTACAGGAAATGACACTTGAGGAGATGGAGAGGAAAATGATTACGGAGAGTCTGAGGAAATATGACAACAATATCAGCGTGGTCGCCGGGAAGCTTGGCATCACACGACAGACTCTGTACAATAAAATGAAGGTTTACGGATTGTGAAGGGTGTGCGATGAGTACGGCCCGGCATAATCTGCCGGCAGAGGGTAATAACATACAGTGGTGCCTGAAACGGCACCACTGTGTTTGCTGACAAGAGAATCTGATGTTTCTACAGCTGTGCCTGCGGCACTATCTGTCCGTCAAACAGGTTGATTATCCTGTGTGCATAGCCTGCATCATGATCTGAGTGGGTGACCATCACTATGGTTGTGCCCTCCTTGTTGAGCTCGCTGAGCAGGTTTATGACCTCAAGACCGTTTTTGGAATCAAGGTTACCGGTAGGTTCGTCAGCAAGGATCAGTTTCGGGTTCGCCACCACTGCGCGGGCTATGGCAACTCTCTGCTGCTGTCCGCCGGACAGCTGTTGCGGGAAGTGTTTGGCGCGGTGAGCGATCTTCATTCTCTCCAGGGCATCTTCCACCTTCTTCTTCCTCTCGCCGGCTTTCATCTTCAGATATATGAGAGGCAACTCAACGTTCTCATATACATTGAGTTCGTCTATCAGGTTAAAGCTCTGGAAAACAAAACCGATGTTCCCCTTGCGAAAGATAGTCCTGTCGCGTTCCCTCAGGTTGGCAACCTCCGTTCCGTTGAAGAGATAGCTTCCGGAGGTGGGGTTGTCCAGCAGTCCCAGGATGTTCAGAAGGGTTGACTTACCGCATCCTGAGGGCCCCATTACGGCAACATATTCACCCTCTTTCACTTCGAGGCAGACCTTGTTGAGAGCCGTTGTCTCCACTTCTTCCGTCCGGAAGATCTTTGTTAAATCATTTGTTTTGATCATGATTTCGCCATTTAGTGTTATTTGCTGTTTTTGAATATTAGTTTCTCATTCTTTCCGAAGGTGTCATATCCTGAGATAATTACTTTTTCCCCGGGTTGCAGTCCTTCAACTATCTCATAGTACTTCGGGTTCTTCCTGCCGGTTGAGATATCCCTGCGTGTGGCATAGGATTCGGACGGATCCAGGACGTATATCCATTGTCCTCCTGTTTCCTGGAAGAATCCGCCTATCGGAACAAGTATGGCTGTCTTGGGCTGGCCAAGTTGCAGGCTCGTATAATAGGTCTGCCCCGTGCGGATATTATCCGGTATGATGTCAGTGAAGACCATGTCTATCCGGAAGGTTCCGTTCCTTACTTCCGGATATACCCTTCGCACCAGGAGGTTAAATGCATTACCCTGGCGGTCGAGTGTTGCAGTGAGGCCGGTGCGGACCCTGTCAATATAGTGCTCATCTATCTGCGCTGTCACCTTGAAGGAGGTCAGGACATTTATCTGGCCCATGTTCGCACCTCTGGATATTGACTGTCCTATCTCAGGAACGAGGAGTCCCAGCTGACCGTCGACGGTGGCCCGCACGTTCAGGTTTTCCATTCTCTGCCTTACCAGCGCCAGGTTACGGCGCATGTTGTCAAGGTTGTTCCTGAGGTTGTCGACCTGTACCGACCGGAAGACTGAGTCCTGTTTCTGTCTCTCAACAAACAGTTCCCTTGACTGGATGGCCATGTCGAGGTCCTCCTTCGAGCGGATGAACTCTTCCACCGAAATGAGGCTGTCCCTCATCAATACTACGTTCTGTTCGTAATTACGTTCTTTCCGTTCTATGTCGTACTTCAGGTTGAGCAGTTCGCGCTTGATCTGCAGCCTGTCCTGCTCCATGGCTATCTGGGTATTTCTGAGGAAGTTTTCCTTCTCTGCCAGCTGAGCCTCACTGTCGAGGATGTTGAGATAGAGGTCCGGGTTGGAGAGTTTCAGTATGATGTCGCCCTCTCTTACCATTGAGCCTTCCTCGATAAGTATCTCTTCAACGCGCCCTCCTTCCTGGGCATCGAGGAAGACGGTGCTGATAGGCTCCACGGTTCCCGGCACGGTTATATAATCGTTGAACTGGTCTTCGATGACCGTCTCAATTATCAGCTTATCCTTTTCGACCCTGTAGGTGGAGGTCCTTTCTGCGAAAAATGCCATATAGATCAGCAGGATGATTGCTATGGCCGCCGCCATCCAGGCAATATGTTTTCCGCGAATGCCCTTCTTTTTTTCTATAGGTCTGTCCATACTTTCAAGTGGCGTATCCATTATTTTCCGTTTTGATTTCAGTTAATTACAAGGTTTTCATACTCTCCTGTCGAAAAGAACCGGATTGTAAGTTCACGTATCATTAATTGCAGTTTGGTTCTGAGGGCCTCGGTCTCTGCGGAGAAAAGGGTTGTTCTGGCTGCAGAGTAATCGGTAACGTCGACCAGTCCCGATTCGAATTTCCTTTCCACGGCATTATATGATTTCCTGTTGAATTGCAGGTTGGCCTCTGCGGCCAGGTACTCCTGCTTCCCGCGATTGTATGAGAGGCAGGCGTCTTCAATCTCTTTATACAGGTTGTTTTTCTCAAGCTCGAGGCGAAGCTCATTGTCGCTCTTCCTTATTTTTGCGAGTTTAATATTCCTGCTGGCTGAATATTTATTAAAGATCGGGATGTTAAGTGAGAGGAAAACAGCCTGGCTGTTATTGTTCTTAAGCTGGGTGGAAAATGAGGCCTGTTCAGCAGCATCCTCACCCAGGACTTTATAAAAGCCGGTATAGACTGCGCCCCCGACAGACAGTCCTGGTGCCAGAAGGCCTTTTGCTGCTGCGACCTGCTTTTCAGATGCCTGCAACTCATACTCAATGGCTCTCAACCTTGGAAGGACCTGTGATGCCTGGACAAAGATGCTGTCCGCTGCGTAAGTTTTGTCGGTGACCAGTATATTGTCAATTTCAGGGAGCTGTACATCAAAGGAGTCTCCGGATGATAACTGGAGAATCTGCTTCAGCTGTGTAACTGCCTGGCTGGCATTGTTCTGAGCAATGGTATACGTAAGTCTGTCGCCTGAAGCCTGGCTCTCCATTTCATATTTGCGTGCAACAGATTCCTTGCCTGTCTCGACCATCCTGGTTATCCTGAAAAGTTGTCTCTCCGAAAGCTCAAGCTGCATCTTTGCTGCAGCCTCAAGTCCCCTGGCATAGACAACCTGGTAGTACTGCCCCATTATCTCCACGATCAGCGAGTTCCTTGCAACCTTTTCCGATTCTATTCCCGCCTTAAGCATGAATTTGTTTGCAGCGATGGTGTTGAGAGTTGCAAAACCGTTAAAAAGCTCAATAGACGAGTTGAGGGAGTATGAATTACTGATGTTCTGCTTGAAGGTGATAAGGTTTGTCACCGGGTCTATGGACCTCCCGAAACCGACACGCGCATCAGAACCCAGGTTAAGATTTGGCATCAGATCCATCCTGGCTTTTGTCAGGTCTATACCGGCAGCTTCTGTAAGCAATACCTGTCTCTGTAACCCGATATTATTCTCAAGAGCATAACTTATGCAATCACCAAGGGTCCATTTTTCCTCCTGGGCGTTAAGCTCCCGAGGAAAAACTACCGCCAGAATCAATATGATACATTTCATATACTTCATTTCCATGCTCACTTTTCCAATCTGAATGCCAAAGAGCGTGCCAGTATTACAAGTAAAAGAGAATCAATGAAATACAATTGTGAGTTATCGGAAAAGTGTAAAATAAATGGACAGTTTATGTAAAATTATTATACAATTATGCAGTGAGGCGGAGGTTAAAATTCTGTTAATCAGGTAATAAAAAAATTTTCTAAAGCATTTTGATCTTTCATTAGGATTATTTTTATGCCTAAAATCGAAGCATATGTTCAAGAATCTGATCAAGACAGCCGTCAGACACATAATGAAGCACCCCGGGTATAGTTTCCTGAATGTTCTCGGGCTCACCATGGGTATTACCAGTGCCCTCTTTCTGTTGATTTATGTTACTGATGAGGTAAGCTATGACCGTTATCATGAAAAGGCTGACAGGATCTACAGGGTCTCATCGAAGATAACGGAGCCGGACGATCAGTTCACGTGGGTTGTTGCACAGATACCGTTCGGGCCGAAGGTTATCGAGGATTACCCTGAGGTGGAAGCCTATGTCAGGTTCATCAACATGCCCCGTGCCCTTTACAAGCACGAAGACAAGGAATTCATTGAGGAAAGCTTCTTCTATGCTGACTCTGGTCTGTTTGACATATTTACCTATAAGGTTTTGAGGGGAGATGCCAGAAGCGCACTTCTCGCACCAAACAAAATTGTACTTACTGAAACGGTTGCAACAAGGTATTTCGGGGAGGACGATCCTGTGGGCAAGACCCTCACGGCGGGTGATGCGACGTATGAAGTAACCGGCGTGATTGAGGATGTGCCATCCAATTCTCACTTCAGGTTTGAGGCGCTTGCATCAAGGAGTAACCTGCCCGAGCAGATAGGCTCATGGGGTAATTTCGGGGTTTTTACCTACCTGCTCTTTCCAGAAGGATTGGATGTTGAAGCTTTAGAGGCCAAGATACAGGGGATGTATGCAGCGTATATGGAACCAATCTTTGGGCCGATAAATATTAAAATTGAGTATATCCTGGAGCCGATAAAGGATATTCATCTTTACTCAACCAATGCCGGGGAGCCAGAACCCACGGGAAGCATCACCTATGTCTATATATTCTCAATTGTCGCCCTCTTCCTGGTGCTGATTGCTGCCATGAACTACATGAACCTGGCTACTGCCCGTTCATCCGGTCGAGCACGCGAGGTTGGCCTGAGAAAAGTTGTCGGATCACGTCGCGGACCCCTGGTATGGCAGTTTCTTTCGGAATCTGTAATTTTTACCATTATAGCGCTGATAATAAGCATTATACTGCTTATGGCCCTGCTGCCCAGGTTCAACCTTCTTGCTGGTAAGTCGTTTGACCTGAATGTCTTATACAGCCCGGTTCTGCTTGTTAGCCTGGTGGCAGTGATCCTGCTGGTCGGGCTCATTGGCGGAAGCTATCCGGCATTCTTCCTGTCAAGATTCAGTCCTGTCTCGGTGCTTAAGGGCGAGATAAGCAGGGGCACAGCCGGCAGCCTCTTCCGTAAAATATTGGTTGTTATTCAGTTTACCGTCTCGGTAATAATGATAGTATGTACCCTGGTCGTCTTCAGACAACTCAATTACCTGAAAACAATGGACCAGGGATTTGACCAGGAGAATGTGCTTGGCCTTGAGCTGAACCGGTCAATGATCAGCAAATATCCGGTGCTGAAACAAAAACTGCTGGAAAATCCAAATGTTATTCAAGTCGGCTCCACAGACACGCCGGTCGGTGAAGGCTCAGGGAAGCTGCTATTTGACGTGGAGACAGACCAGGGGATGTCTCCGCGGGGTATAAATTATGCCATAGTTGATCACGATTTTGTTGAAACTTTGGGGATTACGATCTTGCAGGGACGGGAGTTCCAGGAAGACATGCCCTCGGATACTCTGTCCGGGGTGGTCGTGAATGAGACCTTCGTAAAACGAATGGGCTGGAGTGATCCTATAGGTAAAAGGATCGAGGCAGGAGATGAGAACACATTGAGAGCCAGGGTTGTGGGGGTGATGCAGGATTATCATCAGACCGGGATGTATAATGAGATTGAATCCCTTCTTCTGGCTTACCGTACTGTTAACAACAACGTATATGTCAAGATCAGTGAGGATAATGTAGGGCAAGCTCTCAGCCATATAGAATCAAGCTGGAAAGAGGTCTTTCCGGACCAGCCATACAGTTATTCATTCCTCACAGAGCGCTTCAACGGACAGTTCGAGGCGGATGAAAAGCGCGGACTTATCTTTACCCTGTTTACCATCCTGACAATATTGATTGCATGCCTCGGTCTCTTTGGCCTGGCTTCCTATACGGTTGAGCAACGCACCAGGGAGATAGGTATAAGAAAGGTCTTTGGTGCAAGTGAAAGCACAATAATGAAGCTGGTTACCAGGGATTTCATCATTCTTTCTCTCATCTCCATAGTCCTGGCAATTCCTGTTGCATATTACTTTATGAGCAACTGGCTTGAGAATTATGTGTATCGTACAGATATGGGCGTTCTCCTGTTCATCTTTGCTGGGCTGCTGACTGTAGTGATTACCTTTGCGACAATCAGCTACAAGGCGTACCAGGCATCGGTGGCAAACCCTGCCGATGCAATTAACACTCTTTAGAAGTAAATCTGAAGATACTATCCGGCAGGGAGATTAATCTTGCTCATAGCCGGAGTGGAAACAGGTAATCAGCACAACCGTTCTGCAGTGATTGCGTGGGGGATGTTTTAGTTGCGACAGGATTTACCGGGAGGGCTCTCTTTATGACATCATGAGGAAGAGCCTGGCCTCTCTGCTGTGGGCAGGGCGGGGCGCAACAGGAAAAACTTAGGAGCAATCGCTATAATTTTTTAATTTCGTCCCCCGGCAGCCTGCAAACTGCCACGACACTAAAAACATGTCAGAGTTCTACAAAAGAGATATCAGTGAACTAGCTGATGAGCTCAGGACCAGCCTTGAGTCAGGGCTTAGCTCCGCAGAGGTTCGTGACAGGCTGCAACAGCATGGATATAACCAGCTGGTGACGAAAGAAAAAAAGAGTTTTCTCCGGATGTTCCTTTACCAGTTCAAAAGTTTCATGATCATCGTGCTGCTGGTCGCTGCTGCGGTCTCAGGGGTGGTTGGAGTTCTGGAAGACGAGGGGCTGGTAGACACATTTGTCATACTTGGCATCCTGATTGTCAATGCACTGATAGGTGCCATTCAGGAGAAGAAGGCGGAGTCGTCGCTGGAGGCACTGAAGCAGCTGGCGGCGCCACTCTCAAAGGTTCTGCGCGACGGGGCGGTCACGGAGGTCAGCACCAGGGAGCTGGTGCCCGGCGACATTGTAATACTTGAGACTGGGGCTCTCGTCCCGGCGGATATAAGACTCACCGAGGCTGTCAATCTCAAAATTCAGGAATCATCACTTACAGGCGAGAGTGTTCCTGTCAGCAAGATCACTCGCACCCTGGAGGGTAAAGAGATCGCTCTTGGTGACAGGAAGAACATGGCATTTTCAAGTGGCATGGTAACCTACGGGCGCGGCAGGGGTATGGTGGTAACCACAGGCATGTCGACCGAGGTGGGAAAGATAGCCACAATGCTTCAGGAGGCCGGGGAGACGGAGACGCCGATGAGCAGGCGGCTGAACCAGCTGGGACGCATGCTGGGACTGGTGGCACTGGCAATCTGTGGTCTGATCTTCGTGGTCGGGGTACTCTACGGTAATTCAGTCCTCAGCATGTTCATGACCGCCGTCAGCCTTGCCGTGGCGGCCATACCCGAAGGACTGCCGGCGGTATCAACTGTGGTGCTTGCCATCGGGGTGCAGCGGATGGTGAAAAGGAACGCCATCATACGAAATCTTCCGTCGGTGGAGACGCTGGGCAGCGCCACGGTGATCTGCTCTGACAAGACGGGCACACTCACGCAGAACCGGATGACAGTGGTTGAAGCCTATGTGAACCACAAGCATGACGAGATCAACAGGAGCTCTCCGGGAAGCAGCCTCAATGAAGAAGAGAAGAAGCTTCTCTCCATTGCTGTGCTCTGTGCCGATGCCACAATGAAGGTCAACGATGACGGAAAGATCTCGTTTACAGGCGATCCTACCGAGACAGCCCTGCTTGATTTCGGCATTCTCTATGATGTTTACAAGGATGAGCTGGAGAAGGAATCACCCAGGGTGGCGGAGATTCCGTTTGATTCGGAGCGCAAGCGCATGACCACCGTCAACAGGATGGGTGAGGAGAGCACCAGGGTCAATGTCAAGGGAGGGTTGGACGAGGTTTTGGCCGTGTGTGACAGGATCATCATTGAAGGGGTAGTCAGGCCTCTGGAAAAGGCTGATGCTGACAAAATCCACAAGGCCAATGAGGCAATGGCCAACTCTGCCCTGAGGGTGCTGGCGATGGCCTATAAAGACTGTGCCGAGGCTCCCCGGGAGGTTTCGATAGGTGAGATGGAGGACGGGCTGGTATTCACAGGTCTGCTTGGCATGATTGACCCTGCGCGGCCGGAGGTGGTTGATGCGGTGGCCAGGTGCGGAACAGCAGGCATACGGCCCATTATGATCACCGGTGACCACAAAATCACTGCCATGGCCATAGCGAGGGAGATAGGCATTTTCAGGGATGGTGATGCTGCGATAACAGGCATGGAGCTGGAGGCCCTCACTGACCAGGAGCTTATGGACAACATCAAGGTCTATTCAGTCTATGCGCGGGTGGCACCCGAGCATAAGGTACGCATCGTAAAGGCGTGGCAGAGCCACAGCGAGATTGTTGCCATGACCGGCGACGGCGTCAATGACGCCCCTGCCCTCAAGCAGGCTGACATAGGGGCTGCCATGGGCATCGTTGGTACCGATGTGGCCAAGGGTGCTGCCGACATGATACTTACCGATGACAATTTTGCCACTATCGTATCAGCAGTGGAAGAGGGACGAAGGATCTATGACAACATACTGAAGGTCATACAATACCTTTTGTCTACCAATGTGGGTGAGATTTTCCTTATACTGATAACATCCGTATTCAACATGGGTATGCCACTGCTGCCCATACACATTCTGTGGATCAACCTGGTGACCGACAGCCTGCCGGCGCTGGCACTGAGTGTCGACCCGCCTGAAAAGGGCCTGATGAACCGCGAACCGCGAAACCCGAAAGGAGGTTTCATGACCAGAGGGATGATCTGGCGCGTCATGTACCAGGGATTGATGATAGGATGCATTCCGCTGGTTTCTTACATCCTGGGGTATCGCGACGGCGGTGAGGTGCTGGGCCGTACGATGGCCTTTGCAACACTCATGTTCGCTCAGCTGGTGCATGTCCGCAACCTGCATTCAAATGCACTTTCATCATTCAGAACCAATCCGCTGAAGAACAAACCCCTGATAGGGGCTATTTTCGTGTCAGCGGTCATCGGACTGATCGTTCTTCTTGTGCCTCCGATACGCGAAGCATTCAGCCTGGCTGTCATGGACAGCGAGCACTGGATCATAGTCATACTGATGGCCCTGGCTCCCATACCTGTTGTAGAGTTGTTCAAGCTGTTCAGGATCAACGGGATGAAGATGGACAGGAGCTAGAGGCAACGCGTTGGGCTTATTTGCAATGACAGGGAAAAACATAGCGCGAACGCCATCCCGGGAAATGAACCGCAACAGTACAATCCTCGGATTCAGCAGGAACATCTTTTTTACCGGGCTGATCAGCTTTCTTACAGATACGTCGGTCAAGATGATCTATTCAGTGATGCCGATGTTTTTAATGTCAATCGGCGCATCGAAGGCGAGTCTGGGGCTGATAGAGGGGGTGGCCGAGAGCACTGCATCACTGGTCAAGGCGCTGTCTGGCTTCTGGAGTGACAAGATAGGGAAGAACAAGCCCTTCATGCTTGCGGGATACGCGATCTCTGCCATTGTCATGCCGTTTTATGCTTTTGTGGTTTCGCCCGTGCAGGTGCTGGCATTGCGATTTGCAGAACGATTTGGAAAGGGGGTCAGAACGGCTCCGCGGGACAGCCTGATAGCCGCCTCCGTAACAAACAATGATACCGGCAGAAGCTTCGGGTTACAGAAGGCCATGGATAACAGTGGCGCCATTGCGGGACCGTTGCTGGCATTTGCCCTGCTCTGGTTCTTTCCCGACAATTACAGGTTGCTCTTTCTCCTGGCAGGGATACCGGCCATAGCAGCATTGTTCGTCATTATCTTCGGAATAAAAGAGATAAGAAAGAGCAAGTCCGAACTTTTTCAAAAGTTCCGTTTCAGGGATTTCAGTAAAAGATATTATCTGTTTCTGGGGATTGTTTTCATCTTTACCCTGGGAAACTCAACCGATGCGCTCTTACTTGTCAAGGCCAATGAAGCCGGTATAACAGTCGCTTTTATTCCTCTTGTATATCTTGTCACAAACACTTTCTCGGTCATCGCCTCCGTACCTGTGGGTTCACTTGCTGACAGGGTGGGTAAGGAGAAGATCCTGATAGTTGGTTTCGTGATATATGCCCTGGTCTATTTCGGCTTTGGCAGATCAACGGAAACATCCGTAATTATATCGTTGTTTGCCCTCTACGGATTATATTCGGCAGCAACTGACGGCATTCAGAAAGCATTTGTTTCGGATATTGTTGATAAGAACAAGAAGGGCACCGGTCTTGGAATCTACAATGCCCTGCTGGGGATTACCCTGCTGCCTGCCAGCATCATTGCCGGAGTGCTGTATGATAAGGTGAACTCAAGGATTCCTTTTTATTTTGGTGCAGCAATGGCTTTGCTCGCGGCCATCCTGATGGTTTTGTTTGCTGTCACGGCATCAGGGACTTCAGCCTCCCGCAGGACTGTAGCTGAAGAATAGCAACGCAATGCCTGTCAGGCATAAGCACCATCTGTTCGGGAGTCAGCGCCCCCTTGACAAGATCAGTAATCCGGTCCCATATTCTTATGTTCTGATTCTTCCTTCAATGTCATCGGAGGTACAATGTAACACCATCCTGCCTCGCTGCCCTGTTCTCAGGCATCAGGCTCCATGGGCAGCTCGCACCGGGATGATAAATATTATGGTGACCGGTGAACTTTGATTTAGATAAAGGGTTTAACTTTAAAAAAAATATCATGTCAGAAAAAGCTCTCAACAGCCGCCGCGCATTCCTCCAGAAGATGATAGCACTTACTGCCCTGGCGGGCGTGGCTCCATACGTGGATGCCTTCGGACGGCCCTTCACGGTGTTGAATAAGGGAAAGCTGCCGTTGCGCCCCCTGGGTAAAACCGGCCATATGGTCGGGATATTCAGCCTGGGCGGACAGGCCTCCATTGAGGTTCCCGGGAGGGAAGATATTGCCCTGGATATCATCAACAGGGCTATTGATCTGGGTATAAACTATATAGACACGGCAGCGGCATACGGCAGGCAGACGCCGACAGTTCCCCGTGCCGATGCCATGGGCACCAGCGAGAGAAACCTCGGGCAGGTGCTGAAACAGAGGCGGAATGAGGTATTCCTTGCTTCAAAGACTCATGACCGCACCTATGACGGTTCGATGCGGCTTCTGGAGAAGTCGTTAAAGCAGCTCAACACTGACCATCTTGACCTGTGGCAGATTCACAATGTCAAGCTGTCAGAGATGCAGACCCTTGACAGGATCACCGGTGAGGGCGGCGTTCTCAAGGCGATGATCAGGGCACGTGATGAAAAGATGATCCGGTTCATCGGATTCACCGGGCATGAGGGACCGGATGTGATGAATGCGCTGCTGGAGAGATTCCCGTTTGACAATGTTCTGGTGGCCATCAATGCTGCTGACAAGCATCACGATCCGTTCATAGAGAAGTTTCTCCCCAATGCCGTCAGTAGCGGCATGGGAATAGTGGGCATGAAGATCCCGGCACGCGACCGGATATTTGCCAATGGAGGCATCATCACCATGAAGGAGGCGATGGAGTATGTCCTGACTCTTCCTGTAAGTACGGTCATTGTCGGCATTGACAAGATCGCGGAGCTCGAGGAGAACATACGGATAGCTCAGGAGTTCAAGCCTCTGACAGCCGACGAGATGCTTGCCATCGAGGCAAAGACCAAGCCTCACTACAGGGATCTGCTCTTCTTCAAGAACCTGTCGGAGTGGCCGGCGGAGTGGTAGGGCCGGGCAGCAGGGAATAGGCAATAGGCAGTAGTTGGAGCTGGCAGGCAGCCAAATCGCAAATCGCAAATCGCAAATCGCACATTATTTGGCAACCGGTCCGGCGGGGATCACTTCGGCCCTGCGCTCACGTCTGCCGGCGACACCGAAGAACCATATCAGGGAGAACGAGATTATCACCATCCCGGTTACAGTCACCCAGTCAGCATTCTCTCCGGGAACGATCATCCAGCTCAGTATGGCCCCGAAGACGGGAAGGATGAACTTCCAGAGGTTCAGTTCGGAGACTTTCACTCCCGGTCTCTTGAGCAGCACATACCATTTTGAGAAGGTGAAGGCAGACATGAAGGAGAGCCATGCGAGCACCAGCCAGTAATGAAACGGGAAGTCAGGCTTCTGCGGCACTGCCTCCATAAAGAACGAAGCCCCGAACATAATCAATCCTCCTGCCAGCAGTGAGAAGGAGCTGAGCACCACAGGGTTCATATTTTTGCCGTTCTTTGAGACAAGCACATTGCTTGTGGCTGTGGAGATGTTTGCGATAAAGATCATTATCACACCTGCCATCTCGCCCGGCAGGCCGAACCGAAACCCTTGCCTGCCCGCGCTCACCAGCACTATTCCTGCCAGGCCGAAGAAAATAGTGATCACTTTGGCGCGGCTGAACCGTTCCTCTTTTATCATCATGCGTGACACTATGGCAGTCACGAAAGGCTGAGCTCCCACGATTACTGCTCCCAGCGCACCTGGCACGCGGTCCATCCCCTTGTAGAATAGGGTATAGTTGACGAGCACCTGCAGTACTGTGACCCATACCGCCAGTCCTTTGTTTTCAAGTATCATCCTGATGTACAGCCGCGGCCTGACGGTGAAGGGTAGGATCATCAGTCCCGCCAGCATGAAGCGGGTACCCGCGAAATGTATCGGTGTCGAATATTGCAGTCCTATCTTGATGAAAGGATACGCCGTGGACCACATCAGGCAGGTGACTATGGCCCAGAAGATGGTGTTGTAGTGCTGGTCTTTCATTGGGGCTCTCAAAGGTGAGCAAAGATCGCGGTTTTTTTGTTTCGCTGATTGATTACATTTATGACAGAAAAAATTTTTTTATGAAAGCAGAAGATCTTCTTGCCCGCAGGCTCAGGGATCACGGAATAAGGAGGGTGTTTGGCATTCCGGGAGGGCCGTCACTGCCGTATATGGAGGCCTTTCGCAGGGAGGGCATTGAGTTTATACTGACCTCACACGAGGCGTCAGCTGCTGTGATGGCTGATGTCACAGCCCGTCTTACAGGTGTCACCGGGGTATGTCACGCCACCTACGGTCCGGGGGCTGTAAACCTGGCCTCCGGCGTCGGGGGAGCTCTCCTGGACCGTTCTCCGGTGCTGGCTCTTACATCAGAGGTGTCAGACGAATGGCTTGGGCGAACCACCCAGATGCATATTGACCATCAGGTGCTGTTTCGTCCGCTGACAAAGTCTACCCTGAGGCTCACCGCCGGCGATGCGAAGGAGATGCTGTGCCGGAGCCTGGAGCTGGCCAATGAAGAGTATCCGGGCCCTGTACATATTGGCTTGCCTGCGGACCTGGCAGGCAGGGATGCCTTGAGGACCAGAGGCGTTAATGAGGCAGCAGGTGAGAGGTCCGGCAGACCGGAGACCGGAGGTGTCTCCCGCCATGATGCTTCCCCGCCAGTTCACGGTGCAGGCGTAGCCATGAACAGTGATGGTTCTGCCGCAGTCACCCCGGGTGTTGATGAAAAAAGCAGATATCCGGGTCATGGCTCTCCCGGAGATGAGCCGGGTCAGGCCGGCGAACGTATCAGGGTTCTGACAGCCTCGGCGCGCAGGCCGTTGATTGCGGTGGGGCTCACTGCAGCCCGTGCCGGCATCGGGGAAGCCCTGCAAAAGTACCTGGACAGGCACGGTGTGCCTGTGGTGGTCACCCCAATGGCCAAGGGGGTGATCCCTTCGGGTCACCCCTCCTTTGCAGGGGTGCTGTTTCATGCCCTCAGTGACAGGCTGAAGAGGTTGGTGGATATGGCTGATCTGGTCATAGGGCTGGGCTATGACCCCGTTGAGTACAATTATGAATCGTGGCTGCCGGACGTGCCGCTGATTCACTTTGACACACGTGTCCCGGATCTGCGCATCAGGGGTGCCATCACGAGCGTGTCGGCACCTGGCAAATGGCTTGAGGCCCTGGCGCCGCTGAGAAGCTCCCCGGAGATGACAGGTCTGGCTGCGGAGGTGAGGAGTGAGCTGCGGAATTTGATTTACGGCAAGGTTCCCGGATTCAATCCTGTAACTCTCCTGACGGTTTTGCAGGAGATGTTACCCTCTAACAGTGTCGTCACCGCTGATGTGGGGTCGCACCTTCACCTCCTGGGACAGATGTGGGAGGTGCCGCCGGGGGGAAAGCTCCTGATGACGAACGGCTGGTCATCCATGGGATTCGGGTTGCCGGCAGCACTTGCAGCAGCGCTGACCGAACCTGGCAGTACCGTCGTATGCGTGACGGGAGACGGGGGGATGCTGATGCATGCAGGCGAGATGATCACTGCCCGAAGGCTGGGCCTGAAGATCATCGTGGTTGTCCTCTCCGACGGTGAGCTTAACCTGATAAAGATCAAGGAGTCACACAGGAATGTTCAGTCATCGGCCATGCAGCTCTACAGGGGTTCTCTCTTTGGTGCCGAAAGGTTCCTTG
Organism: uncultured Rikenella sp.; assembly: GCA_964411345.1. Lineage (GTDB taxonomy): Bacteria > Bacteroidota > Bacteroidia > Bacteroidales > VadinHA17 > SR-FBR-E99. The sequence continues at coordinate 56,166 of CAYPKP010000005.1, read as the reverse complement.
GTGCTGATGTCATCCGGGTATCAAAAGCAGACCAGATGCGCACTGCCGTTGGCAGGGCCCTCCAGTCAGCCGGCAGCACAATCATTGAGGCAACGGTTGACCCCTCCGTGTACGGAGATCTGATATCGGTATCCTGACTGTTGAACCCTCCGGCTATCCTGAATGCTGAAACCTTCCGGCATTCCGATTGCTGAAACCTTCCGGCATTCCGGTTGCTGAAACCTACCGGTATTCTGAAGGGTATCCTGATTTCTTAAATCTCCCTGTACAGTGACTTCTGAAACCTATTCTTCCTTGCTTTCCGAGGTTTTTTTAGCCTTTGTTGCAGTTTTGGCTGTCTTTGCTGCCGCAGGCTTCTTCTCCTCATCGCTCTTCTTTGCTGCTGCCCTGGCAGCAGGCTTTGCGGCCGGTTTGGGCTTAGCCGTCTTTGGTGTTGTCTTCCCGGTGCTGCTCTTTGTCTCCGTGACCTCTGCAGTTTTCTTTACCTCATCCTTCGGCAGTGGCGGAGCAACACCCTCCTTTTTCTTTCTCTTGCGGAGTACGCCGTAGGTGCCTCTGATTATTTTTCCCCTCCTGGATTTCTTATCACCTTTGCCCATAATATATTTAGTTAAGTTGAAAGATCAGATAACAGAGAGAACAAAAATAGTAAAATTTGCCTCTCTTAAAAGCATTTCTGTTAATAAATAAGAGGCTAAACAACTGGTTGCTTATCTCTCCTTTTTTTAAATTTGCTGACATGGGAACTAAAAAGCTCAGGATCTATTCTCCGGAGGTCACCCCCAGGCTGGAATATGCTGCTGAGATTATCTTCTCAACCATTCTCGGCATTGAGTATGAGATAACGACAGACCGCAGGAGGCTAGGGACATCTCCTGCCATTATCTACTCCGGGGAGAAGGTCAGGGACCGGTTTGTAGTGAGGCCGTCCGGACTCCTTTCCGAGACGGTAGTCAGGGAGATAAGTCCGGATGTCTCATTCACCGGTGAAGTGCCAGTCATTTTTCCTGCTGATGACGGAACATTTCCCTTTGACATTTTCTCTGCCACTTTTTACATGGTCACCAGGTATGAGGAGTATCTCTCCTTTGCTCCCGACGTCCACGGCAGGTTTCCCGGGGAGAGGTCGCTGGCATACCGTGGAGGTTTCCTGCAGATGCCGGTTGTGGAGCTCTGGGCCCGCTTACTGGCGGAGGAGCTGGTAAGGCATTTTCCTGTCATCACCATCAGGCACAACGAGTTCCGGTCGATGCTCACTCTGGATGTCGATCAGCCTTTTGCCTACCGCAGCCGCGGATTTCTCCGCAGCATGGGAGGGCTGGTCAAGGGTCTTGCCGGAACAGGCGCAAAGGCAACGGAAAGGGTCCGGACCATGACCGGGGCCATGCCCGATCCATATGACAGTTTCGGTTATATTGAGGATCAGATAGCGCGGCACGGCATTGAGGCACTCTTTTTCTTCCCCACGGGTGACCAGGGTGAGTATGATCACAACCCTCCCCACCGTGATCATGACTACGGTGAGATAATAAGAAAATACGATGTCATGTTCGGCAGCGGCATCCATCCGTCATACCGCTCTGCAGGAAGGCCCAAAATCCTGAAGATGGAGACTGAGCGATATAACCATATCACAGGTCATCATCCGGAACATGCACGCCAGCACTGGCTTCTTCTGCGCATGCCGGAAACATACCAGGCATGGGAGAGTGCCGGGATAAAGCACGACTACACCATGGGTTATGCCGACGAGCCCGGCTTCAGGGCAGGCATGGCCCGGCCGTTTCACTTCTATGATCTTTCGCGCGAGAGGCGCACCGGGCTTAGCATCGTGCCGTTCCAGGTTATGGACGGGACCCTGAGGCAGTACCGTCTTCTGACCCCTGAGGCATCCATCGCGGTAATAAGATCACTTGTCAATGCCACCAGGCGTGTGGGAGGTCTCTTCGTATCCGTCTGGCACAACACATCGCTCTCCGAATCGAACGGATGGGAGGGTTGGAGAAAAGTGTTCGAGGAAACCCTGGCACTGCAGAAGCCATGATCACCTACCTCAAAAATGAAGAGATAGACCGTCGCAGATGGGACGACTCCCTGGCGGAGATACCCGGACTTAAACCCTATCCCTGGTCATGGTACCTTGATATCATGGCCCCGGGCTGGGATGCCCTCGTGGATGACGACTACCTGTCACTCTTTCCGCTTCCCTCTTCGCGCAAGTACGGCTTCAGCTATATCGCAACACCGCTGTTTCTTCAGCAACTGGGGCTGTTTACCGCTGACGGCGACAGTGCCAGGATAGCCGGCGAGTTTGTCGCCTTCATGCCGGATTTCTACAGGCTGATTGATCTCAACATAGGCCAGGAGGTCCGGCTTCCGGGATTTGCCCTCACACCACGTGACAACTTTGAGCTGGGACTCGACAGGCCTTACGAGGAGATTTGGCTCAACTATTCCACCGATTGCCGGAGGAACATCAACATAGCTCATCGCTATCCCCAGGATATTGTGGATGATGTGACGCCTCATGAAGTCATAGCTCTCTTCAGGAGCAACATAGGCAAGAGGGCCGGCGTCATACGGGAATCCGGCTACAAACGCCTCCGGGAGCTGATGCATCACTGTACTGAAACAGGAAAGGGAAGGATACTGGGTGTCAGATCACCTAAGGGAAAACTGCTGTGGGGCGTCTTCTGCATAGATTACCGGTCAAGAATAACAATGCTCTTCACTGCAGGAAGCAGGAAGAGCCGTGAGCTGAGGACTGCCTACCATGTCATTGATCATATCATCAGAACCGGTGCAGGGAGTAACGTCACCCTCGATTTCGCCGGGTCGTCGGTTCCCTCAATAGCCATGTTCATGAAGTCGTTCGGGGGAACAAAAACCCGCTATTACAGACTATACAGGAACAGGCTGCCATGGCCGGCAAGACTTCTGAAGTGATCAGAAGAGCAGCTCTATCACCTGATCATTGGACTCACTCTCAACTACTTTGCCGTTTTCGCACCTGAGAGTTCTGGCGGGGTACTTCTTCACCAGTGACAGCTTGTGTGTCGACATTATCACTGCCCTTCCGTTGTTGCTTATCTCCTTCAGCAGGATATGGATATCCTCGGATGTCTCGGGGTCAAGGTTGCCTGTAGGCTCGTCAGCCAGTATGATCTCAGGGTCATTCAGCAGGGCACGTGCGATAACCACCCTCTGCTGCTCACCTCCGGAGAGCTGGTGGGGCATCTTGAATCCCTTGTTTTGCAGACCGACCTTTGCGAGTACCTCTTTGATGCGGTCTTCGGTAGCTGTTTTATTACTCCATCCCGTTGCCCGGAGGACGAACTCCAGGTTGTCATGCACCGAACGGTCGGTGAGCAGCTGGAAATCCTGGAAAACGATACCCAGCTTTCGCCTGAGAAATGGTATATCCCTCTTCTTCAGTTTCTTCAGATCAAAGCCCGCAACCCACCCCTCGCCTTCAGCCAGGGGCAACTGAGCATTGAGGGTCCGGATCAGTGATGTCTTGCCGCTCCCCACCTTGCCAACCAGGTAGAGGAATTCTCCCTTGTCAGCCTTCAGATTTACATCAGAGAGGACCAGGTGATCCTGCTGCATGATTGAGCAGCTTTTCAGTTCTATGATTGTATCCAGCGGCGCGGTCTCTTCCATCCTGATTCTTTTCGTGCAAATTAAAAAAAGAATTAACAATCAGCTGCAGTGATGTTGATAAAATGATTGTTAAAGAGATTTTTACCCTGTTTTATAGTTGTAATTTTACGGCTGGTTTAACTGTGTCGCAATCACAGCGCAATATGTTGTATTATAATGAATTGTCTGCAGACCAGGGTTTGTGGCGCTGTTTTTGCTGCAAGAGGCTCATGAAAAGATAAAGTTATGAACAGGAAGATACTGGTGATTTTGGTTGCTGTGCTGCTCACCGGCGGCCTTGCGGTCAGAGGACAGTCGTCCTTCTCCGGTGAAGAGATGACCTCGCTGCTGAACAGTGCTTACGAGATGTACGGGAAGGCCAAGTATGCCACTGCCGTTGAGCTGTTTGACAAATGGCTTGCCACGGAGAAGGGCGGCAGCATCATTCAGAGGGCAGATGCCGAGTATCATGCAGCCATCTCCGCCATGCGTCTGACGGCTCCCGATGCCGAATACCGGATGCAGCGCTTTATTGCGGGCAACAGTGAGAGTCCGATGCTCAACCGTGCCAGGTTTGAGTCGGGACTCTACTGCTACCAGAAGCGAAACTACAGCTGTGCCATCGACTGGTTTGAGCAGACTGACCGTCTTAAGCTTGACGACAGGGAGCTGGCTGAGTATATATTCAAGCTCGGCTATTCGCATTACAGGCGGGGTGATGAGAAGAGGGCACAGATGCTCTTTGCGGAGCTGATTGATGTTGACACAGATTACACCTCTCCGGCCATCTATTACCATTCGGCCATTGCATACGAGAACGGCTTCTACGAAACGGCGCTGGAGGGCTTTGAGAGGCTTCGCGGTGACGAGACCTTCGGAGGGGTGGTGCCTTTCTATATCGTCCAGATCTATTATTTAAACGAGGACTATGACGGAATCCTTGAGACGGCACCGTCGCTCATTGATCAGGCTGGCAAGAAGCGGGAGACAGAGCTCTACCGGTTCATAGGCGACGCCCACTTTCAGAAGGGCAATTACAGGGAGGCGATACCGTGGCTTGAGAAGTTCATCAGCGAAACCAGGCTCAGTGACAGGAATGACAAGTACGAGCTTGCATACAGCTACTATCGCACTGATGAGATCGAAAAAGCCACCAGGCTCTTCAACCAGGTGGTGGGAAGGAGTGACATACTCACACAGAATGCCTATTACATGCTGGGCTCGTGCTATCTGAAGAGCAATGACAAGAAAAAGGCTCAGATGGCCTTCTCGGCGGCATCAAAGATGAGTTATGACCCCGCGGTGCAGGAGGAGGCTCTCTTCAACTTTGCAAAGCTGGCCTATGAGAACTCCTACGCTCCGTTCGGGGAGGGAATCGATGCCCTGCACAGCTACATACAGGCCTATCCCGGCTCCGACCACCTGTCGGAGGCTTATGACTACCTGATATCGGCCTACATGAGGCTGAAGAACTACCAGGCGGCACTCAGTTCCCTCGAGAAGATAACCAACAAGGATGAGAGGCTCAAGGAGGCATGGCAGAAGGTAGCCTATTACCGCGCAGTTGAGCTCTACAGCAACGGGAGATATGCGGATGCGGTGGCTATGTTCGACAAATCGCTGCTGTACAAGGAGATGAATCCTGAGTTAAGGGCGCTGGCTCTCTACTGGAGAGGCGAATCGAACTACCGTCTCGGCAATGTCATTGCGGCCGGCAACGACTGGGAGAACTTCAGGAAGCTCCCTGCCGCAGCCAGCCTTCCCGAGTATGAACTGACAGATTACAACCTCGGATACTTATGGTACAACAGCGGTGAATACAGGAAGGCGCTGCCTGCTTTTCTGGCTTTCACCCGTAACGTAAAGAGCGAGACAGTCTCAGACATGGTCATTGATGCCCTGAACCGCATTGCCGACTGTTATTACATACAGGCAGATTATCCGTCAGCCATAGCGTACTATGACAGGGTTATCGGGAATGCAAGGCAGGATGCAGACTATGCGATGTTTCAGAAAGGATTTGCACTTGGGTTGAGCAACAACAACGAGGCGAAGATATCAACCCTGACCTCGCTGATAGATAACTATCCCAGGTCAGCCTACGTTCCCAATGCACTTTTTGAGCGGGGACGGGCCTATGTGGCTGTCGGGCAGCCAGTAAGGGGTGAGGCTGATTTCACAAACATAATAGCCTGGTACACCAACAGCCAGTTTGTGCCACCGGCGATGGTACAGCTTGGGCTTATTTACTACAATGCCGGTGAGAACGAAAAGGCCGTGGCGCAGTTCAAGAAGGTGATTGAGAACTTCAGGAACACCCCTGAGGCCCGGAATGCGGTCAACGGACTGAGAAACGCCTATACCGATATGGACGACGTGCAGTCATATTTTGCATACATGCAGAACGTTGAAGGAATGGGAGACATCCAGGTTGCCACACGCGACTCAATGACATACATCTCAGGGGAGAACCAGTATGTAAGGGGCAACTGTGAACGTTCATCGGAGATCTTCAGGGATTATCTGCGTGACTTCCCGTCGGGGAACTTTGCCACCAATGCCAGGTTCTACCTCGCCGACTGCCTGAACAGGTCGGGCAACCTTGATGAGGCTCTCGCTCTCTACCTGCAGGTTGTCAATGTGGGCAACAACCAGTTCATGGAGCAGTCGCTTCTCGGAGCAGCCTCCATCACTTATGGCAAGAACGACTACCGCAGGTCATACTCGCTTTACGAAAGGCTGGGTGGTGAGGCAACCAGTCCGGAGAACCGCATGTACGCATGGCTGGGTATGATGAGGTCGGCAGCCCGGCTTGAGGATGATGAGAAAACCATTGCCGCCGCCGGGCTGGTGCTGGAATCTGACAAGCTGACCGAAGAGCTGGCTCGTGAGGCAACCTTCCTTACTGCAAAAGCAAACCAGCGTCTTGGCAACAATGAAGATGCGCTTGACGACTACAGAAGAGTGGGTTCTGAGGTGGCAACGGTTTACGGTGCAGAGGCAAAATACCGTGTTGCGGAGCTCCTGTGGCAGTCAGGTGACATCAGCGGGGCGGAGAAGGAGGCCAACCAGTTTGTAGACATGAGTTCGCCGCATGCCTACTGGACGGGCAAGGTGTTTCTTCTGCTCTCTGAGATAGCCCTGAAGAAGGGTGATACCTTCCAGGCCAAAGCCACCCTGCAGAGCCTGATTGACTACTATACGGTGCCGGATGACGGTATCATTGAGGAGGCGCGCTCCAGGCTCGCGGCACTGACCGCGGAGGAAGGAGCTGACGGAGCAACAACGGAGAGACCGAACTGATCATTAACCGGAGAAAGCAATGAACAAGAAGTTATATTTCGCCGCCGCTGCCATGCTGATCACATTAGTTGCCGGCGGTCAGACAAAAGACGAGACAATAAGGAGGTCAGTAACACTGTACAACCCGTACAAGCCCACATTGCAGGCTGCTGCCAAGCACACCCTGCTGCCGTCGGCTGATGACACCTCGACAGTGAGGGTCACCTTTGCATACGACTTCACCCCCGGCTCCTTTGTCCCGGAATACGAGGTGAGCCCGATCAAGTCAGCAGTGCTGTCGCCTGATCCGCTGGAAGAGATCAGGAAGGGTTATGTAAGCCTTGGCTTTGGCACCTATCTTTCACCCTTCCTCGAGGTGAGCATATCAAACGGAAGGTCGGCAAAGGGCAGTGTCGGGCTCTTCACCCGCAGTTATGCCTCAGCCTCCAGGATAGAGCTGGAGAATGATGCCCGGGTCTATGGAGGATTTCTTGACAACCAGGCGATTCTTTACGGCAAGAAATACTTCAGGAGGAGTCGTCTCGATACGGACATCGATTTCAGGCAGATGACGCGCTATGCCTACGGCTACGACCCTGATGTCACCGGATATGATCCCGACAGGAAGGATATCAGATCGCTCTATTACGATGCCACAGCCAGGGCGAGGTACTTCACCATGGAACCCGACTCAAACGATATCAACTGGGATGCCACGGTGAGCTACAACCTCTTCATGCGCGAGGGCAACGGAATGCAGCATAACCCGTCGCTTGCGGCCAGGGGAGGCACTAACATGTTCGGCCTCTACGGCGGAGTGGACTTCAATTATGATCTCTATCTCTTTGCCAGGGGAGTGGACAGCAAAGCGCGCAACCTGCTTGCCGTGGAGCCCTATATCACCAAGGGCAACGATAACTGGAGATTCAAGTTCGGGCTAAAGGTGAACGCTGATCTCAGGGAGAATTATGATCCTCTGCTGGGCGGGGAGACAAAGCTCTATATGAATTTCTACCCTGATGTCTCCTTTACATTCAGGGTTGTTCCTCAGTTCCTCAGGTTCACTGCAGCGGTTGACGGCTGGCTTGAGAACAACCAGGCACGCAATACGGCATACATCAACCCATGGATGATGCCCGGAGACACCCTCTTCACTCTCCGCAGTACCGACAACCAGCTCAGGGTGAAGGCAGGCATCTCCGGCAATCTGAATGTCACGGCGACCTATGCCCTGGGTCTGAGCTATACCATGTTCAGGGACATGCTGCTCTTCATGAATGACACAACGGGTGTCGGCAACTACTTTCTGCCCGTTTATGACGACGGCAGCCTGCTGAAGGTTCACGGTGAGGTCAAGTACCCGGTCAACAGGCAGCTGACCCTCTCGGTGGCAGGCAACTGGTACGGGTATGATATGTCTGGTGAAGAGTATGCCTGGCATAAGCCTGACTGGGACGGATCACTGAAGGCAGATTACAATCTCAGAAACAAGATAATAGCCTCGGCTGCATTCTCACTGACAGGAGTGAGGCATGCACTCGTAAAGGCCCCCAGGGATATCGTCACACTTCCGGTGCACCCCAACCTGAACCTGGGCGCTGAATACCGTTATACACCAGACATCTCCTTCTGGCTCCGCTGCAATAATATTTCATACAACCGGTACTTCGAATGGAACTACTATCCATCACGCAATTTCATGATTCTGGGCGGATTTACCTACAGCCTCTAGTGTGTCGGTAAAACGGCAGCGATTGTTCATATCTATCTCATTTATATGTTGCCTTTGAGGAGGTATTTAAGTACTTTTTGCTACCTTTGTGTGATTTTATAATTGACATATTATCAAACCTTTAAAACATATTTTTTCAACTAAAAATTGCTTGGAATGACTAATGACGAACAGATAAGGAGGAGTAAGGAGCAGGATGAATATTCAGCCGGGAGCATTCAGGTCCTTGAAGGACTGGAAGCAGTGAGGAAGAGGCCTGCGATGTACATTGGCGATGTCGGGGTGAGGGGATTGCATCATCTTGTCTATGAGGTAGTTGACAACTCTATAGATGAAGCTCTTGCGGGATACTGTACTCAGATTGATGTCACCATAAACGAAGACAACTCGGTTACTGTCATAGATAACGGTCGCGGCATACCCGTTGAGATGCATGAAAAGGAGAAACGGTCGGCCCTTGAGGTAGTCATGACGGTTCTTCACGCCGGTGGCAAGTTCGACAAGGACAGCTACAAGGTTTCAGGGGGTCTGCACGGTGTTGGCGTATCATGTGTCAATGCCCTCTCGTCGAGGATGACGGTGGAAGTCATGAGACAGGGCAAGAAATGGTCACAGACCTACGAGAGAGGCAAGCCGCTGGCGCCGGTGACACAGACAGGTGTATCAGACGGCAGCGGAACCATAACCACCTTCATGCCTGACAGCACCATCTTCCAGACGCTGGAGTTCAAGTTTGACGTACTGGCAGCACGGCTGAGGGAGCTGGCCTTCCTCAACAAGGGGATCATGCTCACGCTGACCGACAAGAGGGAGGAGGCTGAAAACGGCAATGGCAATGGCAATGGCAACGGTGCCGGCCAGGTGACAGAGCAGTTCTATTCGGAACGGGGGCTTATAGAGTTTGTTGAATACCTTGATGTCAACCGTGAGCGGCTGACGGAGAATGTTATTTATATCAATTATGACAAGGGAGAGACACCCGTTGAGCTGGCTCTGCAGTACAACACCTCCTTCTCAGAGAACGTGCACTCCTATGTTAACAACATCAATACAGTTGAGGGCGGCACCCACCTGGCAGGTTTTCGCAGGGGGTTGACGAGGACGCTGAAGAAATATGCCGAGGACTCAGGCCTTACCTCCAAGCTGAAGTTTGACATCAACGGTGATGATTTTCGCGAGGGTCTCACCTCGGTCATCTCCTGCAAGGTAGCAGAGCCCCAGTTCGAAGGACAGACGAAGACCAAGCTCGGCAACTCCGAGGTTATGGGATCAGTGGATGTTGCGGTAAGCACTGCTCTGTCACACTACCTTGAGGAGAATCCGCGAGATGCCAAGGCCATAGTCCAGAAGGTGATCCTGGCCGCCACTGCCCGCCATGCTGCACGCAAGGCCCGTGAGCTGGTGCAGCGAAAGAACGTTCTGTCAGGGTCAGGGCTGCCCGGCAAGCTGGCAGACTGTGCCGACAGGGACCCGGCAGTGTCGGAGATCTTCATCGTTGAAGGAGACTCAGCCGGAGGCACGGCAAAGCAGGGTCGTGACCGCCGCTTTCAGGCCATTCTCCCGTTGCGGGGCAAGATACTTAATGTGGAGAAGGCCATGCAGCACAAGATCTTTGACAATGAAGAGATCAAGAATATTTATACCGCCCTCGGAGTATCGATAGGTACCGATGACGACAGCAAAGCGCTGAATATTTCAGGACTGAGATATGCGAAGGTGATCATCATGACCGATGCTGACGTTGACGGGTCACATATCACCACCCTCATAATGACCTTTTTCTTCAGGTACATGAAAGAGCTGATAGAGAACGGACACATATACATAGCCACTCCTCCTCTCTATCTCGTCAAGAAGGGAAAAGCCGAGAGATACTGCTGGAATGATGAGGAGCTCAATGCTGCCGTGCAGGAGATGGGTCAGGGCAAGGAGTCATCCGTCACGATCCAGAGATACAAGGGTCTCGGTGAAATGAATGCCGAGCAGCTCTGGGAGACAACCATGAATCCGGAGACGCGTACACTGCGCCAGGTAACAATCGACTCTGCTGCTGAGGCTGACCATATCTTCTCAATGCTCATGGGCGACGAGGTGCCGCCACGACGGGAGTTCATTGAGAAGCATGCGAAGTATGCCAATATTGACGCCTGATTCAGTCGGCAGTCGGCAGTCTACAGTCAGCAGTGGTAATTTGAATTAAGAATTAAGAATTAAGAATTAAGAATTAAGACCATAGATTGTAAATAACCTGGCTCGACAGAACAATAGACTTTACGGACTTTAGACTTTACAGACTTATTTAGCATGGAGATATTTCAGACTGTTTTTGAGTGGTACATGGCCAACCTGAACTATTTTACGATATGGCTTCTGATGACCGTTGAGAGTTCATTTGTGCCGTTTCCCTCTGAAATAGTGGTTCCGTTTGCTGCCTGGAAGGCAGGGGAGGGCTCGCTGACGATGACCGGGGTGTTGCTGGCATCCACCGCAGGAGCAATGACCGGTGCAATCATCAATTACTATCTGTCGATCTGGCTCGGCAGACCTCTGTTATACCGGCTGGCTGAAACGAAGTGGGCTCATGCCCTGCTGATCAGTCGCACCAGCGTGGAGAATGCCGAGAAGTACTTCGTCAAGCACGGCAAGGCCTCAACTTTCATAGGCAGGCTGGTGCCGGCGGTACGCCAGCTCATATCAATCCCCGCCGGTCTCGCAAGGATGAATATCTGGACATTCCTTCTCTATACCTTTCTCGGTGCCGGACTCTGGAACATAATCCTGGCCCTGATTGGCTATTTTGCCTATGACATGAGGGACCATATACTTCCTTATCTCGACTGGGTGATGTACGCGCTGGGGGCGCTGTTTGTCATTTGGCTGTCGTGGAAAGGTTTCAAGGCCTACAGGAGCAGGAAGAGCAGCCCTGCTCGATAAGCGCTACGGCTCCGGGCCGGAGTTATGCCGCTACATGCTTCATACAGACAGGGAACCGGGATTTCTCCGCTGCAGTCTCTAAACAGGATGCATGCCTGATTCGAAGGCCTTCAGCGGACCCGGCGGGCAGGGTCTTATTCAGTAAGCTCTCCGGCAAGAAGTCTCAGCGCGATCTCGGAGATTTTTGCCTGGTACAGTGCCGTAAGCCTTCTGTTTATGGCGTTGAGATAGTTGTTCTGGTACTCACGGAATTCGAGTCCTGACAGTGAGCCGAGCCGGTAACGCTCCATGGCGATCTCCAGGGATGCCCTGGCCAGTTCCGCACTCTCGGTTTCGAAGTTGGTAACCGTGATATTGTTCAGGTAGGTATTGTATAGCAGGTCCAGCTCTCCCATGATCTCATACTCTATGTCGAGGTATGCCAGTTTGCTGTTCTCATTTTCAAGCCTGGCGTTGGCCATCCTCCTGTTGGTTTCGAACCCGGAGAAGATGTTCCATGACATGTTGAAGCCCCAGTTGAGGCCGTTAGTCTGGTTGAAGGAGCCTGCCGACCACGGGTATTCATTGCGGCTGTAGTTATACCCGGTGCTGAAGCTCAGGGTGGGATAGCGCAAAGCCCTTACGGCTGCCAGGTCATATTCGGAGAGCCTCTCTCCCTGCTGTGCAAGCAACAATTGGTTATTGTACTTCAATGTCCGGGCCCGGAGTGAATCGATATCCATGTCAGGGGCCAGGATGATTGAGTCACGTATGTTGAAGTCGATCTCATGGCCCGTACTGAGAAGGTTGGTCAGCCGTATGTATGCGCTGATGACCGTCTCCTGCTGCGACAGCACCGCGGAGCTGTCGGCGTTGAGGTCTATCTTCGCCTGCTGCAGGTCGAGTCCAGATATGACACCCAGCATATATTTCTCCTCGGCATTCTCATACCGTGACTTGGAGAGAGCCAGGGAGGTAAGGGCCGACTCCATCCTGTTCTGCTGAACAATGATATTGTAGTATTCCGAGCAGACACTCATGACCAGGTTCTCAACGTTTATCCTGACTCTCTGGCTGCTCATGGCCAGCAGCTCCTGCTGGCGGCTGTAGGCAGTGAACATGCCCAGCCCGTCAAACAGCTTCCAGTTGAGGGCAACGCCGGCAGAATAGAGATTTGTCCTGCTCCTTTCTGCTTCTGATGAGGATGATATTACATCATTGCTTGTCTGCGACTGGCGTCCCGTGCCGGTAACCGTTGGAAGAAAGGGTGCCAGGGTGACGTTGTTTTCTGCCATTGCCTGGTCATTTCTGCTGATCTTGAGAGAGTAGTTGTTCTCAAGGGCCACCATAATGGCCTCATCGAGCGTCATTGTCTTCTGAGCTTCTGCGGCCAGTGGCAGCAGGAGCACAAGTATCATGGTGCTAAGCCTTGGGTTGCTCATTGCTGCTTTTTTCTGCATTTTTCTTTCCGGCGAGGTAGCTGTAGATGGATGGTACCACAAAGAGAGTCAGGAAGGTGGCGAAGAACATACCGCCCACCACCGTGACGCCCATTGAGATGCGGCTCTCGGCGCCTGCCCCCGAGGCCAGGGCCAGAGGCAGGATGCCAAGGATGGTGGTGAGGCTTGTCATAAGCACCGGGCGGAAGCGTGCCACGGCGGCCTCGCGGGCAGCATCCATGATGCTGAGCCCTGCCTGCTGTCTCTGGTTGGCAAACTCGACGATAAGTATCCCGTTCTTGGCCACCATGCCTATGAGCATGATCAGTCCTATCTGGCTGAAAATATTGAGGGTCTGGCCTGTGACGACCATGATAAACAGTGCACCGATAAGGGCGAGCGGCACGGTAACCAGGATGATCACAGGGTCACGGAAGCTCTCGAACTGTGCCGAGAGAACGAGATAGATGAGCACAATGGCCAGGACGAATGCAAAGAGCAGGCTGGATGTGCTCTCCACGAAATCCTTGGAGTCCCCCGAAAGAGTAGTGCTGAAGTTTTCATCGAGCACCCTGGCAGCTATCCTGTCCATCTCTTCTATGCCTTCACCGAGAGTGTATCTTCCTTCGAGGCCTGCCGAGACGGTGGCCGACACGAACCTGTTGTACCTGTAGAGCTGCGGCGGCAGGCTGCTCTCGCGTATTTCGACGATATTGTCGAGCTGTATCAGCTGACCCTTGTCGTTTCGTACATAGGTGCTGGTGAGATCATACGGGTCATTGCGCTTCGACTTGTCGAACTGGCTGAAGATCTGGTACTGCTTGCCGTTGAGGATGTAATAACCGATACGCTGTTCACTCATGGTGAGCTGGAGTGTCTGTGCAATGTTCTGAACGTTGACTCCCATCATGGAAGCCTTCTCCCTGTTGATGAGGACGGTAAGCTCAGGCTTGGTGAACTTCAGGTTCACGTCGCTGGCTGAGAAGTACGGGCTCTCCGATACTTCAGCCATGAAGTCGGGTATAACCCTCTTCAGGTCGTTAAGGTTTTTGGCCTGAATGACGTACTGCACAGGGAGTCCGCCGCGGCGTGAGCCGAAGGTCTGCTGCTGTGACACAATGGTGCGGGCGCCGGTATATTGCCTGAGCACCGGAGACAATGAGGCCGCAATCTCCTGCTGCGACCGCTTGCGGTCACGGCGGTCGGAGAGCCTGACCCTCATGTTGGCGCTGTTGGTTCCTCCCATGCCTACCATCATCATGATGTTGTCACTCTCGGGAACGTTCTCCTGCACCACCGGATAGAGCCTGTCCATATAGGCAGTCATGTAGTCGTAGGAGGTGCCCTCAGTGGCTCTGGCACTGATGTTTACATAACCTCGGTCTTCCAGCGGCGCCATCTCTGACGGCAACTGCGTCCAGAATATTCCTATCAGCACGCCGGCAGCCACAATAATGACAAGAGCCCAGTATCTTCTCTTGAGAAAACCTGTTATCCACCTGCGGTAGAGATTTATCATGCCGCTGAAGAACGGCTCGGTGGACCGGTAGAAACGGCCTTCCATGGCATCGTGCTTGAGCACCCTGGATGAGACCATGGGAGTAAGCGTCAGTGCCAGGAAGGAGGATATTACCACTGCTCCCACAATCACCAGGCTGAACTCCCTGAAGAGCCTGCCGGTCACTCCCTGGAGAAAGACTATCGGGAAGAAGACGGCTACCAGGGCTACGGTGGTGGCGATGATGGCAAAGAATATCTCACGTGAGCCCGTAAGGGCAGCCTCCCTGGGCTTCATCCCCTTTTCGACCTTTGTGTATATGTTTTCCACAACCACGATGGCATCGTCAACCACCAGGCCGATGGCCAGCACAATGGCAAAGAGCGTCAGGATGTTAATGGTGAAGTCGGCAATGTACATCACGAAGAATGCCCCGATGAGTGCTACAGGTATGGCAATGACCGGTATGAGTGTTGTCCTCCAGTTGCGCAGGAAGAGGAAGATGACCAGCACCACCAGCATAAATGCTATGAAGATGGTGTTCTTTACCTCCTTGATTGATTCCCGGATATAGAGTGTATTGTCAAAGAGTATCTCGGTGGTGATATCTTCCGGCAGGTCTTTCTTGAGCTGTTCCAGCATCACCATTGCTTCATCGACGATCTCGATGTAATTGGCACCGGGCTGTGGTACCAGAACTACGTTTACTGCCGGCTTGCCGTTGCTCGTCAGGTGTGACCGGATATTCTCAGCGTCGATCTCGGCTATACCTATATCACTGAATTTCACCACCCTGTCGCCGCTCTTTGCAATGATCAGGTCATTGAACTCGTCAACGGTGCGCAGCCTGCCCAGGGTCCGGATTGTAAGCTCAGTGTTGTCTCCCTCGATCCTTCCCGAGGGAAGTTCTATGTTTTCGCGTGTTACAGCGGTCCGCACATCCAGTGGCGTGAGGCCGTAGGCTGCCAGTCTTGCGGGGTCCATCTTCATCCTGATGGAGAGCTTCTTGGATCCCCACACTCCCACAGCACTGACACCCGAGATGGTCTGCATCCTCTCCTTGAAGTTGATCTCGGCGTAGGTGCTGACGTCAATTATAGACCTGCTGTCGCTGCGAAGTGTTACTGCGAATATAGGCTGGGCATCAGCGTCGGCTTTCTGCACCACCGGCGGGTCAACATCCTGCGGAAGGCGTCGCATGGCGCCTGAGACCTTGTCGCGGACGTCGTTGACGGCAGTCTCCATATCCACCTCCAGCTTGAACTCCACGGTGATGCGCGAGGATCCGTCACTGCTGGAGCTCGAAATGGAGCGTATTCCCTGCACACTGTTAATGGCAGACTCAAGAGGCTCGGTTATCTGTGTCTCGATTACGTCTGAGTTGGCCCCGGGGAAAGAGGTTGACACTGTCACTATCGCAGGGTCAACGCTCGGGTAATCCCTCACTCCGAGGAAGGTATATCCGATACCTCCGAGAATGAGTATCACCAGCGCCATCACCGTGGCAAGTACCGGTCTCTGTATGCTTAATGACGATAGACTCATCTTTTTCTTCAGTTGTAGGCCGCCGTGATCGTCCGGTGCTAATCCGTTATGTTAACCCTGACAGGCATATTGTCCCTAAGCTGCATAAGTCCGGTGGTAAGCACGGTGTCGCCTGCAGAGAGTCCGGAGAGCACCTCGATCATTGTTGCGGTGCGGGTACCGGTGACGACCGGAACAAGGGAAGCCCTGCCGTTTTTCACCACCCATATTTTCTTCTCATTCATCTCGGGCACTATGGATTCCGTCGGCACCTGTATGGCATTCTGCTTCTCATCGGTGATAAGCGTCAGCGAGGCGAACATACCAGGTACCAGCCGTCCGTCCCTGTTGTTGTAACGGGCTCTCAGACCGATGGTCCTGGTCGTTTCATCTATACGGTAGTCAATGGCATAAACAGTGGCAAAGAACTCCTCCCTGTAACCCTCGGTCTCGAATGCAATCCGTTTGCCCATCAGATCTTCCGCAATGTACTTTTCCGAGATGGCAAACTGGAGCTTGAGGGTTGAGGGATCAATCAGGTGGGCTATCTTGACGGAAGGCTGCACATAGGTGCCCTCACTGACGTACCGAAATCCTATTACCCCGTCAAACGGAGCCCTTACCTCGGTTTCCGCTATCCTCACCCTGAGGAGGTTCATGTCGGCAAGTATAACATTATAGTCTGTCTGAAGCTGGTCGAATGACTCCCTGCTCACGGCATCTTTCTCCAGCAGCACTCTCTGGCGTTCCAGCTTCTCGGCAAGAAGCTTCTCCTGTATCTCCGACCGGCGAAGCTGAGCCTGCAGGTCTTCGTCGTAGATCTTCACCAGCAGATCGCCTTTCTTCACCCTGCTTCCCTCCTTGAAAAATACGCCGGTGACTTTGCCGGGCACCTTGCTGACGATATCCACCTCTTCGTTGGCAAGCAGTGAGCCGGCTGACCTGATGCCGCTGGTAAGATAGGAAGGCCTTGCTATGGTTCCGTTTACCGGAAGGAGTCCGCCACGCGAAGCGCCACCGCCCGAAGGGTTGCCACCCGGACCTCCCCCGGGCTGCGACTGACCCTGCGCCTGGCCCTGTGGCTGACCCTGTGGCTGACCCTGTGGCTCACCGTCTGCCTGACGCACCGCCTGTGCCTCCCCGGAGGGAGCCGCAGAACCTTTTTTCAGGTCCCTGTCACCCCAGAGGCCCAGCCGCGGACCTCCGAACCATATTGCAATTATCAGCGGTATGCTGACCCACAGGGCAATCTTTATTCCTTTTTTCATCCTTGTAGCAAATCACTCATAGAAACCGCAAAATTAGCGGTTTATGAGAGGTTTTTATGTTAAAGTATATTAAAACAAAAAGTAAGGAGAAAAGTTCTGACTTGCCGTCACTGTCATCAGGGTCAGTAATTTTCTATGATCTCCCTGACAACTGCTTCCATATAGTCGGTTATTATCCTGTTTGGCACCGTGAATCCGTTGGCGAACATGGTGAATGCCAGCCTTCTTCCGCTGCCGGTGGTGACATAGCCTGCAAACGACTTGGCGCTGCTGATGGTTCCTGTCTTGGCAAAGACCCTGCCTCTGAAAAACTCATCCCTGAAATAGCTTTTCATGGTACCAGATACTGCTCCTTCGGGAAGGGAGGAGATGAAGGGAGCGGTGGCGCTGCTGTTGTGCATATGCACCAGCAGCCTCACCGTCATCAGCGCACTGATGTTGTTGTTGGCCGAGAGTCCTGATCCGTCAATAATGACAGCTTCATAGGGTTCGCATCCTATCGAGTCAAGGAATGATCTTACAACTTCACCTCCGGCACTGAAGGTGCCCTCTCCAAGGAGTGCATATCCCAGGTGTTTTCTGATGGCCTCGGCATACATGTTGACGCTTTCATGGTTGGTTACCCTGACAATCTCTGCCAGGGCGGGCGAGAGGGTAACACAGAGAGGTGTCATCTCCTCAGGGCTTGCCGTTGCCCTGGCTTCTGAGGGAGAGCCGTCGATCCTGATGCCTGCATCCCGCATCGCCCGGTCAAGCAGTCGCACAACAGTCAGCGGAGGATCCGGGTTGGATGCTTTAAGTGCAAAGCTGCTGTCGGCAGGCACGCTTCCGGCTATCCACGCGGTATGGGAGTAAGGTGTACTGTAGACATAGCCCCTGTCACTGCTGCCCGACGAGGTCAGATAGTTCGTCAGGTGGATATCTCTGCCATAAATATCGACAGAGTCGATCACCGCCGCGGATCCTTCATTGAAACCGGTGATGTAGATATTGTATTTATTGTCGTTGAAATTGATATCATAGACACCTGCCCCGTAGTATTGACCCAGGTTGCCCCACGACCATCCGGAGGGGGCGGGATTGAGATCATATATTGACGGGGCTGCCGCAACACGGCCTCTGACATGTCTGACACCGGCAGCCAGCAAGGCTTCTGTCCACTGGCCAACAACATCTCCGTAGTGATCGCTGAAGTACTCTGATCCCAGTGCCGGGTCACCGGCGCCCCTGATTACGACATCGCCGGCAACAATTCCCCGGCGGCTGTTGAATTTTCCCGAGATATAAACATTGGTAGAAAAGCGGTAGTCGGGACCCAGGAGTAAGAGTGCCACTGAGGTGGGGTAGAGCTTCATGACGGAGGCGGAGGCGAGGTTGCGGGTGGCGTCGTGGCCGAAGATCATCTCGCCGGTTACGGCGTCTGCAAAACATACGGACCACGATGTTCCGGTGAGGGTGGTGTCTGCCAGGATGTTATCCATGGCCTTTTGCTGGCCGCTGAGGCCTGTTGAGGTGGCAATGGCAATGATGACTGCATGCAGGATTCTTATTGCCATTCGTAATGGAAGTTTTCGTTTCATTGGCCGAAAGGAACTTGATTGAATTTCAAATCACAGTGTAAGATATTTTTCCGGAATATTTCATCCCTTTTTATTCTGTTCAAGAGTTGAGAGCAGGCCGCACGCGGCACCTATATCCTCGCCGCGGCTGGCACGTATGGTGGCTGTTATCCCTTTTGCGTTCAGCTGGTCGCGGAAGGCCTCCATGGCCTTGTTGTCAGGGCTCCTGTATTCCGATCCCGGAATGGCATGAAATCGTATCAGGTTGATCCGGCAACGTATGCCGTTTAAAATTCTTGCCAGTTCCCTGACGTGTTCAGGGGTGTCATTGAGTCCTTCGAACAGAATGTACTCAAAGGATATGCGTCTCTGTCTTCCGGTATCGAAGTCCCTGATTACCTCAAGCACTTTTTTGATGGGATGGGCCTTCTGCACCGGCATCAGTGCCTGTCTCTCATCATCAAAGGGGGAGTGCAGGCTGACGGCCAGGTGACACCGGGTGCCTTCCAGGAAATCTTGTATCCTGTCGGTGATGCCTATTGTGCTTACTGTAATCCGGGCGGGACTCCATCCGTAGCCCCATTCTGCAGTGAGTATCTCCAGGCTCTTCATCACCTCAACGAAGTTGTCGAGAGGCTCCCCCATGCCCATATAGACTATGTTGGTCAGCGACGGGTGTTCAGGGATGCTTCTGAACTGGTTAAGTATGTCGCATGCCGACAGATTGCCCTGGAATCCCTGTCTGGCCGTCATGCAGAACCGGCATCCCATGCGGCATCCCGACTGTACCGAGAGGCACACTGTGGCCCGCTCGCGGTCAGGGATGAATGCTGTCTCTATGTAACGGTGGTCATCAATGCCGAAGAGGTATTTTTTTGTACCGTCACTGGCTGAGGCCACTGATGACGGAGGTGTGAGTCCTGTCTCCCAATCCTTCTGCAGCAGGCTGCGGGCAGCCAGGGAGAGATCTGTCATGCTGCTTATCTCAGGGGCCCCCCTTCGGTAGAGCCAGCCCGCCATCTGACGTGCGGCATAGGGGGGCAGTGATGCTGCAACTGTAATGTCAGACAGCTCTTTAAGTGTCTTGCCGAAGAGTCGCTGCCTGTTCATCAGAAACGGTAGGCAGCTCTCTCCAGGTCACGGAGTGATTTGAAGGGCCGCGGCGGCTTCAGGTGGCCGTTGAGGAAGCTGTAAATGTCAAGCCTTATCTTCCTTGCCTCGCGGTAATCCATCCTGTCAAAGGAGTGGCCGCCGGGCATCTCCTCGAAAATTTTGTAACTGAAATTCTGTTTGCCGGCTGCCTTGAGTGACTTGATAAGATGCTCTACCTCCAGTACATTTACGTCCTCGTCGTTGGTGTTGGTATGTATCAGCAGCGGTGTATTGCGGTAGCGGTCAACCTGCCAGGCAGGGGAGCGCCTGCGGTACTCAGCCACATTCTCGTCGGCACTCTTGCCTATGTGGTAGGAAGCGGAATACAGGTCGCGGTAGCTGTCGTCCTTGTATCCCATGCGTGCTATGACATCACTGACAGGCACGCCGGCAAAGCAGGCTTTGTATGCCTCCGGGTGATCAAAGATACAGAACAGCCCTATCAGTCCGCCGTGGCTCCAGCCTATGACGCCCACACGTTCGCTGTCAACGATCCCGTAGTTTTCGATCATATACTTTCGGCTGGCATCTACATCCTCAACCTCCAGGCCGCCGTAGTCGATCCGCCGGTACATGCCTGCACCGTAGCCTGTTGAGCCGCGGTATTCTGCAGCAATGACGATATATCCCTGGGCGACCATCTCACGGATGATGTGAGTGTAGTAGGTGGTGAAGCTGGCATGGACGCCACCGTGGGGAAAGACCAGCAGGGGATATTTTTTTGAGGCGTCCGCGTCGCGTGGTATGAAGACGTAGCTCCAGAATTTCAGGGGATTGCCGGCGCCCTGTCCGGTGGGATTACTCTCTTTGGCCGGGGGAGGACCCGTAGTGTAGATCTTGTCAATGAAGGCCACGTCGCCCACGCGCTCATACCAGAGGATATCGTCAATATTTTTTTCGAGCACATCAAGGCGATGGTCCAGGGATTCAAACCGGCGTCCCACATTGTTCAGGGCATCCATCAGTTCGGCGTTGCCGGGCTGGGCTGACAGTGCCGGCCATAACGAGATGAAAAGGATCATCAGGGTAGTGGTTTTCACTGGGGTCTGTTTCATATTGGTATGTTATTGGATTATTGTCTCTCCGCTGAAAACAAATGTTGCGGGTCCGGTAAGGAATATCTCCGAAGCTCCCGCATCGTTTTTGACAAATCTGATCTGAAGCTCGCCGCCCCTGACACTCACACGGGTATTGTCAGTGACAATTTTTCCTGTCAGGGCTGCCGCAATGGCAGATGCTGTTGCACCGGTTCCGCACGAGAGGGTTTCATCCTCCACGCCCCGCTCATATGTCCTGATCCTGAGTCTGTTGTCCGTAACGGCTGCCAGGTTCACATTGACTCCTCCGGGGGCATAACGGGGCGAATGGCGGAGACCGCGTGCAAAGGTTGCAAAATCAGTCATCTCCGTATCCTCAGCAAAGATTACCAGGTGAGGTACACCGGTGTTTACCAGGATGCCGTCGGGGGTCTCTGCAGCCTCCGTCACATCCCTTACCGATATCTCGATGATGTCATTCCCGGCCACCCTGGCGGTATGGGGGCCGTCACCTGCCATGAAGAAGAGGTCGCGGGGGCCGGAAAAATGTTTCATGAAAAAGTGTGCTGCACAGCGCCCGCCGTTGCCGCACATCTCCCCGGAAGAGCCGTCTGCATTGTAGTAGAGCATTCTGAAATCAAAGCCGGGAGAATCTTCAATGAGTATGAGGCCGTCAGCCCCTATTCCGAAACGTCTGTCGCACAGTCTTTTGAATATATCATTGTCATTGTGGTCAAGGAGCACGGGAGAATTATTCACAATGATAAAGTCATTGCCTGTGCCCTCATATTTGTTAAAGGGAATTATCATTCCGTTAAATTGAAGTTAATTATTGTAAGATCTCTGCCCCGGTCTGTTAAAAAAACGAAAATTTGTAAAACAATTTACCATTTGTGCGGTTGTAAAGATACTCATAACTTTTATGAGGCACGCAATTTGCAGCATAAGTGGGACAGAGGAAACAACAACAAAAATTTTACGGATATGAAAGGTAAGAGTCTCATAGTTACTTTGCTGATTGCGCTGTTCGGGGCGCTGGCAGGACTGTTTATCTATACCAGGTTCCTTGACAGGGAGCAGTTGGTGATAGGCACGGAGAAGGAGAAGCAGATGATTGAGGATAATGCAAGATACACCTCAATGGTTCGTCAGTCGGGGGTAAATGATTTCACCTTTGCCGCCGAGCAGACGGTTCATGCTGTGGTGCATGTAAAGACCAAATCCACAGTCAGTTCGAACTACAGCAATCCGCTGTACGAGTTTTTCTACGGTCCCGGGGCGAGCCGGCCCAGGGAGGTCCGGGGTTTCGGTTCCGGAGTGATAGTGACTGCTGACGGTTACATTGTGACAAACAACCATGTGATTGAGGAGGCAGATGAAGTTGAGGTCACATTGAATGACAAGCGGACCTTTGCGGCTGATGTGGTTGGGCGTGATCCCAGCACTGATATTGCGGTTCTGAAGGTCAAGGCCACTGGCCTGCCGTACATTAAATTCGGCAACTCCGATGCCATCAGGCTGGGCGAGTGGGTGCTGGCCGTCGGGAACCCGTTCAACCTGACGTCGACGGTTACGGCAGGGATTGTAAGTGCCCGGGGCAGGAGCCTGGGGTTGCTTGACAACCAGTACCGTATCGAATCGTTCATACAGACTGATGCTGCCCTGAACCAGGGTAACAGCGGCGGAGCCCTTGTGAATGTTGCCGGGGAGCTGATAGGGATCACCACGGCGATAATATCACCCAGTGGTGCCTATGCAGGCAACTCTTTTGCCGTACCGTCGTCCATTGTAGAAAAGGTATACGAGGATCTGAAGGAGTATGGCGAAGTACAGAGAGGACTCCTGGGGGTTAACATCACCGATGTCACTTCAGAGATAGCTGAGGCGGAAAAACTGCAGGAGATCAGGGGAGTATATCTTGCCGGAGTGGTTGAGGACGGGGCTGCAAAGGCTGCCGGTCTTGCTGAAAAGGATGTGATCATTGCCATCAACGGCGAGCCGGTGGAGACCACTGCCGACCTTCAGGAGAAGGTTAACCGCTACAGGCCGGGCGACAGGCTTGAGGTGACCTACCTGCGCAAGGGCAGGCAGGACAAGAAGACTGTAACCCTGCGCAACATCGAGGGCGGTACGGGAATCGTTGCCCCGGGTTCACAGAGCACCTCGGTATTCGGTGCCACCTTTGCACCGGTTACTTCAGGCGACAGGGAGAAGTTCAGGATCAGCAACGGCGTCAAGGTTACCTCCATCACGGAAGGACGGCTGAAGGAACTGGGTCTCGGAAGGGGAACAATCATCGTTGACGTGAACGGCCAGAAGGTGAACAGTGCAGCGGATATACGCCGTGCAACGAACGATGAGAAGAGCCTGTCTTCAATTGAGGGATTCACTCCCGACGGGACCTACTTCAAGTATCAGACCCGGAGGTAGTGCAGGTGATTCATAACAGCAATCAGATCAGGATGTTGTAAGGATCACTTCAGCTCCGTTTGATTGATGTATTTTATTTGGTTATTAACTTATAAAGCAGTAACTTTGCGAAAATTTTTTCGAAGGGGCAATAAGAATGAGACAACTTAAGATTACCAAATCCATAACCAACCGTGAAAGTGCATCGTTGGACAAATATCTGCAGGAGATTGGTAAGGAAGAGTTGATATCGGTTGAGGAGGAGGTAGAGCTTGCGCAGAGGATCAAGAAGGGTGACAGGGCAGCTTTGGAGAAGCTAACGAAGGCAAATCTCCGTTTTGTTGTCTCGGTGGCCAAGCAGTATCAGAATCAAGGGCTTAGCCTTCCGGACCTCATTAATGAGGGGAACCTCGGCCTTATCAAGGCAGCAGAGAAGTTTGACGAGACACGCGGATTCAAATTCATTTCATATGCGGTATGGTGGATCAGGCAGTCTATTCTCCAGGCTCTGGCAGAGCAGTCGAGGATAGTGCGTCTGCCGCTCAACCAGGTTGGTTCTCTTAACAAGATCAACAAGGCCTTTGCCCGCTTTGAGCAGGAGAACGAGCGCACCCCTTCGCCTGAAGAGCTGGCTGAGGTGCTGGATCTCCCCAAGGAGAAGGTGGCCGACACCCTGAAGGTGTCAGGACGTCATGTATCCGTTGATGCACCATTCGTGGAGGGTGAAGACAACAGCCTCCTGGATGTGTTGACCAACCTTGACTCTCCCATTGCCGACAAGATGCTCATTGATGAGTCTCTGTCCAAGGAGATAGACCGTGCCCTGACCACTCTCACCGAGCGCGAGAGGGACATCATACGCTACTTTTTCGGCATCGGCTGCCAGGAGATGACGCTGGAAGAGATAGGTGAAAAGTTCGGTCTCACCCGCGAGCGGGTAAGGCAGATAAAGGAGAAGGCCATCAGACGTCTGCGGCACACATCACGAAGCAAGCTGCTCAAGGGTTATCTCGGATAAGCTTGCCATATTCCCGAAAAGGAAAAAACAAGCCGGAGGGGTCCTCCGGCAGTAAAGAATGAGCCCTGCTGAACCGGGCTCATCTTGTTTCCGCTTTTCATTGCGGCATTGGGGGGAAGAACTGCTTTTAAGCAAATGACCCGTTCATGATTGGCTGGCCGGGTCAGAATTCAGTGTAAAAATAACCAAAACAGACTCATATTATGGCATGGTGCATGGGCTAACCCACAGAACCCTCTTATGAACCAACAGAAGCGCTGTCTGATACTACCTGCAAGCTATTTTCCGGTGAACATCCTGACAAACTCATTCTTGTATGAGTTGCCCAGGCTGGCCTTCAGATTCTCTGAGAGAAGAATTTCACCCTGCTTCGTGTATCCGGTGACATGATCCAGGTTAATAAGATACGAGTGGTGTACCCGCATGAAACCTTGTCCGGAGAGCAGACCGTCAAAATGCTTGAGGTTTTTGGAGCTGACAATCCTCCTCTGACCTGTCAGATGAAAATTCGTACAGTAACCGTCGGCCTGGCTCATGATGATCTCAGGCACCTTCAGGACTTCAAATCCCTTTATGTTGGGGATTATCAGCGTAGACTGCCTGGCGGGCCCTTCCTTCATATTTTTCAGGAGCGATGAGATGACCTCTCTGTGCAGGCCACCGGCATCCGGGCTCCTGACCTTCTGCACTGCCTCAATAAGTTCATCAATACTCACCGGCTTAAGGAGGTAATCTGCCGCGCTGAACCTGAATGCCCTGATGGCATATTCGCTGTAGGCAGTGACGAAGATAACCCTGAAATCGACCCTGTCGAACATTGATAGCAGATCGAATCCTGTACCGTCAGCCATCTCCACATCCAGAAATACCACATCAGGCGAACTGGCTTTTATGGCGGTGAATCCCTCCCTCACTGATGAGGCCTGGCGGACGATTTCGACGTCAGGGCAGTATTCTGCGAGGTAATTTGCGATGACCTCCCTTGCCGGCCGTTCGTCATCAATTATTACCGTGCGGATCATGACTGGTTGCTTTTGGATAGTCGGGTGCATTTCATTACAGTTGGCTTCTTCAGGTTTTCAGGGGTATCTCGATAAAAACACGGGTGCCTGTCTCCCGGCGGTCGGGGTAAAGGTCTGTGATCTCTATACGGCAGCTGGTGGCATGCAGGCTGTTGATGATCCTGAGCCGCTCCATGGCCAGGGCGATGCCGCGCGATTTGCCGTGCAGGGTCCTGTCTTTCATCGCTTCCGACCTTGCCCTGCCCACACCGTCGTCTTCAACAGTACAGAGGATGGTTTTATCCTTCAGTGTCACATTCACGGTGATTGTTCCCTTTCTTCCTTCCAGTGCCATCATGCCGTGCCATATGGCATTCTCGACGAAAGGCTGAACGAATCCCGGAGAGACCATCAGGGCATCAGGGTGAATCTGCGGATCGATATTCAGGGTATAGTCAAACTTGTCTCCGAACCTCAGATGTTCAATCTCAAGATAATCCTCCAGCGAGTCCAGTTCCGCGCTAAGCCTGACATAGTCTTCATTCATGTTGTTCAGGACAGTCCTTATCAGTTTTGAGAAATCCGAAATATATCTGTTGGCCGAGCGCCGGTCATTATTTGAGATGAAATAGTTGATGGAGTTCATTGCGTTGAAGATAAAGTGCGGGTTCATCTGTCCTCTGAGAGCCTGCTGGCGCAGGGCATCACGCTTCTGCTGCTCCCTGTGCCTGAGCTGCATGATGATGAATCCTGAAAGAAGAGTCAGTAATAGCAGAACTGCCAGGGGTAGCGCTATGCGGAAGAGTGTGGTCTGGTAGTAATACGGTTTCATATGGACAGAGACCTTCCTGGAGTTGCTCCACGATCCGCTGAAGCCCGTTGCCTGTATCTCCAGTTCGTACCATCCGGGCTTCAGGTTTGAGAAGTTGATGTTCCTGTCGCTGTGATCAGTATAGTACCAGTTGCTGCCTTCTCCGCCCAGACGGTATCTGTACCTTATCTTTTCAGGGTGCCGGTATTCAGGTACTGTGAAGGAGAGATGGAAATTGTCATTGCCCTTCTCAATCGTGACAGTGTCAGCACGGTAAAGAGGTATGTCAAGGTATTTTCTTACAGCAGAGACCTCCAGCTCCTTAAGGACAATTTCGTTTGACAGCTCTTCATATGAGCCGCTCAGGATCTGGGCCGGGTCAAACTCCACGGCACCGCCGACACCTCCAAAGATGAACCTGCCTTCAGGAGTAATCCACGAAGCATCGGAATTGAATTCATGGACGGACAGTCCGTCGTTCTCTCCAAACACCCTTATAAGTCCGGTGGCGGGGGTGATAACTGAAATGCCGCTGTTGGTCGATGCCCAGATGTTGCCTGTGCTGTCCCTGAGAAGAGAATAGGTAGTGTTGTTGGAGAGTCCTGAGGCTGTCGTGTAGAACAGCCTGTCTCCGGTGGAGGGATCATATCTGCAGATTCCCGTTCCCAATGTGGCAAGCCACAGCACTCCGTCATCACCTTCACATATATCCTCGATATTGGTTGTTCCGCGGGTTATCCTTATGAAATCAGCCTGGAGGGTAACCAGGTCAAGACGCATGAGATAGCTGTAGTTGCAGCCGGCCCAAAGGATATCGCCGTCACGATGAAGGGTGAATATGTTGATGGTGTCTCCCAGGGGGTATATATTCTCCGTGGTTCCGGTCCCGGGGTCAAACCTTGAAATTCCCGCGTCGGCAATCAGTATCCGTCCCTCACCGTCGTAGCAGAGAGTGTGGACAAATTTCCCGGGACTGTACTCTGTCATCTGCCGTGTGGCAGCATCATACCTGCAGAGCCTGTTGAAGTAGTAACCTATCCACATGCCTTTTGCGTCAGGAAGGAATGCTCTCGGGTGCCACAGCTCCGTCTGCTCCTCCGGGCTGAGAATATTGAGTTTTTCGGTTTTGCCCCCGGCAGTTATCCTGATGAGATAATTCCTGTCTCTTGCCGCAAGCCAGAGAGCACCCTGGCTGTCACCGGCGATGCCGAAGATGTTCAGCTCGCCGCCAAGGTCGGTGAACGGGGATATATGTTTGAATTCGCACGACGTAAAGACAGCCTTGGTCAGGCCTGTGTAGGTGTTTCCCTCTGTCTGACTGGCAAACCAGAGCATATCATCATCGTAAAAGAACAGCGTTGTGGGCAGTCCCGTCATCTTCTTCGGTATCACTGTTGTCTCATCCTGCCCGGGAAACAGGATGTTGATACCGGTGTCATAGCTGAAAAATGCCAGGGGGATGGTGTCCCGGAATTCAAGGCCGCTGATGTCGCCGGCATATTCATTAAAGAGGTTTTGTTCTTCATTGTAGCTGAAGAGTCCCTTGAGGGATGCCAGCCACAGATCTCCGTTGCTGTCGCGGGTAATGCGTGATGGCCCGGTGGTATTGAAGAATGTACCCGGCCTGCCCGGTTTCCATCTGACACTGTTGACGCTTCTGATGACTGCCCGTCCGGCACCGGCAAGTGAGTCCTGTTCGAGTTTCACCTCTATCACCACCGGACCTGTCAGCCAGAGATGATCAGGTTCGCTGAAGGCCATACCGAACTGGCTGAAGTTGAACAGTGCCATATCGGTAAGCTTCCCGGACCAGGCATATGTAGTTACCCTTCCGGTGGACGGGTCATAACTGAGCAAAGCCTTGCGAAGCAGAAAGTAGAGCTGACCGTCAGGACCCGCAGCAAAATCGACCAGGTCATTCATTGAGTAACTCTCCAGGCTCCTGATAACCCTGAACTCTTCAACAGCACGGTCAAAGCGGCAGAGCAGCCCGTTATCCGTTGTAAGCCAGAGGTTGTCAGCGGCATCGATGACAACAGAGCTTACTGAAAAATAGGGAATCGTGGTGCTGTCTGCCGGGTCATGGAAATAATTGATGAAGTCGGTGCCGTCATAGCGTGTCAGCCCGTCCCATGTGGCCATCCAGATGAAGCCGCTGCTGTCGGTGGCCATGCTTCTTACATGGTCATGTCCTATTCCGTCCCTGGAGGTGTAGTGTGTCAGGACGTATGTCCGGGCATTCGCCCCGGCCGTGAAGGCCAGCATGACAAGCAGCACCGTGATGAGCGGTGCCGGGAATTGTTTATGTCCAGTACGGGTCACAATGTCAACATCTTGTCAAACATACATAAAAACACCGGATTTTGAGCATGCAGATGACCATCAGGGTTGCTGTCAGGAAACAAAATGAGAAAAACAGTTGAAAGAGGGGTAAATGGCACCCGGCAGTCAGTTTGTTGATCAAACTTCGGCTTACGCCTCTTCCTATTGCTCCGAAATGTTATTTTTGTCCCTTTGGCATCATATGCAATTCAAACTGATATCGGACTATGTGCCTACGGGTGACCAGCCGGAGGCGATAAGGCAGCTGACTGACGGCCTGCTGCAGGGGGTGCCGTATCAGACACTGCTGGGTGTTACAGGTTCCGGCAAGACCTTCACCATAGCCAATGTCATTGAGCAACTCAACAGGCCTGTCCTGGTCCTCAGTCACAACAAGACCCTGGCAGCTCAGCTTTACGGTGAGTTCCGGCAGTTTTTTCCCGACAATGCGGTGGAGTATTTTGTATCATACTATGATTACTATCAGCCGGAGGCCTATCTTCCGGTTACAGATACCTATATTGAAAAGGACCTTGCCATCAATGACGAGCTTGAGAAGCTGCGTCTGAGTGCCACCTCGTCGCTGCTTTCCGGCAGGCGTGACGTGATTGTCGTCTCCTCTGTCTCGTGTCTCTTCGGCATCGGCAACCCTGACGACTTCCGCTCGAACACCGTGCACGTTATCAGAGGCAGCAAGCCCGGTCGCAATGTGGTGTTGCGGAAGCTGGTCGACAGCCTCTATGCGCGCAATGAGCTGGAGTTTACAAATGGTACCTTCAGGGTGCGCGGAGACACTCTGGATGTCTACCCCGCCTATGCAGACCTTGCCCTCCGGATAGTCTTCTTCGGTGACGAGATAGAGGAGATATCAACTTTTGACCCGCTCAGCGGAGAGCAGAGGGACAATCTCGAGGAGTATGTGATCTACCCGGCCAACCTCTTTGTCACCACCCGGGAACGTATAAACATTGCTGTCAGCCAGATACAGGATGACATGGTGCTGCAGGCCAGGCACTTCCGGGATACCGGAAGGCCGGAGGAAGCCAAACGGATAGAACAGAGGGTGCAGTATGACCTCGAGATGATTAAGGAGCTGGGTTACTGCAGCGGCATAGAGAACTATTCCCGATATTTTGACGGCAGGGCTCCGGGTACCAGGCCCTTCTGCCTGCTGGACTGCTTTCCGGAGGACTTCATTACAGTCATTGACGAGAGTCATGTCACCATGCCGCAGATAAGGGCGATGTACGGCGGCGACCATAGCCGCAAGCAGACGCTGGTGGAGTACGGCTTCAGGCTTCCGGCGGCGCTGGACAACAGGCCGCTGCAGCTTCAGGAGTTTGAGGCACTGACGGGACAGACCATCTTTATGAGTGCCACACCGGCCGATTATGAGATGGAGAAGAGCGAAGGAGTCTTCGTTGACCAGGTGATCAGGCCTACCGGGCTTCTGGATCCTCCCGTGGAGGTGCGTCCGAGCCGCAACCAGGTTGATGACCTGATGGAGGAGATACAGAACAGGTCTGCTGCAGGGGAGAGGGTGCTGGTGACCACCATGACCAAGAGGATGGCGGAGGAGCTGAACAGTTACCTCGGCCGGTTTGATATCCGTTGCCGTTATATACATTCGGGTGTTGAGACGCTGGAGAGGGTCGAAATACTGGAGGGACTCCGTTCTGGTGATTTTGATGTGCTGGTGGGTGTCAATCTGCTACGGGAAGGGCTGGACCTGCCTGAGGTCTCCATGGTAGCCATACTGGACGCCGACAAGGAGGGCTTCCTGCGATCGGGGAGAGCCCTGACACAGACGGCGGGACGTGCGGCGAGGAACCTTAACGGCCTGGTGGTCATGTACGCCGACAGGGTCACGGGAGCCATGAGGGAGACAATAGATGAGACCAACCGCAGGAGAGCCAAACAGATGAAATACAACGAGGAGATGGGCATAACCCCGCGGCAGATAGTCAAGAGGGAAGGGGCAATGCTGCGGGGGCTGAGCCGCAAGGGTGTGGCGGTGAAGGCATATAGCGGCCCTGAGAAGATTGATGTGGCCGCCGACCCTGTTATCAGGTATATGTCAAAGGAGCAGCTGGAGAAGGCCATTGCCAAAAGCCGCAAGGCCATGGAGAAGGCTGCGGCGGCACTCGACTTCATCGAGGCGGCACGGTTGCGCGATGAGATAGAGGGCATGAGGCGGCTCGCCAGACAGCAACCGGATGAATTACCGAAAAAATGATTTTTCAGACAGGAGAACGGAAGATGGAAAATGAATCCGGGAAGCAAGAAACCGGATGACACTGCGTTCTATAATGGGGAATTCTGATTTCGACTCTCCTCCGGAGTACGGAACGGGAGTAACAGCTTTCAGCTTTCCTGCCCTCCGAAGCACTGGCGGAGGAGGGAACTTTTGAGTTTTGACTTTCGACTGACAATGCGCAAACCGACTGTATTATTCCTGCTGGGTATTGCATTCCTGGCCGGCTGCAGCAAGGATCCCGGTCCTGACCCTGTTGATGATCCCAGGGTGATCATTCTCATGTATCACCGTATCACTTCCGGTGAGGCAACAAACCTGTATGAGCGCAGCCTGGCCGATTTCGCGGGCGACCTGAATTACCTCCGCAGTCATGATATCAGGGTCATAGACCTGGATGAGCTGGAGGATATCGTCAGCGGGGAGCTGAAGCTCAGAACTCACGCCGCCGTCATTACCTTCGACGACGGTGATCATTCATGGTACACCCATGCCGTGCCGCTGCTAATACAGCACCGCATGAAGGCCACATTCTTTCTCTGGGCCTCACAGATGGGCAAGGACTCTTTTCTCTCATGGGAGGAGGTGGAAAGGATGAGTCACTATTCATATGAAGGCGGGGTCAGGCCCTTCTCCTTCGGATCACATACGCTGTATCACCGGTTTCTGATGACCATGAAGGATGCCCTGGGCGGCGGCGAGGCTTTCTCAGCATACCTCGACGAGGAGCTGGGCGGTTCGAAGCGACTGATAGAGGAACATATATCAGGCAGTGTGGAAGCCCTGGCACTTCCCTACGGTGACGGTGCGGGAGATGAGGATATCATCGCCGCAGCCCGGAGACACGGCTACCGCTTTATCCGCACCTCTGAACGGAATGTCACAGGTACTGCCTCTTCCAATCTCTTCAGGCTGCCCAGCCTTCCACTGCTTGACGACACTGACCCTGAACTGATAGGAACATACCTGGGGATCTGATACGATGAAACCTGCATGACCGGCAACACGCAAAACAAAATGATTGGTTTACTGCGTGCTGGTTCCGTCAGACCAATAAAATATTGAACAATTAATCTGATGAAATTTAAATGACCGGGAACCACAGATGGAATTGATGATTATATTTCTTCCCGGTTTCATCAGAACCAGAAAATACGGCTGTTAATTGAAGACAAAACTGTAATCATGATGAGGAATAGTGAACATAATGACTGTTGCCGGTTCCGGTCGCATCCCTGGCATGGGATCGATCTCGGAGAAAATGCTCCTGAAATAGTGATGACCTTCGTGGAGATGGTGCCCACTGATACCGTCAAGTACGAGATGGATAAGGTGTCGGGATATCTGAGGCTTGACAGGCCGCAGCGATACTCAAACGTCGTGCCCGCCCTGTACGGCTTCATCCCCAGGACTCTCACCGGTGCGTCTGTCGCGGAGAGGTGCATGGAACGGACAGGAATGACAGGCATCAGGGGTGACGGCGATGCGATGGATATTTGTATACTTACGGAAAAAGATATCACTCACGGAGATATCCTGGTACTGGCGAGGCCTATCGGAGGCTTTCGTATGATCGACGGCAATGATGCCGATGACAAGATCATAGCCGTGCTCCACAATGACGCCGTTTACGGAGGGTACAAGGATATTGCCGACTGTCCCGAGATAGCCATCGAGAGACTCAAGCACTACTTTCTCACATACAAGGACCTGCCCGGTGAAAAGCGCCAGGTTACCATAGCGGAGATTTACGGCAGGGAGGAAGCCCAGGAGATCATCAGACGGTCGATGACCGATTATGCCGGGAGATTCCCTGAGATGTAGGAGGGGAATAAGATGCCGGGGGTGCTGCAGTCCGTAATCAGTAATATGGAGAAACTTTCATTGACGAACAGTCCAATAAGTTGATGACGGTGCTCCATAATTTGATTAATGATTGTGAAGTTGAATCAGTATCAGCTAATTTTGTTGTGTTATATATGACATATTTCATTCAAAAGATTTCAGGGAAGAACCTTTTATGAAAGAACTGGAAAACATAGTAGTCGAAAAGACATCCAACACTCCGCGGATTGAACTGAATTTCGGAGGTGGGGAGATTTCTTTTACAGGCAGGTCGCTGCCGGAGAATGCCTCCCGGCTCTACGAGCCGGCCCTCAACTGGGTCAACGACTATATACTGCAGCCCAAGCCTGTGACCAATCTCAGGCTCAATATGGAGTACTACAATACCTCCTCAATGCTCTGGATCTCGAAGATCATCAAGTCACTCTCGAGGATCAACAATCCCGATTACCGTCTGATGGTTCATATCTATATTCCCCTTGAGGAGTATGATGACATGAGAGGATCAGCAGATCTCAGGGAGTCCTTCAATCCGCTCACCGACATACTCCAGCATTCGATACCTGAGGTGAGCATGAAACTGTATGCTACAGATGACTCATCCCATGTGATCAGGGATGCCGTTGTTCTCTTTTAAATTGCCATGAGGACCTGATTCACGCTTCCGCCCCGGCTTTTACTAAAATTTAGTCTTCTTTTTAGTTGCGCTCGTCAAAACCTGATGGCTTTTGACCAATAACCCCTTTTGGGGGCTGAGTTGCCGGTATGTGTCAATGAACCTCCGCAACCGGTTGACGAGCATTAATGTAAACGACGCAAACGCCCATTATATGCTAGTATGGCGTTTGTATTTATGTCTCTGGCATGTTATCTTTAGTGTGGATTTACAGCTGAGATCCATGGATAAAGAAGCAGTTTCACAGCACTCTGACATGAGCAGGGACACTTCCCCGGCAGGAGAACCGGGGGGCTTTACTCTGCAGCACAGCAAGGCGGGGCTGGTTCTCCGTGTGTTGAAGCTCGCAGGTTCCGGGGCGGTTAGTCTCTTCCGCTTTCTGATCAACAGCGGACTCTTCAGTAGTCCGGGAGTGGTGATAGTCTCAAGTCACGACAGGGCAACATACGGCTCCGTTGATCTCAGGAGAGCCACTACACTGGTAACGCTTCGCAGGCTGAACATGGTAAAGCACCTGGAGATGTTTCTCACTACCCTGTCGGGGATACTGCCTGCCGGCACCAATTTCGTCGGCTGCTTTTCTGCAGCAAAAAATGGGACTGCTGCTGTGAAGAAGCATGGCAGGGAGGGTGTATCGGCAGGTCGGCTTTCTCATCCCGGCCGTGCGGACTTTCGCTCACTTAACAGCAGGGTTGTCTCAGAGATGCTCGAGCGAAACGGACTGAGACTGATAAGCATGGCAGAGATGAACGGAGTGACCTGTTTTCATTCGCGAAAGATCGCCGGCCTGAATTAGTCCGCATATCAATGACAGACCGCCGTGCCAGCCGTTATATCATAAAACTCAATACAGAGATGAAGAAGCTGATATTATTATTGTTTTTCCTGACCGCGGTTATTTCATGTTCCACGTCAGACCGGTCGTCATCCGATATTGATGAAGACAGGCTTTATGTGACCAGGCGTTACATAGGTGAATTCGAGGATTACCGTCACACTGCCCCGGGCAGGTTCGGGGATCCCCATCTTATATGGATAAAGACCACGCAGGACTCAGTTTTCGGAAAGATCTCAGCCTACAGCAGGGAGTGCGGGTTCAGTCCCGGCGACAGGCTCTATCTGAGAAGAAGGTATGTAACTCCCGGTCTCTACGGTTACTGGATATACCAGATTGAGAATGACTCCTCGGTGTTCTACCGCATATGCGAATACCAGAATGACAGGAAGGTGCTGGTTCAGAGCTGGTATTAGTCGCCTCACCTCAGTTTTTTCTGGGCGGTGTCGCGGTAGACCCTGTTGATGCCGTCGGCTCTGTGGTTACCCTTCTGAAAGAAGCTGTTTCTCATGTCGTTGGCGTAATCGCTGTAGGCAGGGCACACCGCCCTGTTGCATGCGGCCAGCAGCAAAGACAAAAGCATAAGCAGCAGCAGTTTTTTCATGGCAGTAAAGTTAAAGCTTTTTGCCTGTATCTGCTACCTTTCGATGGTCTGACTGTAAAGGCCTAAGATCGGGTCGTTTACTGCAGCACTGAAAAGAGCGGTGTAAAATGCCTATTGCAGTGCTTCAATCAGTTTGGGGATATCCTCGTTGTATGGGATGAGGGCGGCATTGCCGAAGAAGATCTTCCAGCCGTCATCTGTTTTCACAACATGATATGCATTGCGCATCGGGATTTTGGGTATCATGCCAGGCATGTCGGGATCGCGTGATCCCGGCGTGGGAAGTGTCGATGACAGAAAACGCCTGTCGGTCGTCCCGGGATTACGCTCTCCCGACACTGGCATGTCGGGATTGCGTGATCCCGTGTCTGGGGGTGATCACAGCAAAAAAGCCTGCATTGCGCTTTGCTCAATGCGGATTTTTGTTTTTCCGATGTTCCTCAAAGGCAAGCCTTTTCGTCGCATCTAAAAACAAAAAACCACCCGCCGGAATGGCGGGTGGTCTTTTTTGCTGTGTCGGGATGCCGGGATTTGAACCCGGGGCCCCTTGCCCCCCAGACAAGTACTCTAACCGGGCTGAGCTACATCCCGTGATGTAAAGCGGTGCAAAATTAGTTAACTATTCCGATTATGCAAAAAAAAGCGGCAGGCAGCTGCGGAACATATTGCACCGGTGGAGGGCTGCATCTCAATTTCCTTATATTTGCGTTCAACAGTGAATAAAACAACAAAAATACGTATCAGATGAACCAGGTCAACCGTCGCAACTTCCTCCGCCTTGCCGGCGCAGGAGCCGCTGCCGCTGCCGCAGCCCCCGTGGCACAGGCAATGAGCCCTGCATCAGCCTCTATGCCTGCCGTGCAGGACAAGCCTGACACCAACATCGCCGACGCACTGCAGGTGCCGCGCAATGAGAGTTCCATGCCGGGACTGTACCCCGGAAGAGTGACACTGGTGAGAAACACCGGGTCGGTGCGGGACAATGCCATTGTTGAGCAGGAGGTATATGAGATGATAGCCCGCTCCATGCTTGAGCTTACCGGCGAGAAGAAGCTGAAAAAGGCATGGCGGAAATTTGTTGCACCGGGTGAGAGAATAGGCCTGAAAGTGAATCCTGTGGCCGGCAAGAGCCTGAGCACAAGCCATGAGGTGGTGAGATCGGTGATAGCACAGCTGGAGGAGAGCGGCATAGGGAGATCACAGCTGACTATCTGGGACCGCCGTGAGTTTGAACTGAAGGATGTCGGATTCACGCCTGAAAATTATCCGGGAATACGAATCGTCGGCACGGAACAGATGGACAAGGATGGGCTCTATTATGGCAAGGACGGCAAGCTCTACGGGGAGCATATGATAGACCGCGACTGGTACTACTGGGCAGACGTGGAGGGTGAGTATGACGAGTACACCATGCCCTATATGGTCAACGGGGGCAAATATTCCTATTTCACTAAAATCGTAACACAACAGCTTGACAGGATCATCAATATCCCCATACTGAAAAATGCCGGCGCTACGGTGACACTGGCACTGAAGAACCTGGCATTCGGCTCCGTGTCAAACACAGGAAGACTGCATGCAAAGCTCTGGAACGAGACCTGCGCACAGGTATGTGCCTTTGCCCCGCTGCGCGACAAGGTGGTGCTGAATATTGTCGACGGCATCAAGGGATGTTTCAACGGAGGACCCGGGGCCAATCCGCAGTTCTTCTGCGACTATCACACCATTATTGCCGGCAGTGACGCGGTGGCGGTAGACCGGATAGGATATGACATAGTGCTGGCGAAGAGAATCGCCGAAGGATTGCAGAAGGAGGGCACGGAGAGGGCACTTGCATTCATGCTCCAGGCTGAGGAGCTCGGACTGGGCGTGGCTGACAGGACAAAGATTGATCTCAGGGAGATTACCGTATAAGTTATTGTGTAAAACAGAAAAGAGACTCTTTTATATGCTATCCCGGAAAACACCGTCAATTCTGTTACTGCTGATATTTACCCTCCCGGCCCTGGCTCAGACAACAGAATCACGTCAGGGCCTGACAGCTCTTCAGGGCATCGGGGAGGTCCGCAGCCGCACCTTCACGGAGACATCGCTTTACGGTTACATCAATGGCGGGGCTGAGCTCTATCTTGAATATGGCTTTGATACGCTGGTTGTTACGGAGCTGGTGCGCAATGACAGGGATTTCAAGGTCGAGATCTACCGCATGAAAGACACCGAGGCCGCATTCGGCATCTTCTCGGTATCGCGCTTCCGGTGCAACGGCGGACCCAACCTGACGGAACATTTTTGCAGGTCGGCATACCAGCTGCAGTTCTGCAAGGGACCGTTCTATGTGAGCATCATCAATGACACCGGCACAGCGGAAGACCAGGAGACAGCGGATGAGATAGCAACAGGTATCCTTGCCGCAATCAGCGATGCTTCCTTTGATCCTGCAATCTTTTTTGAGGGGCCTCTTGATGATGAGACCATGAGAGGCGCCGTTCTGGTGAGAGGCCCGCTGGGTCTCTACAACGGGATACCTGAGCTGTCGGATACCTTTGGCAACGCAACAGGTTACAGCGCGCTGATGATACAGAGTGACGGCAGGACCAGGGCGTCACTTCGTTTTGAGAGTCCCGCATCAGCCTCAGAGTTCCTCAGGTCCGGCAAAATGACCCCTTCCGGCAGCCATTATGCAATAAGCAGTGATTCAATAGTTTCTGTAATATCGCCCAATCAAATAATTATTACTTTTTAGCATTTCTTATAATATAATTTTTATTTTTGTCGTCTCGTAAACCTGATACCAGATGCAACTGTTCAAACCACTTGAGACAGGCAGTGAGGAAGAAAAGAAGGATCCTGTCTCATCGGAGAAAGTAAAATGTCTTATTGTCGGCTCGGGACCCGCCGGTTACACTGCAGCGATCTATGCTGCCAGGGCCAACCTGAAACCAGTGCTCTATACGGGTCTTCAGCAGGGAGGACAGCTTACCACGACAACTGAAGTTGAAAATTTCCCCGGATATCCTGACGGTGTCACCGGGCCGGAGATGATGGAGGACTTCCTGAAGCAGGCGAAGAGATTTGGCACTGACGTGAGAATTGGTATTGCGACCTCTGCCGATTTCTCAGGCAAGCCTTTGAAGGTGACCTTTGACGGCAGTATGGAGATAATGGCTGACGTGGTCATCATCGCTACCGGGGCCACGGCAAAGTATCTGGGTATACCTGCCGAGACCAGATATGCAGGCATGGGTGTCTCAGCCTGTGCTACCTGTGACGGATTTTTCTACCGGGGCAGGGATGTGGCCGTCGTTGGCGGCGGCGACACGGCCTGTGAGGAGGCTACCTATCTTGCAGGTCTGTGCAAAAAGGTATATATGATTGTGAGGCGTGACGTGCTTCGCGCCAGCAAGGCGATGCAGCACAGGGTGATGAACACCCCCAACATCGAGATACTCTGGAAGTGCCAGGTGGAGGACCTCTTTGGCACACAGGGTGTTGAGGGAGCAGTTGTGGTGCGTCACAAGGGTACGCCGGAGGAGGAGAAATTCAATATCAGTATCGACGGGTTCTTCCTGGCCATCGGGCATACTCCCAATTCAGAGATCTTCAGGGAGTGGATTGACACTGACGCGACAGGCTACATAATCACCGAACCGGGGTCCACAAGGACGAAGGTGCCCGGCGTCTTTGCCGCCGGCGACGTGATGGATCACGTTTACAGGCAGGCGGTGACGGCCGCCGGCAGCGGATGCCGGGCTGCCATCGATGCCGAAAGGTATCTTGCAGAACAGGGATAGAATAACTTAAAAAGGGGAAAACATACGCTAAAATGCGAAATTTCAGAAAGACTTTTCATATCAATGCCGAACCTTCAGATATTTATGCTGCACTGACAAATCCGTACACCATTGAACTGTGGTCGGGCTACCCGGCCGTGATGCCCTCCGCCCCCGGCGAGGAGTTCAACATGTGGGACGGCGACATCTGCGGCAAAATCGTTGACCTGGTGCCTGACCGCAAGGTGGTGCAGGAGTGGTATTTCGGAGACAGGGAGCTGGATTCGATGGTGACCATAACCATTGTTCCGAATGGTGGCAATACTGCAGTGACGGTTGAACACACCAACATTCCGGTAGAGGACTATACCAACATAGCCGACGGCTGGAACGAGTATTACATGGGGGCCATAAAACGGTTCTACAATCCCAATTTCTGATCACTGAGAATGTCCCTGGCATCCTCCAGGGCTCCGATGATCAGCCCTGAGATTCCGGTATAGCATTTTGTGACAGACTTGTCGGAGACCTCTTCCGCCCATCGCGGCAGCCAAGACAGCATTTCGCCGTTGATGAACTCAAGCAGGTCATCCCGGATAATATTCTTCACCCTGGAATCATCCTCAGTCAGGTACTTCTCAAGGAGCAGGTTCACAAACAACAGCTCGATGCCGAGATGATCAGCTTCGAGATCGCACTCCCGGGATCTGCTGAACCCATATTGTGAGTAGAGGTTTCTGAGCATGGCCTGATGCTCTTCTGCCGCGGCATCAGATGCGTTGCGGGTGCCATTCCAGTGTGACGCGGCGGGGTAGGCATACGCCTTCCTGCTGCCGGAGAGCAGTGAGTCGTAGTTCCCGGAAACCGTGTGATGGCACTGTGCCTTGAAAGGGCACGGCGACCTAAGCAGGCGGCTCGCACTCCCATAGGTTGTATTATGGCTCTCAAGCGGAAGGTTTCTCAACAGTCCGCTGTCGCACATGTGCGGCAATCCACTCTCCTCCGGACTCATTGAAACGGATCCCCCGAGGAAGACAAAGAGTGCAGTATATGCCTGGAGGAGCTCCTCTGGCGTGTTGATGCTGTTGTAATGGCTGGGTATCAATTTTCCGGATGAATTTATCCGAATAACATGAATCCCGGGGAATTTGTTCACTTGTTTAAAAGAGCATGCTGTGCAGGGGATGGATTTTTCCCGTTCTGTCAATGGCATCAAATGTGCTCTGCCGGCAACCGACCCGACAGTCAGTATCGGGCTGCCGAACCTGATATGCCGCTCAGCCTCTGCGGTGCAGGATCATGGACAGTGTTTATTTCTCAACCTTTTCCAGCTCCTCCAGCTCTTCAATGCCCATGGTGCCCGACAGGCTGGCTATAGTCCTGAGATCAAGGTCTCCTGTTATCCATACCACCGAGGTGCCTGCACCTCCGGTGACCATCACCAGCTCGGCTATCCTGTTGCCTGCCTCACGTATCATGAACCTCACCTCGTCATGCTGTTCCCTGACGGTCATCAGCTCCTCAAAGCCTGAACGGTTGAGTTTTGGCACCAGCTCGCCGGCGAAGTTGACCCTGCCGGCATTTGATGCACTGTCGACCGACAGGATCCTGATACTTTTTATCCGGGTTACAAGGTTTCGAAACTCCTCGTCGTCGCTGTCGATGCGCGACAGCAGGCTGAACATTTTTGATGATATATATACGGAGGTGAAACCATCCCTGCCGTTGTACCTGTCAAACAGCTCTTCAACCGGGCTTTTCTGTCCGAGTGCCGAGAGCGACCAAGCGGCAATAATTATTAGAATTAATGTTCTCTTCATGGCAAATTTCATTCTTTATTGTCTTGTTGTTTAAGTATAATCCGCATCATAGTCAACATTTCAAATCCTTCAGTGATGCTTTGGTCATGCAGCTTTCAGTTACGTCCGTCTTCGTTGCCAATCGTGCTGAGGTAGCGGAGTCTCGCCAGGTTATCTTCGACGATGCTGTTTAATCGGCTCATCTCGCCAACAGCCTCAGGTGCCTTCGTGATCTTCCTCATTGGCTCCAGCTCCTCCATCCCCGTATTCATCTTGCGTGACACGTCGGTGAGTATGCTCTTTACCTCGGCCATGGCAATCTGCGGGTCGGTGTAGGTATCTCTCACAGCCTGCGGTCCATACCGGTTCAGCAGGATCCATGAGGCGGCCAGTATCACCGCTGCAGCCGCCACCGTCGCGGCATGCCTCAGCAGCCTGTTTCCCGGTCTCATTTGCAGCTCCCTGTGCGTCACATCCGTCAGCCTTTCATAAAATCCGTCCGAAGGTTCAGGTGCCGCCGTACTCATGGAGGCAAGGTGTTCCTCTCCCGGAAAGCGTGACAGGACGGCAGGGTCAGAGAGAATCTCCCTGAGCTCTCTCTCCTCATCCTCCGTGGTCAGGCCCTCGTAGAACCTGCTCAGCAGTTCCTTTACCTTTTCATATTCCATGATCATAGATTTTCTTCATCTCCTCTCTTACTGCCTTGCGGGCCCTGGAGAGTGCAGTACGGAGGGCGTTGACACTGGTGTTCATCACCTCTGCCGCCTCCTCATAGGAATAACCTTCCATATCCCTGAGGATCAATGCACTCCTGTAGGGCTCCTTCATCCTGCCGACAATCACCGACACCATCCTTGCCGCCTCGTTGTTGTCCGAAGCAGCGACAGGGTCGGTGACGCTCTCCGGTTCGCCGGTAACTCTGTCCATCTCCCCGAACATGACCCTCTTCCTTCGTCTGAGAATATCGATACAGCAGTTGCGCGTGACGGTCGTACACCATGCGGAAATATTGCCGCGCCTGTCAAGGGAGGCTCTATCCTCCCACAGTTTCATCATCACCTCCTGCACGGCATCCTCGGCCTCCTCCCTGCTGTTCAGGAAACGCCAGGCGAGGGCATAAAGCCTTTTCCCCTGCGGCAAGATTTTTTCCCTGAACTCTGCGGGCGTCATTCTTTAACGGTGTATGCCCCAAAGTTATCATTTCCCTGAATTCTCAAGGATCTCAAGACGGGCAAGGCCGTCGCCGTTGCCTTCCGACATTCGTTCAACATCTTCACGTGTAAGCTTTCCGCATACCTGTATCACTGCCTCATTATGACCTGCGGAGACAACGAGCAGTTCGGTAATCACGTCGCCTCTGCTTTTAACCATAAACCTCAGGTCCGAATCATGATCCCTGACTGTCATCAGCTCTTCATATCTTCCTCTCCTGATCACTTTCCCGATCTCTGCAATCAGGCCGGCATCGCCCGCCCCAGGTGATCCCTTCCGGCTGACGATTCGTACGGAAGTCACCTTTCTGTCGAGCTCTTCCAGATCGGGATCATCGTCAAAGGCTTTCAGTATCCCGAAAATGTTTCCGTTGATGATTACCGACGAGTATCCTTCCCTGTCGGAGTAGTTGGCGAAGAAATCGTCAAGCGGGTCTCTCTGTCCGTACAACGAAGCCGCCAGGGCGGCGATAATAACTGTAAAAACCATTCTTTTCATGGCTGTCCGTTTTGTTTGTGGTTTGTTAATACTGTATACCCCTATGACGAACAGGGATTACAAACATTACAGAAAACTCAGTTTTTCTTAAAAGATGTTGATATTTATCTGCTGCGTGATACAATGTCGCAGTTTCGATCCATTATTTTTGAGGAGGAGGATGCAGGTGAACACCTTCCACGTGTTATAGGATAACAGCTTGATTTACTGATTTAAATTAAAGATCCGGATGAATGCACTGGAGACTATTGCCCTTGCGGAAAAGAGAGGTGTCAGGCTTCCCCCTGAGATCGCAGTGTTGGCTGCCAGTTCTCCGAGAGCTCTCTTTTTCAATAACCCGGCAGAGATACTGTCCGAGTCGACCGGCGGAACGGATGATCTTTATTATGAGGTGAAGTACGACATACCTGGCAGGGGTGAGGTTACCGAGGTGGTACTTCACAGGGTTACCAACGGTTTGTCGGCGAACTACACCGAGCCGTACATGCGCAGGCGCGATCCGGATACAATGCTTATTGGTGACCGGCGGCCAACCGACAAGAAGAGGTTTTCTGATGTTTACGGGTACGAGTTCAGCCGGCTCAGGGATGAGACATTTGAATGGCTCGGAGGGCGTGAGCTTGGCATATTCCTTTGTTTTGCAGGCAATTATCCGATCGGTGCAGGAGGTGTTGTGGTGACGCCACTCAATGCCTCGTTTTTCGCCTTTGGTCTCTCCCTGCTTCAGAAGATAATGTCTGTTGAGGAGTTGCCGGAAGAGTTTAAGGTTGAATCCGTGGTTTATGTGGCTCCCCCCTTCAGGCACACCCATTTTGGCGGCAGGCAGGTTGTAGTCCACAACAGGTGTGCCGGTCTGCATGAAATGTTTGCCTATAACCTTTATCCCGGACCGAGTGCAAAGAAAGGATTTTACAGCGTGCTGCTGGACAAGGGAGAGGAGGAGGGCTGGCTGACGACGCACTGCTCGACGGTGCAGGCGGTCAGTCCGTATGACAACATCACCACCTTCATGCATGAAGGTGCCAGCGGGGGAGGCAAGAGCGAGATGATACAGAACCTCGTGCGAGAGCCCAATGGCCAGATTCTCATTGGAGAGAACATGGTGACAGGTGAGCGGAGGGTTATCTCCATACCTCTCTTCTGCTCATTCAATCCGGCGACTGACGATATGGCCCTGTGCCACCCGACCTATCAGACCAGCAACGGCAAACTCACCGTGGCTGATGCGGAGAACGCATGGTTCATACGTGTTGACGGGGTCAGGGGATATGGCGACGATCCGTTTCTGGAGAAGATAACAATAGATCCCGGTGAGCCGCTGCTTTTCCTTAACCTGGATACCAGGCCTGACGGTACTGCTCTTATCTGGAGACACTCGGAGGATGCTCCCGGCAAGCGGTGTCCCAACCCCAGGGTAGTCCTTCCGCGAAATATTGTTCCCGGCGTGATAAGCAGGCCGGTGACTGTTGACGTGCGCAACTTCGGGGTAAGGATGCCGGCCTGTACCGCAGGGTCTCCCTCCTACGGCATTGCCGGGTTGTTTCATATTCTGCCCCCGGCACTGGCATGGCTATGGCGCCTTGTCAGTCCCCGCGGATATGCCAATCCAAGCATTACCGGCGGCGGCGACCTCGAGAGTGAGGGGGCCGGATCATACTGGCCGTTCGCCACAGGCCGGAAGGTGAGACACGCCAACCTCCTTCTGGAGCAGATCGTGAACACTCCCCGGGTCCGCTATACCCTTACGCCCAACCAGCACATAGGGGCGTGGAAGGTCGGCTTCAGGCCTCAGCTCCTGATGCGTGAGTATC
Source organism: uncultured Rikenella sp. (assembly GCA_964411345.1). Lineage (GTDB taxonomy): Bacteria > Bacteroidota > Bacteroidia > Bacteroidales > VadinHA17 > SR-FBR-E99. The sequence continues at coordinate 12,255 of CAYPKP010000005.1, read as the reverse complement.
TTACGCGGCGAGGCAATGCCAAGCTGAGACATGACCAGCTCAGGCCGGCACGCTGTCCGCTCCTGGGATATGAACTCAACTATCTTACTATTGAGGGCTCTCCCATCCCTACCCGGTTTCTGAAGGTATACCGCCAGGCAGAGGTGGGGGAAGAGGGCTATGATGCCGGCGCAGCAATATTGCAGGATTTCTTCAGGAAAGAGCTGCAGGGCTTCCTCTCCTCTGACCTTGTACCGCTCGGACGAAAGATAATAAAGGCATGCCTGGAGGGCTGTACGGTTGAGGAGTATGCAAGGATTCTTCCGATGGAGTACCAGTACTCCTTCCTGTCAATAGATGATTTTGAAGAGAGACAGTAGCTGCTGTCAGCTCCTGAAATCGGCTACCTCGTTGGGGTAGGCGTTGGTCTCAAGCTTCTTCTTGACCTCCTTGAAGGCATTCACGGTATAGTTTACGTCATCCATGGTATGGACGGCCGTGGGGATTATACGTAGCATGATGACTCCCTTCGGAACCACCGGGTAAATCACCACCGAGCAGAAGATGCCGTAGTTCTGTCTGAGATCCTTGATTATCTGTGTCGTCTGGGGTATGCCTCCCTTCAGGAATACGGGCGTCACCGGTGATTCTGTACGGCCCAGGTCGAAGCCTGCCTCCCTGAATCCTTTCTGGAGGGCCCTGGCTATGGTCCAAAGTTTTTCGCGCAGCTCGGGATGATCCCTGATCATCTCCAGGCGCTTTATGGCTCCGATAGTCATTGCCATTGGAAGTGCCTTGGCATATATCTGTGAGCGGAGGTTAAATCTCAGGTAGCTGATGACATCCCTGTCACCTGCAACGAAGCCGCCTATTCCAGCAAAGCTCTTGGCGAATGTTCCGAAGTAAACGTCTATATCGTCCTGAACGCCGAAATGCTCACCGGTGCCTGCGCCTGTTTTTCCCATGGTACCTATGCCGTGGGCATCATCCACCAGGAGGCGGAAGTTGTATTTCTTCTTGAATGGCACTATTTTGTCGAGGGCGCCAAGGTCACCAGCCATGCCGAAGACACCCTCGGTGATGACCAGTATGCCACCTCCGGTTTCGCTTACTATTTTCTGCGCATGCTCAAGCTGTTTGCCGAAGCCCTCCATGTCATTGTGGGGAAAGACAAACCGCTTGGCAAACACCATCCTGAGTCCGTCCATGATACAGGCATGGGATTCGGAATCATACACTATCACATCTTTTCTTCCGACAAGCGCGTCTATGATTGACACCATGCCCTGGTAACCGTAGTTCAGCAGGTAGGCAGACTCCTTGCCGACGAATTCCGCGGCCATGCTCTCAAATTTCTCATGCATGGTCGTCTGTCCCGACATCATGCGGGCACCCATGGGATATGCCAGTCCGTACTGTGCAGCCGCCTCGGCATCAACCTTCCTGACCTCGGGATGATTGGCAAGCCCGAGATAGTTGTTGAGACTCCAGTTCAGCACCTCCCTGCCCATGAATTTCATCCTGGGGCCTATCTCACCTTCCAGCTTCGGAAACATGAAATATCCGTCAGCCTGTTCCTGGTATTGTCCGAGTTCGCCACGGTTCCTTCTGATCTTGTCGAAAATGTCCACGTCTGTTCTTTTTTGATTAATGTCCGCAAAATTATAAAACATTGCTCATCAGCAGTACCTATTTATACCTATTTGTATCGTTAAATTAACACACCTTTAACCATTTCGCACCTTTTTAATGAGCACTTTTGCATCGTATTGGGACTATGAATGAAAAAAAAGAGTAATTTTGCGCAACATTTCCGCTTATGAGAATCAGGCCTTTAATATTTATCATTCTGGCGTTTGCCGTCACATCATGCGGTGAGTATGAGAAGCTTCTCAAGAGCAGTGATTATGAGCTCAAGAAGCAAAAGGTCTATGACTATTTTGACGACGGCAAGTACACCAGGTCAATCGAGCTGCTCACCCAGATATTGCCGAGGTTCAGGGCCACGGAAGAGGCGGAGCAGCTGAACTGGATCAATGCCCAGGCTCACTTCAGGATACGTGACTACATGATGGCAGGCACCTATTACCAGAACTTTGCCGACACCTACCCGGGAAGCAACAACGCCGAAGAAGCGGCCTATCTCTCAGCGTTGTGCGATTACTACATGAGTCCCAGGCCTGAGCTGGACCAGTCCAATACCAGGAAGGCGATAGAGAGTTTTACCATCTTCATGCAGAGATATCCGACCAGTACGCGTGTCGACGACTGCAAGGCAAGGATACTGGAGCTGCAGGAGAAGCTGGTGGAGAAGTCATATCTCAGTGCCAGGCTCTACTATGACCTGAAACAGTACCGTGCTGCCACGGTCTCGCTGGCCAACAGCCTCAAGGAGTATCCTGACACAAAATACCGCGAGGAGCTGATGTATCTGAAGCTTGATGCACTGTTTCTCTATGCTGAAAGAAGTGTTCCGGAGAAGCAGGTTGAGAGGTACCAGGCAGCACTCGACGAATATTATTCCTTTATTGAAGAGTTTCCCGGGAGCAGGTATTCGAAGGAGGTTGGGAGAATTTTCAACACTACGGCAAGATTCCTGAAGGTTGACACATCGGCTCCCGTCACAGAAAGCAACTGACAACATTAATATAACTATGGATTATAAGAAGACAGCAGCATCGTACACTACCATCACCCGTGATGTGGACAAGTTTGACAACAAAACGGGCAACATTTACGAGAGTGTTATCATAGCCACCCGCAGGGCAAACCAGATCAGCGTTGAGATGAAGCAGGAGCTTAACTCCAAGCTGGAGGAGTTTGCCTCATTCAATGACAACCTTGAAGAGGTTTTCGAGAACAGGGAGCAGATAGAGATATCCAAGTTTTACGAGCGTCTGCCAAAGCCCACCCTTATTGCACTGGCAGAGTTCGAGGACGACAAGATCTATTTCCGCAATCCCGAAAAGGATCAGAAACAGAAGAAGTAACTTGCATTATGCTGAAAGGCAGGAAGATACTCCTTGGAGTCACCGGAGGCATTGCAGCGTACAAGGCAGCTGTAACAATCCGGCTGCTTGTCAGGGAAGGGGCCGAGGTGAAGGTTATCATGACACCCCTGGCAAGAGAGTTCATCACCCCTCTGACGCTTGCAACCCTTTCCAAAAATCCTGTCCTGGTCGATTTCTTTGACCCGGAGGACGGGCGCTGGAACAGTCACATCGATCTCGGGCTGTGGGCTGATCTCTTCCTCGTGGCACCCGCCACTGCCAACACCATGGGCAAGATGGCTGCCGGCATAGCTGACAACCTGCTGCTAACAACACTTCTTTCGGCGCGCTGTCCTGTTTTCCTGGCTCCGGCCATGGATCTTGACATGCTTAATCATCCGGCGACGGTGAGGAACATTGAGACTCTGAAGTTATTCGGGCATCATCTTATAGGGCCTGACACCGGTGAGCTTGCCAGTGGCCTGGAAGGCAAGGGCCGCATGAGTGAGCCGGAGATAATTGTAAAGGAGATCGTTGCGTTTCTCTCAAAAAAAAAAATAACTGAATTGCCTCTGAGGGGCAGGAAGCTGTTTATCAATGCCGGTCCCACCATGGAACCCATTGATCCCGTGCGTTTTATCAGCAACCATTCCTCTGGCCGCATGGGCATTGCCCTCGCTGATGAGGCAGCAGCACTGGGTGCGGAGGTGACGCTGGTGCTCGGTCCGGTGAACCTGTCGCCGGCACACCCTGACGTTAAGACCGTTGCCGTGAAGACGGCTGCTGAGATGAAGGAGGCCTCCGTCACTGCCTTCCGTGAATGCGATATTGCCATTCTTGCTGCAGCGGTGGCTGATTTCACTCCTGAGACAACCTCCGCTACCAAGATCAAGAGAGGCCCGGGGGAGATGGTCATCAGGCTCAAGCCCACAGAGGATATTGCCGCTTATCTGGGAAGCATGAAGAGGAGTGGCCAGTTTCTTGCAGGCTTTGCCCTGGAGACTGACAATGAGACAGCAAACGCCATGGATAAGCTGAAGCGCAAGAATCTTGACATGATCATCCTGAATTCGCTCAGGGATGAAGGGGCGGGGTTTGGCTATGAAACCAACAGGATCACCATCATTGACAGTAACAATAATATTGATAAATTTGAGTTGAAATCAAAGGGTGAGGTTGCCTTGGATATATTGCGCAGGATCATCTCTTTGACAGGCTGATACCGGATGTCCACGATCATCAGAAGAAAGATTCTCCTTACGGCGGTTGCCGTGCTGTTCACCCTGACCGGCGTGCATTCGCAGGAGCTGTACTGCAACGTGCAGGTCTCGGCACAGAAGATACAGGGCTCCAACAGGGAGGTTTTCCAGAGCATGCAGCGCGACATCTATGAGTTCATGAACAGCATGGTATGGACAGACAATCTGTTCAGCTTCTCAGAGAGGATTGAGTGCAATATTCTGATAAACCTGGATGATCAGCTGTCGGCTGATGAGTTCAGGGGCACGCTGCAGGTGCAGCTTCGCCGGCCGGTTTTCAACACCACATACGAATCTACCGTTCTGAACTTTGTCGACAACAACTTTCAGTTCAGGTATGTCGAGTTTCAGCCTCTGGAGTTCAATCCCAACAGCCACACCAGCAACCTTGTCTCGGTACTTGCATATTATGCCTATCTTCTTATAGGGATGGACTTTGATACTTTTTCTCCCAATGGTGGCACACCCTATTTCCAGATCGCTGAAAAGATTGTCACCAATGCGCAGAATGCACCGGAGCCAGGATGGAAGCCCTATGACGGCTCGAGGAACAGGAACCGGTACTGGCTTGTGAAGAACATACTTGACAGTGAGTATTCAGGTGTCAGGCAGTTTGTTTACCAGTACCATATGAGGGGTATGGACCGGCTGGAGTCGGATATTACCAGGGCCCGGACCGAGATCTATGAGAGTCTGAGGCAACTGCAGGAGGTCTACCGCCGCCGTCCCGATCCCTTCATGTATTATATGAGCATTATCCTGGATGCCAAGGCAGATGAGATCGTGAATATCTTTTCCCAGGCCTTCCCGGAGGAGAAGAACAGGGTTGTGCAGATACTTTCGGAGATTGATCCTGCCAACGATTCAAAATACCAGAAGATTCTTTCCCCTTCGGTTTAAAGGAGTGATCATGCTTCGCAGACTGACAGTTAAAAACTATGCCATAATCCGGGAGCTTGACATGGGCTTTGGTGACGGTTTTACGGTCATTACCGGCGAAACCGGGGCCGGCAAGTCGATTCTCCTGGGAGCACTGGCGCTGGCTCTTGGGGAGAGGGCAGACACATCCGTGCTGCTGAGCCAGGATGAAAAGTGTATCGTGGAGGCCGACTTCAATGTCGGGGGATATGAGCTGGAGGCGCTATTCGACGAAAATGGCCTTGACTACGATGATGAACTGATACTGCGACGCGAGATAACCCCTGCCGGCAAGTCGAGGGCATTCATCAATGATACCCCTGTGACCCTTAATGTGATGAAGGAGCTGGGTGCCAGGCTCATCGATGTTCATTCACAGCATCAGACGCTGCTGCTCGGAAACAGTATGTTTCAGTTGCGGGTCATTGATGCCTATGCCGGTGCCGCGTCCCTCTCCGCTCAATACAGGGATGCATGGACCAGGTACCTCAGGGCCAGGCGTGCCTATGATGATGCGGCCGGTGACGCGGAGAGGACAAGGGCTGACTTCGACTACTACTCGCATCAGCTGGAGGAGTTGCAGGCTGCCAGGCTCACGGAAGGGGAGCAGGAGACACTGGAGCAGGAGCAGGAGAGGCTTACCAATGCCGGAGAGATCAAAGAGGCCCTGAACAGTGTCACCACGGCACTGTCGGGTGAAGGTGCTTCTGCCATCACCCTGCTCAGGACGGTGCGCAACAGCCTGGCTAAGATATCAGGATGGCTGCCGGAAGCTGCCGTGCTTGAGCAGCGGGTAGAAGCCCAGCTTATTGATCTCAATGACATATCATACGAAGCTGAGAAACTCAACAGCAACATTTCAGACGACCCTGGCAGGCTTGAGTATGTAACCGCACGACTGGATACTATCTGGTCTCTCATGCAGAAGCACAGGTGCAGGGACCTCGGTGAGCTGCTTTCACTGCAGGAGCGGATCGCAGAAAAAGTATCACTCTCGTCAGGTGTTGATGAAAGGATCACCGATCTCAGGAAGAGTACCGATGAAGCCTATGCGGTGGTGGCGGATCTTGCCGGGCGGCTCTCTGCAGCCAGGCGTGAAGCAGCGGTCCCGTTAACCCGCGAGATCACGGCTATGCTGAAGAAGCTGGGGATGCCACACGCACGGTTTGAAACCGAGCTGGTACCGTCAGATATGCCCGGACCTTCAGGATCGGAGAGGGCTGAGTTCATGTTCAGCGCCAACAGGCAGGTGGAACCCGAAGAGTTGTCGCGATGCGCCTCGGGCGGGGAGCTGTCGAGGGTGATGCTCTGCCTCAAGTCGGTGCTGGCAAGCAGCACCGGACTGCCTGCGATTATCTTTGACGAGATAGATTCGGGGGTCTCGGGTGAGGTGGCTTCCATGGTCGGAGACATACTGGAGGAGATGGGAAGGAGCATGCAGGTGATCAACATAACGCATCTTCCACAGGTGGCCTCAAGGGGCACTCTCCATTATCATGTATTTAAAGAAGAGAGTGACCACTCAACAATTACCCGTGTCAGGTTGTTGAAGAGCGGGGAGAGGGTGCAGGAGATTGCCCGGCTGCTCAGCGGAAGCACCGTGACAGAAGCAGCAGTGCGCAATGCCCGGGAGCTCCTCGGAAGCAAATAACGGTATTAAGCAAACAACTAAAACAGACTTATCATGATCACCAATCTGCTCGCGGGCAAGCGGGGAATAATCTTCGGGGCCCTGAATGACAAATCCATTGCATGGCATGTAGCGGAGAAGGCACATGCCCAGGGAGCACAACTCGTGCTTACAAATGCCCCAGTGGCCATCCGCATGGGTACCATCGGGGAGCTGGCGGAGAAGACCGGCAGCGAGGTGATATCAGCCGATGCCACCAGCATGAAAGACCTTAATGAACTGTTCGGAAGGTCGCTGGAACATTTCGGAGGGAAGATCGACTTCGTACTGCACTCCATAGGGATGTCGCCCAACGTGCGGAAGGGGATACCCTATCCGGAGATCAACTATGAGAACATGCTGAAGACGCTCGACATCTCCGCCCTCAGTTTTCACCGCATATTGCAAACCGCCTACAGGCTTGATGCCATAAGCGAGTGGGGCTCAGTGGTGGCACTCACGTACGTTGCTGCCCAGCGTACGCTTGCAGGCTACAATGACATGGGTGATGCCAAGGCACTGCTGGAGTCCATTGCAAGAAGCTTCGGCTATATCTACGGCAAAGAGAGGCATGTGAGGGTGAATACCGTATCACAGTCGCCCACCGCCACCACCGCCGGGGCCGGCATTTCCGGGTTTGACTCGCTGGTCGACTTCTCTGAAAGGATGTCTCCGCTGGGCAACGCCGATGCCTCAGACTGTGCCGACGTCTGCATCACACTCTTCTCCGACCTTACGCGGAAGGTCACCATGCAAAACATCTTCAACGACGGCGGATTCTCCAGCATGGGTATGAGCCAGCGGGCCATTGAGCAATACCGTAAGAGCTTCGAGGAGTGTCCCGATAAGTAAAAATACTTACATCCATTAAGTATAAAGACCTCTTTTGTGAGCCTCCCGCATTCCGTGCAGGGGGCTTTATTTATTTTAGATGCACTAAAACTGACCGCCATGCTGACCCTTATCCTCCTGGCCCTCTTCTGCCTTATCTTTCCTGCTTTCCTTATCTGGCTCACAAAAAAATATGCCTTCTTCAGGAAGCTCGGTGCAATTGTGCTTGCCTACGCCGTGGGCATCATCATCGCAAATGTGGGCATCATGCCGCGCAGCAGTGATGCTTTCCGCGAAGCCACCATAGGTCATGACAGGTCATACATCCCCAAATCGGAGGCTGTGGAGATGGTTGCCGCAGGCACACTTTCGCAGAGCGACCTGCGGTACAACAGCATTGCTGCCGTGCAGGACAGCATGCAGACTGCACTGGTATTGCTGGCCATACCCCTGATACTCTTTTCCCTCAATGTCAGGAGGTGGCTGAGGTTTTCCGGGAAGGGGTTCCTCTCGATGTTGCTGGCACTGATATCCGTGATGGTGATAGTGGCCACCGGATATCTCATTTTCAGGGACAAGGTCGAAGGGTCAGACAGGATCGGAGGGATGCTGATAGGACTCTACACCGGTGGCTCGGTGAACCTGGCCTCCATTGCCCTGGCGCTTAAGGTAGAACCAAATGCCTTCATTATGACCAACACCTATGACATGATCGTCGGTGCCGTGGTCATTCTGTTCTTCATATCAGCAGGACCGGCCTTCTTCCGGCTGTTTCTTCCGCCCTTCAAGGCGCCTTCTGAAATGACGGTGAAAGAGGCTGATTTCAAGGCGGTGAGTGAGCAGATGGCTGAAGATTTTGACGATTATACCGGTATCTTTAAAAAGGAGACGGTACTGCCTCTGCTCGGAGCCATGGGTCTCTCAATAGTAGTACTGGGGCTGGGACTTGGTGTCAGTTTTCTTTTTCCGAAAGTGCCCATGACCATCTCGGTGATACTGGCGATAACTACCCTGGGCGTTGCCGCCTCCTTCATCAAACGTATCAGGGAAATCCGAAAGACCTTTCAGCTGGGCATGTACTTCATCATTGCATTTTCCATAGTCATTGCCACCAGGTGTGACCTGAGCGTGATCTTCCAGGCGAAGTACCTTAACCTTCTGCTCTTTGTCACATATGCCTACTTCGGATCCCTTTTTCTGCACCTTTTTCTCTCGTGGATATTCAGGATATCTGTTGATGATTACCTTATCACCACCACCGGTTTTGTCTATTCACCTCCCTTTGTGCCGATGGTTGCCGCAGCGCTGAAGAACAAGGATGTCATCCTCACCGGGCTGGCGACAGGCATGATAGGATGGATCCTTGGCAACTATATCGGAGTTGCCTTCGGCATGTGGCTGGGCAGGTTGTAGTCTGCAGTCTACAGTCTACAGCCAGCAGCTCTCAGTAAATGAGTGACTTGCACGGGCTGCCGACTGCCGTCGCGATCCGCCAGATGGCGGATGCGGGATTGATCCTCCTCCCCTGTCGGCGTTTCAAACTGCCAATTGCCAAATGAAGACTGCCGGCTGCCGACTGAAATTGACTGCCGACTGAAATTGACTGCCGACTGCCGACTAAAAGAGATAGTTGAGCCCGATATAGAACTCCATATTGCCATCCTGGGCCTTCAGGGCCTTGCCGATATCGGCGGAGATGATGAAGTTCTCATTCATGGCTATTTTGAGGCCGAGGCCGGCAGCGATGTGGGGTGTGTCTTTCACGTCCTGCAGGTAGTTGCCGGCCTGCTCTCCTGCGAAGTTGTCATCGAGATAATCCTGAAAAGAAGGGATGTCCACATCGACGGGAGAGGTCACCATTCCGGCATCGACGAAGTAGTTGGTGCCCAGGTAGAAGTTCTGGTTGATGAAGCGGAAGCGCACCATCTTCCAGCGCAGCTCCGCGTTGCCGTAGAGGAAGCCGTCACCCACGACCCTGTTTCTCAGAAGGCCGCGGAGTGTCTTGCTGCCTCCGAGGCCTTCGGAGGATGATCCCCTCAGTTCGGACACTATCACCTGCCCCTGGTAGTAGAAGGGAACGTCACCGAACAAGGTGGTCTGGTAACCCAGCCTGTAAGCGAAGCTCAGGTCATTCTCCTTAAGAGTGAAATACTGTCTCCAGGTGAAGTAGAGCTTGCCGAAGCTGGATTCTGCACCCAGAAACCCGGGGACCACCTCCACGCCGGTTTCGGCCCAGATGCCATTCATCGGACAGGCGCGCTGGTCACGCGAGTCATAGGAGATGCCGCCCTTGAGACCGGTTATCCACCCTCCGTCAGCCTCTTCAGCTGATATGATGCCTGCGCCCTTGTAATACTCGAAGAGTGTCGGCTGTTCAGGATCGAGGTATTTCGGATCTTCAGGCTCCCTGCCTTTATTGAACTTTGTCACGTCGAGATTGTCGGTTCTGAACTGCTGTATGCTCAGCCCGGCATTCCAGTGCCAGTTGTTGTCACCTATGTCGCCTATGAAGTCGTTCTTGAAACGGAAGAGGTGACGCTTCATGGCATAGAAGAGCCGGCTGCGGTAGTCCGTGGCTGTCTCGTCCTCCACCCACTCCTTTGTATAAATTGACCCGTAGCCGTTGAAGCCGTAGAAGTCGTATGCGAAGTCGGGCAGGTAGCTGAGGTCAACGGCATACCTTATTCCCTTTATGAGGTAGTCTGAATCATATGCTATCCTTAGTATCGAGCTGCCCTTGGTGAATGTCGAGGCTTCGACATAGATCCTGTGATAGTACTCGGGGTAGATAGACCCGTCACCGTAGTCGAACAGGTTCACCAGTGCCCCGTACTGGAAGCCCTGGTCGGTACTGAAGGTGACAGCCGGCAGTGCGCCGAAGTTCCATCCGGTCTTTGCATCCTGGGCGCCGGCAGAGGCCGTCAGCAGGATAGCGATCATAATGATTGGGAGTTTTTGCATGGTCAGATGATTTGGATTTTTAAGGTGAATTGACCTCCTGCGCCGGAAAGCAGAGCAGACCTGGTATGTACAGGCAACTGAGGCTTTTCTGTCTCCTTGTAGCAGGCGGGTGCCATCGGGTTCAATTTCGCGGATGTAAAAATAAAGAAAAATGATGCTCATAACCTAATATTTTTAATATTGCTACCTTAGTGCACTCTAAAAAAACCTGCATCATGAGTCTTCTTATTCACAACACGGGGATGCTGGTTCAGACCAGGGAAGAGCCAGTTGCCTTCGTGGCAGGGCAGGATATGTCACAACTGCCTGTCATTGAAAAGGGATGGCTGCTCATTGAGAACGGCATCATAGCAGGCTTCGGGCCTCCTGAAAAGATGCCCTCTTCTGGCAGCAGCCTCAGGAAGATTGATGCCGGAGGTGGATATCTCTTTCCGGCTTTCTGCGACCCGCACACCCACCTGGTCTATGCCGGAAGCAGGGAGAAGGAGTATACCGACAAGATCCGGGGGCTGTCTTACGAGGAGATAGCAAAACGCGGTGGAGGCATTCTCAATTCCGCCAGGCTGTTGCATGAGACATCTGAGGAGGAGCTCTTCCGGCAGTCGATGGAGCGTGTCAGTGAGATAATCTCTTTTGGCACCGGGGCGGCAGAGATCAAGAGCGGATACGGTCTGACGACGGAGGATGAACTCAAGATGCTCAGGGTGATACGCAGGATAAGGGAGGAGTCGCCGCTGACCGTCAGGTCAACCTTTCTCGGTGCTCATGCCTTTCCGGCTGAATACCGCGATAACAGGAGCGGTTATGTTGACCTGATAATTGACGAAATGATACCGGCGATAGCTGCCGAGAAGCTGGCTGACTACATAGACGTTTTCTGCGACAGGGGCTTCTTCACGGTAGAGGAGACCGGGCGCATCCTGGAAGCAGGTGCCTGTCATGGTATGATCCCCAAGATACACGCCAACGAACTTGATTATTCCGGAGGAATACAGGCCGGGGTGAAACACGGTGCTCTCTCGGTGGATCATCTTGAGTTTACCGGTGACGATGAGATCGCCGCCCTGGCAGGAAGCGGCACCATGCCCACGTTGCTGCCCGGTGCTGCCTTCTTTCTTGGCATGACAGACCCGCCCGCACGAAAGATGATCGATGCCGGACTGCCAGTTGCCATGGCCAGCGATTACAATCCGGGTTCGTCGCCTTCGGGTAACATGAAACTGGTGATGTCGCTGGGTTGTATCAGGCTGCGCATGCTGCCGGAGGAGGCGATAAACGCCGTGACTGTCAACGCAGCATATGCCATGGGCCTGTCGGAGACACATGGCTCAATCACCGTTGGCAAGAAAGCGAATCTATTTATCACCAAAAAGATACCGTCATATGAGTACATGCCCTATGCTTATGGTAGTAACCTGATTGAGACCGTTGTTCTGAACGGGGAGGTGGTAAGGCAGTCTTCAGCAGGCAGTCTTCAGTCTTCAGCCTTCAGTCGGCAGCAGGAATAGGCAGTCTTCAGCAGGCAGTTTGAGACGCCGACAGGGGAGGAGGATCAATCCCGCATCTGCCATCTGGCGGATCGGGACGGCAGCAGGCAGATTGAGGCGCTGACGCAGCAGGAGACTTAATCCCGCATCCGGCAGCTGAC
>CAYPKP010000004.1:50095-96654 GCA_964411345.1 uncultured Rikenella sp. | reverse complement strand
CGGAGTATGTGGCAGCACTGGGGGATTATCTGAAGGTCTGAGGTCTGAGGTCTGAGGTCTGAAGGTCTGAGGTCTGAAGGTTGGCCTACTGCCTTCCGGTGAACCCAAGACCTGCTTCAGGGCCTATTGTCCAGTACGGGGGTGAGTAGACAGGCCCTCCCTTTACCGGGCACTGTGCAGCATCAAACGAGGGATCGAGGTCAATAAAGTCGAAGCCTCCCACGCCGGCAGCAAAATGAACCGCACATGCCAGTGCCAGGTTGGTTTCAACCATGCAGCCGATCATCAGCTTCAGGTTGGCGCTGCGTGCCACGGCGGCAATATCCAGCGACTCTATTATGCACGATTTCATCAGCTTGATGTTGATGGCATCGGCGCAGCCGGCACGTACAACATTGATTGCATCAGCACGGGTGAAAACCGACTCGTCGGCGCCAACCAGGATCCCGGTGTTGTCGCGCACATATTTCATGCCGGCCAGGTCAGTCTTCAGAACCGGCTGCTCGAACATCACCGGGTAGATGTCATGCCTGACCACCTCATTGATAAAGCGCAGTGCTGTTTTGGGATTGTAGCCCTGGTTGGCATCAATGAGCATTCCGCATTCAGGTGCACCGTCCCTGATTGCAAGGACTCTCTCAATGTCCTCCTTAAGGTTAACCCCCACTTTTGTCTTTATGATCCTGAAACCCTCCGCGGCAAGCCTGACAGCCTGTCTCTTAGCCTCGTCAGCAGGTACTATGGCTATCGTATAATCAGTCTCTATTTTTGTTTCAGTCCCTCCCAGGAAACGGTAAAAGGGGATGCCCAGCGTCTTTGTGTAAGCATCGAGCAGGGCCATCTCTATGGCGCACCTGGCGGCCGACTGAGCCCAGAAAGCACTTTTGAGGGTGTAAGCAACCGACCTGTAATTATTTATGTCCTGTCCTACAATGAATTCACGGCAGCTGTTGAGGGTCCCGAGGATGGTTTGCTGGTTCTCACCGTTGATGGTCATTATGGGAGCGGCTTCCCCGTAGCCTTCAATACCGTTCTCAAGAACAATTGTCACGAAGGCATTGTCAAGATGCGTCATCACGCCAAGGGCGATAGGAAAGGGCTCCATCTCATAGGTGAGGGGTTCGGCGAACATCTTCGTGATCTTAATGGCCCCGACTCCCTGTTGCCTCTCTCTCTTGTCCTTGCCGCCCGCCACCATGCTGCTTCCCAGCAGCGTTGCCGATGCCAGCCCGCCGGCGGTCAATCCGCTCTTTCTGATAAAAGCTCTCCTGGTACTCATTGCTTTACTGATTTGATCCGGGTGCTTAAATTTACTCTTTTCCGCGCATCATTCAGTCCCGGAAGGCTTTTACTTTATCCGTTTATGTTATGGAAGCATGTTATCCATCGCCCCCAGCACGAATACCAGCGGTGCATTCCAGTTGATGGCTATCTCATTGGTGGAGTAGCTGCATTCGCTGTCGGTGTATGAACTGGCAGGAAAGGATGAACGCGGCACCGGCGGCTGACAGTCGTTCATCACCACCGTGTTGGGTCCGCCTGCCAGTAAACCGGGCACCGCCTCAGGCACACCGTCGGCACCCGAAGGACGGTGATGTATATTCATCGGGGAGAGCGTGCCGAATCCCGTCACGAAGCAGTATCCGGTGGGGTTGGTTCCAAGCAGCCAGTTGACGTCAGCCTGAAGCGAAGGAAGGTATCTGGTACTGTTGGTCAGCCTCATGGCAATTATTTTGATGAGGGCCTGGTTTGCAACATCTGAGTTGCTGCCCCAGGCAAACCGGTCGAGGCTTATAAGATAGGGCGAGGACGCCGACTGGGCGACCAGCTCGTTGGCATAGTCTATGATGAGGCTCTTTGATGCTTCGCGGAGCTCTTCAAACGCAGGGCTTGCCGACAGTGCCAAGGAGATGAGTCCCAGGGTGGCCGACTGGTTCCAGGTGGGATCAGTGGCCTTTATGCCTTCCAGGAATCCGTTTTCCGGAACAGTTTCATTTGCCAGTGCGCGTTCAGCCCGGGCCCAGAAGAGCTCGTCATGGAGGTTGTTGTCGCCATAGGCGCCCGTAGAGATATCAGGCGGCTGCATGTATATCATTGTTGGATGGGCCTCTGCCCAGCTCATGGCTCTGTCCGATGCCTCCAGACAGGCAGCCGCCAGCGTGCGAAGCTCTTCTGACGGGTCATCGGCAAAGAGGCGGTATGCCATAGCCGTCACTGCTGCAAAATCCAATGCGGCGGCAGTACTCTTCTGCACTACATAACGGGTCTCCGTGGCTTCATGAGGCATAACGAAACCACTGAAGGCCTTTGTTGTAAGCTTGTGATAGACGCCGCCGTCATAGGGGTCCTGCATGGTGAGATACCATCTCAGGTTATACAGCAGTTCATCCACAGGGTCGGCTATGTCATTGCCGCTTTCGGGTATGTTGAGGTCGAGGGCGCGACAGTAGTCGGGGTAGAGCTGGTATAAGAGCATCAGTGTCCAGTTGGTGATGCTGCTGTTGACGACGTACTTGTTGTAGTCGCCGGCATCATACCATCCGCCGGGACTGGAGATGACCGTGCCGGCCGGCCGGCTGGCCGAAGCGGCCGAAGGATGAACGATGACCACAGTATCAGGATGGCCGGCGTGACGGGCCCATTTTGAGCCGAACCCTTCTGTTATCTCATAGCCCGAGCGGTTAAAATAAAACGATTTTACCGAAGCTCTGGTGATCTCCCTGTAGACATCCTCGCCTATTCGGAATGGTGCCGAGCAGCGATCCGATCCCTCCAGACAGAGCCTGTAGGTTCCCGGTTTCGTCAGCTCCGAAAAATCGGCCGTACGCACGGTGTCACCCGAGAGCTCCCAGTAGCGGGCTTCGCCGGCCGTGGCCGAGAAGACTTTCTTGCCGCTCACAGCGTCGATGATCTCAAATGAGGCAGCCTCATCTCGTATGAGAGCCACCTTTGGTGCTTCGGGCAGGTACCCTACCTGATTTATCAACAGTGATTCAGTGTCGGCATGCGATGCAATCCTGTCATTCTGCAGGGCGCCGCCGCAGCCTGATGCTGCAAGGAGCACCAGAAGCGCCGGAGTAAGGATGGTCAGTAAAGTTTTCATTAGATTACATTATTACTTTGACATCGTGTTCGCTCCCTTCAGGGAAGAGCGGGAGCAGGGATGAACCGTGTTTTTTGCCGTCAACGGTTATCTCCCAGGCACCTTTCATCCTGTGTTCCGGGTTCAGCACCTCGATATTGTATATGGCTCCGCGAAATCTGCGCCTGACGGAAAAGCCATCCCAGTCGGCCGGTATGCAAGGGTCGATAATCAGACCGTCATAATCTGGCCGGATGCCCAGGATATAGTTCGTCACGGCGAAGAGGCACCATGCTGCCGTGCCCGTCAGCCAGCTGTTCTTCGCCTCGCCGGGAAGAGAGGCATCCTTGCCTGCAATCATCTGTGAATAGACATAAGGCTCCGTCCTGTGAAGGTCACTTATCTCCTCAAGGTATGAAGGTGTAATCCTGCTGTAATAGTCGAAGGCCCTGCCGCCGTTGCCGGTGAGGGTCTCCGAGATGATTACCCAGGGGTTGTTGTGGCAGAAGATGCCGGCATTTTCCTTGTAACCCTCGGGATAGCTGGATATCTCACCAAGCTCAAGGTAATATCTGGTGAAGGCCGGGTTGTTCAATACTATGCCGTACTCGCACGCCAGGTGGCGGTTGACGGAGGCCAGCGCCTTCAGCGCCCTGCCGTCGCCGAGCCCGATACCGGCCATGATGCACATGCCCTGGGTCTCGATGAATATCTTTCCTTCCTCGTTCTCTTTGCTGCCCACCTTTTTGCCGTAGAAGTCATAGGCCCGCAGGAACCACTCGCCATCCCACCCGTGCGCGTCAATGGCTTCGGCCATGCTTCTTATGTGCTGCTCTGCCTCGTCTGCGAGCCCGTCTTCGCCTCTTCTCCGGGTAATGGTAACAAAGTCATTGCCGTAAAGCACAAACATGGCGGCTATGAAGACCGATTCCGCCTTCCCTCCCTTCTGGTTTTCGGTGGTCTGGAAGCTCTCGTCGGGGTTGGTGGAGAAGCAGTTCAGGTTCAGGCAGTCGTTCCAGTCTGCCCGCCCTATCAGCGGCAGGCGGTGGGGTCCCAGGTGGTTCACCACATGCCTGAATGACCGGTTCAGGTGCTCAAAGAGGCTGGCGGCATTGGCGGGGTCATTGTTGAAGGGTACAGTCTCATCGAGTATCGACCAGTCGCCTGTCTCCTTCAGGTATGTCGCCACCCCGAATATGAGCCAGAGAGGATCATCGTTGAAGTTGCCTCCGATCTCGGCGTTGCCTCTCTTCGTCAGCGGCTGGTACTGATGGTATGCGCTTCCGTCATCGAACTGGGTTGAGGCGATGTCAATGATCCTCTCCCTGGCCAGCTGCGGTGTCATGTGCACATATCCGGCGAGATCCTGGTTGGAGTCGCGGAAGCCCATGCCGCGGCCGATGCCCGACTCAAAATAAGAGGCGCTGCGCGACATGTTGTAGGTGACCATGCACTGGTAGGGGTTCCAGGTGTTGACCATACGCGACAGCCGCGGGTCCGGGTGGTCAAGCGTGATCACCGAAAGCCGGCGTGCCCAGTAATCTGCCAGCTCTTTGAAGGCAGCATCAACCTTTTCCACGGTGTCATACCTGCCTGTCATGGCCTTTGCCCTGGTTTTGTTGATCACCTTTGGGGCAATGAATTTCTCATTGTCAGGATTCTCCACATATCCCAGGATAAATACCAGTTCCTTTTTCTCCCCGGATTGGAGGCTTATATCAAGGCAGTGTGAGGCCACCGGTGACCATCCGTGTGCGATGCTGTTGCGGGGCTTGCCTGAGAAGACCGTATCGGGACGGTCGAAGCCGTTATAGATTCCCAGGAAGCTCTCCCTGTCGGTATCAAATCCTGCAATTGGCTCATTGACAGAGTAGAAAGCGTAGTGATTGCGCCGTTCGCGGTACTCGGTCCTGTGATATATGACTCCATCTTCAACCTCCACCTCGCCGGTGGAGAGGTTGCGCTGGAAGTTGGTCTGGTCGTCATGTGCATTCCAGAGGCACCACTCGAGGAATGAGAAGAGTCGTATCCGTCTGGCCCGCTTACTGTTGTTCATGAGGGTGACGCGCTGCACCTCGCAGGTGTCATCCAGCGGCACGAAATACAACAGGTCAGCCCGCAGGCCGTCTTTCTCCGCACCAATGGCGGTGTAACCCATGCCGTGCCGGCAGGAGTAGTTGTCGATATCAGCCTTCACCGGCTTCCATCCCGGAGACCATACGCTGCCGTTGTCGTTGATATAGAAGTATTTGCCGCCGTCATCCAGCGGCACGTTGTTGTACCTGTAGCGTGTCAGCCTGCGGAGACGGGCATCACGGTAAAAACTGTAGCCGCCTGCCGTATTTGAGATGATGGAGAAGAAGTCTTTGTTTCCCAGGTAGTTGATCCATGGCCAGGGAGTCTTATGGTTTGTGATCACATACTCTCTGGCTGCATCATCAAAATGTCCGTATTTCATTGTCAGATCATTCTTTACATTGTTAATCCGTCAGCTCCGGCCAGGAGTCCCTGGCGTTTCCCGGGCTCCGGTCAGTCTCTGAGTTTATTCCACCAGGTAAATTTCAGGATTACGGTAGTGACTGCCATGACGGCAGTTGCCACGTAGAACTGGGTCCATTCGCGCAGCACCAGGAAGACGGGGAAGGCCATCAGGGAAATCTGCCATACTATTCCCACGACGATATTGAACATGTCTCTCCAGAAATCGCGGTTAGCGATGAAGGAGGGATCCTCGGCCAGGACCATCCTTTCGACAGGTTTCCAGAAGCCCCACGGTTTCACCTGCCTGTAGAACTTCTTCAGTGTCTCGTCGTCCTCCTTTTTTGTCATCAGTGATCCGAGCACGCTGCCGATGAGTGATATCAGGAAGATAACCGGGAAGGCGTTCATGCTGAAGTTCTCCGTCAGCGGCCAGTTCTGCAGTATCTCAAGGTTGAGCATGGGCAGGAACAGTGCTGCTGCCACTCCCGAGAGCATTCCCCAGAAGTAGCCGTAGCCGTTAAAGCGCCACCAGTACCATTTAAGAAAGTTGGGGGCGGTGTATCCTCCCCAGAGTGCAGCGGTGATCCAAAGCACCACGTCATTTATTGATGTCACCAGGAAGCCGACAATGATTCCGGTCACTACTATCAGCAGTGATGCGGCGTAGCTCATCCTCACATATGTTTTTTCACTGGCGTTGGAGTTGATGTATTTTTTGTAGATGTCGTTTACAAGGTATGCCGGTGCCGCATTCACTGTGGCGGCGAAGTTGCTCATGAATGCTGCAATGAGTCCTGCCAGCAGGAACCCGAGCAGCCCGACAGGCACGTAGGTGGCCAGCACCTCCGGCAGGATGCTCTCGAAGTCCGGTTCAGTGAGTGAGCCCGTGTAGAGTTTGTCGAAGTTCACCAGGGCCAGTATTGTCAGTCCTGCTACCATGAAATAGCGGGTAGGGTTGAGCACCACGCTTACCAGGGAGCTCATCTTGGATGCCTCCTTGGGATTTCTGGTGGCAAGGATGCGTTGCATGTCATAGTTGGGTGCCGGGCCTGCGGCCGAGACGAGGATGCCCTTGAAGAGCATCATGACGAAGAAAAGGCCGAAGAGCTCATAACCGTCGGTCCTGATCCAGTCATTGAACGTATGAAGCTTGGGTGATGCCGCGGAGGAGATGGTATGCCAGTCCAATCCTGTGGTCCTCCCGAACCAGAGGCTCTTCCATCCTTCGGGGATCACGGCATTGAGGGCGTCAGGAGCGATCTGGTTGATGGCGATTATGCCCACGGCAATGGAGGCCACGGTGAGGATACCGTACTGTATCACCTCGGTGATGACCACGCTGAACATCCCGCCCTTGACCACGTAGAAGGTGGTGATGGCCATAAGGATCAGGGCGTACAGGTTAACGTTGATCTGCGGATGTGCCAGGATATATTCCGGGTTGGAAACAATGGGCGGGAGGAAAGCGGCGACGAACTTGCCGATGCCCTTGAAGCCGTAGGAGAGGAATCCGATTACGCTGACGATGGCGAAGATCACCACAATTATGTGGGAGAGGTTTGAGGCACGGCCGTCGCCGAAACGGGTCTTTATCCATTCAGCGCCTGTCATGACATTGGAGCGTCTCAGCCATGCTGAGAGGTAGACCATCAGGAAGATCTGGTTGAAGACGGGCCAGAGCCAGGGTATCCAGAGGCTCTTGAGTCCGTAGACCGAGAGCCAGTATACCAGCAGCATGGTACCTGCTATGTCAAACATCCCCGAGGCGTTGGAGACGCCCAGGAAGTACCAGGGGAGGCTGTTGCCGCCAAGGAAGTATGACTGTATGTTTCTGGAGGCTCTCTTTGAGACCCAGTTGCCGATGAATATGGTAGTCACCAGGTACAGAACGACTATTCCGAGGTCAACGATGTGCAGATTCATGGTTTTGCAGGTTGGTGATGGAGGTCAGATAATGAATGAGATGCGACCCTTTCTGGTTTTTTCGTATACTTCGCGGCTGAAAAGGTAATACTGAGCGGGCTTATGTGCAACACCCTGCTGTTTTTTCTTCAGCGGTATGACATAGTGCATCTGAGCCACCTTCTTCCTGAAGTTGCGTTTGTCGAAAGATGTTCCCAGCAGCGCCTCGTAGAGTTTCTGAAGCTGTGAAAGAGTGAAATAGTCGGGCAGCAGCTCGAAGGCGATGGGTTCAACCTTCACCTTTTTCTGAAGGGCGCGCAGAGCCTCATAAAAAAGGAATTTGTGGTCAAAGGCCAGCTCCATTTCGCTTACCACTGATACCGGGAACCAGGATACGTTCCTGTCCTTAAGCCTCAGGGTCACCTTGGTGTTGTCTATCAGGGCCAGGTAGCCCACGGTCACGATGCGGTCAGCAAATCCCTTGTTGATATGCTCGAACCATACCTTGTCCCTGGGTGCCGAGACCCGGTCAAGCTGTCCGTATGCGCCAAACTGTTCAAGGAAGATGTTGTCGAGGCCCGTCAGTCCTTTCAGAATGCGGCTGGCCGCAGAGTCAAGATCCTCATCCTCGTAAATGTGATATCCTGCAAGAGTATGGTCGCTGATTAGAATTTTCCCGTTTTTTTCATCTTTCAGTTCTCTTTCAACCAGCAGGACATTCAGCTTTTCGAAGTCGAAACCGAACACTACACAGTCGACCGAGATGTTGGGAACTATCTTGTGGGATATCATTTTATTATACCTGGTAAGTGATAAAATGACTTAGTGTACAATGTAGGATTTCAAAGATATTGTAAATAAATGTCAGAATCAACAGGGGAATCAAAAAAGGTTTCGGAAAAACCATTCATTGAGTATATTTAACCGATACATTATTATTTATATAGATCCGCCCGTCCCGATGCTTCCATCTGCAGTTACTGTGCAGGATACATATCTGAACGGAATACTTATCAACTGTGTGTATTAAGTACACGAACCCTGTCATATTTTGCCGGAAATAACACATGAATAATCAAATTACTATAACAAAGTGACAAAAAAGTATCAGTATTACGCTGAGAAGAAGGGTTAACTTTAAAAACCTAAAACTGTACAGCTATGCAAAACAAACTCTTTAGACTAACTTTTCTTATTTGTCTGGCAGCTGTCATGTCATCATCAGCTCTATTGGGGCAGCAGAGGACTGTCACCGGGAGGGTGCTGGATGAGAACAATGCTGCCTTGCCCGGAGCCTCGATAGTGGTGAAGGGGACGACAATAGGAACTGCCTCTGACCTGAACGGGAATTTCTCGCTTCAGGTGCCTGCGGATGCCGCGACGCTGGTTGTTTCATTCATAGGGATGGATACCCAGGAGGTGCCTGTAACCGGCGGGCCCATGACCATAATTATGAGGATGTCAGCCGAGGAGGTTGATGCCGTGGTTGTGATCGGATACGGGACCATCAGAAGGTCAGAGGTGACCTCGGCCATCGCATCAGTGAAGAGCGAGGAGATCCAGGATCTTGTTGTTGCCGGTGTTGACCAGGCACTTCAGGGCAAGATTGCAGGCCTTCATGTGATGAACAACAGCGGCCAGCCCGGCGGCGGGGTCTCCGTCAGGGTGAGGGGTATCACTTCGATAAACAGCAATGATCCGCTGATAGTCATTGACGGTGTTCCCTTTACTTCAAACAATGTTGAGAACACCGGTTATGACGGCCTCGGCGGCTCTGACGGCCAGACGCAGAACAGCTTCCTGGCCACTCTTAACCCCAACGACATTGAGTCGATAGACGTTCTGAAGGACGCCTCGGCTCAGGCCATCTACGGATCACAGGCTGCCAACGGCGTTCTGCTCATAACCACCAAGAAGGGCAAGGCCGGCGAAGGCAAGATAACCTATGATGCCTCCTACGGGATTCAGCAGGTGACCAGGAAACTGGATGTCATGAACCTCCGTCAGTTCGCCGAATACCAGAACAGCGTCATTGCCGAGCTGGGTTCGGGCTACACCCCGACGGAAGAGTTTGCGGACCCTTCCCTTCTCGGTGAGGGTACCGACTGGCAGGATGCCATCTTCAGGCAGGGATACACCACCGACCATCAGCTCGGAATCTCAGGCGGCAGGGATAATACCAGCTATTACTTCTCGGCGGGTTACTTTGACCAGGAGGGTATTCTTATAGGATCAGATTTCAAGCGCTATTCAACACGCTTCAACCTCGACAGCCAGGTTAAAAGCTGGCTCAGGGCCGGGGTGAGCTCCAACATAACCAGGAGTATTCAGAATGTCACCCTGGCTGATGCCGCCGAGAGCACCATCTGGTGGTCCACGCTGCAGAACCCGCTCATACCGGTGAGAAACCTCGACGGCACCTGGGCAGGCAACTACACGGTGGGCGGTTACAGCTACACAGCCGATAACCCCGTTGCCACAAGCAGCAGCAGGGGCAACAAGACGGTCCAGAGCCAGATCTTCGGCAATATCTATGCCGATATCATCTTCATGGAGGGGCTGTCTCTCAGAAATGAATTCTCATACCAGATTGGCATGCGGAACAACATCGCATTCCAGTACGAAGCCAACATCGGAACGAGGTCACTTCAGGCGCAGCTCTATGACAACCGCAACAACAGTTACTATTATGCTGTGAGGAACTACCTGAACTTCAACAGGGCCTTCGGCAGGCACAAAGTCGCTTTCACCGGAGGACATGAGGCGCAGTACTCATACTGGGAACAAATGGGAGGCAAGAAGGTAGACCTGCAGAACAATATCCTCGACATGAATGCCGGCGGTACCGACAAGACCACATGGGACCTCACCGGCGGCAAGGGCGACTGGGCCATGGAGTCATACTTCGTAAGAGGCAACTACACCTTCGATGAACGCTACTCCCTCTCACTGAGCTACAGGGCAGACGGCTCGGCCAACTTCGGTCCCAACAACAAGTGGGGCTTCTTCCCCGGTGCCTCAGTCGGATGGACGGTCACCAACGAGAAGTTTGCCGCCGGTTGGGACAATGTGATGAACTACATGAAGATCAGGCTCGGTGCAGGTGCCGTCGGCAACCAGAACCTTCCCGGAGGAGCACCAAGCCCGCCATATACCTCCAATGTCAACTTCTGGCCCGGACCGGTAGGTTTCGGACAGGTGGGCACCGCCTCCACCAATTTCATCGCCGGAATAGCCAACCCCGAACTGGGATGGGAATCGGTGATCACCTACAACGGAGGAATTGATTTCGGGTTCCTGAACGGAAGGATCGACCTGACGGTAGACCTTTATAAAAAGATCACATCCAACATGCTGCTCTTCAGCACAGGCCCCGCCCTGCTGGGTGTCGGCGATGCATGGAACGACCTGAAGGCGCCTATCGGCAACGTCGGACAGATGACCAATACCGGCATTGACCTGAGCCTGGTGTCCAGAAACATTGTCAGGCCCGATTTCGCATGGAATACAACGATTATCTTCTCGCACTACAAGAACGTTCTTGACAAGCTCATCAATGAATCATCCTCCATCGACGGGAAGCTTTATTATGACAACTACCTTATAACACATACTGTTCCCGGTTATGCTGTCGGCACATTCTGGGGCCTGGTCACTGACGGCCTCTTCCGTACCGAGGCTGAGCTTGCCAGCTCTTACCCGCAGTTCGGTTCGGCCATTGCCGAAAACGAGACCTGGCTGGGCGACGTGAGGTTCAAGGATGTCCATAAAGACCAGGTGATTGATTCCAAGGATCTCACCTTCATCGGCAGCCCGATACCCGACTTTACCTTCGGTATTACCAACACCTTCCGGTACAGGGATCTTGACCTCTCGGTGTTCCTGCAGGGCAGCTACGGTGCCGAGATATTCAATTTCATGAGATGGCAGCTGGAGAGAATGAACAACGTCTACTACAACCAGTCGACTGCCGTCATGGACCGCTATACCGCCACCAACAAGGACGGCGCCCTGCCTCGCTTCACCAATACCAACACCAACAACACGGCCATGTCTGACCGTTATGTTGAAGACGGCTCCTACCTGCGGGTCCAGAACATCACCCTCGGCTACAGGCTGCCGAAGTCGCTGGTCAGCAAGGTGAGGATGAACAATCTGAGACTTTACGTGACGGTTCAGAACCTTTACACTTTTACCAAATATACGGGTTACGACCCGGAGGTGGGTTCCTACAACAACAGTATCAGGCTTATGAACGTGGATGCCGGTCACTATCCCAACCCGCGCACGGTCATGGGCGGTGTGAGTGTTGAGTTTTAATGACTAAAAAAGATGATCATGAAAAACAGATTTATATACGTGATTTTGATACTGGCAGCAACACTTGCATCATGCAGCGAGTCGTTCATCGAGCGTCCCTCCCTTTCAGGTCTGACGGTGAGCAACTATTACAACACTGCCGACGAGGTGAGGGCTGCAACCAGTACGATCTACTCAGGGCTGGCCTGGTCAGGATATGAAGCCCGTGCCCTGGACTGTATCGGTGAGATACTGTCAGGCAATGAACACACATGGAACGGCGATGACACCCCCTTCCAGGAGATGACGGTGTCAGCAACCTCGGTACGTCTCTCTGACGCCTGGAAGTCTTTCTATAAAGTCAACGGCTGGACCAGCTCACTGATGGCCACGCTCGAGCAGAAGAAGGCTGAAGGCGGTGACCCGGCGATACTTGATCCGGCGATTGCTGAATGCCATTTCCTGAGAGGAACGGTCTATTTCTACATAGCACGCATCTTTGGCCACGCTCCCATCGTCACCGATCCGGGAGCCATAGCGCTTACAGGCGATTTCAACATCCCCCGTTACTACCAGGAGGATGTTCTCCGGTTTGCGCTTGAGGAGCTGCAGCTTGCCGAGGCCGGACTGCCGGAGACCGATGTGCCCGGCAGGGTCACCAAATACTCGGCCAAGGGCATGATGGCAAAACTCTATCTCTATCAGAAGGATTATGCCAATGCGAAGCAGATGGCAGGAGAGGTGATAGATTCAAAACTGTTTGACCTCTTCCCCGACTACAGAGCCATGTTCAACTCCAGTGCCAACAACAACAACATTGAGACCCTTTTTGCGGTACAGCACCAGTGTACTATGAATCCCTGGGGTTCCGGCAACCAGCTGAACCCTGACCGCGGCCCCTCGAGCCTTCAGACCGACGAGGCCAGTATGTGGGAGCTTTACAGACCCTCGCTTGACCTCATCCAGGCCTATGAGCCCAACGACAAGAGGCGCGCAGGTTCCGTGATGGAGCACGGCTGGACCATGCCATCATGGAAGCCGCAGAAGCTGCCGCAGAGCGACGGTTCCTTCTCGGTCAACGATGCTGCATACAACGAGTTCATGAAGGACGGTTTCAGGTATGATACCATTCAGCCTACCAACCAGGGCGGTTCTCTCAACGGCACCAGGTCAACCATCGCCAAGTATGTCGTTGGCCCCGGCTCCAAGTATGGCGGTGAACAGGTCATCGGCATGAATACCGGCATCAACTTCATGATGCTCAGGTTTGCCGATATCCTTCTCATCTATGCCGAAGCCACACTGGGGACCAGTGAGTCAACAACCGATGCATCAGCCCTGGAGGCTTTCAACAGGGTACGTCTCCGCGCCGGACTGCCGACCAAAAATGTGATTACCCTTGATGACATAATGAATGAGCGCAGGGTAGAGTTTGCCTTTGAAGGCGACTACTGGTTCGATGTCACCCGCCAGGGCTATGATAAGGCCAGGGCGATAATCGAAGCCCAGAACAGGGGTACCATACCCGGCAATCCTTTCTACGTGACCAACTTCACACCTGAAAAGATGTTCCTGCCGATACCGGCCTCAGAGGTGCTTCAGGACCCGAAGCTGGATGATGAGCCTGAACACTATTACACCAAATAGCCATGCCAGATATGAAAAAGATAAACTATAATAGAGTCTCAGCATCCATGCTGGTGCTGGCGACCATCTTTACCGGCCTCTTTTTGCAGTCGTGCGAAGATAATGACGAGCAGCCGGCGCCGGAGATAATCTATATCCGGAAGACAGACCCTGTAAAATCCGATTCGCTGGTTGCCCATGCCTTTATGGGTGACAACATTGCCATCATAGGAAGGAACCTGGGCAATGTTGATGAGATCTGGTTCAATGATCAGAGGGCAGCCCTGAATCCGAATCTTGTAACTGAAACCTCAATCATCGTTCAGGTGCCCGAGATTATCCCTGCCGAGGTTACCAATAAGATGACCCTGATAAACAGTGACAAGGTGAATAAATTGCTGTATGACTTCGGAGTTGATGTGCCCGCCCCGCTGGTTGACAGGATGGTCTGTGAGTATGTGGCTGAGGGTGAGACTGCGGTCATTAAGGGTAATTACTTCGTGGATGACCCGACATCACCGCTGACGGTTCTATTCCCTGGCAACATTTCAGGTACCATTGTGAGTTCCACGATCAATGAGATACATGTGACGGTGCCTGCCGGTACCGGCCCGGGCCAGATACAGGTGAAATCGCTGTACGGAACAACCCGGTCACGCTTCTTCTTCCGTGATGACAGAGGCATACTGCTCAATTTCGATGACCTCACGGCTGCCGGCGGATGGCGTTCAGGTGTCATCGGCAGTTCCAATCCCGAGCCTCTTGACGGCAATTACGTCAGGTTCTCAGGAGCCATGGCCGGCGGTGCCGGTTCAACCTGGAATGAGGACGGCTTCAGCTTCAACCTGTGGCCGTCAGCCAACGGTCGTCCCGATGTGCCTGTATATACCGGTGATCTCAAGGACGGACAGATAAAGTTTGAGGTGAACGTGGTGGCCCCGTGGCAGTCGTCTGCACTGCAGATGATCTTTACGGCCTATTCCGTCAGCGGCACAAACAGCTATATTGCTGATTACAGCTACCCCAGGGGGCTTTGGAATCCGTGGAAGGAGAGTGGCTCCTACCAGACTGACGGTTGGATTACGGTTTCATTCCCCCTGTCAGATTTCAACTACACCTTTGACGGGGCAGAGAGTGCCAACAAGCTTACTGCCAACATGATAAGCGGCCTTACATTCTATGTATGGCATGGCGGGGTGGCCGGTACGGACTGTAATCCGCACATCTGCATAGACAACATACGTGTGGTACCGAAGTAATCAACCGAAAAACGATTTGCAATGCAAAAGATTCAAATAAAATTCCGCAACTGGACGCTGCTGTTCGCGACACTCTGCGTGGTCAGCACCGGTCTCCTCTTCAACTCCTGCGAGGGTAAGGAAGAGGCTGACACCAAGGCCGTCCTCTACAGCTTCGGCCCCATGCCCATAGCCAGGGGAGCAGAACTGAAATTCATAGGGGTGAACCTTGACAAGGTGACGGCTGTGATACTTCCCAACAATATCACTATCACCTCGTTCACCAAAAAGAGCTCCACCCTGCTTACGCTGACTGTCCCGCAGGAAGCCATGCCGGGGTATGTAGTGCTGAAGACTCCCGACGGTGATATAACCACAAAGACGGAGATAGGATATTCAGAGCCCATATCCATCGCCAGCTTCACACCTGCCACAGTCAAGCCAGGCGATGAGCTGACTATCTCCGGCGACTACCTCAACCTGGTTGGCGAGGTGATTCTTACAGACCGCATGGTTGTGGTTGAAGATGATTTTACCAGCCACAGCCGCACGGAGATAAAGCTGATCGTTCCGGCTGAGGCCCAGACCGGCAAGATAGCCGTGTCAAACGCTGCAGAGGAGCCCATCATCGTTTTTTCTGCCGGCAACCTCACGGTGACACTGCCGGCATTTACCTCGGTGACACCGAATCCCGTCAAGGCAGGCACGGCACTTACGATAGCCGGCACCAACCTCGACCTGGCTGTAACCGTCACTCTGGGAGGCAACAAGGTGATTGCCGCTGCAGACTTTGTTAGCCATTCTGCCACACAGATAGTGATCAACGTACCGGATGACACAAAGGACGGCAAGGTGATCATGACTCCCGCTTCCGGGGTGGAGGTCGCAACCGCCGATGACCTGCTGATGGTGGTCCCGACAGTGAGCGTCACCCCCGTGACACTCAAGAACGGCCAGGATATCACAGTAACCGGAACAAATCTCGACCTTGTTGATCACGTAGTTTTCGGAGGAGGCAAACAGGGGACTATCAAGGATGGCGGCACCGCCACACAGATACTGGTGACAGTGCCTGACGATGCCGTTACGGGGACAGTGAGCTTCTTCACCAAGGCTGACAAGCAGATTGACGGACCCAACCTGACGATGATCGATCCGGTATTCACATCCTTCAGCCCCACATCAGCCAAGGCAAACAGCAATATAGTAATCTCAGGTACAGACCTGGACCTTGTGACAGATGTCATCTTCACCGGTGACATGAAAGGTACCATCGGTGCCAGGACGGAGACCTCACTGACAGTCACGGTGCCGGTGGGTGCCAAGACAGGCATTATTACCATTGTGGCAAAGAACAAGACAGAGGTTGAGTCGGCGATTGAATTCACCCTCCTTGCAAACCTGCCCGTGTTCGCTTCATACAGCGAGCTCCGCGGTGAGCCCGGAAAGATACTGACCATCAACGGCACCAACATGCTGCTGGTGAAAGAGCTTGTCTTCCCCGGAAATATTCCGGCAACAGCCTACGGTGTCAAGACGGATACGAAGATTGAAGTATACGTGCCTGTAAATGTGACACGCGGTTACGGCACCATCAGCCTTCTGACATACGAGGGCGAAGAGGGAATCTTCCCGGAGATATTCTTCGGCGGCACTGACCCGGTCGTTGATCCTTCCCTCATGATCAACAACTTCGAGGTGGGAGCCGACGGGCATGATCTCAGCTGGGATAACTGGGGCGGCGCAGTTGAGCTGGGGAGTGACCCTGCCATAGCAATTTCTGGCAACTATATGCACGGGGTGCTGCCCGCGCTGAACGGCTGGACATGGATTTGGGGCTGCAACCATGACCAGATGCCCAAACCCTCGGTAACCAAGGCCGATCACTACCTCAAGATGGATGTCAATATCACCAGGCCATTTGCCGCGGGCACAGGCTCATTCACCATGAAGCTGGCCGGCACCGATATCGACATAGGTCACCTGGGCATACAGAATGATGACGGCAGCTGGTCGACACCGGGCTGGATAACCATCACATTCGATCTGGCCACATACTCAGCTCTGCCCGATGTAATACCTTCGAGCGGCGACTGGGGGATGACCCTCTGGACAGGTGTTAATATGGATCTCACTGGCCTGTACGTAGACAATATCAGGTTTGAGCATAAATAGAGGTGATTGATTAGGCAAGCCAATTAATCTGAAACAAAGGGTATCTCGGATTTTATCACTAAATTGAGATACCCTTTGTATTTGAAACAGGAGTCAACGAACATTACATATGAGGTTTTTCCACAGGATACTGGCAGGTGCAGTTTTGCTTCTTGCCGGATGTATCGCCACCGCTGCCCAGGGCACAAAATACGAAGCCGAGAACGGCACCCTGACAGGAAGTATCTCCGTTCAGTCATCCGCGTCAGGCTATTCGGGTACCGGGTATGTCGGCATCTTTCAGGATGAAGGTGACAGGGTAACCGTGAGCTTTGCACTGACACAGGGGGCATGGCATAAAATCTATATAGGATATGCCGCTCCTTACGGCGACAAGAAGAATATCGTGACCGTCAACGGTAACAGTGCAGAGCTCTCCTTCCCGGCCTCTGCCGTCTTCACGGAGGCATCTTTCGGAAGGGTCTGGCTGAAGGAAGGAACCAACTCGCTGACCATAATAAAAAGCTGGGGCTGGTTCCTGGTCGATTATTTCCGCATTGACCCCGACAACGAACCTGAGATCACGGTGCAACTGCCCTATAACCTCTCCACCCCTTCGCCTCACACGGAGACACGTAGGCTGTGGAGTTACCTGACGGACAGCTTCACTCACAACATCCTCTCCGGAGCAATGAGCCTGAATGCAAAGGAGGAGGCCGAATGGCTGCTGGCACAAACAGGCAAATATCCTGCATTGATCGGGCTCGATTTCATGAACCACACCCGCAACTACAGCTGGTTTGACAAATCGGTGCTTGTCAATGAATCAAAGAACTGGTACAACAACAACGGCCTCGTGGCACTCTGCTGGCACTGGCGCGATCCTTCGCGCACCACCGACGCATTCTATACCGCGGATACCGGGTTCGATATCTCAAAAATTACGGAGACAACCTCACCGGAATACCAGGCCATGGTGAGCGACATCGACATAATTGCCGGATACCTGAAGCAGCTCAACAATGAAAAAATCCCCGTTCTGTTCAGGCCACTGCACGAGGCTTCCGGAGGGTGGTTCTGGTGGGGAGCAAAGGGCCCGGAACCCTGTAAAACACTCTGGAGACTGATGTTTGACCGTCTGGTTAATTACCACGGACTTAAGAACCTGATATGGGTCTGGACTACCGACGCAGCAGCCGGTAACCTCGACTGGTACCCGGGTGATGAGTACGTGGATATCCTCGGGGCTGACATCTATGCCGCCGACGGCGACTTCAGTTCACAGATCCTTACATATAATGCCATAAAAGATAGGTTTGGAGGCCGCAAGATGATAACGCTCAGCGAGAACGGTCCCGTTCCCGACCCCGATCTTCTGGTTGCCGACCGGGCACACTGGTCGTGGTTCATGCCATGGTACGGATCATTCATCCGCGACGGCATAAAGAACCCGCTGTCGCACTGGCAGAAGGTGATGGCCCATGAATATGTCATCACCCTGGATGAGATGCCGGATCTGAAGGCCTATCCGCTGAGTGATGAGCCTGACTACAGCATCTATCCCCAGGGATTCTTCATGGCCGGATGGCAGCCGCGGACGGCAGTCATTCCTGAATACAGCGACGTTCTGCCGGTGACTGACCCGGTGACGGTGGCAGCTACCGTAGATTTCAGTGACACCGTCACAAAGGTTTCAAAGTACCTTTTCGGTGACAATGCCAACCTCTGGACCGGCACCATGTCTGACGATGTCACCCTGATGAGGAACATGGCAAACCGTGAGATGGGGGTGCTGCGCGGCCCCGGGGGCAGCATTTCGGATGTCTTCTTCTGGAACCTGGATGTTGATCATCCGCCGCAGGATGTGCCTGCCGCCCTCATAGGCGATCCCTCAAACACCAGCTGGCCCTGGTACGGCCACAGACCTCATCCGTGGGAAACCTGGACGATGGATGTGGATTCCTTCTATACCATACTCGGCAAGACAAACTCCACGGGCATGATAACCGTCAACTACGGTTATGCACGGTACGGAACGAGTGATGATCCAGTGGCACAGGCTGCACATATGGCAGCCGACTGGGTGCGTTATGACAACGGCCGCACAAAATTCTGGGAGATCGGCAACGAGGTGTTCGGCAGCTGGGAGGCAGGCTACCGCATTGACCGTTCGCTCAACAGGGACGGCCAGCCGGAATACATCACGCCTGACCTCTACGGCCGGCATTGCCGGGTCTTTATCGACTCTATGAGGGCAGCGGCACTGGAGACCGGTGCTGACATCAAAATAGGAGTTGTGATGGTTGAGGGATCCGGCACCCATGCCTCATGGAACAGCGCAGTGGCTGCAAGGGTAGGTGACATAGCCGACTTCTACGTGGTTCACAGCTACTACACCCCATGGAACACAAACTCTGATGTGGCAACAGTGCTTAATTCCTACAAGAACACGGAAGGATACATTAACTATGTCAGGAGCACTGTAGCGGCGGCTGGCATGCCTGAGCTTCCTGTGGCACTGACCGAATACAATATCTTTGCCGTGGGTTCCAGCCAGGCCGTATCCCACGCCAACGGAATGCATGCCGTGCTCGTCACCGGCGAACTCATCAGGACAGGCTTCGGGGCCGCCAACCGCTGGGACCTGGCCAACGGATGGGATAACGGCAATGATCATGGCATGTTCTCCTATAATGAACCTGACGTTCCGGATTATACCCCTCACCCTGCCTTCTTCCACCTCTATTACATGCGAAGGCATACCGGTGACGTGCTGCTTAACTCCTCGTTCACGGGGGCCCCCGGCGTGGTGGTGGTACCTACAGCCTTCAGCTCCGGACATCTGGGCGCATCGCTGGTCAACGCCACAAGGGTGCAGAAGGTGGTGCGTCTTAATCTAAAGGATTACAAAGTTGGTGACAGGTTCTATACCTATACCCTGACAGGCAGTGACGGTGAGGATTTTTCAAGGAAGGTCTTCATAAACGGCACAGGAGGAACCCTGGCGGCCGGCGGACCGGAAGAGTATGAGAGCATTGAGGCCAGGGGAACACTCATCGGAGATGAGATACGAATTGCAATGCCTCCCCTCTCGGCGGTTTACCTGCTTGTTGAGCCCGGAACAAAAACACTCACAATAAACAATGAGGTTACCACGGCGGAGAGCCCTGCATCTGAAGAGAAAATTGTCGTCTACCCGAACCCGTCCACGGGCTCCTTTACTGCTGCAAACCTGACTGACAGGATAAAACGGATAGAGATCAGTGACAGTCGAGGTACAGTGGTGTACCACCATGAGTGTGAACCGGGCGCCCGGGAGATAACCTTCAATCCGGGATTGCACGTAGGGATGTGGCTTGTAAGCTTTTATGGGGATGACAGTGTCGTTACCAGGAAAATAATAATCAAATAAGAGCGTGATATGAGGAAGACAGAAATAACCGGAGCCCTGGCAGCAATGTTTGTCATTGCGGCACTTCTATGCCATTCATGCACCACAGTTCCCTATGAAAGGACAGCTGAGGGTGTTGAGATACGCCTGTCTGACAAGTCTGACTATCCCGGGCAGGCCATACGGCTGCAGGTAATCAATGACCGTATCATAAGGGTGACCTCCGTTCCTGTGGGCGATTTCCCCGACAGAGAGAGCCTGATGGCAGTGCCTGAGCTGCAGCATGAGGCCGAGTTTACGCTCGAGAAGGGAGAGGGGCGCATCATACTCTCCACCTCGTCTGTCAGTGCCGAGGTGTCACTCCGGACGGGTGAGATAATCTTCACTGACAGTGACGGGACGGTGTTCGTTGCCGAGCAGCAGGGCGGCGGCCGCACCTTCACCCCGGCTACGGTGAAGGGAGAGAGTTACTATGTTGTGAGGCAACAGTGGGAGTCGCCTCCTGATGAGGCACTCTACGGACTGGGAGCAAATCAGACCTCATTCATGAACCTGAAGGGGAAGGATGCCGACCTCTTTCAGTACAATACCCTGGCCGTCGTGCCATTCCTCATCTCCAACCGAAACTACGGAATCCTGTGGGACAACAACTCAAGGACAAGGTACGGTGACATCCGGGACTGGAATGAGCTCTCCGGCATGAGACTATATGATGCTGACGGCAACGAAGGCGGGCTTACGGCTCTGTATGCTGACAGGCAGACAGGCAAAAAGAGATACCTTAGGCGCACCGAGAATGAGATAAGTTACCTGTATATTCCTGACCTGGTGAAATTTCCGGAGGGCTTTAGCCTGGCGGATGGCAGGGTGACCTGGGAGGGAGAGCTGGAGCCTGACACAACGGGAGAGTACAAGTTCGTCTTTACCTCTGCCGGTTATGCAAAGCTGTGGATAGACGGCAGGCTGTTGTTTGACCGGTGGCGACAGTGCTGGAACGCCTCGGCAAACCACTTCCGGCTCCGCCTGGAGGAGGGGAGGCGATACCCGCTGAGGATAGAGTGGATACCTGACGGCGGCGAGTCATTTCTCGGGCTTCACTACCTGCCACCGCAGGATGAGGAGGAGCAGCAGAGGATCTCATTCTGGTCGGAGGTGGCAGATCAGCTGGACTACTATTTCATCAGCGGCGGCAGCATGGACGAGGTGATCAGCGGATACCGCACCGTGACCGGCAAGGCTCCGGTGATGCCGAAATGGGCCATGGGCTTCTGGCAGAGCCGCCAGCGCTATACCACACAGGAGGAGCTGCTGGAGGTAGTGAGAGAGTACAGGAAGAGAGGGATACCCTTTGACAATATAGTGCTCGACTGGCAGTACTGGCCCATAGAGAAATGGGGAGACCACCAGTTTGATGCCACCCGTTTTCCCGATCCGGTCGGAATGATAAATACCCTTCATAACGACCTCAACGCACGGATCATGATCTCCGTTTGGCCCAAGTACTACGTCGGAACCATTAACTATGAGATCATGAACAGCAGAGGATGGCTCTACAAGCGCAATGTGGAGAAGGAGCAGAAAGACTGGATCGGTTATATCTCGACCTTCTATGATGCCTTCAGTGCCGATGCACGCAAATCGTTCTGGGAACAGATCGACAGCTCGCTCTACAGCAAGGGTGTTGATGCCTGGTGGCTTGATGCCACAGAGCCTGACATATGCTCCAACCTGCCCATGGATGAGCGCAAAGCCCTGATGGATCCTACTGCCCTCGGCCCGGCAGAAAGGTATTTCAATGCCTATTCGCTGGTGCAGGCCCGGGGGGTCTTTGAAGGACAGCGCGAAAGTGACCCTGAGAGCAGGGTCTTCATACTTACCCGCTCAGCATTTGCAGGTCTTCAGCGCTACTCCGCAGCCAACTGGAGCGGAGACATCGCTGCACGATGGCATGATATGGCAGCCCAGATACCGTGCGGACTCAGCTTCTGCATGTCAGGAATACCGTGGTGGACCATGGACATAGGAGGATTTTCGGTGGAGAGCCGCTATCACAACCCTGCCCCGGCTGACCTGGAAGAATGGCGTGAGCTGATGACACGGTGGCATCAGTACGGGTCCTTCGTGCCGCTCTTCAGATCGCACGGCGAGTACCCCTGGAGGGAGATATACAACACTGCTCCTGCCGGTCATCCGGCATATAAGAGCATGGTGGAATACAATAAGCTGAGATACAGGTTGATGCCGTATATCTACTCACTTGCCGGCCATGCGTGGCTGAATGACTACACAATCATGAGAGGACTGGTGATGGACTTCAGTCTTGATTCCGGGGTTTTTGACATCACCGACCAGTATATGTTCGGTCCGGCGCTGATGGTGAATCCCGTTACGGAATACAGGGCCAGATCACGCAAGGTTTACCTGCCGGCGGCATACGGATGGTATGATCTCCACACCGGAAGGCACTTTGATGGCGGGACGGTGACTGAGGCTGACGCTCCGTATGATCATATGCCGGTGTTCGTCAGGGAGGGATCCATAGTACCCTTCGGACCGGAGATACAGCACACCTCGGAGAAGCCTGCTGATCCTGTTACACTGTGGGTCTATACCGGCGCCGATGCCGGCTTCACCCTCTATGAGGATGAGGGTGACAACTATAATTATGCCGATGGTGCCTACTCCCTGATCCCGATCACCTACAGCGACGCCGCCGGCACGCTTACGATAGGTGCCAGGAGTGGAGGGTTCGAAGGAATGCTTCAGAACCGCACCTTCAACGTGATCATGGTATCGGCTGAAAAACCGGTGGGGCTGGACTTTGAAAGGACCCCGGATACCACACTGGATTATTCAGGCCGGGAGATAACTGTCACATTGAAGAAATAACCGGGGGTGAAGGTGACAATGATGAAGAGAAAATACAAGAGTAATAACATGATAAAGAGATTATTAACAGCCTTTGCCATACTGCAGCTTACAGTCAGCGCGTTCAACGGTCAGAGCATTGTTCCTGCAGAGTGGAAGTTCAAAACCGGAGACAAGCCGGAGTATATCGATTCGGCGATGAACGATTACTGGTGGGACGATATTTCCCCGCTTGAACTGTGGGAGTCTCAGGGTTTTCCGGGGTATGACGGATTTGCATGGTACAGGGTTAAGGTCGTTGTTCCTGCCAAAATGCGTAAGAATGCCTACAGGTATGACGGCCTGATGCTTAACCTCGGTAAGATTGACGATGCCGATGAGACCTTCTTCAACGGACATCCGGTCGGTAAGACGGGAGTGATGCCTCCCGATTACTCGGGCGCATATGATGTTCCCAGGTCGTACCGTATACCTGCTCAGTATGTCCAGTGGGGCAGGAAGAACACCATAGCGGTAAGAGTTTTTGACGCCGGCGGTGGCGGAGGCCTTTACGGAGGCCCCGTGGAGCTTACCAACAGGGGCAATCCGGATCTTCTGACCCTGAGCACCGCTTTCACGGAGGAGGATATGATCTTCCGCGGATCACCTGACGTAACCATCCCGGTTACACTTAAGAGCGAGTTCAGGAAAAGATACCGCGGGGCGCTGACACTGGATGTTGCCACAGACTTCGGTGAAAAGTTGGACCCGAAATACCAGGAGGTATCTGTCAAGCGAAACAGCACCGCCATATTCACCTTCAGGATCAGGGATCTGAAACCGGGGTTCTACAGGGCAACGCTCTCGCTCGCCAGCAAAATGGGCAATAAGAAATACCACTTCAATTTCGGGTATGAGCCTGAGAAGATCGTCTCCCCCACTGATGCGAAACCGGATTTTGACGCCTTCTGGCAGAGGGCAAAGGCCGAGCTGGCAGCTGTGGATCCGCAGTACCGTCTGATACGCATCGACAGCCTGTGCACAGAAACTCAAAACGTATACCTCGTTGAGATGCGCTCTCTGGGCAATGCCCTGATCAGGGGGTGGTACAGGGTTCCGGTCAGACCCGGACGCTATCCTGCCATCATGCAGGTGCCGGGTTACGGTTCGGTGATGGTACCCTCATACGTCAACTACGGTGATGATATAATCGGATTCGGACTGAACATCAGGGGTCACGGCAACAGCACCGACGATGTCGATCCCGGATTTCCCGGTTATATCCTGTCCGGCCTCGAAGATAAGGAGAGGTATATTTACCGTGGTGCCTACATGGATTGTGTCAGGGGGATCGACTTTCTCTGCTCGAGGCCGGAGGTCGACGCCACCAGGATAGCGGTGGAGGGTGCAAGCCAGGGCGGGGCTCTCACCTTTGCCACTGCGGCACTGGACAATGAAAGGATAGCGGTATGTGCTCCGCAGGTGCCGTTCCTCTCTGACTTCCGCGACTACTTCCGGGTGGCGGTCTGGCCCGGCAACGAGTTTACGGAGCTCGTGGAGGGCCTGAGGAAGCTGAGCTGGGATCAGGCATACCATACCCTGAGCTACTTCGACATAAAAAACCTGGCGCCAAAGATCAGGGCCCCACTGATAATGGGAGTGGGGCTGATGGATGAGGTATGCCCTCCGCATATTAACTTCGCAGCCTATAACCAGGTCACCGGCGAGAAGAGATACATAGTCTACCCGCGGGCAGGCCATGGGCTTCCGGAGGCTTTCTACCGCGCGAAAATGCAATGGATACGTGAGAAATTCGGATTGACAGAGTAATAATTCTTATTGAGATTATGGGAAGAACAACATTTATCAGCAGGCTTATGCTGACGGCTGTCGTCGCGGTCATGCTGTGTGCCTGTGAGAAGGATGAAGTGCGCGAACGGGTCAGTTTCAACGAGGGATGGAGGTTTACACTCGCAGGCAGTGATGATGCACTGCAGGCCGGTTATGACGACAGCAGCTGGCGGGCTGTCGACCTGCCTCACGACTGGAGCATCGAGGGCGACTTCAGCGAGTCACACCCTGCCTCCCCGGGAGGCGGAGCACTGCCAGGGGGCATCGGCTGGTACCGCAAGAGCTTTACCGTTGATCCCGAAAAAAAAGGGAAGATCCTAAGCATAGAGTTTGACGGCGTATACCGTAACAGCGAGGTGTGGATCAACGGCAACTTCCTGGGCAGGAGGCCGTACGGCTACAGCTCCTTCAGCTATGAACTCACCCCCTTCCTTCGCTACGGCGGGGAGGAGAACGTCCTGACAGTGAAGGCCGACAACTCAGGACAACCCAACTCGAGATGGTACTCAGGCTCCGGCATCTATCGCAACGTGTGGCTTGTGACTACTGAGAAGATAGCAGTTGATCACTGGGGCACATACGTAACCACGCCGGAGGTGAGCAGCGCATCGGCAATGCTGAGGGTGATCACGGAGGTAAGGAATGCCACCGGTGCTCCGGCGCAGATAATCCTCAGGACCACGGTGCGCGATGACGCCGGCAGGCGCGTTGCCTCCGCAGCCACTGACCCGGTTGCCGTCAGCGGCAGCATCACTGCCGTGACGCAGGAGATGACCGTCAGCAACCCGCGCCTCTGGTCGGTGGAGGACCCGGCGCTTTACAGTGTGATGACCGAGGTCATGAGCAACGGGAAGGTGACCGACAGGTACGAGACGGTAACAGGAATACGCTCCTTTGCCTTTGACAGTGAGAAAGGATTTATCCTCAACGGCATGCCGGTAAAGATACTGGGGGTCTGTAACCATCATGACCTGGGATGCCTGGGGGCGGCGGTGAACACCCGTGCCATTGAACGACAGCTTGAGATCCTGAAGGAGATGGGATGCAACGGCATACGCACTTCCCACAACCCTCCCGCACCGGAGCTGCTCGATCTGTGTGACCGTATGGGCTTCATCGTCATGGATGAGGCTTTTGATGTCTGGAGGGTGAAAAAGACGGAGTATGACTATCACCTTGATTTTGACGAGTGGTACAGGAGGGACCTGGAAGATATGGTGCTGCGCGACCGCAATCATCCCTCCGTCTTCATCTGGAGCATAGGCAACGAGGTGATGGAACAGTGGGAGAGAGACGGCAGCGGCGAGGCACTCAGCACTGAGATGGCCGCCATCGTCAGAGCCCTTGATGACACCAGGCCGGTGACGGCAGCCTGCAATGACCCCGCCCCGCATAATCCTGTCATTGCCTCCGGGGCCCTGGACCTTGTCGGCTTCAACTACCGCGACACACTCTGGCGACGTCTTCCGGAAGCCTTTCCGGACGGCAGGTTCATAGGTGCGGAGACCACCTCGGCACTGGCAACGAGAGGCAGCTATGACATGCCCTCGGATATCATCCGCCGCTGGCCGGCGAGGTGGAATCAGCCATTCATGGATGGCAACCCCGACCTTACATGCTCAGCCTATGATAACTGCTCGGCACCATGGGGCACAACACACCGCGACAGCTGGAAGCTGATACGCGATAATGACTTCCTGTCGGGCATGTACCTTTGGACAGGCTTTGACTACCTGGGTGAACCCACCCCCTACTGGTGGCCGGCACGCAGTTCTTACTTCGGCATCATTGACCTTGCCGGCTTTCCCAAGGACGCTTACTATATGTACCAGAGCGAATGGACCGGCAAGACGGTGCTCCATCTGTTCCCGCACTGGAACTGGAATCCCGGACAGACGGTGGATGTATGGGCATACAGTAACTGTGATGAGGTTGAGCTTTTCCTCAACGGCAGCTCACAGGGCAGAAAGGCCAGGAGTGAAGAGGATCTGAATATGGTATGGAGGCTGCCGTTTGAGGAGGGAACGCTGCTGGCTGTCGGTTACCGCGACGGCAGTGAGGTTAAGCGCCAGGAGGTGAAGACCGCCGGTGCGCCTGCTGCCCTGGTGCTCACCCCTGACAGGAGTGAGATAAGAGCCGACGGCGCAGACCTCTCATTCATAACGGTGACGGTGGTTGACAGTGTGAATGTGCCCGTGCCCCATGCTGATGACCTGATAACCTTCACCGTTGAGGGTCCGGCCACTGTCGCCGGGGTCGACAATGGCTGCCAGACGAGCATGGAACCCTTCAGGGCTGATTACCGCAGGGCCTTCAACGGCAAGTGCCTGCTGGTGATAAAGGCGGGAAAGGAGAAAGGAGAAGTCCGGGTCACCGCTGCAGCGGAAGGGATGACGCCTGCGGTGACGGAACTGAGCATCAGATAAAGACCCTGGTGCCCTCGGAGTAGCTCTCACGGAGCTCGCGCGGGGTACACCCCTTCTTCTTGCGAAAAATGCGGTTGAAGTTCGAGATGTTGTTGAAGCCGCATGAATAGGCGATCTCGGCTATCGTCTTGGTAGTGGAGATAAGCATCCGGGAGGCATGACCCAGACGCACCTCCGTCAGACAGTCGATGAAGGTCATGCCCGTCCTGAGCTTGAAGAAGCGGCTGAAGGCCGACTCGGTCATGTTGGCCAGCCTGGCGGCCTCGCCAAGGGATATCTGCTTGTCAAAGGAGCTGTGAATGAAGGCCATCACCTTCTCAATGCGCCTGCTGTTGTAGGAGAAGAGTTCGCTGCCGTGAAACCCCGAATCTGACAGCACCCTGTATTCCCTGGAGATGGAGAGGTCATGGAGTATGCTCATCAGCTCCAGTACCGAGTCAAAGCCCTGCTTTTTGCCCAGCCCTATGATGCGGGGCTCGAGCCTTCCGGTGGTCTCCGGCGAGAAGAGAATGCCCCGCAGTGATCTGCGTAACATGCTCCGGATGAAGTTCAGCTGGTTTTTCTGGAGGAACTTCTCATCAAAAAAGTCCTTGTGGAACTGAATGGTAATCTCCTCAACCTGGTTCCTTGCAAAGCCGGAGCCAAACCATCCGTGCGGCAGTCCCGGCCCCACAAGCGCCAGTTCAAGATCTCCTATCTCCTCTACGCTGTCGCCGACGATGCGCCTGGCACCGCGGGCATTCCTGATGAAGTTGAGCTCTATCTCATCATGGTAGTGGAGAGGGAAGTCAAAGTCCGACTTTGCACGGTAGAAATAGGTAAAACAGTCAGACTGGGTCAGCGGCGTGATCTCCTTAAGTATGGCATCATGCATGGCTATGATCCTTTTTATTGATTATTTCAAATATACTGATAAAATGTAAAAAAAATACAATAGTGCAGGTTCTTCCCGGATGCTGCAATCAATTGATAATGTTAGTTCTCTGTTGTACACGACCTTGTTTCGACCTCGGTCAGACAATCCTGCAGTCAAGAAAATACATGTGCGTGGCCGTAATACTCTCAGTTCACCGGTCATCATGGTATTAAAGTATCATGATTTACAAGAATGGTATTATAACACTGCAGTCGTGATTCCCTAATTTTGATAGGGAACATACAGAAAACCATGATGAACAGAGTAATAGCAGGGCTGGTTGCATTTATTCTTCTTGCCGGGTGCAAAACCACACCTCCGGGTGATTTCATTACAGCTTCCGGCGGCATCTTCATGAAGGGGGGAGAGGCTGTCAGCTTTATTGGAGCCAACTACTGGTACGGGGCCATTCTCGGCAGCCAGGGAGAATACGGTGACAGGGAGAGGCTCATCAGGGAACTTGACCAGATGAAGAGCATTGGCATTGACAATCTTCGTGTGATGGTTGGCGCCGAAGGTCCTGACAATGAGCCGTTCCGGGTGACGCCCGCACTGCTGCTTGCACCGGGAGAATACAATGACGATCTGCTTGACGGACTTGACTTCCTGCTGGCAGAGATGAAGAAGCGCGACCAGCATGCCGTCCTGTTTCTGAACAATGCATGGGACTGGAGCGGAGGCTTTTCCCAGTATCTCAGCTGGAACGGCTACGGGCCGATACCAAATCCCAACGTGCCGCCCAACACCTGGCCGCGGTTCATGAGTTTCTCGGGACAGTTCAACGGGTGCGAGCCGTGTCTCAGGATGTTTGAGGATCACATCAGGTACATCGTCGGACGGACAAACCGGTACACGGGCATCAGATACATTGATGACCCCGTAATCATGACCTGGGAGATAGCCAACGAACCCAGGGCCTTCTCGGAAGAAAACATACCGGCCTTTGAGGCGATGATAGCTCGCATGGCGGCACTATTTAAGGAGCTCGACAAAAACCATCTTGTAACCACCGGCACCGAGGGGCGTCACGGCTGTGAACAGTCGATGGAGCTCTTTGAACGTATTCATGCCGATCCCAACATCGACTATCTCACCATGCACATATGGCCAAAAAACTGGGGATGGCTCGACATAAACGACATCGCCGGCACCATTGATTCAGCAATTGTCAAAACCAACCTCTACATGAATGACCATTTTGAGGTTGCAGAGCGGCTCGGAAAGCCGATAGTGCTGGAGGAGTTCGGCCTGCCGCGCGATCATCACGGGTTTTCTCCTGATGAGTCAACAAAATACCGCGACCGTTACTACAACAATGCCTTCGTGCAGGTGTTGGACCATGCCTCTGCAGGAGGAAGGCTGGCCGGATGCAACATATGGGCATACTCCGGCGAGGGGAGAGCCGCCGAGGGCAGGATCTTCTGGCAGCCGGGCGATGATTACCTCGGCGACCCGCCGCAGGAGGAGCAGGGACTTAACTCGGTGTTTGACACCGATTCAACCATAGGCCTTATCTCAGGGTATAACCGGCGCCTTGACAGTCTGTTGAAAAGATAAAACCGTAATGAAACTCGCACGGGCAGAAACTCAGAAAGGATATGATTATTTTGCTTTATGTAAACTACAATATACCAATGAAATAAGAATAAAATAACCGAATGAAAAATCTTTTCACCACCGTTATCGCCTTGCTTATTATGACTGCCTGCAACAGCCGTCAGCAGGAGAGAGTTGCTGCCGCGGATTCCGGGGCCAGCCCTGAGACCGTGAAGCTGCTGGCAGGATTGAAGGCTGCCACGGAAAAGGGTATCATGTTCGGCCACCAGGATGACCTGGCCTACGGCATCGGATGGGTCTATCCCGAAGGAGAGTCTGACGTGAAAAGGGTTACCGGAGACTATCCCGCCGTATACGGAATGGACCTGGGGAAGATAGAACACCGGTCACCGGTGAACATCGACTCTGTGCCGTTTGAACATATGAGGCTCTTCGTCCGTGAGATATGGGCACGCGGCGGGGTGACAACCTTCAGCTGGCACTCCGACAATCCGCTCACCGGCGGAAGCACCTGGGACATATCGTCCGACAGGGTTGTGGCATCGGTGCTCCCGGGTGGCGATAGCCATGACAGGTACCGGCAGTGGCTTGATAACCTGGCCGGCTTTCTGACCTCTCTCACTGATGATGACGGAACCGCCATTCCTGTCATCTTCCGTCCCTATCATGAGCATACCGGCAGCTGGTTCTGGTGGGGAGAGAAGCTATGCACTGCCGGGGAGTTCATTGCACTCTGGAGGTTTACCTTTGACTACCTCTGCAGGGAGAAGGGAGTGCACAACCTGCTCTTTGCATACTCCAGCTCAGGAGATATAGCGGACAGGGATTACTATCTTGAACGTTACCCGGGAGACGGATATGTGGACCTTGTTGGGTTCGACTACTACCAGATGGCCGGGGCGGCAGAGGGCAGCTTCACTGAAGCGGTTGACAGGGTGCTGGGCATCGTAACTGAGGTTGCCGCAGAACGGGGTAAAATTGCTGCAGTGACCGAAGCAGGATATGAGGGTATCCCTGACCCGGAATGGTGGACAGGCACCCTCTGGCCTGCTGTCAGGAACCATAAGATATCATATCTGCTTGTATGGCGCAACGCCCACAACAGGCCGGGTCACTTCTATGCTCCCCATCCGGGCCATGTCAGCGCAACCGACTTCGTTGAGTTCCATAATCTTCCTGAGACTCTCTTTCAGGCTGACGTGACGGAACTCGGTCTTTTCAGATAGAGCCGGGACGGACATGAGCAGTCAGCGGAGAAGCTTTCTCAGTTGCCACCGGACTCAGGCCGGTCAAGCAGAGGTGAATGAATTGTACGAATAGTATTTATTATTGCACAGGATAAGATGGATAACTTCACACAACGCCTCGCCATTCTCAGGGAGGAACACGAAGCCCTGGTGACACGCAGGAACAGGAAGACAGAGCCGGGCAACGGCATCTTTCACCGTTACGAATACCCGGTGCTCACGGGTGCACATGCACCGCTGGAGTGGCGCTATGACCTCAATCCCGCCACCAACCCGCACCTGATGGAAAGGTTCGGTATCAACGCCGCATTCAACGCCGGCGCCATGAAGTACGAAGGCAAGTATATCCTTGCTGTCCGCGTTGAGGGTTATGACCGCAAGTCGTTCTTCGCCATAGCCGAGAGTCCCAACGGCATAGATAATTTCCGTTTTCGCGATTATCCCGTCACCCTGCCCGAGACCTCAGATGCTGACGTCAACGTCTATGACATGAGGCTGACCAGGCATGAGGACGGATGGATATACGGGGTGTTCTGCACCGAGAGGAAGGATCCTGAGGCACAGCCCGGCGACCTCTCCTCGGCGGTGGCCGCTGCCGGCATAGCGCGCACCCGCGACCTGGTCACCTGGGAGCGGCTGCCTGACCTTGTCTCGTCAAGCCAGCAGCGCAACGTGGTGCTGCATCCTGAGTTCGTCGACGGAAAATACGCACTTTACACCCGCCCGCAGGACGGCTTCATCGATGCCGGCAGCGGCGGCGGGATAGGATGGGCACTGGTGAAGGACATTGCTCATGCAGAGATAGCGCCGGGAGAGGAGAAGATCATCAACTTCAGGCACTACCATACCATCAAGGAGATGAAGAACGGCGAGGGGCCGCACCCGATAAAGACACCTGCGGGATGGCTCCACCTGGCGCACGGGGTGAGGGGATGTGCGGCAGGACTGCGGTACGTGCTCTAT
This sequence comes from uncultured Rikenella sp., assembly GCA_964411345.1. Classification (GTDB taxonomy): domain Bacteria; phylum Bacteroidota; class Bacteroidia; order Bacteroidales; family VadinHA17; genus SR-FBR-E99. Next base: position 64,674 of record CAYPKP010000004.1, on the reverse strand, counting down.
CTCTATATGACCGACCTGCATGACCCTGCGCGTCTCATAGCCGAGCCGGGAGGGTACTTCATGGCTCCCGTGGGTGAGGAGCGTACCGGCGACGTCTCCAATGTGCTTTTCTCCAACGGCTGGATAGCCGATGACGATGGTACCGTTTACATCTACTATGCCTCGTCCGACACAAGGATGCACGTGGCAGTATCCAGCGTTGAGAAGCTGACCGACTACTGTCTCAACACCGCTCCTGACGGCCTGCGTTCGGCCGAATCGGTGAAGCAACTGAACCTTATCATCAGCCGCAACAGGGAGTATCTGGGAGGATGATCATGATGGCGTCGCGGAACATCTATCAGCCGGAAGGATGATCGTGAGGAGGTCACGAAAAATATAATACCCTGCATGGATATGAGCACTATGGAAGAGAGGCTGCTGAAGAGGATGACAGCGGAGGCAATGGAGGAGCTTACCGGAAATATCCTGCCTTACTGGGTCAACAGGATGCCTGACATGAGACTGGGGGGCTTCTACGGCAGGATCAACGGCCGGGACCGGGTTGTGGCCGATGCCCCCAGGGGGGCCATCCTTAACGCGCGCATCCTGTGGAGCTTTTCGGCGGCATATATCAAACTAAACGACCCGGCATACATTGCGATGGCCACCCGGGCACGTGATTACATCTTCATCCGTTTCTTTGACGACATGTATGGCGGCACCTACTGGAGCCTGAAGAGCAACGGTGAGCCGCTGGAGACCAAGAAACAGGTCTATTCCATCGCTTTCTTCATCTATGCCCTGAGCTGGTATCACATGGCCACAGGTGACCGTGAGTCGCTGGAGAGGGCTGTTGCTCTCTATGAACTGATAGAAAGGCACAGTCATGACAGTGTCAATGGCGGATACTTTGAGGCTTTCACCCGTGAGTGGGGTGAGATCGCCGATCTTCGCCTGAGCGAGAAGGATGCGAATGAGAAGAAGACCATGAACACTCACCTGCACGTTCTGGAGGCCTACACCAGCCTCCTGCGCATATGGCCCGATGATGGGCTGAGGAGACAGCTCGGCAGCCTGGTGCGTATCTTCACTGACACCATCGTTGATGCCGCGACGGGGCATCTCAGGCTCTTCTTCGACGAGCAGTGGAACTGCCGCTCCACTGCTGTCTCATACGGTCACGACATCGAGGCTTCCTGGCTCCTCTGCGAGGCAGCCGAAGCACTGGGTGAAGGAGACAGTGTGAAGGGCACAGCTCTGAGGATAGCCGCAGCGGCACATGAAGGGCTGGCCGGTGACGGCAGCCTCTGGTATGAGCGTGATGACGCCAGGGGTCATTTCGACCGTGACAGGCACTGGTGGGTGCAGTCAGAGGCGGTGGTGGGTTTCCTCAATGCCTGGCAGCTGAGTGGCGATCGCAGCTGGATGGAACTGGCAGCGGCTGCCTTTGACTATATCGCGTCTAATCTGGCTGACCGGCAGAACGGTGAGTGGTTCTGGAGCATACGTGACGACGGCTCCGTCAATCGCGATGATGACAAGGCCGGCTTCTGGAAGTGCCCCTATCATAATACGCGCATGTGCCTTGAGATAAGCGCAAGGTACAATAAGTAAGGGCATAAAGCAGTTTGTTTTCTGCACCCTGTTGGTGTAAATTTGCATCTTTGTACAGAAACTAACCGGCAGACTTTGAAGATTTGAAGACAAGACAGGTGATACTTAGAACGACAGGTGTCATTCTATTGATTTATATTCTGTGTTTTGCATCTTGTGACACAGTTCCTTACTGTTGGGTCTGTGAGCATCCCCGTGACAGCTCTGACCACCAGATGGTATGCAATTCAATGTCAAAGAGCAAGCTGGAGTCGTACGGGTATATATGTGTGCCGTACTGACCAGGGTGGCCGGTCTGAGCTTCTGGAGATATTGAGAGAAAGAAAAAAAATCATTAACTTTGCACCCGCAATGGTCGGTTGGCCGAGTGGCTAGGCATCGGTCTGCAAAACCGGGTACGGCGGTTCGAATCCGCCACCGACCTCAATATAGAAACCGAACTGTCTAATAATAAAGGGATTCGGATTTTTGGTGGCCCAGTTTTGGCGTACAGGAGGCATACTTTTTGAAAATTTTGTGATTTCACAGTGGTCAAGCTCCTTTTATAAAAATGGTCTCCAGCTTTGAAAGCAATTCTTTGTGTTTACCGGGATTGGATTTTATCAGATTTTGTAGATTCAGAAGTTTCCACTGGACGGCTGGCATATCATTTAGTTTCGCATATGGAAATAGATCCCAATCCGGATTTCCTCGTTTAAAACTCAACAGAAAAGTACGATCTGGATATGTCAGACTTGAATTTACAGTTTCGATGAGTCTATTGCGAGTATCTTCAAAGTCCTCATATGTAAATTGGATGTCGGACATGCCCTGGAACTGTTTTTCAAACGCTAACCGCTGATTTAGCAGGTGAGGTTGTAAAACCTCGTGTATCGTTCTCATATGGCTAACAAGTGCCTGAATGAAGCCATACTTAATATCTTCGTTATACCCTGCTTCCTGAAATAATAAAAACACATCAAACAGATCCCTGGGATGTTGCCTGTCAAGTGCTGCACATATTTTCCCCCCATAGAGTTCTGCATTTGAAACTACCTGTATTGCGGCAAATTTTTTGAATCTTTCCTGTACCATTTCATTTACCTGAAGTAATCTCATGGGATGGATATGGCCACGAGTTGTCGTATTTACTTCAATTTTTATTTGTGCATTTTTAGATTGTACAAACAATTTGACATCATTTCCTTCAATGATATGATTATTAACGGTGGTATCTGGAATTGATTTGGTTATCCTTTCTCTGATCCTGCCCAATGAATCAGAAATATTGGTCAGTGCAGTTTCCCTGTTTCCAAATGGCAGATATGTGAGGTCAATATCCACAGATAATCTAGGCATTTCCCGCAGGAAGAGATTTATGGCTGTTCCGCCCTTTAATGCAAGAGTCTTCTCTTTTGCGATGTGAGGTATCACTTGCAGAAGCAGATCAGCCTGATTTAAATATGATTGATCGATCATTAAGCAGATAATTCTTTTGGTATCGATATCTTGTATTTGGATATATACACACCCCCTTTTACAATAACCCTGTCACCGGCACCCAAATCTATTCTGGATTGGTCAACAAAATCCAGCCATTGATGTCTTGCTTTAGAAGCCATAAACAGGAACAGACGTTTTACTTTTATGGAGTTGCAATTTTCAAGCAATTCCTGCAGGATTTTTGGACGAAGATTTGCAAGACCCTCAAGTATTTGATAACATTCCACTACATCGAACCGATCAGGAGCCAGGTACAAACATTCAAGGATTGCACGTTCCGGGGATGATATTTGAAGTTTCAGGCCATAGAGGGAATATTCAAACAAAGCAGAGTTCGCAGGCAGAAATTTAGTTTTCACGTGTACTATCTGATTGCTCCATTCCTGCGTAAGAAACCACTTTGGCAGTTTAACATATTGTGGTGAAAACAGATAGAGTGGTTCCTTCTCCATTCTTACATAATGGGATAATCCCTGAAGTGATATGGATGTTAAACCACCAATATGTACAGTCACTTCTGTTTGTCTTTGTAAAGAGTTCAAAGCTCCTGTCCATCGTATATTTTCATTAGGCCGTTTGAATGCCCCGATTCCATATGATTCAAGCCAGCCACTTTTCAGATAATATTGTTGCAGATCACGGGAGATACCATTCTTCTCAAGCCATGATGCAAGAAGAACTGTCCCTGGCACCTGATTGAACAGGAGGTTCATTAATTTTTTGCCATAATTTGTAGTCATACTAACAAAAGTAGAACATTTTTAATGAATGACAAACTTTATAACATTATTATACATTAAAAATTATGCAATATAGTTAGTAAAACTAATAATATTGAAAAATATTTAATGATGAGGATTCCTTATTTGTAGCGATAATTCAATTCGAAGAATTAATTTGAACTAAACCCAGTTATGTCATTCCCATTCACTGTGATTCACAAAAATCGAACCCCAACAAGTTATCACCACTGTTTTTGGGCAGACTATAGGCGTATGACATTTGTTTTTGGTTACGTTTACTTACTTCTACTTGAATTGAAAAAGTTTGTAACTCCCACTATTTAATATTCTCCAGCGACTACTCAAAATTCGTAATTTTATACATTGACATTTGTTTTTATGTCCTTATGAGCAAAGAGATGAACATAAGAAAGATCTTTCCGCTGATTGTTCTTCTTTCAGGAATTACCGGACCGCCCTCTTTCAGCCAGATAGATTCAGTAAATTACCAGTTTGCTGTTTCAGATACCCTTGATGAAGATATCAAGCTATTCGAAAGTGATGAATTGCTGGAGATATCACTTAGGTTTGACATTACCCATTACCAGAGGAAAAGGGACGACACGGAATATCTGCCTGCAATCCTGGTTTACCATACGAGCCCCACAGACTCGGTAGTCAAGAAGCTAAAAGTGAGGGGCCGCGGCATAAGCCGCCTTTCCATATGCAGCTTTCCTCCCCTGATGCTGAACTTCCAGAAGAAGGATTCCGTTGAAGGAGAATTCAGAGGGGTGGATAAAATGAAAATGGTAACCCATTGCAGTACAGGCAGGGAAGATTATCTCCTGAAAGAGTATCTTATCTACAAACTTTATAATGTTCTTACGGACTACAGCTTCCGGGTCAGGTTGCTGAGAGTCAATTATATAAATACATTCAAGAAGAGCAAGCCAATAAGGGCATTTGCTTTCGTAATTGAGCCGACGGAAAGCTTATGTAAACGACTGAATGCAGTTGAGGTGGAAACAAGGATGAATATTTCCCAGAAACAGATAAGACCGGAGGTGATGGACAGGATGGCAATCTTCCAATACATGATCGGGAATACTGACTGGACGGTTCCGATATTTCACAATAACGTACTTATTCTGTCACAGAGTTATCTGCATGGCCAGGAACAAGGCATAGCAGTAGCATATGATTTTGATTATTCCGGACTCGTCAACGCAGGTTATGCGGTTCCGGCAGACCACTATAACCTTAATTCAGTTCGGGAACGACGTTACATAGGCATATGCAGAAGCGAGGAAACCTTTATCAATGCCCTGAAGGAATTTGCAGACAAAAAGGAAGATTTTTACAGAGTCATAAATGAATTTCAATATTTGAGTCCCTCGCAGAAAAAACAGATGATTTCGTACCTCGATGGTTTTTATATGGGTTTTGACAAACGAAATTCAATTGTCTCTGCACTGCTTAATGATTGCATAGACTTTTAGGCAAATTTTTTGATCCGGATCCGGCTTCCGATTCGCTACGGGAATTTTTTTACAGTCACTGAACCAGGTAAATCTTATTTTTGTCAGCTGTGCATGCTGAAAGGTATGTTCTGATATGACAGGGAAAAGAGATCTTACCAGGGCACTTGGCCTGAGCTATGTTATTATCATAGTTATCTCAAATATGCTCGGATCGGGTGTCTTTAAGAAGATAGCTCCCATGGCAGCAGAGTTGCACTCATCAGGCTGGATATTGCTTGTGTGGCTTGCAGCCGGGATAATAACCCTCTTCGGGGCGCTGAGCAATGGTGAGGTTGCAGGCCTGCTTGCCGATACGGGAGGGGAGTTTGTCTATCTTCGCACCATTTACGGCCGCTTCTTCTCGTTTCTGTACGGGTGGTCCCTCTTCACGGTAATACAGACAGCAGCAATATCAGGTGTTGCCTACGTCTTCACACAGTCGCTCAACAGTATCATGCCCATCCCTGATATGCTTTCCTCACTACAGCAGTTTACAATTGGAGGAGTGTTTTATCCGTTCCAGGATTTCGGGATTAAGCTGACTACCATCCTGCTTATACTGTTCCTGACCTTCCTGAATATGTCGGGGCTAAAGAGCGGGGCCTGGGTGAACAAGGCTGTACTGATCCTTGTGGGGGCGGGACTTCTGGCTATTGTTCTCGCCGGGCTTGCCGGCGGGCACAGTTCAGCTTCCATGCCCATGGCCGCCGGTGGTATGGCCGCCGGCAACACTGTTACCCTCTCTTCGTTTTACACTGCCATGCTTGCCGCATTCTGGGCATACCAGGGATGGGTGTCTGTCGGTTTCATAGGAGGAGAGGTAAAAGACCCGCACAGGAACATTCCGAGAGGCATCATAGCCGGCGTAGGCATAGTCATCATCGTTTACCTGGTGGTCAACTATACCTTTCTTACCCTGCTCTCCATACCACAGCTTGAGCAGATCAACAATTCCGGCAACCAGATAGCCGGCATAGAGGCTGTCAGGGGCATATGGGGCAACGGGGGAGTACTGTTCATATCACTTCTCATATTAATATCCACCCTGGGATGTACCAATGCCAGCATTTTAACCGGTGCCCGCCCGTACTTTGCCATGGCCCGACAGGGACTCTTCTTCCGGGGAACGGGCAGGCTCAACAGCCATAACGTGCCTTCTGCATCACTCCTATGGCAGGGGATATGGGCATCGATACTGGTTCTCTCGGGAACATTTGACCAGCTGACTGACATGCTGATCTTTGCCGTATACATCTTCTACGGAGCCACCACCCTGGGAGTCTTTATCCTGAGACGCCGCATGCCCGATGCACACAGACCTTACAAAACGTGGGGATACCCGGTGGTGCCGGCACTGTTTGTGCTATTCTGCGTGGGGCTCTTCTTCAATACTATCATTACCAGGCCACGCGAGGCCGGAATCGGACTCTCTCTCATCCTGCTGGGAATACCTGTCTATTTCCTCCTCCGGGGAAAAGGTACCCGGAAAGATGCCCACGGGAAGTGAAGTTCAACCACCGATCACGAGGGAGATCATTATGTCAAGCTTCTGACCGGTCTCTCAGAACCGGATCTTCATCGAGAGGCCGCCATACCAGATGCGAAGGTTCAGGCTGGTGAGATCCCTGACCGGCATCTGCACAAACGGTTCAAGCAGCAACTGGCTGGTCCCGGCAAACGGGAAAGAGTATCCTGCGGAGAAGTTGGCAAGCCCCAGCAGGTCAACACGATTCAGAACATCCTGCTCACTCTCGATTTGCACGGTGGTGGTTTTGGTTTCGTAGGAGACATTGCCTGAATAAGAATCGACTGTTGCTCTTGTGTAGGTATTATAAAAACTGCCGGACAGGTTCTGGCTCAGATAGATCACCGTGGATGCCCCTGTGCTTACAAACAGGTTGGAACGGGCCCGTTTTCGCAACGAGAAGATAAAATTAACCGGCACCTCCATTGAGACTACGTCTATATCCGCATTATAGGTGGTTGAAGAGGCTGCCATGCCATTCAGCTCCGGCGCAGCATAATCCATCGCCATGCTTCCTCCGGGAACGCTTTCCAGTGCGTAATTATGCCGGGCCATAGCGAGTCCGGGACGCACGGAGATCCTGCGTGTAAGCTGCTGCTCCACATAGAAGCCGATTGATACTCCCTGTGAAGCTGATGTTGCATTGTCGACACTGGCCATCATACCCGACAGACCGGTCATGATGGTTGTTGTCAGCTTCTCGCGGGGGATGTCGCCATATACCTGGGGTGCTTCTGCGGGTTTCAGCTTCAGTCCCGCATCAGCCATGTCAGCCAACCTGATTTTAACAGGAGGGCCGGCAGAAGGTAGACCGTCAGAAATACCGGGAGCTGATACGGGCTGATTTGAGGGCGGTGTCTGAGCCATGGCAGACTCAGCAAGAACTGGTCCGGCAGTCTGGCTGACCCGGGAAATGTTCCCCGACCCGTCCGCCTGCCGGGGCTGGTCTGCCGGGCTGACTGTCGCATAGGAAGCCTGCCCGGGCTCTTTGGCGGAAGCAGCAGCAGAGACTCCCGCGTTTGCTTCCGTAGCTTCAGGAGTTGCTTCAGCAATTATTTGAGTTGCCTCCGCAATTGAAGGAGTTGCAGCATCGGTTACTGGCTTTGTTGCAGAAATCTCAGGATTTGCTGCGATGATCACGGGCTTTCCTGCAGAGATTACGGGGCCAGATGATGCTGAATCTTCCTTAATTCCTAAAGAGTCTGCCTGTTCGATACCGGCCTCCTGTGCAATCTTACTAACAGGGCCACCGGCTTTACGGTTGTTTAACCGAGCCGTCAGAAGCACTCCGGCAGTGACCAGTATTATTATGGAGGCGGCCCGGGCCCACAGCGGGATCAATAATGCGCGGCTGCGTCTCCTGCCATATTTGACAGTAAAGGAGTTCCATCCCTCATCTGCGAGGTGGTCGGCACTGTAATTCTCAAATGCCTCCTTTGCCTTGCGGCTGAATATGTCATCAAACTTATTCATGGCCCTTCCTGAGAGAGATAATATGCTTGTTATAAAGTTCCCGCAGCATCTTTTTTGCCCTGGCAAGGTTAGCCCTGGAGGTGGAAGCAGTCACTCCCATCATGGCCCCTATCTCGTCATGTGAATATCCCTCTGTCTCATAAAGGTTGAATGTTATTTTAAGATTTGCCGGGAGGTATCTGTAGAGAGTCAGAATATCGTTAACCGACAGTTCAGTTTCAATTTCGGGCTCTCCCTCACCGGTCTCAGCTATTGTGTCAATTGAAATATAATCATTGTTTTTCAGGTTCCTGCGATAGCTGTCAATGGCAGTATTGACCAGTATTTTGCCATACCAGCTTTTAAACGGCCTGGAGGGATCATAGTCCTTAATTCTGTCCAGAACCTTCATATAGCTGTCATTGACTATCTCCATAGCTTCGCTTTCATCCCTGGCATACCTGATGCAGACTGACATGGCAAAGGAGAAGTATCGCCGGTACAGCAATTCCTGTGAGCGGATGTCGCCACCGGCACATCTTCTGACAAGATCTGAATCAGAGTACTCATGACCATGCAAGGTTCCTTTACCCATTATCCCGCCTGGAATCAAGTTTCCCCGAAATAACTCAATTCAAGCGATATTATGGTTATTACATTCATTTTTCTTCTCTTACATGAAGACAAAGCCCAGGTGGAATTCCAGCCTGTAATAGCGGGTTACAGTCTCCGTGACAGAGTTAGTTCCACGCCAGTAGATATACTGGTCCTCTTTCAGGGTAACCTTCTGGTATCTGTATCCCAGGCCAACGTTTACAGCAGTTCTGTTCCAGGTAAACAGGGAGATGCCTGCTCCGGCATTGAAGAGAAATCCGCCTTCGCGTTTTCTGTCAGTGGAAGCGTCATCCAGGTAGTAGACAGGTTCGTCGGTTATGGCAAATCCATAACCGGATTTGATCCAGGCGTACGGTGATATCCCCGAGTTAAACGGAGTATATCTCAGGTCAGCATAGAGAGGCACCAGTGCCACTCCCAGCTCTTCCATTCCTGAGCCTGCCCCAACCGCCAGGCCGTTTTTAAACTGCCAGCCATTGGAAAGGTTGAAGCTGAGACTTTTCTGGCTTCCGCTTTCGTTCCTTCCCGAGAGGAGGCCCGTTGATAACCTTACGTAGTAGCCCGAGGTTTTCAGGTTCCTCTTTACCGGATACCTGACTGTCTCAACCGATGAAACCTGTGACCTGCCTATCCTGATTACCTGTGGAGACATGATCTTAAGATCCAGGTATTCAGCAGAATCGCCAACGATGGTTCCCGAGATCCGGGAGCCATCGTTGAGCACAACAGTATATTTCCGGTGCTGGCCTGTTGCAGAGAGTGTCAGCAGTACACAAACCGCTATTGCGCTGAGTCTGTACATCTATCTATTCATCCTTGATTGTTATATGGCTTATCTGCACAATGTTCTCCGGGTCGCTGTAATCATACTGGTAAATCCCGCCTTTGCCCACAAGCATAAGAACACCGTTCATCGGGATAACGTCAAAGGTGTCAAAGTCGGGGTAGTGCGCCACCTGGCTGGTTATGATGGCCAGGGGATTGGATTTGTCGTAAATTTTCAGTCCAGCTGCGCCATCACAGACAAACAGCAGGTCTCCGTCGGTTCCCAGTCCGTGCGGGTTGAACATCGGGTATGATTTCACCAGGTAGGGGTTCTTTATCGATGATATATCGACGACTTCCAGCAGGTTCTGTCCATTGTTGCACATGTTGCCTGTACGAAGCGTCACATAGGCATACTGACCGTCAACAACCACCGGGTCGCAGGCTGTGATATGATCGTAGGATGAAACATAGGAAGGCTTTTGAGGATCAGTCAGGTCGAAGATCAGCATTCCTGTTGTGGTTCCCACGAAGAGGTTCTCATCAAGGCGGAAGAGGGTCTCCATGTTGCGTGGCATATCTACACTGTCTACCACTGTCATCCCCGATGACGCGGTGACATCTACTGTTTTCAACCTTGTTGGCACAGCTATGACGTAGAGGTAGCCTTCATTCAGCATGAAGCGGGCCATGGAGCCCCCGGTGCCGCTGCCACCCGTCCAGCTGGCGGCAAGTGCATCAACGTTCATCATAAATTCCATTCCTCCGCGATAGATCATGCCGCCGCTGACGTATTCATCAACCTCCTCCGTTATCTTCCTTACCTCCCAGTCTACAATCACCCCTTTTGATTTATCGACCATGGCGTAGGGGTACCACATCTCACCTTCCGGGACGATTTCAGGAAAGACATTCTCGATACGGTCAATCTCGACGGGGTTATTTATATCTGTAATGTCAATTGCCAGAAGGTCTATATAGCTGTCGGCGTACAGAATGTTCCCCTTTATTGCCATGTCGACATTGCCTTTGATCTCATAAAACGCCACTTTTTCAGGATTGGCAGGGTCTGAATTGTCTATTACATGAATGCCTTTACCATACTCATTAACAAAGAGATACCCATCCTTGAAATACATCTTTCCCGGATGGTAAATCTCGGCCGGGGCACTCTTGTGGAAGCTTGACCGGAATTCATCATATGCCATGTAAACAGGCACATTGGCTTCATAGGTAATATACTGCGTTGTTCTGTCGGTGCAGGCTGTCATCGCAGCCATCAGAACGATCAGAAGTGCTGTGGATTTAATCAGGTTTTTCATTCGGTTATTTGTTTGTTATTTCATTGGTCAAGAGGAACTTACGTGTAGTCAGAGAAACATTTTCTTTTGCGGGTTACTGCTCATGCAGGATTCTTATATGGTTTTTTACCAGCTGTTGAAGTCCGGTTCAAAACTCCCGCTTGTTAACTGCTAATTTGACGGATTTACCACCTGCCCGATGAAGAGGAGGGTATTGGTGGTCCGTTCCCTGATCGCAAAGACAAACGGTTTGTCAATCACAAATTCCCGGGGCTGAGGCGGCATGCTGGTCAGCTCAATTCCAATAGTGGTTACTGCGGCAGCTTCGGTCCCTTTCTCGTCAACCTCCACGAAGGTGTTCTGCTTCACGAAGCTGACAAAAATGGAGGCATCGGAAATGCCTGACAGGTCTGCTATACCTGGAATGAAGGCATCCACCATACCCATGCTTTTTAGCTGGTCGTTCAGGTACTTCTCGTATGAGAATTTGTATTTTGGCATACGGACCGTCACCTCACCATACTCATTTGCCTGATCAAATGCTGATGTAATTTCGTTCCACTTCTCTGCGTCAAATGATGCATTGAAATCGGACAGTGTTCCTTCCGGAACAATAACCACCATGGTGAAATTGGTGCAGCCGTACGGAAGTTCGATTGCATTGTAGCCGGTCCCGCGGGTCACTTTTGAACCGATATCTCCCTTCATGGTGCTGACATCGACTGAATTTGAGCCGTCAGTATAGAAAGGCCTGTCAGAGGTCAGGTCCTTGTCGAACTGGTAGCTCCAGTCGCCCTTGAAATAGAGGGCATTCATGATGAACATGACCGCATCAGAGGAAATGGCATCAAGCACTTTCGGGATCTTGCCGTTGGTATTGTCGCTGGCCCATTTGTTGATGGTCGTAAGTGCCGAGGGCAGGGAGAAGTCGAGGCCGGCTATCTCCGCGTCAAAATCAGTATCCATTGTAGTGAGGAAGGGGTTCTTCACGGTGAAACCATTCCTGTAGAATATGGCGTTGGCGAGGGCCAGCTTCACCTTCGGATCAACAACAAGCAGCTGGGCTACCAGGCTTTTGTATACCTCGTTTATTTCGCTGATGGTCATGCTTTCCGGATACTTGAGCGTTGCCTTCAGCTGATCGTAGGTGTCTCCCTCACAGCCGTTGAGCAGCATGGTAAGTGCGGCACTGGCACTGAGGGGCGATAGCATGAAATTTTCCTCCTCCTCAAGGGCAACCTTTGCAAAGAGCTCAACCCCGAATTCATTGCCATAGGCAATTACTTCAGCAGCTTTGGCGGTCAGCTCAATGGTTTTCGGGGTCAGGTCGGGCTCTTCACCGCCATCATCTTTGGAGCATGATATAAATCCGGTTACAGTCGCAAGGCTTAATATCAGTAACAGATGTGTTTTCATAAATCTCTTTTTAAATGGTAGTACAACAGGAATCAGGTCTCATATAACCTGATACGAAATGAACTTCAGAAACGCTGCAAAGAGAGGGGAATTTTCCGGAGTATCCGGCCCGGTCAGGCATGGAAGCAGTCCGTCAGGAGACTGGCAAACCCGCTATGGTTTAAGATCGGGGATGCATCGGGAGTATGTATAAATATTGAATATAAGCCTTTAACTGATTGAAAAATATCAATAATATTATTAGATTTACGTTTACTTCTACAACCGAATAACCCCTTCATGAGTAGAAACGGCCGTTTTATCCTCGTCCCATTATTTCTTATTGCGGTAAACAGTCATGCCTTTTCCCAGGATCTCTCCTCTCTTTCAGGGCAGGATCCGTTCAGGATCAGCGGCTCCCTCACCGCAAAACTGCAGCTCTACAACACCGACAGGGACAATCCCTCCAGGTCGCCCTTCATGTGGTACCTTCAGGGAAGTCCTGTGATCACGGTGTACGGCATCGTACTGCCGTTCTCCTTCCGGCTGAGTGAACAACAGAGAGATTTCAGGCAGCCCTTTAACCAGTTTGGTGTCAGTCCTTACTACAAGTGGGCGAAACTGCACCTGGGTTACAGGTCACACAACTGGTCGACCTATGCCCTGGCCGGCCACTCCATAACGGGAGTGGGGCTCGAGCTGACGCCGGGGAAGTTCCAGGTGGGCTTTGCTACAGGAAGGCTCCTGAAGCCTGTGAGGTACCTTGACGATCCCGAGAACATCAGACTGCAGACTCCCGCCTACAAGCGTACCGGAATGGCCCTCAGGCTTGGATACGGCAGTGCAACCAACAATTTAAGTCTTGTGATTCTCAAGGCGAAGGACGATTCGACCTCGCTGGGGACGGTTCCGACAGAGTACAGGCTCACACCCGACGAAAACCTTGTCGTCTCTTTTCAGACGAAGCAGACCATTGCCAAAAAATTTCTCCTTGAGGCAGAGGTTGCCCAGAGCCTTTACACAAAGGATATCCGTACTGCCTTCTCTGACTCCGCGGGTGGCGTGATGACGAAAATCTTCTCCTCTCTCATTCAAAACCGTGAGTCCACCGCCTCAAGCAACGCCTTGAAGGCCTCTGCCGGATACCAGTCCGACATGTTCAGCCTGATGTTGAGGTACCAGCGTGTTGAGCCTGATTTCCGCTCAATGGGTGCCTATTATTTTGCCACTGACCTGAGCAACATCACCATAGAGCCATCGCTGAAACTGATGCAGAAGAAGCTGACGCTGGCAGGCAGTGTGGGAACACAGGTCGATAATCTAAAAAACGACAAAAACCTGCGTACGCGCCGGACCATCACCTCGGCTCGCATAAATTTCGTGCCGGTACCACAGTACAACCTGAGCGCCTTCTTCTCAAACTACGGACTGGCGCAGGAATCAGGTCTTCTTTCGATCGATACCCTTCGCCAGAGCGAGGTGGCGCAGGCGACAAGCCAGATCGGGGTGACACAGTCGCTGAACCTGACAGGAGAAAAGCTGGCGCATAACCTGATGGTTAACTTCAATTACCAGAAGCTCAACGACAGGAATGAGAATACCTCGCAATACAGCGAGTTCGCCACCAATATACTCTCGGCAAATTACTTCATCACCTACGTGCCATACAGCATCAACGGGTCAGCAGCATTCCTGTACACCCACTTTGCGCAGGATACCGTAGTAACAGTTGCATACGGTCCTTCCGCGGGAGTTGGCAAGTCATTCCTCAGGAACAAGCTGAATGCCTCGGTATATGTATCCTTCATTACCAACAGGGTTCAGGATGAAGACTCAGGGAGCACTGGCATATACTCTCTTCAGCTGGGCTACAAGCCTTTCCGAAACCACCGTTTTGCACTGAAGTATAACTACAGCAAGAACAACCGACTCTCCACCGGTGCCAATTCCTACTATGAGAGCAAGCTCGATTTTGATTATACATACACATTCTGATAACGACAGATGATGATGAAATGCAGATATAACATCTTCAGATATTTACTGCTTGTGCTGTTGCTCTCGGGAATGTCCGTCGCAACAATGTTCTCACAGCAGGAGCTGACGGTCAATGTCATGGTTAGACCACCGTACGGGACGCAGCTTGATCTATACCCCGAGCTGACCACGGTGACAATCACCTTTCCCTACTCGGCGAGCGGGACAC
>CAYPKP010000004.1:26818-49995 GCA_964411345.1 uncultured Rikenella sp. | reverse complement strand
TACCCCGAGCTGACCACGGTGACAATCACCTTTCCCTACTCGGCGAGCGGGACACTCTTCTTCCACATAAAGGGCAACAACGGTGTGGACCTGATTACCCCTCCCGATTATTTTGGCCCCGCTGTCAACATTAATGCCAATGAGATCAACCAGTTCACCGGCAACGATATTTCAGCATATTTTGAATATCAGAACCTGATCAGCAGGGGTATTCCCATTCAGGAGCTGATTGAAAACGGACTTCCCGAAGGGAGCTACCAGATCTGCGTCAGGGTGATGGGCCCTGACGGTGCCTTCATCTCGCCGGACGAGCCGATGGGCTGCAGCAACTTCTTCAACATCCGCTACGGGGAGCCTCCCATGACTGTCAATCCGCAATGCGGAGCAACCATTACCCAGCCTGCGGTTCAGAACATTGTCTTCAGCTGGACCCCTGCAACCAATGCTCCGGCATGGACGAAGTACACACTCAAGATTGTTGAACTGATAGACTCGGCCCAGAATCCTGATGCGGCCATGCTGTCGGCAACCGAGCCGGCCTTCTTTGAGACGGAACTGCAGGGCAGGTTCTCATTTTACTACGGACCGGCGCAGCCCACCCTGGAGAAGGGCAGGGTCTACGCCTGGCAGGTGATTGCCGAGGAGAGGGAGACCCGGGCCAAATTTTCAAACAACGGCCGCAGTCCCGTCTGCTGGTTCAAATGGGATCCGTTTGAACCTCCGTCACTGGCAATGGAGGCTCCTGCAGGAAAGAAAGTCGCAGGAGGAGCAAAGATAGAGCCCGTAACTGGTCCCGGCCAGATCCCGATCTCCGTGGTATCGGGGAAACTTAATTACAAATTCAAGGGGACACTCTCAGCATCGGCGCTCTCGCAGAGCACAGTCCAGATGAGCACTTCGCAGGCCACTGCCCAGGTCAGCGGATCGCAGACCGGCATTCAGCTGGCCGGCGACGGTCTGCAGTACAATGTCAGCGATGTGAGCCCGGACAATTCCAATCCGCTGAAAAACGTCAAGGTCAGCCTCATTGTGTCATACGTTCTGAAAGGGACAATTAACAACCAGACATACGATGGTATGCCGGTTGACATGAACAATATGAAGGATGACCAGAAGTTCCTCGAAGTCTTTCCTGATCACGGTAAAGTGCTGGCCACAGCCACAACCGCATCAGACGGCAGTTTTTCGTTTACATTCCTGAATACTTCACAGGACCTTGGCCTTCTCGATGATGATTCATACTGGAAATCAGCCGGCGGTGAATTCTTCGATATGATGACCGGAAAGGTCTACAAGGTGTACAGGTTGCTGGTAGAGAATAAATATTACTGCAGTCCTGATATCAATATCAAACTTGATCCGTGGCAGTCGCTCGACCTTGGAACGCTGGTATCATATGTCAAGAGTTATAACCTGAAAGTCCATACCTCCTGGACCACCTCCCAGTTCTGGGATGTCATGGGAGGGCAGGGCAAGCCGCTTGACAAGGTAAAGACTGTACTTGAAAGGAGAACCGATGTTCCGGCCGTGCCCCGTGATGAAGCAGTCTACCCCGTATCGGGAAACATACCCTCCTTCAACGTCTTTCCCAAAAACATCACGAGCGGTCTCACAGGAGAAGACGGCACCTATACCTTCAGGAACCTGGTGCAGCATGATCCGGACAATCTCCAGGACAGGTATTATATTGTCTGCGAGCCTGACAAGGTCACCGGTTTGTATATATTCAAGAAACAGTCGAAGGCATTTTATCCCATATATGATAAGGACAGGAAGGACTTTCCGTTTAATTCCCTGAGGTATCTCGATACTGACCCGGGGATGCCCGCAACCCAGTACGAGGCTTACGGTGAGGAGATCACCTGGAACAGCCAGCTGCAGGTAAAAACATATGAGATTGAGATACAGCTCTATCCCGGCAAGCCAAGAATAGCAGGCAAGGTCGAGACAGAGCAGGTAGGGACCAAACCGCTCAGCAATGTAACGCTGATGGTACTCAGCACTTACAAGAGATCTTCTGATTTCAATGTTCCTGTGCGCACGGCGAAGACCGATGCGAAGGGATATTTTGAATTTGACAACCTCGATGTGGAGCTTGGAGATTATAACACCGAGGGTCCTACGCAGGTAATAGGACCGGAAAGATCACTCTTCTGTACTCCCTCCGGATTCAAGGGAGAGACAAGATATTACGGCAAACTCATGTGGGGACAACAGAAAATCGAGGATATCCTGCTCGAGCCTGACGGGTTGCTGACGGGATATGTCACTGACGAAAAGGGTAATGCTGTTGCAGCTGAAATACGGGTTGATGACCTGGCCTTTACATCCACCACGGCACAGTTCGAATATGACCAGCCTTCCGGCGGTGGCACCCTGCCTTCCGGTCTCCCCAACTCCGGCGGCACTCTGCCGACCAGCCTCCCGAATTCCGGCGGCGGCACCCTGCCATCAGCTCTTCCGGCGGCAGCAGGAGGCAGTCAGCCGACAGGCAACAACAGTTCCGGCGGCGGAACCCAGTCGATGAATATTCAGGCGGCAGGCGGCATACAGCAGGCGGGAATCCAGACATCAGGAGGCGCCATACAGCAGGCGGGCTTCCAGGGTACATCCCAGTCGATGATGCCCACAGGCGTGAAGCAGGTTTTTTCCATCAAGGCACCGTCCGGCAAGGCACGTACATTAACCGTAATTCCAAAGAACACGGGGTATTCAACGGAGACATTCACAGTTGATGTGCCTAAAGCTACTTCTGCCTCAACCGTTCAGGAGCAGAAGCAATATATTGTCTATAAGATGAAAAAGAGGGTGAGGTTCATGGTGGCCGAGAAACCCTCCGGGAATCTGTTTATGGCAACGAACCTGAAGGCTGTCCCCAACGCTGAGGTAACCCTAAAGATACCAGGGGCTGATATAACTCAGATGACCGATCCCCGTGGTACAGTAGTATTTGAATTTGATAACAACGGCTCCTCCTTCACCTTCGATATAACCCCGCCGGAGGAGTCTGACCTGGAGAGTGCCACCTATACCATAAACGACGTTAAAGACACCAAAACGGAGGTTGTTTACCCCGCAGCCCTGCTAAAAAAGGCAACCCGGATCACAGGCAAGGTCTCCATTGGCAATGATCAGCTTGCAGGTCCTCTTGAAGGCGCCACGGTATACATTGAGATGGGCAACGGCAACCGCCTGGAGACCCAAACCGACAAGAGCGGCAACTACACTCTGAAAAGGGTGCCGAAACAGCCCGCGCTGATATCGGTATGGGCATCAAAACCAAATTCAGTTCCCAATGTAATCAGCAAGTCGAAGCAGATACTGTTGCAGGACAACAACGTACTTGATTTCGTGCTTGCCTATGACAGGGAGATTGTCATCGAAAATATTTTTGGCTTCGAGGCAGACATAAAGAACAAGGAGAAGCAGGCTGACGGAACTTTTCTTGTCAGCGGTGCTTTGATCAACCTTCCGGCCAATCCCAACTTCAGGCTGGCAGAGGAGAGCCAGACTATTCCGTTCACCAAACTGAAAATCAAGAAGAGCGGCACCAGTGCCTCCGGTGTGCCTCTGGGCGTTCCGGCCGCGACTGAATTCAGTACCGATATCAAGGAGCTGCAACTGTTGCTGAACGGGACATTCGGAATATTGCAGACCCCGGCCTCGGGAGCCTTGATGAAGGTGAGTTCCGAAAACAGCAAGGGAAGGATAATGGGGAAGGCCGGAATAATGAAAACATCATTCCAGTATTCCGGCAACTACATCACTTTCCAGGATAACGTTCCGATATACCTGACCGTTCAGCCCGGCAGCACGCAGCTTTCAGTCGTCACCCTTACAGTGGCCGATTACCCGGCAAAAAAATGGGGTATTGCCGGTGCCGGGGGGACAGATATTCAGTTCAAACTCCTCGGTTTCACCGCAAAGGCTGACAGGAAGACATCCTGGTTGGAAGCTGACAGGATAGGGCTCACCACGGTGATAAGCACCAACGAGATCACCGGCATGGTTCCCTCAAAGCTCAGCATAACGCTTGGCGACCTGGTACTGCAGCCCTCAATGATAGAGACTGTGACGGGCACAAAGCCGTTGTCGTTCAAGCTTGAGAAGTGGGATTTCCAGAGTGCAGGGTGGTCGCTGAACCAGAATCTTAAAGGTGTTCTGATTCCGCAGGGGACAATCAAAACCGGCCTGATTGATGTTCCGGTAAAGAGTGTCCTGATCACTCCGGATAAATTTAACGTCGGTTCTTTTGAGATGTCAGATCTGACTTTCTCCGGGGTGACTCCGCTTAATATTCTTACTCAGAACAATTCGTTCGGGTATAACCCCAGCACCGGCTCTGATCTGAAGGGTCACTGGGAGCTCAGAATAGTGGGAACTGAGGGAGCTCCGGGGGTCTCAATCACCGGGCTGCCCGGCATGGAGGCAGGAGCTTCGCTGAAGTTCCAGGCGTTCTCGCTGCTTAGCAACGGCGAACAGAAAATCAATATGGGAAGCCAGCAGCAGGAGCTGATCTTTCACAAGATACTTAAGGTGAGGCCCATCGCCTTCTCCGGCGGGGATAAATATTTCGAGATGGCCTGCAACATTGACCTGGATATCCCGCGCATTGAAGCCGGCACCGGGGTGATCCGGTTCTCAAAGCCTGCTACGGAGATACTGTTCAAGCTCTATCCCTTCAATGTCAGCTTCGAAGGACCCGGCGGTGTGAGGTTTGTTTCGGGCATTGCACAGGGCGACCAGAACCTTGACGCTTCGGGTTATACAGCCTCAGGCTTTATTAAGGACAAGGAGGGAATCAACCTGAAGGGCAAGCTGCATCGTACCACAGGCGGTGCATGGCTCGAAGTGGATCCCAAGGGACAGAAGATGCCCCTGGGAACCGGAAACACCTCACTGTCGGATATCGAGGGAAGGATGGAGGTGCAGCCCAATATCAACGACTGGTCGAAGTTCACCTTCAGCGGCAAGATGACCGGTTTTAACGGCATGCAGTCGAACCTGACAAAGACCTTTACGGTTCACGGCAGCATTACTGCGGATAATGAGAGCCTGGGGGTCAAGAACATCTCCGGCGATTTCGGAGGCATGAACCTGACATATGACATTCAGAATGCCCGCCTTACCGGACACATGGAGATAGACAAGCATCTTGGCGCGGTACGTATCAACGGTCCTGCCGATTTCGTTGTTGATGCAGGGGGATGGTACTTCCTGATCGGGGGTCAGCTGACCGCCCCGGGATTCGGCAACATGGCCGCCGGCATGCTTATAGGCGACTACCGTGAAATGGCCCCTGATGTTGTGAGTAAGCTGATGCAGTTTGCCTATGACAAGAGGGTGCCTACGGCTTTCAGGACAGGTATCTCGGGGTTCTTCTTCACCGGGCGGAAGGATGTGCCCATCATAAACATCCCTGATTTTGAAATCAACGTCGGTGTGATGAATGCAAGCCTTGGCCTGACAGCCGGTCTCGACGGACGCCTGTGGATGGGCTTCGACGGCAGCGGAAACGAATACGGAATAGGAGCCATGGCCTTTGTGCATGCCTGGTTCAAGGCCTCATCCATAACCTGCACCAGGCTCAGCGCTGAAGCCAGGGCCGAGCTGGGTGCTACTGGAGTATATCAGAGCAGCACCGGAGTTTTCACGGCAGCAGGTTGCGGCAGCTTCACCATCGGCGGATCAGCACAGCAGTGCTTCCCGACACCCTGCTGGGACGGCATCTGCTGTACCGGATGTATCGGGGGAGGCATTAGCAAAAGCGTTAAACTGGATCTTCTCTTCGATTCAAACGGTAACACCAGCCTCGATTTCAGCTTCGGCAACTGCAGCGGTCAGGCCAACCTGACAGGTAACTGATGATTAAAAATTTGTAAAAGGAACACGATGCTCAAGAAACAATACAACAGCCTCCTGATCAGTCTTATTCTGATGTTTGTGCTTTCCGGCCTGTCACCTGCACAGGACCGGGAGCCAACGGCCGTCGCCACCGAAAAGGGTGTATGGATCTATCTTGGCAATGAGATCCCTGCAGGATTTGAATACCAGGTGCTGAAGAGCGAGGGGAACGGTGATTTCGTTCCACTGGGGACGGCAACCTACCGGGAAGATCCCGGGAGCATGAAGGCCGAAGCAGAAAAGTATTATCCGCTGTTCGGCAATCTTGAAAGACCTGCCGACAGTGAGCTGTCATTCCTGCGCCAGTATGCTTCCGGGAGCCGGACCACAGACTCAGTTTATATTCAAAACTTCCCTCTGATGCACCTCCTGCTGGGAACCGCGTTCTTTGACCCGGATGTTACTGCAGGCAAGACATACCGCTACAGGGTGGCAAAGATTGCCGGGAGGGACCGTCAGTGGGAGAGGACCAGCAACCAGGTAAACTTTCCTGCCGGAACAGACATTCCCAAACCGCGCTTCAGCAGCAAGCAGGAGTTTGCCTCACAGGTGGTGGTGCGCTGGCATGTCACCGGAGAGAGCAGCCTCAGCTCCTTCCTTGTCTACAGGAGGGTATTCGGCAAGGGCGAATACCAGAGGATGAATATTGAACGCGGGTTCAATATTTCACAGGATACCGTTTATATGATAGCTTCAGACACTGCAGTGCACAATCCGGCGCTGTATGAATACTACATCAGGCCTCTGGATATATACGGCAACAGCGGACCGGAGTCAGAGGTGGCAAGTGCAGGGACACTGGGGAGTCTCAGTCACCCGGTGCCGGAGTATTTCAGCGCCAGGGGCGGGGAGAAGGATCACCGGGTGGAACTTTCATGGAAATTCAGTGAGACAGATTACCTGCGCACTGTTGAGCTGCACCGGAGCAGTTCGTATGATGAGGGATACATTCGGATTGCACGGCTCTCTCCGAAGGACACCTCCTTTACGGACAGAGTGCCTGTTGCCAATGAAAACTTCTGGTATTATCTCATTGCCGGCGGACCCAACGGCAACAGTCCGCCCTCGGCAAAGGTATCTGCCATGTTCAGAAACAGCAGCGAAAAGCCCCTGCCGCCGGAGGAGACAGGCGCGGAGAGCATCAGGGGTGGAATCAAAGTTTACTGGAGCTATCATGAACCATATGCCAGGGGATTTTATGTCTACCGTTATGTTTATGAGACTGCTGAATTCGAACAGGTATCAGGATTGATACCGGCCGGTGCGGAGATATACAGTTTTGCTGATACGGCAGGTTATCTCAAGGGCAATGAGGTGTACCGCTATGCCGTCAGGACGGTCAACGATGTTGACCAGCTGAGCGATTACTCGGAAACTGCAAGCGCCAGCCCGGGCAAGAAGGCAGCGGTAACCAGTCCGATGAACCTGCGCATCACCGGGACAGATAAAGGTATATTGCTGATATGGGACGATATGCGCCCGACAGAGCCGGTTCTGCTGGGATACAAGGTTTTCAGAAAGGAGGATCCGGACGGCCGTTATGAACTGTTACCGGGTGATACTCTCAGGAATGATTTGAACTTTTACAGGGACAGCACACTGGTGGCAGGGAAGAGATACCGGTACACTGTTACGGCCGTTGATTTTTACGGCAATGAAAGTCCGCAGAGTGTTTCTGTATCATTTGTTCCGGAGGCATCAACGGTTATTGCCCCTGAAATCCTGAGGGCTGTCAACACAAAAGAGGGGATAGTGGTAAGCTGGGGGCAGGTTACGGATGAGAAGGCTGTCGCGGTTAAGGTATACCGGTCGCGGCCGGGGATGAATCCGTTGCCCGTCATCACCCTGCAGAAGAATTCTGATGAGTACCTTGACAAGGCCGTCACAGAGGGCGAGCTCTACACCTATGAGATCTCAGTGATATCAGAAGGCGACAGGGAGTCTCTCCGCAGCAGCGGGGTAACCGTCAGACGGTCACCGGCAGAGTGATACAGCAGAGGAATCGGATCCCTCAGATGGATTCCAGAAATACTATCATTTGTATCATGCTCTCCTGATCTTCATATTCGACAGGATGGGTGCGGAGATATTCCCTGATCAGATCCTTCCTGTCATCAAACAGTTTTGTCAACTGTTTCAAGTTGACAAATCTCTCAGCTTTTCCGTCTTTTTTCAGCCAGTAGATAGTATATGGCTTGATGGTATAATCGTCAGGCAGTTTCAGTTCATACATTATGCCCCCGCTGTAGATGCCGGAGTAGGTGGTGACAGATGTGGACTCAGTTGTTCCTCCATAAGGAGCTGGTTTGCCAGGGTACTTTACATTGCACCTGTGTTCAGCGTACAGTTCAAACAGAGACCTGTGCAGCAGTTCGACAAATATGTCGTTCAGGACAAAGAATTTCCTGTTCATGATGTAAACCGTATCCACCCGCCACTTATCCTCCTTCCCGATTGCAAGTCTTTTCCCCTTGTCATCGAAGAGCATCTCCTCGGTATACGAATTGTAGTTAAGCAGGGTCTTTATTTCCTGACCGGATTTCATAAGTACAGTGCCCTGAACAAATTCAGGGAAAATATAATGAGAAAGCTCAACCCCCTTTGATTGGCCATTGGCGGAGGCAATGGCAAGGCTGAATATCAATATCGTGACAAATCGTTTCATGCAGAGACTTTATCAGTCAGGGATGTTTCTGATATCCCCGGGCGGGTCAATAAGCAGGTTCCTCTTCAGATGATCAAATTTGGAGAACCCGCGGTCGACAACGATATAATCAACCGGCATCACTGCTCTTTTCTGAACAGGCAATGTTGTGCCGGTGATATCCTCTACGGCCTTTCTCAGCAGCGGTTCCGTCAGGTCTCCAAGAGGATGGGCAGGCAGCAATTCATCCCTGACATAAAAATCAGGGGCAAAGCCATTCTTGAAACTGGTAACACCCTGGGCGTTGGCATAACGGATTATGATAGGCTGGAGGCCCCAGTTTTTGAAGTCCGAATATTCAGCCTCGCTGTTGTACCACTCCTCGGGTTTTATGGTGGTGGAAGCGGTATACTTACCATAGGTGGTATCACCCACGGTGGTCACCTCCATGTAGGGTTCAAGCCCGCAGATGGTCAGCTCCGATGCGCTGGCAGTTCCGTATCCGGTCAAAACATAGAGTTTGCTTAGACCCAGTTTGACAGGAACGGTGGGGTCAAAACTCACTCCTAACTGATCCTTCCTGTCGTTCGATATCCAGTAGGCCTGGTACTTGTCGTTCCATTGATATGTCACAAGAGTACTTGCATTGTCAACAACACCCTTAGGTGCAATGGAACTGGTCAGATACTGTGCGGCAGAGACGAAGCCACCGGGATTGTACCTGAGATCAAGCACCAGGTCGGTGATCTGGTTATCCTTGAAATACTGCAGTGCCACTTTGAGACTTGTGCCGTTATAGCCGGGTATGTACTGCAGATAAACAAGGTAGCCTATCTTGTGTCCCTCATTCTCAATTATCTTATACATATGAACCGGGTCAAGGTTCAGCTCCTCGGCCACCAGGACGACTGTCTCCCCGGTTGAAATACCCTCGCTGGTCAGTATGCCCTTCGTTACTGAGACTGAAGTTCCAGACAGCAGGTCCCGGTAATTATCTGCAGTGATATTTCCCCCGTTGAGCCGGATGATAAGGTCACCTCTTGTGAAACCTGCCTCAGAGGCGGGTGTGTTCGGGTAGACATATTCCACAATTCCGAAATAATTACCGGTCGGAAGGCCTGTGGCGTCAACAAACCTGCCGAATGTAAGTGAATAACCGTAGGTTTTTTCAATTCCCTGCTGGCTTCCTTCAAAGGCAGCCAGGTCATCCGTTATATAGGACCACCTGTCCTCGCTGTAGAGGAGTTTGTCAAAGTAAACTTTGGGGTCAGTTTCATATCTTATATCGATCACCGGCATTTTATCATACCAGAGATAGACGTCGCTCATAGCTTCTTTGATGAAGCCGTTTATTTTCTGGATCAGGGCAGAAGCCTGCACCGGACCCTCTTCTTCCTCCTCAGGCATCACTTTCTTCTCGCACCCGGCAAGGATTACCGGCACCAGGATAAAAAGGGGCAGCCATCGTCTCATTCTCTTCATCATCATTGCTCCAATTATTTCCGGTATAAAATTACTGATTTTATCAGGATCCGGAACATGCATTATTTCTATGATAAGTAAGCCGTTTTTCGTAAGTTTGGGGAAAGAACGCAGGAGCCTGGATGGTTTTTCGAAGAAAATACAGCCTGACGATCTTCATCTTTGTGGGTTTCTTTCTCGGAATTTTTACCGGGCTGGTTATCGGAGAAGCTGCGATCCCGTTTACCGAACCCCTTGCAGACATCTTCCTGAGACTGCTCAGGATGGCTATCATTCCCCTGGTTATCACCTCTATTATCAGTGCTGTGATACAGGTGGGGTCTGCGCGCGGCCTGGGGAGAATAGGATTGCGTACCTTCATTTACTACATCTGTACCAGTCTCCTGGCAATAACAACCGGTCAGCTGCTCGTAAATCTGTTTAAGCCGGGGGTGGGGGCAGAAATAGGCCTTGAAGCCAGTCCTGAAACCATCACGGCAGTTGAACGCGGACTGGGAGAGATTCTTCTGAATATCATTCCCGAGAATCCTGTTGCAGCCGCAGCCTCCGGTGATGTGCTGCCTATCATTTTCTTTTCGGTGTTGTTCGGCTATTTTGTGACAAGGATAGGAGCAGATCACAGAAAGATGATGTCAGGTTTTTTCGAGGCGGCTTTTGAGGCAATGCTCAAGATGACAACCCTGATTATATGGGCTGCTCCCCTGGGGGTTTTCGGGATCATCACCGGCATTGTAGCCAAAACGGGGTTTGCCGCTTTCGGGCCGCTGGGCTTTTATTTCATAATTGTACTTGCAGGCCTGGCCATACATATGTTCCTTACACTTCCACTGCTTCTCTATTTCCTTGGCAGGATAAGTCCTGTCAGCCACTTCAGGGGGATGGTGTCAGCACTGCTCACGGCCTTTTCAACATGCTCAACCATTGTCACCCTGCCTCTGACGATGAAGGCAGTGACGGAGGTCTCCGGAGCATCAAAGAGAGCTGCCGGTTTTGTGCTTCCCATAGGTGCCACTATGAATATGGACGGGACGGCACTTTATGAATGCGTGGCTACGATTTTTATTGCCCAGGTATACGGGTTTGACCTCACCTTCGGTGCCCAGCTGACCATAGCAGTCACTGCGGTGCTTGCTTCAATCGGGGCGGCCAGTATACCCATGAGCGGACTGGTGATGATGTCAATCATTCTGGGAGCCGTTGGACTGCCTCTTGAGGGGGTGGTTGTCATTCTTGCCGTTGACAGGATCCTTGACATGTTCCGGACAACGGTCAATGTCTTCAGTGACAGTTGCGGCGCCGTGATTATCAGCAGGCTGGAAAACCTGAGTGAAGCAGGCAAACAGTAAATCCATGTCAGGATACTGATCACCGCTTTTGATGAGCCATGGCCACATGGTTATACTCCATGATCATGACAGCGCCTGACAATGGGTGACATCAATGAGTGCCTTTCCCTCTCCCTGGCCTGTCGTCTGACATTCTATTTGAAGAGGTAGTTAATTGATTTAGTGGAGTTTTGCAGGGTAAATTCAGTGCTGATCATCGACTGTGAGCCGTCTCCCTTACGGAGCAGGACTATCTGGCAGGTAACCTTCCCTCCGGATTTCATGAGATCGATGATCTCACGCTTGCGGTCCTCCCCGGTGTCGCCTGCACTTGCCCGCCCCTGCCTGTCGCGCGTGTCTCCCATCCTCCATCTCTTCCAGTCGGAGTCAATGATATATTTCCTGACGTTGGGATCCCACTGCTGCTTTATCCCCTCCGGGTCAAGTATATACATCTTCGGACTGTCGTCGAACCTGAAGACCATATTGTAGACGTTATAATCCGTTCCTATGTTCTTGTTCAGCAGGATCTGCCCGGATATCTGATCATAGACGGTGGTCCCCTTCTCCCCGGGAACGGCACGCAGCACCCGCAGTGTTTCGGTTCCGCTCCTGGAGGTGACAAATGCCATCCTGTAGGTCTGATCGTATGTCTCGACACTCTGCGCCTTCCACTGGGCACTGGCTGTTGCACCAATGAGAAGGAATATCATAAAAGCAATTATGGTTCTCATCATGTTGTTTTTTTGTCCCGGTCCGGAATATGGCAGCCACCCCGGCAGGCATGGAGGATACTCATGATCCGGACATTATTCAACGCTGCTCCCGTCTGGTTTTGCGGGAGCCATCTTCATTATAACGTTGAACTTTACAGAAAGTTATACCGGCCGGGGCTGTTGTTGTTTTTCCTGCAGGATTCCCCGTCTGAAAAATGTTCTGTTTTTTCATGACCTGGGGGGAGGGCGGCCCGATCACTCAACTTATTTCTTAAATTAGCGCATTCACCAGCAGAATGAAGCCCGCCCATGAGTAATCCACGAAGCCTTGCCAAAACACTCGGACTGGGATATGTAATCATCTTTGTTATTGCCAACATCATCGGCTCGGGGGTCTTCAAGAAAATCGCCCCGATGGCTGCCGAGCTCCAGTCATCGTCATGGATTCTCCTTGTGTGGCTTGTGGGAGGGATCATCACCCTCTTCGGTGCGCTCAGCAACGCAGAGCTGGCGGGAATGCTTGCCGACACCGGCGGTGACTTCGTCTATCTCCGGAAAATATACAATCGCTTTTTTTCATTTCTCTACGGATGGTCACTCTTCGCCGTCATCCAGACTGCCACCATCTCATCACTCGCATACGTCCTGACACAGTCGCTCAACAGCATCATTGTCCTTCCCGACATACTTCCCGCCCTCAATGATTTCACCATAGGAGGGATCTTTTATCCGTTCCGCGATTTTGGCATCAAGCTGACTGCCATCCTGGTGATCATGCTTCTGACACTGCTCAACATGTCAGGGCTTAAGAGCGGGGCGTGGACAGGCAAGGCAATCTTCTTTATTGTCTGTGCGGGCCTGGCCGTTATCATTGTGGCAGGACTGACCGCAGATGCGCCCAGGCCTGACCGGTTCATGGATGTCAGGGAGCTGGGCAGCGGCGCCGTCACCCTCTCATCATTCTATACGGCCATGCTTGCCGCCTTCTGGGCATACCAGGGGTGGGTCTCCGTGGGTTTCATCGGAGGGGAGATCAGGGATGCGAAGGCCAATATCCCCAAAGGGATAGCTATAGGTGTCTTTGTGGTCATAGTGACTTATCTGCTTGTCAACCTGGCATATATGCGCGTGATGTCCATCCCGGAGCTGGTGCAGGTGCATGAGGCGGGCAACCAGATAGCCGCCGTGGAGGTGGTGCGAAGCCTCTGGGGTAAAGGAGGAGTCCTCTTCATCTCGGTGCTGATACTCATAACCACCCTGGGTTGCCTCAATGCAAGCATACTGACCGGTTCACGTCCCTATTTTGCCATGTCACGTGACCGCCTTTTCTTTACCGGCATCGGGAAGCTCAACCGGCACAGCGTACCGGGGAACTCACTGCTGTGGCAGGGGATATGGGCTTCGGTACTGGTACTGTCAGGCACATTTGACCAGCTGACCGACATGCTGATCTTTGCCGTGTACATCTTTTACGGGGCCACCGCCACCGGCGTCTTCATACTGCGCCGCAGGATGCCCGATGCCCACAGGCCTTACAAGGTGCCGGGGTACCCCGTGATCACGGCAATTTTCGTGCTGTTCTGCGTGGGGCTCTTCATCAACACCATCATTACCCAGCCACGTGAGGCGCTGATAGGACTGACGCTGATCCTTGCAGGTATACCTGTCTATTTCATCTTCAGGAAGAGGAGTACCGGGGTCAGTGACGACTGATCAATTCCCACAGTCTGGTAGCCTGTTTGCGTGACTCTTTCATTATCTCCTGCTCGTCAACGGTGGTGAGTTTCCTGTTGCGGACTATCAGCCTTCCCCCGGAGATGACATCGGTGATGTGCGCTGATGATATGCCAAAGAGCAGGTGGCCGATGAGATTATTCTTTGTAACGGGTGTGGGCGGATCATAGTCGAGGACCACCAGGTTGTTCTCCCCGTCGCCGGCGAATCCGTTTTCGCCGAGGTAGCGGTGTACGTTCCTGAGACGCCGGTAGGCTGAGTCGTACGAGATATTGTCATGACCCTGTCCTGAGAAGAAGGCAGCCTTCATGCTCTGCAGCATGTCGCTGTGCATGCCGTCAGTGCCGAGCATGATATTCTCTCCCAGCCCTGCACCATCGAAGTATCCCACCCTGTTGTTCAGGTTGCTCTCACAGTTCTCCGCCACCCATGCCGGTGAGTTCATCACCAGCTCTCTTTCCCTCTCGTCAAGGTGGAGGCAGTGCACCAGGATGGTCCTGGCTGAACCCAGCACCCCGGCATCAGAGAGTCTTTCAACAACCCTCTTTCCGTGTTCACTGAGGCACTGCTCCTGGTCCCATTTGTCTTCGGCAACATGTATGTGGATTCCGGACCCGAGCTCGTGCATCAGCCTGACAGCACGGTCGAGGGTCTCGTTGCCCACTGTGAAGGAGGCGTGCAGCCCTACCAGTCCCTGGTGCTCTTTCAGGTACGCGGCTGTCTCGTCGAGGCCCTCCCCGGCGATGACCATGCCGTCGCGGTCGGAGGTCTCATAGCACAGCAGGTGCGACACCCCCACCTTCCTGAAGGCTCCGGCCATTATCTCCAGCGAGCCGGTAACCTTAAAGGGTGAGGCATGGTGGTCTATCACGAAGGTGGATCCCTTTTTTGCACATTCCATGGCCGTCACCAGGGCTGAGATCTCTATCAGCTCCCTGTCAAGCTGCCTGTCGAGGGTCCACCATATGTACTGCAGTATCTCCTGAAAGTTGCGGGGCGTCTTTCCTGGTGCTCCCATACCGCGTGCCAGGGCTGAATAGGCATGATGATGACCCACGGCAAAGGCTTTTGTCACCAGCTTGCCCGTGCAGTCAATCACCTCGGTGTCTGGGTACACCACTCCGTCGTCATTACTGCTTATAAGCTGGATGTTTTCATCATCACGCCTCGCAAGGATATTCTTGTGGGAGAAGTCCAGCGTCTTCCAGTCGATGTACGTGGCATTTTTCAGCAGCAGGTTCATAACGGAGGTGTCTATATCTCTCTTTTACGTTTCAGCGGCAGTTTTGTTCTGCGGATCCCGTCGAAGGCGCAGAGGGCATTGGCCACGGCAGCTGCGGTGGGCACCATACCTATCTCCCCGATGCCCTTGGCGCCATAGGGTCCCACAGGGTCTTTCTCCTCTATGCCTATGACCTCCACCTCGGGCATTCTGTCAGCACGTATTATGCCCAGGTCATTGAACCTGGTGCTGACAGGCCTTCCTCCCTCCGCCGGCAGCTCTTCCGTAAGGGCATAACCGACTCCCATATGCACGGCCCCCTCTATCTGACCCTCGAAGAGCATCCGGTTCATGATTTTTCCTGCATCATGGGCTGCGATGATCTTGGAGACGTTTCCTTCATCGTCAAGTATTGCCACCTGTGTGGCATATCCGTATGCGAAATGAATGGCGGCATCCTCGCTTTTTTCACCCGGTCTGCTTGTCCAGTCGCACACAAACCTGCCCCTGTATCTGCGTCCCGCCAGCTGCTGCAGCGATCCGTGCCGCAGGTCTTCCCTAAGCCTGGATGCGGCGTCGATGATGGCATTGCCGAGCAGGGCGGTTGCCCTTGATGATGTGGTCATGCCCGTTGTCAGCCCTGCGCCGGTGTCTACGTTCACCTCGATGATGCCGGGGTCAATGCCTGTCTCCTGATGCAGTATCTGCACGGCCATGGTGTGTATCCCCTGTCCCATCTCGCTCCACCCATGGCTTACAGTCACCTTCCTGTCTGACACGATATGCAGGGTGACCTGGCTCTCGTCGGTCATGCCGTTACCAACGCCGGTGTTCTTGATGCCGCAGGCTATGCCGGCGTACCTGGCCTTCTCAAACTGCTCCCTGACTGCCAGCAGTGTCTTTTTGAGTCCCACCCCTTTCAGCAGCTGTCCTGTAGCTGTCGTGCTGCCATCTTCGAAGGCGTTGTCATATCTTATTTTCCAGCGGTCGAATCCGCCCTTGCGGCAGAGTTCGTCTATGCAGCTCTCAACGGCGAAGGTCACCTGGGGCACGCCGAAGCCTCTCATCGCCCCGGAGGGTATGTTGTTCGTACAGACAGTCACGGCCCTGATGTCGACGCAGGGGACGGCATAGGCGCCTGTGGCGTGTCCCACCACCCGTTCCATCACCTTGGTGCCCACGGAGGCATAGGCTCCGGTGTCGCCCACGGCATTAAGCTTCAGGGCTGTGAACCTGCCGCTGCTGTCGCACCCCAGGGATATCTCCATCCACACCGGATGACGCTTGGGGTGCATAAGGATCGATTCGTCGCGACTGAGGTGCACCCTCACCGGTTGTCTGAGGTGCCAGGCAAAGAGCGAAGCGTGGCCCTGCACGGTGATATCCTCCTTGCCGCCGAAGCCTCCTCCGTTCTGCACCTGTATTACACGCACCTTTTCCTCCGGCAATGCCAGTATCTGAGCCACTGCCCTGCGGTCGACATAGACACCCTGTCCCTGGCTGTAGAGCCTTATGCCGTCATCTTCAGGCATAGCCACGGCCGTCTCGGTCTCCAGGAAGGCGTGCTCTATACGCTGGGTCTCGTAGACACCTCCGGCGGTCCAGGCCGCGACGGCAAGTTCCCCGTCAGCATCACCGGACCTGATGCTGCATGTCTCCAGAACGTTGGAGCGCCCTTCATGGACCTCTGTGGTGCCGGGAAGGGCGGCCACATGCATGTCGGTAACCGGCTCAAGGATCTCATAGTCCACCTTTATCAGCGCTGCTGCTGCACGTGCCTCTGCCTCCGTCGCGGCAACCACTCCCGCCAGTACGTCACCAAGGCAGTGCGTTGTCTCTCCTTCCCCGATCATCAGGGGCCAGTCGTTGAAGATAAGCCCTGTCTTGTGCGCTCCCGGTATATCTGCTGCGGTAAAGACACCTATGACCCCGTTGGCATGCCGGGCTTCGGTAAGATCAATGGTTATTATGCGTGCACGGGGATGGTCGCTGAAGCGCAGTGCACCGTGAACCATGCCGTCAAAGTGCATGTCATCGACAAACTCCCTGGCACCGAGGGCTGTCTCTGCAGCCTGGTACTTCGGGTAACGGTCACCGATCATTGCGGATGCCTTTTCTGCCTGGTCAGTCTCGCCGTTCAGCACGGCGAAAGCCGCATCTATGGCATCAATGATCTTTACATAGCCTGTACAGCGGCATAGGTTGGGGGTGATGGCTTTCCTGATCTCGTCACGGGAAGGTGCGGGGTTAACATTATAGAGTGCCTTTGCCCGCATGATCATCGCCGGTGAGCAGAAGCCGCACTGTACGGCACCTTTTTCGGCAAACTGCCTGCTGACCACCTCCCTGAAGCGGGCCGGCAGCCCCTCGGTGGTGCATACCTCAGAACCTTCCAGACTCTTCATCTTTGTGCGGCATGCCAGCCGTGCCTTGCCGTCTATCTCCACGGTGCAGGCGCCGCATACTCCCTGGCCCGAGCAGCCGTCCTTGGGTGAGGTGATCCTCTTCTCCCTCCTCAGGTGATCAAGCAGCGACTCCTCAGGATCACCGTCAAAATGCATCTTTGTTCCGTTGAGAGACCAGGTAATCATCCCAGTGCTTTTTCCAGGTTGTCAATATCAGGGGAAATGGCCTCGGGAATCCTTATCATCGGCCGTACGGATCCGGTATCCTTGAGACCGCTGCCGGTCAGCAGCACAACATTGTCGGAGTCGTCAGGCAGCAATCCCTGCCTGTGGTATTTCATGTAGCCCGCATATGCCGCCGCCGCCGCAGGCTCGGCGAAGAGACCCGTACTCTCAGCCAGCTGCCTGGAGGCATGCAGTATCTCATCATCGGTCACGGTCATCGTTTTGCCGGAATATTTGCCAATGTATCGGCCAGCCATGAAAAAGTTGCCGGGCAGGTCGACGGATATTGAGTCGGCAATGGTGGACGAGGGGATGACCTCAAATTTTTCATTCCCAATGTTGCGGACCAGGTTGTCGCTGCCGGCCGACTGCACAGCAATGATGACCGGCATGCGGTCAGTGATCTTCAGGCGGAGCAGATCTTCAAATCCCTTGTATACCCCTGACAGTATCACCCCGTCGCCAACCGGCACGAACACTGTGTCAGGCAGACGGAACCCCAGCTGATCATAAAGCTCAAACGATACGCTCTTTTTTCCTTCGATGGTAAGGGGGTTAAAGGCTGTATTGCGGTTATACCACCCGAAATGTTCCGTGGCTTTGATGCTGAGGGCGAAGGCATCGTCATATGTGCCCTTTACCGGCACCAGTGTGGCACCGTACATCACTATCTGTGTCAGCTTGGCCGGCGGCGCGGCATCCGGGACCAGTATCACGGCCTTCTGGCCCTGTGAGGCACATATGCCGGCCAGTGAGGAGCCTGCGTTGCCGGTGGAGGCGGTGATGATGGTCTGCACTCCTCTCTCCCTGGCATATGCGGATACCAGTGCCGAGGCCCTGTCCTTGAACGACCATGTAGGATTCTGGGAGTCGTCCTTGAGATAGAGGCGGAAAGGCATCTCATATCCTTCGGAAGAGGTGATGCGGTAGAGAGGCGTGTTGCCAATCTTCAGGGGTGGAAGGCTCACCGTGCTCGCGAGAGGCAGCAGGCTGATGAAACCCCCGGCCTTGAGTTCAGCAAAGGAGGGTGAGGAGCTCCTGACCGTGTCATAATCGTAGAGTGTCTTCAGCACTCCCCGAGGAGGCTGGCATGAACTGTTGCCGGCACTGCAGGAGGGGCAGAGATACATGATCTCTTCTCCGCCGTACTCCCTGCCGCAGTCGTCACACCGGTATATATGCCTGCTGCTAATCATTCTCGCCTGTGAATCCGTTATCCTGACTGATCTGATATTTTCTGTTCATCCTCTCCGTTACAGTCGCCACACTGCTGTATATTCATGCGCATGTTCATCCTCTCTGCCTCAATCTTTGCACCGGTATATATGCCTGCCGTTACTCATCTTCTTTCCGGAAGTCCTTGCACTGCGATTATCTCTTCTTAAGTCAATATATATAGCCAACGCATAGACTTTCAGGCTATATGTCTCTCAGCAGCCCGGTTCTCTCATTGAATTCATTGATCAGCTCGTCCCACCGGTCTGTCTGCCTGAACATGGTATCCCATATCTCCCTGTCGTGCCATAGCTGGTTCAGCTCTTCCACATCCTTGCCCTGCTGCTCCACCCAGGTGTAGTATTTGAGGTTGTGTATTGCCTTCCTGTCGAGGTATGACAACTCTTTCATATTATCACATCTTGTCCCCATGAGGCACTGCTCGAAGTCGCGCACAGCCTGCAGGGTATCATATTCTCCCCTGGCGCCTCTCAGCTCATCTATTCTTGAGCGGTACATCTCAGCCGAGTCTGTGGCTATGGTAATGATGACGTCATCCTCCGTAAGCTCAAAATAGCGTGCTGTTTTGATGGCTGAAAGCAGGTTGCTGATGCCTGAGATGCCTATGAGGGGCAGATCGCGGATCACCTCCTCCTGCAGGCCGAGGAACGACAGGTACTCTCCGCCCTTTGTCTCATTGAAAAGCCGCAACAGCCTCATGCAGTCTTCATCGTCTATGGCCGTCACCACATCGGTGTTTCGGACATTATGTATCCATGGTACATGTTTGTCGCCTATGCCCTCTATGCGGTGTCCTCCGAATCCGTTCATCAGCAGCGTGGGGCACTGCAGCGCCTCGGAGGCGACCACCCTGATGTC
The DNA here is from genome assembly GCA_964411345.1 of uncultured Rikenella sp. Lineage (GTDB taxonomy): Bacteria > Bacteroidota > Bacteroidia > Bacteroidales > VadinHA17 > SR-FBR-E99. The sequence continues at coordinate 30,244 of CAYPKP010000004.1, read as the reverse complement.
AGGCACCAGTCTCCTGAGGTAATCGCCAGCGGCTATGGTGCCTGCCGATCCGGTTGCCGAGACGTAGGCCGCAAGCCTGCTCTTCCCGCTCTTCACCCTGGCATATACCTCCTCAATGGCCTGACCGGTAATGTTATAGTGCCAGGTGCTGTTGCCAAACTCATCAAACTGGTTGAAGATGACGCACTCTGGCCTGGAGCCGCGTATCTCCCAGCATTTATCATAAATCTCCTTGACATTGGATTCGCAGCCCGGGGTGGCTATCACCTCCGACCCTATCTCATCATGCAGCCAGGTAAAACGCTCGCTGCTCATCTCCTCGGGCAGTATCGCCACCGACTCCGTTCCCATGAGCTTCGAGTCGAAGGCTCCGCCCCTGCAGTAGTTGCCTGTTGAGGGCCATACGGCCTTGTGATAGCTGGGGTCAAAGCCGCCGGTGATAATCCGCGGTGCCAGACATCCGTAGGCGGCTCCCACCTTATGGGCTCCCGTAGGAAACCACTTGCCTATGAGCAGCACTATGCGCGCCTTCACCCCGGTGAGCAGCGAAGGGAGCTCAATGTAGTTTACATCGCCGAACAATCCGCCATGCTCCACGGGCTCGTTCTTCCAGGTGATACGAAAGAGGTTCAGCGGATTTATCTCCCACAGTCCCACATCCCTGAGTCGTTCAGCGATATTCGCCGGTATCAGCTCGGGGAACATCTGCTGCCTGAACGTCGGCAGTATGATTCCCCTTTCCCGGAAGCGGCTGACAGCATTCTCCAGCGCTGTCTCATTTGTGATGGTATCTATGGGCCTGATCATATTATCATTGGCTTTAGGTCAAATGTGCAATGCAAGATAGCAATATGCCGTTAATTAAATACTCTGATATGTCATGGGGTGAGGATGCTTTCTGCACCTTCCATCAGCAGTGCCATCTCCGCTGCCCTGACGAACCTCGCCTCCCTGACACATGGGGTGAGGAACTTCGCCTCCGTCAGCCTGAAGCTCTCTCTGTCAAAGGTGGCCCTGACAAAGTCGGTTTCGTAGATGTAGACCCCCGGCATCCCGGTAAGAGTGGAAAAGCTGCCCTTGTGCTTGTATATCAAATTCTTCCTGTCATTGAGGAGTGACAGGAAATAACCCTCTTCCGCAGCGTTGAACGAGGCGGTCGTAAGGTAGAACCTGGGCTTGTCGCGGAAGGGAGCCCCGGCAGTGGGACAGAAGGTGGTGCAGTTTCCGCATTCGTTGCAAAAGTTGGCGATATTGAGTATCTGGTATCTCTGGGTGACGGCAAAGGTGGTGTCGTCCACAAAACGGATTGTCCCCTGTTCCGAGAGCAGGGCCTTCTGCAGTTTTATGCTGACAGGTGTTACCGTGTAACATCTGTTTGCCATGTTGGGGCAGACGGTGGTGCATATGCTGCACATCTCATCGCACCAGAGACAGCGTGAGGCTTCTCTCACCATTGTCTCCCTCTCCGGGGCTTCGCTCAAGAGAGAAAAGGTCAGCCTCTGCTCATAGGAGGGTTCGGCCGCTGGTTTGGCATGGATTCTTGTGGCCCGTTTTATTATTAGTTCTCGGGCTGAGTGATTCCTGGCAGAGGCCGGCTTAGGGATGAAAAAGTCAATGCCGGCGTCGTCCATAATCTGTTCTGCCGCTCTCCTCCCGTCACCTATGGCGTTGATGGCCGTTGAGGCGCCGCGCATGGCGTCACCGCCGGTATATACACCCTTAATAACTGTCCTGTAAGGCCTGTCTGCCACTGCCAGGCCTGAGTCCCCCGCAAACCCGATGTCAGTCAGCTGGCCAATGGCCGGAATAACAATATCACAAGGAATCATGAACTCACTGCCTTCAATCTTTACCGGGGAGGGCCTTCCGCTTCGGTCCTTGCCTTTAAGCTCCATGCGGTTGCAGAGCAGTCCCGTCACCCTGCCACTGTCGGTTACTATCTTTTCAGGTGCGGCAAGCTCAATGAGGGTGATTCCCTCCTTAAGCACCTCCCGTATCTCTCCCTGGTCGGCCGGCATCTCATTCAGGGTGCGCCGGTAGACCACCGTCACGCTGCCCTTCCTGCCTGCCATCCTGTGAGCGGTGCGCGCTGCATCCATGGCTGTGTTGCCGCCACCGATGATGACAATATTTTTGCCTGTGGCGGTAACCTCGCCACGCCGTGCCCTGAAGAGGAACTCAAGGGGGTCGGTGACACCCTCAGCATCGGCGCCTTCTATCTTCAGCGGAGCGGCCAGCTGTGCCCCGGGAGCGGCGAAGATGTAGGGATAATCGCGTCTCAGGGATTCAAACTTCTCCCTGCCGACAGGGGTTTCATAGTGTATCTTCACACCCAGCTGCGTGATGCGGTCAATGTCTCTTTCCACCGCCGCATCGGTGAGCCTGAATCCGGGGATGGCATACTGTACCATGCCGCCGGCTTTGGATCTGGCTTCGAAGACGTCAACGTCAAAGCCTGCCATTTTCAGGAACCAGGCACATGAAAGACCGGCAGGACCGGCTCCGATAACGGCTGCCTTAAGGCCGCTGGCCGGTGCAGGCTTCAGCTCCACCTCGTCCTGAGTGGAGATGAAACGCTTCACCTCCCTTATCTGCAGGGGATCGTCATAGTTGATCCTGGTACACCTGCCCTGGCACAGATGATCGCATACCATGCCGGTAACCGAGGGGAAGGGGTTGGTGCGCAGTATCACCTCAAACGCCTTGTCGAAATGCTCCTGCGACGTGTGCCACAGATAATCGGGGATATCCTGCGATGTGGCACAGGCATCGCGGCAGGGTGCAGCGATGCAGTCGAACAGGTCCAGGTCGCGGTCCGACTTGATATCCGGTGGCTTTATATACTCCCTGCGGTACCGCCTGTCGGAGAGCACCGACTCACTGTGCTCTCTGAGGTTGGCCAGTGCTGCTGCATCAATGTCATTCACTCCTGCAGATTCCCTGATGAACTGCGCAATGTCCGGAGCCTCCCTTACATGCATGGCCCTCTCCAGCTCACTGATATACTGGTTCAGTCTCATGTATCCGCCCGGCTTGAGCAGGTCGCTGCAGACGGTCACCGTACGGAAGCCGCAGGAGACCAGCGGGGCTATGTTGAAGGCATCGGCACCGGCGGAGAAGGAGAGAAGCAGTTTGCCGCTGAACTCCTCCTGCAGCCTTCGTGCCAGCACCACTGAGAGCGGGTGCAGGGCGCGTCCGCTCATGTACATCATATTCACGTCGCTGCCGAATTTCTTCCTGTTGTTGACCGACTCCAGGGTGTTGGTCAGCTTGAGTCCGAACTGCAGCCAGTTGTCATCGGCTACCTCGCTCAGAGACCGTATTATCTTCAGCGCATCAGGGTATCTGAGGTCGTGGACAAACGCTTCATCGGGTACTACGGTGCCAAACCGGAGCCTGTCATTAAGTATGGCTCGCAGCTCTTCG
>CAYPKP010000004.1:0-26718 GCA_964411345.1 uncultured Rikenella sp. | reverse complement strand
TCGAAGCTCTCCCTCACCGTCAGCTCCTGTGACCATTCACAGTTATACCCTTCGTCCTGCATGTCGATGCAGGGCTTTGAGACCTCTATCTCATCCAGTGTCTGAACCGTCTTCAGCTCTATGTACCTTGCTCCCGTGAGCCATGCGGCAACGATGTTCTGCGCCATCTGGGTATGCGGGCCGGCAGCGACGCCCAGGGGGCTGTTAATATGGCGGCCGAACATCCCGGTTCCCAGGGTGCCATGATCATGGGGGTTGAAGAAGAGCTCCCGGGGGATGCCGAACAGTGAACCCTTGTGACTTAGTTCGCCAAGGATGAGCCCGAGAAGCTGCTTCAGGGGCAGCGGGTGAAACCTGCCTGTTATCGTCATTGATTATTTCTGTCGTAAAGTCTCATCAGCACCTTCTCAGGTGTCAGCGGCGCATCATAGTCGGGCGTCCAGGCAGGATTGAAGGCCCTGATGGCATTCTGCAGCGCGAAGAAGGCACCGATGCCGTACATGAAGGGAGGCTCGCCAATGGCTTTCGACTTCAACAGGGCAAACTTTGGTCCTTCCGTTCCCAGCGCCCGGCATTCAAGCACCGCGGGTGCGGAGTAGATGTCCGGGATCTTGTAGGTCGAGAGGCTGTCGGTAAGCATCCTGCCATCCTTGCTGAAGGCCACCTCCTCCATCGTCATCCATCCGATACCCTGCACTATGCCCCCCTCTACCTGGCCCATGTCTATGTCCGGATTGTTACTGTTGCCGAAGTCATGCACCAGCAGCACCTTCTCGATACTGTACCTGCCCCTGAGACAGTCGAGCAGCACCGTGATCACTGCTGTTCCGTATACATGGTAGATGAAGGGATGCCCTTTCTCGCGGCTCTTGTCAAAATAGATGACAGGCGTGGCGTAATGGCCTGTCTCCGAGAGTGCCACCCTCATCAGGAAGGCCTCGCGAACAAGCTTCTCCCATGTCAGTGCTGTCTGCTCACCGTTTAAGAGCACTTTCTCCTCCTGCAGTGATACATCCGCAGGGGCGCAGCTGAGCAGCTGCGAGGCCACATCCTTGAGTCTTCCCGTCAGTTTGTCCGCGGCTGTCAGCAGGGCATTGCCGTTCAGGTCGGCGCCTGTGCTGGCAGCAGTAGGGGAGGTGTTGGCCACGCGGGTGGTGTTTGTGGTCTCAATCCTGACCCTCCCGGGGTCGACGGAGAAGGCTCCTGCTGCCAACCGGGCAAGCCTGGTGTTAACGCCCTGCCCCATCTCCACGGCACCGGTGCTGACACCTATGCTGCCGTCCTGGTAGATGTGCACCAGCGCCCGGGCATGGTTCATTGATGTGTTGGTGAATGATATTCCAAAGCAGACCGGCATCAGTGCCATCCCCTTCCGCCAGACAGTCCTGCGGCTGTTGAACTCTGCGATCTCCTTCTCGATCCTGTCGATCTCAAACTCCTTGTTGAGAGCTGTAAAACAGTTCCCGATGTTTACATCCATGGCCACCTGTCCGTACTGAAACATGTCATTCTCTTTCAGGAAGTTGGCCTGCTGTATTATTCGTGCGGGAATATTCAGCTCACCGGCTGCCCTGGCTATGGCCGCCTCGATCATGAACATCCCCTGCGGGGCCCCGAAGCCCCGGAAGGCGGTGTTCGGAGGCAGGTTTGTGCGGCAGCTGTGAACCGTCACTTCAGTGTTGGGGATGAAATATGCATTGGTGGAATGGAACAGCGTCCGCTCCATGATGGCAGGAGAGAGGTCGGCAGCAGCGCCGCCGTTCTGATACATCACCGCCTGGTAGGCCATGATGCGGTAGTCGGCGGTGAGACCTATCCGGTAGTCGGCACTGTAGGGGTGACGTTTGCCGGTCATACGCATGTCGTCGCCGCGGCTGAGGGTTATCTTCACCGGCATCTCCAGCAACGAGGCGGCGAGGGCGGATATCACCGCCACGAAGGTGGCCTGGTCCTCCTTGCCTCCGAAAGCACCGCCAAGGCGTGCCACATCCACCTCCACACGGTTCATGGGCAGTGCCAGCACCCTGGCGGCGATCTTCTGCACCAGCGTCGGCCCCTGGGTGGAGGAGTGAATCCTGATGCCACCGTTGTCTGAGGGATAGGAATATGCTCCCTGGGTCTCCAGGTAGAGATGCTCCTGGCCGCCGGTGTCGGCCCTCCCCTCGAAGATATGGTCACATGCATTCCAGGCAGCTGCCACATCGCCCATGCGGAAGGTGCGCGAGGGAATGAGAAAATGGCCTTTGGCGGCAGCCTCACGTGCGTCGGTGACAGGCTCCATCTCACTGATGGCGATCTTTATCAGCTTCACCGCCTTGCGTGCTGCCTGTTCTGTCTCAGCCACCACCAGCGCCACGGGCTGACCGCGGTAGTGCACCTCATCAACGGCAAACAGAGTCTCGTCAGGAATGATGCCACCTATGTCATTCCTGCCGGGGATGTCTTCATGGGTGAATATGCGGCGCACACACGGCACGGCGAGAGCAGCTGACAGATCCAGGCCGGTTATCTTCCCGTGGGCTGAGGGCGAGCCGAAGATGACACCGTAAAGGGTGTTCTTCAGTACCGGTATGTCATCAAGATACTGAGACCTGCCTGTGACGTGGCTTATCAGATCCGGGTTGTTCATAGCTCATCGATACTAAGGTTCACTCTTCCGGGAAAGAGTTTCAGGAAGTGAGCCAGGAAGAGCTGGCGCAGCAGCAGCCTCTTGTACTCCTTGCTGCCCCTCACATCGCTGATGGGATAAATCTCCTCCCGGATGACCTCGCTGGCCTGCAGCAGGGTTTGGGCATTCACCTGTCTGCCGGTCAGAAACCATGCGGTCTTCTTCAGAGAGAGGGGTACAGGACTCACACCGCCGGCAGAGAGGTGGCATTCATGGATGGTGTCGCCGTCCATCCGGAGCGATATCGCGCTGTTCACACTGGCGATGTCAAGATGGGTGCGGCGGCTTACCTTCTCGAAGCTGAAGAGGGGCGGATCATCACTGCAGGGGAAGATTATACTCTTCAGATATTCGCCCTCCATGATGTCAAGCTTCTTGTAGGCGAGGAAGAGATCCTTCAGGGGCATTGTTCTCTCCTGCCGTCCGTCAGTGAGCTTCACATCGGCATTGAGGGCCAGGAACATGACCGATATATCCCCTATGGGAGAGGCGTTGACGATATTGCCTCCGACGGTGGCCATATTCCTGACCGGCCCGGAGGCTATGAGCTGAACAGAGGCATGGAGGTCAGGTATATATCTCTTCAGCAGCCCGGAATGTTCCATCTCGCTGATTGTCACCGCTGCGCCGATTACGCACCTGCCGTTGTCATCGGAAATACCTTTCAGCTCATTCCTGTCAATGAAGGTGACAGTGTCTGATTCTGCAAGGAGGTCTGCCTTCTGCACCATCAGGTCGGTACCGCCGGCGATGCCCGGCGGTGCTGCCGGTTCCGGCGGGAGGGGAGGTATCCCTGACAGCCGCCCGGCTATGGAGAGGAAGTATGCCGGCAGCTCTCCCTTCTGCACCAGCCAGCTTACAGGATCAGATAATTGCTTGCTGGCAAGGGCGGAGGCTATGACTGCTGCAGCTTTCTCAACAGACTTATAACCTGTGCAGCGACAGATGTTGCCGCTGAGAGAGGCAATGGCACTCTCAGGTGTCGTCTCCCTGGCTGCCAGGCTCTCGGCCGTCAGCGACATCACTATACCGGGGGTGCAGAAACCGCACTGTGTGGCGTTGTTGTCGACTACAGCCCGCTGAACCGTTGAGATTTTTCCGGTATTGATGCCCTCCACGGTGACGATATGCCTTCCGTGTGCGTTGACAAGAGGCATCAGACATGAGACGGCGCTGCTGTAAGTGACCCTGTCGCCCGTAAGCGTGCCCACAAGAACGGTACAGGCGCCGCAGTCGCCCTCACGGCAGCCTGTCTTGGTGCCGGTAAGGCCCATGTCATACCTTATGAAGTCGAGCAGCGAGGTGCCGGACGGCCTGCCGGTGCTGATAGTTTCATCATTGAGGATGAATGTTACCATATACAAATATATTCAATCGCGATTTATTTTAACTTTGATTTCCCGCATAAATACCCGACATAATGGAAAACATCAGTCAGAAAATCAGAGAGCTCTCGGAAAAATACAGTGATTATACGGCCGGCAACCTCTCAAGACTTGTCAGGATACAATCGTTGACAACCAGGGAGAGGGAGGTTCAGACGGAACTGAAACGGCAGATGGAGGAGGCCGGGTTTGACGAGGTTCATGTCGACGGCCTTGGCAATGTGATCGGCCGGATCGGAAGCGGAAAGAGGATACTTGCTATTGACGGCCATATGGATACCGTTGACCTTGGCGCACTGCGCAACTGGAGCTTTGACCCTCTGGGCGGAGAGATACGCGACGGTTATGTGCATGGCCGGGGCTCAGTAGACCAGAAGGGAGGACCGGCAGCCTTTGTGACGGCAGGGCGCATACTCAAGGAGCTGGGGTTTGACAGGGATGCCACGATATATTTTACCGGGACGGTTATGGAGGAGGACTGCGACGGGCTCTGCTGGAAGTATATCATAGAAGAGGAGAGGATCAGGCCGGACATGGTCATCATTACCGAGCCCACGAACCTTAATCTGTACAGGGGACAGCGAGGCAGGATGGAGATGCAGGTTCATTTCCACGGTGTCTCCTCTCACGGATCAGCACCGGAGCGTGGGGTCAATGCAATTTATATGGCATCAAGGGCAGCACTTGAGATTGAAAAGCTTAATGAGAGGCTTGCCGGTGACGAGTTCCTGGGCAAAGGCAGTATTACGGTGACGGAGGTCAGGACAGAGGGTCCCTCGCTCTGCGCGGTACCTGACTATGCAAGGATACACCTCGACAGGCGTCTTACGGCCGGGGAAACACGCGAGAGCGCCTTGGCTGAGATAGAGGATATCATTAAAGGGATGAATGCAGAGGTGAAGCTCATAACCTACCGCGAAAAGGCCTATACCGGCCTGGAGTACGGCATGGAGAGCTACTACCCGACATGGAAGACATCTGAAGATCACGAATCAGTGCAGACCGGCATCAGGGTCTTTGAAAGCCTGTTCGGAAGAAAACCGGTGGTGGACAAGTGGACCTTCTCGACCAACGGCATCATGACGTGCGGGACATTCGGGATACCGACGATAGGATTCGGGCCGGGGAACGAGGTGCTGGCACATGCTCCCGATGAGAAGGTGCCGGTCAGCGACCTGGCAGCTGCCTCGGCCTTCTATGCTGCGTTTGCGTTTGAATTTGGCGGACAGAAACTATCATTATGAGCCTGAAAGAAAAGATTGAAAAGATAGCCGGGACAGAGTGCGCTCTTTACGGCCGTGATTTTCTCCTTACCTGGGAGAAGAGCCTGTCAGACCTTGAACTGGTGCTTGATATTGCATCGGTGCTCCGGGAAATGCGTCAGGCCAACATCTCCACGAGATTGTTTGATTCGGGACTGGCCATTTCCAACTTCCGTGACAAGTCGACCCGCACCCGATTTTCATTTGCCTCGGCAGCCAACCTGCTGGGGCTGGCGGTGCAGGACCTTGACGAGGAGAAGTCGCAGATAGCCCACGGGGAGACTGTCCGTGAGACGGCGAACATGATCTCGTTCATGTCAGATTTTATCGGGATACGCGATGACATCTTCCTGGGCGAGGGCAACAGGTACATGCGCGAGGTGGGTGCAGCACTGGACGAGGGTTTTGAACAGGGTGTGCTGCCCGTGAGACCCGGCATCGTCAACCTGCAGTGCGACATGGATCACCCGACACAGTCGATGGCCGACCTGCTGCATCTTGCAGATCATTTCGGATCACCGGAGAACCTCAGGGGAAAGAAGCTGGTGATGAGCTGGGCCTACTCGCCGAGCTACGGCAAGCCTCTGTCAGTCCCCCAGGGGATAATAGCACTGATGTCACGCTTCGGGATGAATATTGAACTGGCATATCCAGAGGGGTATAATCTCATACCTGAAATAGTTGATCTGGCAGAAAAGAACGCTGCAGATGCAGGGGGTTCTCTCCGCGTCAGCCACTCGATGGAGGATGCCATGAGGGATGCGGATATTGTCTATCCTAAAAGCTGGGCCCCGTTCCATATAATGCAGAAGAGGACGGAGCTTCTGAAAAAGGGAGACAGGGCAGGGCTGAAGGATCTTGAAAATGCCTGTCTCTCGAACAATGCAGGCTTCCGGCACTGGGAGTTCAATGATGAGAAGCTGAAGCTGACGAAGAACGGAGCTGCCCTCTACATGCACTGCCTGCCGGCCGACATCAGCGGTGTCTCATGCGAATGCGGGGAGGTGAGCGCCGAAGCGTTTGAACGATACAGGATCGAGACCTACAGGGAGGCCGGATATAAACCTTATATCATAGCGGCAATGATGCTGGCCAACAGGTTTGAGAACCCCGGAGAGGTGCTTGAGACTATTTTGAAGAGAAACCGACCGCGGGTAGGTTGGTAACACTCCGGGCCCGGCAATCACGGTATTGTACGGTGCAGGTAACTGCCCCTTCCGGCCAGGCTGCTCATCTCACCCCTTGCAACCACCACCTCACCGCCTTTTATGACATGCTCAGGCGCACCCCGTACAGCCATGCCTCCATAGATGTTTATGTCACAGTTCATATGGTGACTCTCTGCCGATACGGTTCCTGCCGCTTCGGGGTTCCATATTACAATGTCGGCATCTGAACCGGCAGCGATATCTCCCTTCCGGGGGTTGATTCCGAAGATCCTGGCCGGCTCAGTTGAAAAAATGTTAATCAGCTGGTTAAATGTTAACCGTCCGGTTAATACTCCATGGGTGTAAAGCAGTGCAAGCCGGTGTTCCACGCCTCCGGCACCGCCCGGGATTCTTCTGAAGTCCCGGAGACCGGTCCTCTTCTGTTCTGCTGTAAACGGGCAGTGGTCGGTGCCCACGGTGTTGATGGTGCCGTCGGCCAGGGCATGCCACAGGGCGTCACTGTCGGCCTCCGTGCGCAGCGGGGGGCTGATGACGTAGGGGGAGGTCTGTTCAAACGGCCCGGTATATTTTGAGTTGTCAAAAAGAAGGTACTGGGGGCAGGTTTCTGCATAAACCGTCTGGCCCCGCAACCGGGCCTCCCTGATATGGTCAAGTGATTCTGCTGCTGACACATGGACTATATAGACAGGGCACCCGGCCTCTGCTGCCATGGCAAGGGCCCTCTTCACCGCCGATGACTCCAGGTGTGAAGGTCTTGAGAGGAGATGGTAGAGTGGCAGGGTATGACCGTCGAGGAAGAATCTGTCTCTCAGTTTCTCAATCTCATCTCCCTCCTCACAGTGGACGGTGACCATGCCGCCGGCTTTGCCGACAGCCTTCATCACCCTCAGGAGATCCTCGTCACCGAGTCCGACGGTTTGCTTGTAGGCCATGTATACCTTGAAAGAGGTGACGCCCATGCCTGTGCACTCCCTGATCTCGGCGGGGATGCTCTCTCTCCACTCAACGGGACTGACATGAAAGGCGTAGTCGGTCAGGGAGCATTCAGCCTCTCTCATGCGCTTTTCAAGTGCCCGGGGCAGGGGCTCTCCCCTCTCCGGTGTCACAAAGTCCATAAGGGTGGTGGTGCCTCCATGGAGTGCAGCCCTGCTGCCGGTGAGGAAGTCGTCGGAAGAATAACCTGCAGGTGACGGCAGGTGCATGTGGACATGGGGGTCAACCCCCCCGGGGAGGAGAAACATTCCTGCCGCATCAATGACGCGGTCAGCCCTGCCATGCATGTTTTCACCCCCGACAGTGCGTACCCTGTCATTTTCGATCAGCACGTCTGCCGTCATGGTTCCGGCAGAACTGACAAGGTTTCCGTTTTTGATCAGGATGCTCATTCCGGGGGCGAGAAGATATTATTTCCGTAAAGTAATGAAATTTATCAGAAAGCGTGAGGGGTAATAACAGCCGGACCATATAACGTAATGCCTTTGGCTGTTAAAAGAAGTACCTTTACATCAGTAATTCTTTTGCGAGGATCTATGAAGATCGGGAAGAGGAAATATCACTTTCTGCCACTGGCATCGCTTATGCTTGTTGTAGTGTCCGGTTGCCAGAAAGAGCCGCCGATGACAAAGGCTGAGCATATTCAGCACATTGTTGACTGTGTGAATGCAGACAGTCTTGAATCGTACGTCAGTTGGCTGGAAGGGATGGGCACTCGCTTTGTCCTGGCCAACAATCACAGGGAGGTGGCCGTGCGGATAAGAAACCGGTTCATTGCCTTCGGGTACCTTACTGCCAGACTCGATTCATTCTATCTCAGCAGAACATACCGGGGGAAGGATTATTCCACATGGCAGTACAATGTTATTGCATACCTGCCGGGGAGGGAAGATGACAGTATCTGCATTGTGGGTGCTCATTATGACAGTATCGTCTCGGAGGGTGATCCGTTCACCCTTGCACCAGGTGCGAATGACAATGCTTCAGGGGTAGCTGCGGTAATGGAGATAGCCCGCATCATAAAGGAACGCAGGTTCAGGCCGAAACATACTCTCAGGTTCACAGCCTTTGCTGCTGAAGAACTGGGACTGCATGGCAGTCTCTTCCAGGCCGGTCAGGATGCATCCGCAGGCAACGGGATAGTGATGATGATCAATTATGACATGATAGCCTACCTTGAAGAGCAGTCGGTAACCCCATGGCTTGTCAACATAATTCACTATGAAAACTCGGAGGGGCTGAAGAACGAAGCTGCAGACCTGTGCAGGATCAACAGTGCCCTGGTCTCTTATTCAGATAACGCAAATTATAACCGAAGCGACAGCTACGCCTATTACATGAATGGCTTCAGGGCTCTCTTCTTTCATCAGAGTGACATCGAAAGCACCTATCATTCCGTCGGTGATGTTACTTCCGTATGCAATTTTCATTATTGCAGTGAGATTGTCAGGGCCTCTTTTGCCCTGGTCCTCGATAAGAACTACTGAAGGTTGCGGGACCTGACCGGTTGCCTTATGTATACCCACTCTCCCGAACTGTTGATGCCGCTGATAATGGTCACCAGTCCTATCGGGTTATCATTCGGCCTGAAGGTAAATTCGCCTGCGGGCTGAGCTGTCCACGGCTCCCATAGGATTGTGGGGTCAAGCAGAGGCTCACCGGCACCGCCGGCAACTCTTAAGCGTACCAGTTCTGCCGGCTTACGGGGCATGTCGACTGGCACCACCACTGCTTCTGCAGGCAGTGACAGGCCGCCAAGGTCACCGTTAACGCTCCTGAAAGCTACTATCCCGGCGTATATGGCGTTTCCGTGGATAAAGAGCCTGTCCACAATATCTATGCTCTGAATCCTGTCGGGAGTCAGCGCCAGCAGGTCGTTCAGGTCAGTCAGCGGGATACCGTCGAGAATGAAGAGAGGATCGTACTGTTCGGGGAGCGGCGGGTGAGAGACTATCTTCAGTGAATATTTCCCCCTGTTGCTTCGTACAAGGACCCCGGGTACAACCTCGTAGATCACCTCCCTGATGTTGGTGAGCCTGACAAAACGGTCGGGGAGAACCCTGTAGGAAGGAGTTCCGTAAAATATCTTCTTCTCTTCCTGCATTACCTCCGCCGGCAGGGTCACCAGCGTGTCGCCATAGTATATGTCACTAAGCTGTCGGTTAAGGTCGGCCTCCCTTACGTAGTCAATCTCAACGGGGGAGAGGGTAAATCTCCTGACGGGCATGCCGGAGATATTATCATCCCTGCCCCGGTCAATGACCAGCCTTGACCCTTCCGGCATCTGGCGGGCAGGCACGACAACCAGGTTGTGCAGGCCGGTGATGTCGGGAAGGGGCAGGTGAAACCTTCCCGTGCTGTGTGTGAATCCTCCTGTCAGTGTATTGTCTGTAAGCAGCGTGGCTGCCACGGGAAGATTCGGGAGAGGCTTGCCGTCACCGGTCAGGCAGATGCCTGACAGTGCCCGTCCCCGCGTCTCAGGCATAAAGCTATAGCCTCTCTCCCTCTCATCAATAATAAGGCGGCTGTTGTAGAGGGGTCCTTCGGGGATGCCTGAATCTTTCCTGTAGAATGCTGTAGCGCACCCATCAGGGTAGGAGGAGGCTATCAGCCATCCTTCCCTGGCATCCCTGCCGGCAGGAATGGAGTAATCTGCCTGCCACCCCGGCACTCCAGGCATGTAGAGGTCATGTATGTCAAGCGGACAATCACTGGTGACAAGTTTCGAAATCAGGGAGTTCTTCAATGTTCCCTTTCCGGTATTGTAGCGGGCTTCCATGATTGCCGGATCACCGGCAGCAGATTCCAGGTCCATTTGCCCCGAGTCACCTGCCGGGTCACCGCTAAAGAAGAGCCGGGTATACAGTATTTTGTTCTCTCCCGTGAGCAGGGTGAGCTGGTAGAGTCCCTTTTCCAGTCCGGTTACCGGAACTGAGAAATGAACTGCACCCTGTTCAACCGTTGCGGAGTCGCACAGGTACCAGGTGTAGTTCCGGTGTATCAGCATCCTGACAGAGACAGCGCCCAGGCCCCTGCCCCTGACATCAATCCTCCCCGGCGTCATACTGAAGCTGAACTGCGCCTGGCTCTCCTCATCCGCGGCGGGTGGAAGCGTCAGAGTGACCTCCTGCCCCTCTTCCTGAGGTGCGACCCTGTAGCGTCGTCCCTCACCGTGTTCCAGATCCACCACACCCCAGCCGGTTGGATCTGTTTTGAGAATGGCGGCAGTGTCACCTTCCTGGTCAAGCAGGGGAGCCTCATACTGCAGGCCGGCGCCCGAGGAGTCTGACACATACAGGGCGCATCTGTTGCGGCCGGGAAGAAGCCTGCCGTTCTCAGGGGTAAGTGTGATCATCCTGCTGTTGTCGGTGGCTGCCGGCAGAGAGTTGATCACTGCGGGGCTGACAATCTTCAGCGGCAGGTAGCTCTGCGTGAGATCAGGGCGGTTGCGCATCCAGCTGGTATAGGCACGCAGGTAATACCATCCGCTTGCTGCTCCTTCCGGGATTGCCAGGGAGTTCGAGGTGCGGCTCTCTTCAAGCAGGTAGTCGCCACCGGATATCATGTTACCGGCTGAGTCAAGCAGTTCAACCCTGACCACCCGGCTCAGCCCCGATGGCAACCAGCTGTCTGACTCAAGCACGATGGCGGCAAAGGGTATTATGTCGCCGGGGAGGTATATCTGCCTGTCGGTAGTAATCCATGCAGTCTCGGTAAAGAGGGGTCCGCTGATATTCTTTCCCTGTGATGCCGCTTCCCGGGGCAAAAGGAGAAGCAACACGATGAACATCGCGGCAGTTTGCGGCTTGAGGGGGGATAATATTTTCAGCCTCTGTCTCATATTACTCCCAGAATGGCGGTCTGACGGTTGTGCCTCCCCTCAGCCTGCAATCATAGCACTGCTGCTGCAGGGTGGTAGCATACTTTTCCACGTCTACCTCGGTTACAAAGATGTTTGGTGGCAGCAGATCCCATGAGAGCCCATCCGGCCCTATCGGGACCAGGGAGCAGTTAAAGGGACGGATCTCGAATTCGGTCGGTCGGTCGGCAAAAATCCTGGCGCGTGATACTCCTGCCACCTCGAAGACGCCGCCTGCCTCGGTATCAGGATCGGAGATACACTCTATGTTTCCCCTGATCCTGAATGGCTGTGTTTCGTAAAGGCCTCCAGTATCATCAATCATCTTCTTAAGGTCGTACCAGAATTCATATGCTGACCTGGGGATGGTCAGCTGTACCACGTTGAGACTGTACCTGATCGTCAGCTGGTCGCCAAACTGCGATACGAAGTTCAGTTCTGCGTCGGCAACCCTGTTACCTTCCGTTCCGTATGAGTCAGCAATAAATATTCCGGGGATTTCCAGGCTCTTCCAGCAGTACCTGTAATCCGGTCCGAGATAGTTTTCAACGACACTGCCTGTCCAGACGAAATCACCGGGAAACGGAACGGAGTAGTGGTAGGTGGCGTCGAGAAGCCATCTCAGGTAAAGGGGCCTGTCATCACTGCTGCTTGCGTTTGCGTAGAACTTCAGTCCGTGTTCCCATTCCCCGAATTCTGACACCTTCGTGTATTCGGCCCTGTAGGTCACGCTGTCAATGGGGGCGGGAGGGGTATATGGCTCATATGCTGATGCATATATTTTCTGGTCGCTCGTCGCCACCAGCAGCCTGTAGCTTTTACCCTGTTCCGGTATTACAGGTAATCCTGCTGTTCTGTAGACACCGGGTGTTGTCTCGAAAAACGGGAATGAGGTTCCGTCGTCACACTCCACTGATACCGTGGCACCGGTTTCGTAAATGTAGCCTCCCTCCCGGTTCAGCGGGATGCTTCTGGAAATGGTAACCTTTGGCATCATGGCGGGGTCGTCGAAGATAATGCCTTCGATCATCAGCATCTCATCATAGCCGACGGTCCGGGGGGTATACGGTTCCACGCAGGAGAAGAGCCCGGCAAGGAGAAGCAGTAATATTATGGCCCTATTCAACCGCATAGTTCCCGAGTTTGATGTTGTAGCTGACCGTAAAGATTGGCACACCGTATATCGACTGCTTGTAACCTTTAATCTTACCTCCCTCATTCTTGAAGTAAATGGAGTATGCATTTCTACGGCCGGTAGCATTATAGACTGCAAACATCCACGATCCGTGGGCCAGCTTTCTCTTTACAAGGTTTCCCTCTACATTTAGGGAGGCGTCCACCCTGAAGTAATCGGGTATCCTGAACTCATTGCGGTAGGAGTAGCTCACCCCTTCAACGCCGTTTACGTAGAAGAGACCCGTAGGATAGGTGATCGGCCTGCCTGAGTTATAGACCAGGTTGGATGCAAGACTCACCCGCCGGGATATCCTGAATGAGCTTACAAGGTTTATTGCATGCGGCTTGTCGTAGTTGGAAGGATAGGTCCTGCCCCGGTTGATCTGACCCCAGAGGTACTCACTGTCAACTGTGATAAGGGAGCGCGACCATGTGTAGCTTATCCAGCCTGTCAGCCGGCCAGCATTTCTCCTGACAAGGAATTCAGCCCCGAAGGAGTTCTGCCGCCCCTGGAGGATGGCTGTCTCAATGAGAGGATTGGTTGTCAGCTCGGCACCGTCCTTATACTCCACCACATGGCGCGTATTCTTGTAATATACCTCAGCCGAGGTTTCAAGAGCCCTGCTGTTGATATTCTTATAGATACCGAGACTTACCTGGTCGGCAACCGGAGGCCTGATATGCGGATCGACCATCTTCCACCTGTCGGTGGGCGAGATGGCTACCGTATTTGAAAGCATGAAGAGATACTGTCTCATCCTGTTGAAGCTTACCTTGAGAGAGAGGTCGGGTGCCAGCTCGCGGTTAAGCGAGAGGCGGTATTCGGGACCGTTGTAATTGACTATCCGCCTGCCTTTGCCATAGGAGGTTGTGTCAATTATGTTGCCTGCCTCCAACGGCATCGCCGGAGCATAGGAATAGACCTCTTTTGGTCCCAGGTAGTCGAAGAAGCTGTATCTCAGCCCGGCATAGAGAGTAAGCCTGTCATTTATCCGGTATTCATCGGAAATAAAGAGTGCATATTCGGCTCCCTTCTCCTTCCCGAAATCACGTTCGGTCACAAATGACCATGGAGAAGTCGGGATATACCTGCCCTGGTCAAGGTTGTGGAGGATGAAGTTGCCCCCTGCGACAATTGTATGGTCAGCAAATTGAAACCCGGTAAGCCTGGCTTTAATCTCGTTGTGAGCGAGAGAGTATTCATGCTCATAGGCCTGGGTAACATAAGTCAGGTCATCCTGAAAGTTGACGTACCTGCTGAGTACGGCGGCAACATCTATCTTCCATCCTGCAGGCAGCTGCCTGTCGTACTGTATCGAAGCTCCACTGTTACTGTACCGGTAGTTGCTGTTGCCTGCCAGGTTAAACCTGTCATTGCTCATATAACCGAAGATCTGCAGCGAGCTCCGGTTGTCAGGCATAATATGAATGCCGGTCATCAGATCATTGAACGACGCATTGCTCTCCCTCAGTTCCCTGTCGTCAAGCCTGTCAAGTATCCAGTCGGAATAGGTGGTCCGAACCCCGGCAATTACCGAGGCCTTATCCTTCACCAGGGGCACCTCAAAGAGGAGCGAACCGGTAACAGGACTGATTGCCCCCCTGGCTCCGAACCTTTTCTTGTTGCCCTTTCGGGATGAAAACTCGAAGACCGAGGCTAGCCTGCCACCGTATTCAACAGGGAAATTACTCTTGTATAGGTTGAAGTCGCTGATCATATCAGGATTGAAGGCAGAAAAGAAACCGAACAGGTGACCGGTATTGTAGACAGGTATTTCGTTGAGGAGGAACAGGTTCTGGTCTGAGGAGGATCCCCTGACGTTAAACCCGGATGATCCCTCTCCCACGGTCTGCACTCCGGGCATCATGTTGGCTACCTTGAGAAGGTCCCGCTCACCCATGACCACGGGTATGGTCTTGATCTCCTTAATGGCAAGCTGCTGGAAGCCCATCTGTATCCCCCTCACATTGTCATGCCTGCCGGTTCTCACGACCACCTCCTGTATGTCGATGAGCTTTTCTGTCATCTCGATATTAAGTGTGCCACTGCCGTTGACGGTCACCAGGTAGGTCTCCTTTTCCATCCCCAGGCATGAGATGTCAAGGGTTATATCCCTGCCGCTTCTGACGTTGAGAGCATAATAACCGTCGCTGTTGGTTATGATGCCGTTGCTTGTCCCGCTTTCCACAACGGTGGCACCGATCACGGGCTCTCCTGACGTCACCGAGCTCACATATCCCCTGATAATGGCCGTGCCGGATGCCTCCCTCTCTCCTTTTATCCCGACAGTATATCTTTTTACCCCGTTTACGTAGGATAGGTTGTCTGTGATCCGGCTGTCGGCGGCCGGTTCCCTCTCCGGTTCCTGTTCAGGCAGGGTTGTTTGCGCCATGCGGGTCTCTGCCATATCTGTCTCCCCGGTAAGATATATCTGCCCGTTGCCCCTGTCAAAATACCTGATCCCGTGCGGATCGAGGATGGTGTGAAGCGCCTGTCTGAGAGTGATTGTATCGCCGGGCAGATTAACCGAAATATCCTTTACCCAATCGTCCCGGTAATATATTCTGATGTTGTACCTGCTGCTGAGCTGCCCGGCAAACATACTGAAGCTGATATTCTCAAACGGACCGGCGACAGTGATGTCTCTGTCTGTCTGTGCCAGGCACTGCGATGCCAGTATTACCGCAAGGAACGATATGATTATGCCTTTTTTCACTCGTTGCCTGTAAGGATAGTGTTACAATACCGTACCAGGGCCGCCCTGTCGTCCATCCGCCATCGGCTGGGATAGATTTTTTCTGACCTTAGATACTGCCTGATCTCCTGTTTATGTTCAGGGTACAGCCTGAAGATGTTTTTCTTCGACCTGAAAGGCAGCAGCAGGCTGTCGCTGAAGAGCCACTGCGATACGATCTCCCTGTAATAATATCCGCGGTTTCCGGTGCCGGTTTGCACTGCCATCATCTTGGTTCTCAGTACCAGGTATGCCAGCTTGCCGCCGGCCAGCTCTTCGCAGAACAAGGCAGTGTCCGTCCCGAACTTACCGGGAAAGGGTACCAGCCGCCTTCCGTCAACAGTCATGCTTTTAATGGCAGTATTCTCCAGGGCTATCTGCATGTTTGAGCCGTGGGCATTAGTAAACTGCAGGACTATCCTGTTCACCTCTATATCATACCTGAGGTTCAGGTTCTCGAACACAGCATCATCAAACTCCACTGAACCCTTCTTCCACTCTTCGTCGATAAAATATGGATTTCCCAGCACGGAACCCGGCAGGATGCGATTATAGAGAGGTCCGCTTACCAGCCTCTGATCAACGCCATAGACAGGGTCAAGGTGGTAACGTGTCTGTTCGGAAATTGTGCCGGCGGATTGCTGTGAAGATACAGCAACAGGCAGAAACAGCAGGATTAAGATCATACTTGCAATAACCATCCTGTCCTTATGGCTTGCTTCTGAGATCGTCATTCAATGGATGTCAAAAAAGACGCAGCCAAATTTATCAATAAATGTTTACCATTGATGCTCCCTGATGATATTATGGCAAAAAACTGCTCTACAAAATGTTTTCAGGGGTAGCGAAAACCCGGTTGACTGACCAGGCCGGGGAGAGGCCTGGCAAAAAGTCGAGTTATCTTCCCGGATCAGGAATATTTGAAAGTACTCTGGCAGGGGGGCACGGATCAGGAGTATTTGAAAGTACTCTGGCAGGGGGGCGCGGATCAGGAATATTTGAAAGTACTCTGGCAGGGGAGGCACGAATAAGGAATGTATAGAAAAAGAGGCTGCTCCAGCATTCTGTGACAGCCTCCAGGTATCAGTGTGGGACGTACTGGATTCGAACCAGTGACCTCTTGCGTGTGAAGCAAGCGCTCTAAACCGACTGAGCTAACGTCCCTTATGTCAGATGCCCCTGCGTGTGATCCGCCGGCTGGCGGACCAATCCGACTGAGCTACCGTCCCGGCTTATGTCAGATAGCCTTAGTGTCAGGATTGCCGGCTGGTTTTTCAAGCCGACGCTGACGACCTCCCGGGCGGAGACAAAGATAAAAAAATTATCTTTGTTTACAGGGCTGTCAGACTCCGCCATAGCTTGAATGAATCACGACCCCATTACCGAAAAAAAGAAAAGAACTCCCGCTGGACTGATCCTGCATCTTCACCCCCGCAAGGTGAGGGAGTCGACGCTGCGCTTCAGCCTCACGTTCGGACTGGGCGGCATGGCGGCGCTGCTGATGGTGATGCAGGTCGTTACCGGGCTGCTGCTGAAATTTCACTATGAACCCTCACCGGGGGAAGCCTATGATTCGATCCTGAACCTTCAGCAAAGCCTGCTCTTCGGAAAAATGTTGCGGAACATTCACCACTGGAGCGCCCTGGCAATGGTGTGGATAGTCTTCCTTCACATGCTGCGTGTCGTCTTCACCGGAGCATACCGCAAACCCAGGGATGTATCCTGGATACTTGGCCTGGCACTGCTGATACTGGTGGTCCTGTCGAACTTCACCGGCTATCTTCTGCCCTGGGACCAGCTCTCATACTGGGCGGTGACGGTGGCCACCAGCCTGCTGTCGTACGTGCCCCTCGCCGGTGAGCTGATCAGGGAGGCGCTGCTGGGAGGCAAGGAGGTGGGCCAGCCCACCCTCACCAACTTCTTCAACCTCCATACCGGGATAATCCCGCTGCTGATAATAGCACTGATGGCCTGGCATTTCTGGCGTATACGGAGGGCCGGCGGCGTCATCGTGGCTGAGAAGGAGAGGGAGAGTCCCATGGTTGATATCAGGCCCCATCTTGTGAACCGTGAGTTTGTTGTGGCAGTGATCCTCCTTGCAGTCATATTCTTCATCAGCAGCCTGTTTGACGCTCCCCTGAGAGAGCGTGCCAACCCGTCGTTCAGCCCAAATCCCGCCAAGGCACCATGGTACTTCATGGGGTTGCAGGAGCTGCTGATACACTTCCATCCCTTCTTTGCCGTGGTGGTCTTCCCGCTGACGGTGCTGACGGCGGCCGTATGGATGCCTTACATCAGAAGCGATGACACCGGCCAGGGAATCTGGTTCCTGTCCGGCCGCGGGGTCAGGGCGGCCAGGTTCTCTCTTGCAGCGGGTGTTATCCTGACGGCGATCTTCATCGGCCTGAGCGAGCTGCTGCCTGATCCCGAGCTGCTGCTGCCGGCGGTGCCTCCAATGATAACAACAGGACTGGTGCCTTTTCTGATACTGGCGCTGGCACTGTGGGTTTTTCTAAGATTTACCCGGAGGCGTTTCTCGCTCAGCCGTGCTGAAATGATACAGTCTGTTGTCATTGTGATCGTGGCCTCCTATACCGTTCTCACTCTTGCCGGCATCTTTTTCAGGGGAGAAGGGATGAACCCGGTATGGCCGTGGCAGATATGAACAGAAAAAGTTGCAATGAGATATGAAGAGGAGAGCTTTGGCAAAAGGAAAAGGTACTGAGGAGAAGAGAGGGAAGAACCTCATGCCGGGGGACGGAAAGCCACTCCCGGGAGCAGGGAAGAGAATGAATTCCCCCGCGCCGGAGGAGGGAAGAAGGTATTCACCCATTTCCGGGGATGGAAGAGGTAACGGCAGTGAATCACAGAATAGGGGGAACGACAGCGGCAATCCGGCGGAGAGAAGTGTGAAGGGCAAGGACCGGAGGAGCTTTCTCCGAAGAGCCTGGAAGATACTGGGGCTGGTGGCCGTGGCGGAGCTCATCGTTTTCGTGGTCAGCCTCCTGAAGCCTTCGAAGGAGGCTGGAAGCAGCGAACCGGAGGCAACAATCAGGGTGATTGGCAACATAGAAGATTTTCCTCCCGGAACGGTGACACCCGACAGGATAAACAAGCTCTACATTGTAAGGGAGATGGACGGCGGGTTTCTGGCTCTCTCCATAGTATGTCCGCACCTCGGCTGTTCCGTACTGTGGGATGAGACGAAGAGACAGTTTGACTGCCCCTGTCACTCATCGGCATTTGACCGTCAGGGGGTGGTGCTGAGCTCACCGGCACCACGGCCGCTTGACTATTTCCCGGTGATAATCGGGGAGGGCAAGGTGAAGGTCGACATCAGCCGGCAGACTAAGCGAAAGAGGTTTGAACAGGAGCAGGTGACATATGCAGTTTAGAGAGGGAACAGACGGAATGAAGACCTGGAAGAGGGCAGGATTTGCGGCTACGATAATCCTGGTCGCGGCATTTCCCGTCTACCTGGCCAGGACGGCGCTGGAAAAGCAGAAGGCGGAGACGGCTACAGGACCTTATTTCGTTGGCAGGAATTCCTGCGTGGAATGTCACAAGAAAGAGGATGACCTCTGGGCGGGATCGCACCATGACCTTGCCATGGACATAGCAACGGACAACAGTGTGCTGGGCGACTTCAACAATTATGAGTTCCGTCATCGCGGAAAGGTCCACCGCATGTTCCGTCGCGACAGCCTCTTTTATGTCAGCACCGAGGGTCCGACAGGCAGCTTCGAGGATTTTCAGGTGGCCTACACATTCGGGTATACTCCCCTGCAGCAGTACCTGGTGCCGTTTGAAGGGGGGAGGCTGCAGTGTCTACCCATAGCATGGGATACAGAGAGAAAGAGGTGGTTTCACCTTGGCGACACGGTTTACGAAGGCGAAGATCTGGGCCCGGGCAACTGGCTTTACTGGACAGGCCAGGCGCAGAACTGGAACGGTATGTGTGCCGACTGCCACTCGACGAACCTGAAGAAGAATTATGATCCGGTGACCAAAAGCTATAACACCACCTGGTCGGAGATCGACGTCAGCTGCGAGGCATGCCACGGTCCTGCTTCCGGTCACCTCGTCTGGGCCAATCTGCCCGAGGGGTCGAGACCCATGGATGTCAACACCGGATTGACAGTGCGGACAGGCAACCTCACCAACGAGGAGCTTCTCAGCGTATGTGCCCGCTGTCACTCACGCCGTGCCATCATGGGCGACTATGAGGATGACAACAGCGACCTTCTTAACTATATGATCCCGATGCTCATATCGCCGCCCTTATACTATGCTGACGGACAGATACTGGATGAGGTTTACGAGTTCGGCTCCTTCACCCAGAGCAGGATGTATGAGGAGGAGGTGATGTGCAGCGACTGTCACGACAGCCATTCTGCCACTACGAAGGAGCCTGACAACAGGCTATGTCTCCAGTGCCACCGTCCTGACATCTACGACACACCACGGCATCACTTTCACAAGATGGACCCGGGAGCCGGCACAGGGCAGCCGGCAGGGATGGTATCGGGGAAACACGGGGAGAGCAGCGGAGGTGGTCTGCTGATAAACCGCGGGGAGCCTGAATATGTTGAAGGTACCGGAGCACAGTGCGTCAACTGTCATATGACCGGCAGGTACTACATGGGCAATGACTACCGGCGTGATCACAGCTTCAGGATACCGCGTCCCGACCTGACGATGAGCATCGGCACTCCCAACGCCTGCAACGACTGTCACAAGGACAAAACAACAGCCTGGTCCCTGGGTTATATTGAGAAGTGGTACGGTGAGAGACGGCGTCCGCATTACGGGGAGACCTTTGCGGCTGCCGACAGAGGTGACCGCAGCGTTATCCCTGACCTGGCACTTTATGCTGAGAATGAGCTTTTCCCGCTGATGGTGAGGGCCACGGCGGTGAGGTACCTGGGCCGTTTCAACACCCCGGAGAGCAACAGGGCGGTGGAGCGTGCCCTGACAGATCCGGCGTCGCTGGTGCGGCATACGGCTGTCATGAGCTACAACCCGCCGGATGCTGTCACATATGAAAAGCTGATGATGCCTCGCCTCAATGACCCTGTCAGGGCCATACGCGCCGAGGCAGGCATCAGGCTGTCGGAGCTGCCGGCAGGGCAGCTGAGTGCCGCCGCGAGGAAAGCCAGGAGAGCGGCCCTCGAAGAGTACAGGGCAATAAACATATATACGTCTGACTTCCCGGGTGGCGCCTTCAACCTGGGTATCATGCATGCCAATGCCGGGGAACTGGAGAAGGCAGCAGAATCATACAGGGAGGCACTGAGGATCGACGGGCTGTTTTACCTGGCAAAGGTGAACCTGGCTACGATATACGCGCAGCAGGGGAATTATGTTGAGGCTGAGAAGCTTCTTCGCGAGATACTGGCAGAGCATCCGGAGCTGCACGAGATAAACAGCTCACTGGCCATGTTGCTGGCCGAGCAGGGGCGATATGAAGAGAGCAGGGTCTATTTTCTGAAGGCAGCACGGCTGCTGCCTGACCGGGCGCGGATACTCTACAACCTGGGCCTGCTGGAAAACACTTTAGGAAATACCTCAGCGGCAGAAGGGTACCTGCTTAGGGCTCTCGGGAAGGAGGCTGACAGCTATGATTACCTTTATGCCCTGGCCGCATTCTACCTGGAACACGGTGAGAAGGCAAAGGCCATGATCTATGCCCGTCAGCTCGCTCAGAAATTCCCGGGTAACCCTGCCGGCAGGCAGCTGATGGATGCCGCAGGCAGATAGGGACGCACAATTTGCCCATTTCCGGCCTGTTTTCTGAGAACCTGTTTATCTGCTGTGCTGCAGCCGGATACTGCATGTGTTGTTACCACTGATCCGGCCTCTCAGCGGTACTCAGTCTGTAACCACATTCCACGGTCTGACTGACCATTCGGTTATCAGGCCGTTGTGCACATAGGGATCGCGCCTGACGAAGTCTTGGGCGGCGTCGGGGTTGTCTCCCCTGAATATCAGCACGGCACCGTCGGCCGGCTCTGCCAGCGCCCCCGCCATCACCATGCGTCCGTCAGCGCGGAACTCGTGTATCAGTCCGAGATGCTCCTCGCGGAAGGGCGCACGCCGCTCGATGTAGTTGTCAACGGTTTTGTAAAAGAGGATATAATACATGGCATGAAATATTGTTCAGGCTTTCTGTTCCTGTGCCAGGAGCGTGATGTCTCTTCCGTAGATTGTCTCCTTCGGGTAGTCATGCCTGACAACTCTTATCATCGAGAGTCCCAGCTCCTCCATCGTGTTGAAATAATCAGGGCTTAGTTTCTTGCCCACAGGGAAGAACCAGTTGATGTACGTGTAGAAGGCATGAGCCCTCTTCTGCCCTTTGTATGGTCTGATGAAGCCGGGCCGGTAGCCGTAAACCTTTTTGAAAGGCAGCTTCCTCAGGTCGTTTTCTGTCTTCCCCTTGATACGTGCCCACTCTATCTTACCCTTCTCAGTGCCGTCAGTGCCTGCTCCTGATACATAGATGAACACCATTTCCCTGTTGAGCCTGCTCACCGTTTCTCCGAAGTGCATAGTCAGGTCATAGGTGATTTTGCGGTAGGGTTCCATCTTCATGCCCACGGAGGATACCCCGAGACAGAAGAAGCAGGCATCGTAACCGGCGAGGTGCTCCTCAACAGGCGAGAGATCGTGGAAGTCCTGATGGATGATCTCCTTAAGTTTGGGGTGAGTGATGCCGAGAGACTTTCTGTTGATGATCAGAACATTGCTGATGGCCGGGTTTTCAAGGCATACCAGCAGTACTCCTTCACCGACCATTCCTGTGGCACCGGTGATAATTAGTTTCAATCCTTCAGTTGACATCTTGCAAACAGTTCATTACAGTCGTGCAAAATAACAATAAAAACGGGAAAGAATAAGTAAAGCACTCCGGGCACCCTCAGCGCATATTTCCTCAGGCGGAGACAGGTCACTCCTTTGGCCGCCGCTGCTATGGCCATAACCACAGGGCTGGCGGTCTCCCGCAGCGCGGAACAGCATTTGCCGGCACCTTTATTAGGATGACCTTCTCAATCCCTTGTGGATTCCGTTGCTGAGTTGCCACAAACTTACAGGCGGATTATTTTTGTTCTGGATCTTTCGGGACTGTTCAGTGTCTCATTCCAGAAAATCTCAATCCGGTAATTCTCGATCAGTTTGGTCCCGTTATATATGTTGAGAAGATCATAATCAAGACCTGTTTGGCCAACCTCGAAGCCTTCAAAGAAAAAGTTCAGATCCAGGTAGTCAAGAAGATTATCCATCTTGAAACTGAAGTATCCCAGTGTTTCAGGCCACATCAGACCGGCATCAGCCAAAGTGAATTTCTCTTCAAACGGGCCATTGATCTTCTTGCTGCAGTACACCTTGTACATCATTATATTCAGTTCAGCACCTTTAAATTGAGAGGTCAGGTCGAGTCCGGTTTCAGTAGAGGTAACAATCACCGTTCCTCCAAAATCAATCCCGAATTCAATTAGGGAGGCTTCGGTCTTTTCGCAGTCATCCCTGAAGCATCCGTGCAATTGCAGGGCAAGCATCAGGATCAGTAACAACAGGGCTTTTCTCATGGTAGATTTTTTATCCAATTTCGTCCAATTCATAATTCAAGTCAAGTTTTTGGCTTTCGATCTTCGGCTGTCATCGACAAATTATCGCTCTCTGTCGGTAAAATGCTGACAGCAGTCTAAAGCATTTTCTCCCGGGAGTTTGCCACAATAGTTTTGTCTCATCAAGTTTCACGAAATGCAAAGAATTAGTTTAAAAAGATTATTGACTGCGGTGGCAGTTATGATCCTCGCCGTCATGACAGGCTCGGCCCAGGAGAAGCAGTGGACGCTGACAGAGTGCATAGATTACGCCCTGAATGAGAACATACAGGTACGGAAGGCCGATGTCTCTGTCAGTCTGGGTGAGTTAAACCTTCAACAGGCGAAGGACAACATGCTTCCTTCCCTGAGTGCCTCCCTGGGAGAGAACCTGGGGCTACAGCGTATCACGGGCAGCACGGGCGAAGTCTCATGGGATGGTTCTTCGCGCACCAGCGCTTCTCTCAGCAGCGGGCTGACACTCTTTAACGGGTTTCAGCTCAGGAACCGGGTGAGGCTGGCGGCGCTGGACCAACGATCGCTGCAGTACAGTGCAGATCAGACCAGGGAGAGTGTCTCGCTGAGTATCATGAGCGCCTACCTTCAGGTTCTCTATGCTGAGGAGCAGGTTGCCAACAGCCGCAACCAGGCGGAGGCTACCCGTGAGGAGCTGGCCCTTGCAGGTGAAAGGATGAGCCTCGGCGCCATTGCCAACAGCGATTACCTGCAGGTGAAGACGCAGCTGGCTTCCGAGGAGGCTACGCTGGCAACTTCGGAGAATAACCTGAAGATGGCCAGGCTGAACCTGATGCAGCTGATGGAATACCCCGTGGATGAGTCGTTTGAGACAGCCCGTCCGGACATCGACGCTGTTATATCCTCTATCCCCGCTGCTGATGCTTCAGCGGTGTATGAGGAAGCCCTTCGCGTAAAACCACAGGTGCAGATAGCGACCCTGAACCGTGAGGGCGCCGCGCTGGACCTGGAGATAGCCAGGGGAGGCTTCTTCCCTTCGGTGTCGGTGAACGCAGGCATGAGCACCGGATTCACGCAGGCAGCGGAGATGGGGTCACAGCTTAAAAACGGCTTCGCCCCCTCTTTAGGCATCTCGGCTTCCATACCCATCTTCCGGAATAACCAGAACAGGGTGGCCGTATCAAGGGCTCAGTATGGCATCACCACCGCGGAGCTTGATGAGCTCAATACCAGGAACCAGCTTCGCAAAGAGGTGGAGCAGGCAGTGCTGGATACGGAGTCGGCACGCCTCAGCTACCTGGCTGCACTGAACAGGTATGAGGCATCACTTGAGACCTATAGTGTTTCAGAGGAGAAGTTCAAGCTGGGAGCAATGAACTCCGTGGACTTCCTGATACAGAAGACCAACCTCACGGCAGCCGAGAGCAACCTGCTGCAGGCCAGATATGAGCTGGTCTACAGTCATAAGATCATCGACTTCTACAGGGGAGTTCCGCTTTCGTTTTAAAAATCAAAGAACAATTTAAGAGGGATAACAATGAAAGGTAAAAGAATTTTAGTAGGCGGCGGTATGCTGGCGGCAATTGCAGCAACGCTGCTGACCGTTCACAGCTGCAAGAAGAGCAAGACATACGTCTTCGACACCGCTGTTGCAACGAAGGGCTCGATAGTCAATACAGTAACTGCCACAGGCACTCTGGAAGCAATTACTTCAGTGGTTGTGGGGACGCAGGTGTCGGGGATAGTTGAAAAGCTTTATGTCGATTTCAATTCGCCGGTCAGAAAGGGACAGATCCTTGCCGAGCTCGACAAGACCGCACTGAGGTCAAGTGTGCAGCAGTCGCTTGCCACACTTGACAATGCAAAGGCTGAGATGGAGTATCAGGCATCCAATTATGAGCGGAGCAAGGCACTCCACGCGAAGAATCTTATAGCTCAGAGTGATTATGACCAGGCAAAGTATAATTATGACAGGGCGAAGGCTTCTCTCAAGAACTCCCAGGCCCAGTATGACAAGGCTCTGGTACAATTGGGCTATGCAACCATCTATTCGCCCATTGAAGGTGTTGTGATGAACCGTGCTGTGGATGAGGGGCAGACGGTGGCGGCCAGTTTCAACACACCGGAGATCTTCACCATTGCCCAGGATCTTACCCAGATGCAGGTGGAGGCTGACATAGACGAGTCAGATATAGGGATGATCAGTCAGGGACAACGGGTTGAGTTTGACGTTGATGCCTATCCCGAAGAGACGTTCGCGGGCACGGTCGAGCAGATACGGCTGTCGCCGGTCACCACATCGGGTGTGGTTACCTATACTGTTATTATCAATGCTCCCAATCCGGATCAGAAGCTTCTGCCCGGGATGACGGCCAACATTATAATCTATGCAGAGGAGAAAAAGGATGTGCTCACCATCCCTTACAGGGCAGTGAAGTTTACCCCTGAGGCTGATTACCTGGCAAAGCTGGGCAAAGAGATGTTTCCCGGCGGGATGGGCGGAGGTATGCCGGGAGGCGCCGGCCGGCCAGCAGGCAATTATGGTGGCGCAGGAACAGGCATGGGTCCTGGTTCAGGAGCTGGCAGCAGGACCATCAGTGGAGCGCAGGGTATCCCCGGCGGTCAGATGCCGGAAGGCTTCAAGTTACCGGAAGGCTTCAAAATGCCAACGATGGTATGGGTGAAGGATGAGAAGGGCATTCACCCGGTAAGGGTTGAGATTGGATCAAATGACGGCGAGAATGCGGAGGTCAGATCCGGCCTTGCCGAGGGTGATGAGGTGGCGATAAAAATGACGGTGGCAACATCAAAAGAGAAAAAGGAGAAGGAGGTGGCATCCAATCCCTTCATGCCCACACCTCCCGGAAGAAGGAGCAGCCAGGGCACATCACGTTCTTCAGCCGGCTCATCAACAAGAAACTGACAATGAAGACAATAATTGATATTACTGCACTGAAGAAGGACTACCATGTAGGCGAGGTCACGGTTCATGCCCTGAGAGGCGTGGATCTGAAGATAGGCGAGGGTGAGTTCGTTGCAATCATGGGAGCCAGCGGCTCGGGCAAATCGACCATGCTGAACATAATAGGCTGTCTCGACAGGCCTACTGAGGGCATCTACCTGCTTGACGGAATTAACGTAGCAGGGATGTCAAAGAACGAGAGGGCTTCAATACGGAACCTGAAGATAGGGTTTGTTTTCCAGTCGTATAACCTGCTGTCGCGGACATCCGCGCTGGAGAACGTTGAACTGCCTCTTATGTACAACCCAACCGTGGGAGCCAGGGAGCGCAGGGAGAGAGCGATGGCAGCCCTGGAGGCTGTGGGTCTGGCAGACAGGATGGACCATATGCCCAACCAGCTCTCGGGAGGTCAGCAGCAGAGGGTGGCCATAGCCCGTTCGCTTGTCAATGACCCCGTGGTCATCCTCGCCGATGAGGCAACGGGAAACCTTGACACACGCACATCATACGAGATCATGTCTCTCTTCCAGGAGCTGAACCGGAAGGGCAAAACAATAGTATTCGTTACCCATGAATCAGACATAGCCCGTTGTATGACCAGGAGTGTCATGTTCCGTGACGGCCATATAATCAGGGAAGAAGAGATTAAGGGCAGACTTAAGGCAGAAGAGATGCTGCAGGCGCTGCCGGTGGAGGAGGAATAACAAAGTGTAAGAGAAATGAATACGGGAAATCTTATTAAGGTGGCAATAAACGCATTGAAGAGAAACAAGATGCGTTCATTCCTTACGATGCTGGGAATTATCATAGGTGTTGCCTCGGTCATCACCATGCTGGCCATAGGCCAGGGATCCAAGAAGAGTATACAGGACCAGATAGCAAGCATGGGTTCGAATATGCTCTTCGTTATGCCGGGAAATATGAGAATG
>CAYPKP010000003.1:95695-107205 GCA_964411345.1 uncultured Rikenella sp. | reverse complement strand
GTTGCGTTCCTGTTGATGGCATTGAATCTGCCCTCGAAATATTCGTCCCTCCAGTTTGACATTGAATTGCTGTTGTAACCCCACATCAGGTTGTACATGACAGTCGTCTGGTGATAACCGGCCATAGGCATGTTGTCACTGTCGGTACGGTAGTAGTTGACCTTGGTCCTGAAATCGATATGCCTGTTCACCGGGGTCTCAAACGAGAAAGAGTAAGCCTGTTTGTTAAAGCCGGTGTTGGGAAGTATCCATTTGTTCCTTGTGTCGGTAACGGAAAAGCGTACGTTCTGTCCTTCGCCGTTGCTGCCGCTGATGGCAACCGAGTTGTTCAGGGTGATGCCGTCCTGGAATATGCCGGTGAACCAGTCATCCTGGTAAACGAACGGGGTGGGCGAGATGAGCCCTGTCTCCCAGTCCTTCCCCTCATACTGGTATCTGAGCTTATCTTCGCTGAACTCCTCGCCCCAGGCATAGCGTGAGAGGTTTCTTGAGGGATAGTCAGTGGTGCCCGTCAGGCTGGGATTGAGTGTCCAGAAACAGAATTCATCCATTCCCATGTCAGAGCCTGAACCGAACTGAGTCTGGAAATCGGGCCAGTAACCAGCCCTCTCGACAACGAAGGATGAGTTCACAGTAACGCCGATTCCCTTGTCACTGCGGCCTGACTTTGTTGTTATCACTATGGCCCCGTTGGCGGCGCGTGATCCGTAAAGGGCAGTTGCGGCAGGACCTTTCAGCACCGAGACCGACTCGATATCCTCAGGGTTGAGGTCGCTGGCCCCGTTACCGAAGTCAACGGGAAAGTCGCCACCCGAGTTGGTGTACGGACTGCTTCCCGATGTGGCTGTGGTACCTGAACGCACAGGCACACCGTCAACGATGAAGAGAGCCTGGTTGGCTCCGTAATTCAGCGACTGGTCGCCGCGCAGTGTCACACGCATTGAGGCGATGGGACCTGTGCCGGCTCCTACGGCAGTGAGGCCGGCAACCTTGCCTGCCATACCGTTGAGCCAGTTGGAGTTGACAGCCTTGGTCAGATCCTCATTGTCTACCTTTGTTACTGCATATCCGAGCGACTTCTCCTCACGTGTCAGACCCAGGGCTGTCACTACCACGGCCGACACCTCGAAAGCCTCTTCCGCCAGGATAACGTTTATCACACTCTGGTTGCCCACAGTGATCTCCTGCTTCTCATATCCCAGGAACTGTATCTCCAGCACAGGGTTATCACCTGTAACCCTGATGGAGTAAGCTCCCCTGGCATCAGTGCTGGTACCTGTGGAAGTACCCTTGATGACCACGGTGGCCCCGAATACGGGGGTGACACCGTCAGGCTCATAGACTGTGCCTGTCACCTGCCTCTCCTGAGCCATCACCGGGAAGATGACCAGCGCCAGCATCAGAATGGCAAGAACGATCTTAAGATCTGGTTTGATTTTCATAGATTGGTGGTTTTAAATTAATGATATATAGGTTAGTGCATTGACCATGTAAATTCCTTGGGTCGTGTCATCGTCTCGGTATATGTATTGCCGAACCGGTCCGTGACACTGATCTCCAGTGTAGAGGTGGCAGAGGAGGCCCTTGCCAGGAACATGTGTGAGGTGTTGCCCGTCACAAACGAGCTTGTCGGCACAGCCCCCACGTTAAGCCGCTTGGCTTCATAGGATATGATATGCAACGGATCCTTTGCCGTTATCCTCTCAACTGCCAGCGGTGTGCCGCCCTCCGTCACCTCTACGGTCCACTGCGGGTCATATCCCCAGACGTTTATCAAGACGTCATTGACCTGGTTGGGACTTGCATAGACACCGGCGTACTCCGCCAGGGCCGCGTCGGTGGAATTCGGGGCGAAGGCAGCAGCTGTGATGTAGACAGTATTGAGGTCATAACTCCGGAACTGGTACTCCTGCGGGTAGCCTATGCTCTTGTAATACCATCTGAGATCCCGGCTGTCGGCCTCCCATACGCCGTATCCTCCCGGACTGCCGTCCTTGCATATCTGGTTGCCGGCATAGCCGGTCTTTCCGGTCCACCACCAGGTGGCGCATACTGCGGCGGTGTTGTGCTCCGTCACGCCACCTGACTCAACGGTGTAGTTGATATGAGTATGGCCGGTCACAACATGGACCTCACTGAAGTCGTCAACGATTGATAGCAGCGTGCTGCCGTTGTTTAAAACGATACTGCTGATTTGGTTCCCGCCTGCGTCCAGCGAGGGGTTTCCGTAGAGAGGGGTATGCATGAAGATCACCACGGGGGTGCTCTTGTCGGTAATGGCTGCCAGGTCTCTGGTAAGCCAGCTGATCTGGGCAGAGGAGACTGCGTCGTAGTAATTGCGTTCTCCCACTACCCCCTGGGAGGCTCCTGTGTTGATGTACTGCACGTTGTCAAGAACCACATAATGGACGCTTCCAAGGTTAAATGAATAATATGTCGGGCCTATGATCTCCCTAAATGGAGTCTCTGCCTCAATGTCACCGGCCATGTAAGGATCATTATCATGGTTGCCCATTACGTTGAACATGGGGCAGTTGACCTTTTTCATCTCGGCCAGATACTGAGGGATGGAAAAGTTATTTGTATACCAGTAGAGATCCCAGGTCATGTCACCCAGCGGCACTCCGTATACTTTGGTGCCTGCAGAGATATAGCCGGCGATGGTGGAATTCACGTCAGGCAGAAACCCTGTGCTGAACTGCGTCAGGTCATCATTGCGGTTTGCCAGATGCCAGTCGGCCATCGGTATGACAACATGCCTGCTGTTGTCTGATTCTACCAGGGAGAAATCATGCTGTTCAACACCGCTGCCCCCGGCCAGCCTCCTGAAGAACTGCGGTATGTTGTCACTTGTGGCCACCTCGTAGTTGCCGGGTATTGAAATGAATACGAACTTGTTCTGCTTGGCGGAGGGGAGGTAATAGATGCCGTCGCCGTCAGTGACGGTGACCTCGTAGCCGTCTGACACCACTACTCCCGGCACCCCCTCGCCGTCACTGTAAACAATACCCTTGACGGTCATGCCGGGCCTGTCCGGTATGATGGTGCCGGTGATGACATTCAGAGTCAGGGTGCCGATAACCATGCTTTCCGTACCCCGTTTCACCGTCAGCCTGTAGGAGCCGGAGGAGATGCCTGCCGGAAGGCTGAAGGTGGCACTCTGCGCGGTGACGGCAGAAACAGTGGCAGTCCACACGCTGCCGGCGTCTGAGGTAAGTACAAACACAATAATGTCATTCACTGCAAATCCCTGGCCGGTGATGGTGATCTCACCTCCCGGAGCCACATCCAGTGATGATGGAATGGAAATGCCGGTGATCCTGAGTCCCTCTTCCTCCTCAGGCAGAGGGTCCTTTCTGCAGGAGGTGCAGGCGGCTATAAGTGTCACCAGTACAATAAGGAATATCTTTCCGTGGTATGTCATTCAGCTTTGGCGTTTACTCGTTATAGCCAAGATCTGTCAGTATCTCCTGCGGTGTGGCTTCTGTACTGTGGGGGCGCACTTTGCGCTCGTGGTAGAAATCGACCGTCAGATCTGTCCTGTTGGTTATCATGCCGTCAGCCAGCGGAGAGGCTTTCCTGCCCTGTCCGGGGCCGAAGTATTTCTCCATCTGCTCAACTGTATTTATGGAATAGATATTAGCTTTCAGTCCTGCCGCATGTATTTTCCCGGCAAAGGCAGGCGAAAGGCCGTCGTTCTCATCGCCCAGGTTGGTACCGATAAACTGCGCGCCGCACTCCTTTGCAAACGCAATGATCTCATCGGTTACCTCCTCCCTGGCAAATTCATTGCTCTTCGGGTTTCCTTTAAGGAAGCTGGCAAGCACCTTTCCACCAAAGACTCTCTTCAGGTTCATCATCCCATCGCGTGAGAAGGTCTGGACCAGTATTTTGCCCCGTGTGTTGCCCACGTTGACCCTGTCTCCGGACCAGAAGGGTATATCGGCCCTGATCTCTTCTCCCTCCAGCGGGTTCCAGCCCATACGCGTCAGCTCATCATATATCTGCTCCTCAATACCGGGATACTGTTCGGAGATTTTCACCTCGATATAGATTCCGGGCCTGTGGCCGTTGTCTGCCGGGTCAGGCTCATATTCAAAGTGATATGTGCCCGAATCGTCCCTGCTTACCAGGCGGTTGCCATCTTCGTCACGCTTGATCTTCTTCCCTTCGGCTATGCGGAAGACATCTTCAAAGACAAGTACGTCGAGACCTTTAAAGCTCTCGCGTGCCCTTTCGGGGTTTTTCGCGTTGAAGGCGCTGCCGGCATCGAGCTGCATGATCTCTTCCCACGTGAAGCTGCTGACGGGATCATCCTCCCTGCCTGGAAACCTGTCAGCGACGTCGGTGGTGCGCTTGAAACTCTTGTCATGCATTATTACCAGGACACTGTCTTTCGTCCTGTGCACATCCAGCTCCATGTAGTCGGCCCCGGTGTTGCGCGCCCAGCGAAAGGCCGCCTCGGTAAGTTCAGGGGCCCAGTAGATTGTTCCCCGGTGTGCAATCACAGCATTGTCAGGCATATAGCTCTGTACAGTCATGTCACCTGTCACTTTTTTCTGCCCGCACCCGGCCATGAGTGCCGTGATAAGCATCAGCAGTAGTAATAATTGTCTCCTCATTGTGGTCATTCATTATTTCGGATTTGCCCTGTTCTCTCTTATCTTCCACTCTCCGGTGTGGTATCTCACCTTCGGGTCCCGCACATCGTTGCATCTGACTATCAGCGCGCCCTCCTTCTCCCAGTACGATCGGACGGTATGGCCGGCCATGGGGCCGTCTTCGGGACCGCGGACGGTGACGTCATCAGGATTCACAACTATCTTCAGTCCGACTGACTCGTTCAGCATGTCCATGTCACCGCGGCTGTTGCCACCGACTATCAGCGGATGTGCCTTGATGAAGGTCTCAATGGTGTGGGCCTTGCCGTCATCCTGGGGGATGGGAGGGATGATCTCACCGGTGGTGACACCCTCCTTAACCACGCATTTGGCCCCGACAACATTGGTGACTGGGATGCCGTACTCCTCGGAGACAAACTTCTGGTAGAGAAACTCCGGGGAGGCTGTGAGTATGTATACTTCAAAACCGTATTCCTTGAGGTTGGCCACCAGCTGTTTCATTTCGGGATAGGTCTTGTTCTGGTACGACTCCCTGTAGCATTCATACCCAATGGTCTCTATCTCTTCCGGTGAGAGCCCGGCGAGGAAATGTACCCTGTCCTCAACATAAGGCTTGCCAACGTTGTTGCCGTCTTTGACCATGCGGTCAAGGATCTTCAGCTTCTCCCTGGCCTCCCTGTCTTTTCTCTCTTTCAGTACATTGTCTGCATAACGGTAAAGTGCCTCGTCAGCAAGGTAGTGAGGCACCTGGCCGAAGGTGGTGCCGTCACTGTCAAAGACAGCCACCTTACGGACGTTCATGGTTATGGTGGTGTTGAGAAATCCCTCGATATGGTCGTTGATCTCCTGTGACCATCCGGATATATGCCTGTAGGTCTGCGCATTGAGTGTTGCGAGAAGTCCTATGGAGGTCAGCAGAACGATTGATAGCAGTCGCTTCATAAATCTTTTTATTTAGTGTCCGTTATATGTTGCTCTCTCCTTCTTCCAGGTTGTGGCAGAGAAGAGTGCCGCCAGTATGCTGGCAACAATGAATATCGTGAAGGTGGCTTCCCATCCCAGGTTAACGTTATCAGCCACTGCGCCGATCATCACCTTTGAGAGGAGGGCATCACCCAGCAGGTATCCGAAGAGTCCTACGAATCCTGCCGCTGTTCCCGCAGCGTTCTTGGGTACCAGGTTGATGGCCTGAACTCCTAT
Source organism: uncultured Rikenella sp. (assembly GCA_964411345.1). Lineage (GTDB taxonomy): Bacteria > Bacteroidota > Bacteroidia > Bacteroidales > VadinHA17 > SR-FBR-E99. The sequence goes on along the minus strand of CAYPKP010000003.1, from coordinate 101,383 downwards.
CAGCGCCACCGGTCCGTAGATGAAGAAGCCTATGGCTATCAGTGCCGAGTAGACCACGGCGACCCTGGTGGCATCAGGGTCTGATGAGAATGCCCCGGAGAGAAAGGAGGCAACCGGTACTGCCTTCCAGTAGAGGATGATGCTTAGCAGCACCAGCACCATGAAGATCACATTTGCGGGTGCGCATCTGCCCTTGAAAACTTTGGAGGAGATCCATCCGATGAGTATCATTCCGGGGACGCCCGCGTAGTTGTGCAGTGAGAATGCCATCTTGCTCTGTTCGCTGGTGAGCAGCCCGGCCTCCTCAGTGTAGGTAGGTGCCCAGTCGCCGATGCCGTACCTTATAAGATATACGAATACGTTGGCCAGGGCGATGAGCCATAGGATCCTGTTCCTGAAGATGTACTTGATAAAAAGTTCCTTTACCGGTATCTTTTTATCTGAACTCATCTCCTTCTGTGCCGGAATGTCATTCCTGTGTTTGTCTATGGAGGGCAGTCCGCACGACTGCGGGGTATCTCTCAGGGCCCACCAGCAGAATAGGGCAATTATGAGGGCTACGGCACTGGGCAGGACAAACACAGCCCTCCAGCTCTGTTCAACCATTATGCCGCCGCCGATGTCGGCAACGAATAGTCCGCCGAGCAGCAGGGTGCCCCAGGCAGCCAGGTTGCCCATCAGTCCGCTGCCGACGGTGTGGGAGGTGTTCCAGATGCCCATCTTGAAGCTTCGCTCATTGTGCGAGAACCAGTGCACCATTATCCTTCCGCAGGGAGGCCAGCCCATACCAGCCAGCCATCCTATGACCAGCATGAAGGCAAAGATTATGGCCACAGAGCTGGTGGCAAAGGGGAATAGACCGACTGACATCATCAGTGACGCCGACAGTACAAGTCCTATTACCAGGAACTTCCTTGCGTCAGACCTGTCGGAGAGGGCTCCCATCAGGAACTTGCTGAAGGCGTAGGCGATGGAGATGGCTGAGAGGGCTATGCCCAGCTGCAGCTTGGTATATCCCAGACCTCCGTTCTCCAGGGGCTGTATCATGCCGGGGATGGCCAGGGCGAGGTTCTTCCTCACAAGATAATAGGCTGCATAACCCAGGAAAGCTCCGAGGAAGACCTGCAGACGCAGTCGCTTGTATGTGGGGTCAATCTTATCGGCCGGCAGCGGCTCCTTGTATGGCGGTGGTTTCAGAAAGTTGATCATAGGCGTGTCATTTTGAGTTTCTCCCATTTTTACTGGCGGGGCCCCAATATTGTCAATCTTTCGTTTCTTTCAGTCAGTTTATGATTAAGATAATATTACATCGTCCTTTCATCTGCCGGGATTATCCCACGGCCACGGTGTGGCCCTGAGGCGGAGAGCTTCCTCCTCCCACCTGGCGGCCATCTCTTTCACCCTGTCAGGTTCTTCATCTGCCAGGTTGTTTGTCTCGGAGGGATCGTTATCCAGGTCGTACAGCTCCCAGCGCTCTTCGTCTTCCGGGGTGAAATACATTGGTGTTGCAGCCCTGGCCACAAGCTTCCAACTGCCCATGCGTATGGCTCTGCTGGCCTCATGTTCCCAGAAGAGGAACTCGCGGTCAAGCTTTTCTCCCCTGAGGGCAGGCAGCAGGCTTACTCCTTCCGGAGGGATGGTCTTTGTCCCGTTGAATTCTTCCGGATAGCTTGCACCCGCCAGCTCAAGGCAGGTAGGCATTATGTCAATAAGATGACCCGGCTCCCTGATCATTGTGCCTTTTTGCTCCAGGCCCTCAGGCCAGTGAACTATCATGGGGGTTGAGATTCCTCCCTCATGCACCAGCGACTTGTAGAGCCTGAAGGGTGTGTTGCTGGCGTTGGCCCACTCTTCACCATAGCCCAGCCAGGTGTCGGCAGGGCCTGCCATCACCCCCCGGCCGGTGCGGATAAACCTTCCGTCACGCGTGTATTCCGGTTTTCTTACCTGCAGCACCTGGTCGGCAGGCATAGGTTTGAGTACCTTCTGTTCTTCGGTGAGTGGCATGGCCATCCTGTTGGTCAGGACAGGCTCGGCACAGCCGCCGTTATCCTGCATGTATAATATAACGGTGTTGTCAAGCTCGCCCTTCTCCTCCAGGGCGGCGATGATCCTCCCGATACCCTGATCCATGATATCGATCATGGCGGCATAGGTCTCCATGCGTCGTGACTGCCACTCCTTCATGGGCTCATCCTTCCACGGGATTATTGTCTCCGTCCTCTCGCTGAGCCGGTGTGCCGGGGTGATGACACCCAGCTCCTGCTGCCTGTTGAAGCGCAGTACCCGCAACGAGTCCCACCCGATATCATATACCCCGCTGTATTTTTCTATCGCCTCCTCCGGGGCGTGGAGAGGCCAGTGTGCTGCGTAGTAGGCTACATAAAAGAAGAAAGGCTTGCCTTCAGGGTGCTCCCTGATGAACTTCACCGCAGTGTCGCTGATTGCGTCTGTATAGTAGAACCCCTCGCCCGGGGGTACGAAGGTGTTGTTGCTGAGCAGGGTGAAGGGGTCCCAGTAGCTGCAGGAGCCGCTCAGGTTACCGAAGAAACGGTCGAAGCCCCTCTGGACCGGCCAGTTGCTTTTGTCGGCAGCAAGCTCCTCAGGGGTGCTGGCATTGTTCATGCCGTAGAGATGCCATTTGCCGGTCATGTAGGTGGAGTAGCCCGACTCCCTCAGTACCTCGGCGAGGGTGGCTGCATCCTTGTTCAGGTCATCAAGATAGCCGGGCTCATCCCAGAGAGGCCTGGTGGCCAGATGACCCATGGCTGCCTGGTGAGGATAGAGCCCGGTGAGCAGTGAGGCGCGGCTGGGACTGCAGCGGGCAGTGTTGTAGAAGTTGGTGAAGCGAACGCCCCCTGCAGCCAGCCTGTCAAGGTTGGGAGTACTGATCTCCGAACCGAATGAGCCTATGTCAGAATAACCGATGTCATCGGACAGGATGACGATGATGTTCGGTTGCTTCGGCACTGCTGCCCTGTCGCCCCCGGCGCATGATGTCAGTATCAGGAAGGCCGTCAGAGGCAACAGTATCGCCGCCGGTGCTGCCCGCAGTAAGTTTCGCGGGCCGGTTCTCTTTCTCATCATTGGTCCTTTTATCGGAATTACACTTATATTATTCCATAACATAACCCCTGGCCATCTCAGAAAAATCCTTCACCTGCTGCTCTTCCCATGCTTTGTCCCTGCCCAGTTCTTCGGCCATGACCGCTGCCACACGGGGTGCCAGTTCTATCGCGGCCCTGGCATCGAGATAGAGAACTCTCACCCGGCGCGCCAGCACATCATCGACGGTGCGGGCCATCTCCTTCCTCACCGCCCACACCACTTCGGCAACGGTGAAGTCAACGCCGCTGCCCAGCTTCTCTGCAAAGGCGGGATTCTCCTTCTGCATCTTCCGTATCTCCTCAAGGTCGCTGCCGTATACGTATCTTATATCACTCCTGTCGGGATTGTCAAAGTAACCGTGGATCTTCAGCGTCTTTGTGGTGCACTTTCTGAAGCCAAGCTTCCCGGTCTTCAACGCGAGGTTGACGGTATCTTCCGCCATCTTCCTGTAGGTGGTCCACTTGCCTCCGGTGATGGTCACCAGCCCTGACGGCGACACCAGCATCTTGTGGCTGCGGGAAATCTCTTTTGTTTTAGCCCCGTCAGCCCCGTGCCTGGGAGCTGCCAGCGGCCTGAGGCCGGCAAAGACGCAGAGAACGTCGCTGCGCTGCGGCTTCCTTGCAAGGTACCGGCCGGCAGTCTCAAGGATGAAGTCTACCTCCTCATCAAGAGCCCTGGGCTCAAGGACAAAATCCTTCACCGGCACGTCGGTGGTGCCGAGGATGACCCGGTCATGCCATGGCACGCCGAACATCACCCTGCCGTCGCTGGTCTTGGGTATCATGATGGCATCGTCGCCTCCCAGGAAGCTGCTGTCTACCACCAGGTGAACGCCCTGGCTGGGCCTGACGAGGGGCTGCTGCTCGGGATTGTCCATCCTTATGATCTCGTCCACGAAGATGCCGGTGGCATTGATGATGCACCTTCCCTCAGCCGTGAATCCGGTGCCGTCAAGCTCATCAACGGCCACCACGCCGCTGACCCTGCCTTCGGCACTCTTGAGCAGCTCCTTCACCCTCACATAGTTGACCACCGTGGCTCCCTGCTCCATGGCCGTCTGCATCATGTTCACCGCCAGGCGCGAGTCGTCAAACTGCCCGTCATGGTATATTACGCCTCCTTTCAGCTTCTCGCGGACGATCTGGGGAATAGCCTTTATCACATCTCTTTTTTTCATGGGAAGCGAACGTCCCAGGCTCATGCCTCCCGACAGGAGATCATAGAAGGTGAGCCCCAGGGTGTAGAAGGGCTTCTCCCACCACCGGTAGTTGGCTATGATGAAACGCTGGTTCTTCACCAGGTGAGGCGCATTCTTTCTCAGATAACCTCTCTCGCGCAGGGCCTCACGCACCAGGGCCACATCACCCTTCTGCAGGTACCTCACCCCGCCGTGCACCAGTTTGGTGCTGCGCGCCGAGGTGGCCTTGGCAAAATCCGACTGTTCCAGCAGAAGGGTGCTGTAACCCCTTGCCGCAGCATCAATGGCAACACCCAGTCCGGTTGCCCCTCCGCCGATAACGATGAAGTCCCACTGCTTTCCGGGGCGCTTCAGCCGGCTTATAAATTCCTCTCTTTCCAATTTACCAGAAGCTTAATTATGATTTATGTCAGAAAAACAGAGTAAAATTATGACAACATTTTTAAAAATCAAAACAAAACAGAAAGAAAAAATAACTAATCGCAATTATTTATTTTTTAAATATTTTACTTTTCTTGTTTTATATTACTTTTGTTTTTACATTTGAGAAAAATCAACAAATCCGGTCTCCGGTCACGAATCATGAGAAATATTGCGCAGCGCCATAAGATAATACTAGCTGAACTGGACAGGGAGGGTTATGTCAGGGTGCAGGACCTTAGCTTACGGTTGAAGGTTTCTGAAGTTACGATTCGAAAGGATTTGAAAGAACTGGAGGAGCGCAGGCTGCTTATCCGCTCTCATGGCAGTGCAGGGCCTGTTAGTTCCCTGACCATTGACCGGCACATAGATGAGAAGGAGAAGGTCCAGGTTTCGGAGAAGAGACGGATAGCTGAGGCGGCCAATGAGCTGCTGGAGAAGAACGACAGGATAATCATCGCATCGGGAACCACGGTGCTAACCTTTGCCCAGCATATTACCATAACCGATCCTGTCACTGTCATCACGCCTTCCGTGAAAGTATCACTGATACTGAGCTATAAGCCCAATATTGAGATCATACAGCTTGGAGGATCCCTGCGCAAGAGCTCCGCATCGGTCATTGGCCCCTATGCCGAGGCCCTCCTCACGGAGATGATGTGCAGCAAGCTATTTATAGGCATCGACGGACTGGATCTGGATCAGGGACTGACAACCAGCAATATTGCCGAGGCTCATCTCAATCAGTATATGATCAATGCCGCCCAGGAGGTTATTGTGCTTGCCGATTCCACCAAGTTCGGGAAGAGAGGCTTCGGAAAGATCTGCAGGCTGAACAAGGTGCACCACATCATCACCGACAGGAATGCTCCGGGAAATATCATACAGATAATCCGTGATGAAGGGATCAAGGTAACCCTGGTGTAGGAAAAGCCGGCATTCTTCACTCTGCACTCAGCAGC
>CAYPKP010000003.1:66862-95595 GCA_964411345.1 uncultured Rikenella sp. | reverse complement strand
GAAAGATTATATAAAGGTATCAAGGCGGAGAAGCCATGGGTCAAGTTCGGGCTCAGTCCCTTCGGCATATGGCAGCCCTACAATCCGCCTGCCATCGGCGGCGGCTTCAACCAGCATGAGACTCTCTATGCCGATGCCAGACTGTGGCTGAATAAAGGATGGATCGACTATTACTCACCACAGCTCTACTGGCCCGTCAACCAGATAGCGCAGAGCTACCCCGTGCTTCTGGGATGGTGGAAAGAGCAGAACCTGAAGGAGAGGCATCTCTGGCCAGGCATCAACATAGGACTGCAGCCTGCAGCCAGGGCGGCTGATGAGACCGTCAACCAGATCATGATCACCAGGGGTCTTCTCCCGGAGAGCCCCGGTGTGGTGCACTGGAGCATAGGCCCGCTGGTCAGGACCCCCGGGCTTGTGAAGGCCGTAACGGAAGGACCTTACAGGAGACAGGCGCTGGTGCCGCCCTCACCGTGGCTCGACAGCAAGGCGCCGGCAGCGCCGTCGGTGACCAAGTGGCCGGAGAAAGATGCACTGAAGATATCATGGACCCACTGCGATCCTTCCGATGTAAGCCGGTGGGTTGTCTATTACAGGTACGGTTCACAGTGGAACCAGAATATTCACGGACCCAGGGCCACATCTGACCTCATCCCTGCCTTCACCGTCAACAACGCTTTCCTGGCGCGGACATCGCCGGAGAAGGTGACAGGTGTTGAACAGGCGCTCCTTCGTCTTGACAGCGTGGCAGTGTCGGCCGTGGACCGTTACGGCAACGAAAGCACGCCGGTGAAGATGGCCGTGACGGAGTTCACCTTAGCCGATGCCCCCGCCCTGGAGGGGGTGCTGACCTCCTTCTATGCCGCGAGGCTCAGACCTCAGCTGCCGGTGCCGGCGGTGACTCCCGGTGTCGATGTACTTGTTGAGGAGCACCTTGACCTGATTGCAGGCAAGAGGGTGGGACTGATCACCAACCCGTCAGCCGTGGGTGCGGATATGCGCAGCACAGTTGACATTCTCGCCGGCACGCCTGGGGTAAACCTGGTGGCTCTCTTCGGCGCCGAGCACGGCATCAGGGGAGCACTGCACGGCAGGATACAGGGCAGCGGAGAAGCTGACCCCGTGACAGGAATACCTGTTTACAGCCTCTATGGCGACTCCTATGCCCCGAAGCAGGAGTGGCTCGACAGCATTGACGTTATGCTGTTCGACATCCAGGGCGTGGGCTCGGCATGGTATACCTTCAAGTTCTCCATGTCACATGCCATGGAGGCATGTGCAAAGGCCGGCATTCCCTTTATTGTACTCGACAGGCCCAATCCGCTGGGCGGCCGCGTGGTGGAAGGACCGATGCATGACACCATCAGGATGTACCGGCACCGCATCCCGCTGCGCCACGGCATGACCTACGGCGAGCTGGCAACCATGTGGAACGAAACAGAGGGCTACGGCGCTGACCTGACGGTGATAAAGATGCGGGGATGGAGCCGCAGCATGATGTGGGATGAGACAGGACTGCAGTGGGTTATGCCATCACCAAACATAGACAACTGGGAGACGGCGGTGGTCTACCCCGGACAGTGCCTGTTCGAGAGGACCAACATGTCAGAGGGCAGGGGCACCACCAAACCTTTCCTCATGACCGGCGCACCCTGGGTGGATGCCGGCAAGGCGGCCGACGACCTCAACTCAAGAGGTATACGCGGGGCTTACTTCAGGCCTGTGTACTTTGTGCCCCGGTCTGCAGGGACAGGCTACAACCGCAGCGGCAAGCCCTGGAACGAGATGTGCGGCGGCGTGGAGATAATGCTCACGGATCCAGCAGCCTTCCGCTCGGTGGAGGCTTCACTGCATATTATCGACGCCTACAGGAAGACAAATCCTGACTCCCTGGTGTGGTCGCCGCCGCTGCTGATGCGCAGGCTCAACGAACCCGGCGTCACCGTGGAGGAGGTGGTCCAAGCGTGCCAGGATGATGTTAAGGAGTTCATGGAAATAAGACAGCAATATTTACTCTACAGGTGATACCGGCATGATTGACTGAAATCACAACAGGTATGAATATGATTTTCAATCATGTGCGGTTCTCCCGATGAATAGGGACAGGCTATCATACTATTTAAATCAAAATCAGATCATGATGAAAAGGAACATTATTGTTACAATAGCTGCAATTGCAGTTCTGACGGCGTGCGGCACTACGAAGAGATCAGGGCAGACTTCAGCCGCCGGTCCTGATTCTGCCGCTACGGCTGCGGCTGCCGCTGCAGAAACCCTTGCAGCCATACCCTGCCGCTGCGACAGCGCAGGTTACGATTCGCCATGGGTAAGGTTCCTGAGGCTTCCGGAGCAGGTGACGTACCTGCCCCGGTTCGATGTCCTCTGCAAGAGTGAATACCCTGCCACCGTAAGTATAAACTGCCAGACAGTGAAACAATACAAGACGGGTATATTCTTTTCAACTGTTGAATTCAACGAGGGAGTGAACAAAATAACGGCTGAGGCAGTATATCCCGACGGCCGGACAGCTGTATGCGAGCATGTGATCTTTTATGAAAAGCGTGATATGACCCGGCAGCCTTTTCCGCTGTGGGTCGACAGCCGGTCGGTTGAGCCTGCCGCTGACATGGAATTGCTGCCGGAAGAGGTGGTGAAGGTCAGCTTCAGGGGATCGAAGGGACAGAACGGCTTTGTTGATGTTCTGCCCGGGAGGATAACTCTTGCGTGCCTGCGTACAGACCTTGACGACTACAGTATCTATACGGCGGAGCTGCCGCTGCGCGATCTGGCCGCGGGGAGGTCATATACCCTGGGCGTCAGGCTGGCACCTGTCGCCGGCGCGCCGGTGAAGGGTGTCTATAAGCCTGCCCTGCAGAGGATGGTGACTGTCAGGCAGCCCGAGGATTTCCCGCTGGTGAGGGTTAAAAATGAATACTCCAGGCTTACTTATAACCTGGGTGCACCCAGGCTGGGCGGTCCGATACGTCAGGAGCTGGGCCCGGGTGTGATCCTGAAGGTAAGCGGCAGGACAGGTGATAACTACCGGGTCAGGCTCAGCAATGTGGAGTCGGGTATCATAAACAGCAATGACGTTGAGATTATACAAGGAGGGAGATTGCAGCCCTCATACACAGTGACCGGCATGACATGCGGTCCCGCCAACGGTGCTGACAGGGTGACAATACCATGGCTCGAACCTGTGCCCTATGAGGTCTATCCCGACCCAAACCAGAAGAGGCTGGTGATAACACTTTTCGGCGCTGAGTCAGCCTCGACATGGGTCACCCACAGGAAGGGATGCATGATGATCGACAAGCTGACATGGGAGCAGGTCACACCTGAGACCTTCCGCGTCTATGTCAACCTGACGAGTGAGAATATATGGGGCTATGACATCAGACCTGAAGGCAGGAGCCTGGTGATGACCGTGAAGTATCCTCCCGTTTATGACCTTACCAATGAGAAGCCTCTCAAGGGACTGAAGATAGCCATCGAGGCAGGTCACGGCGGTGACAATACAGGAGCTGTCGGACTTTCAGGACTGGTTGAAAAGGATATCAACCTGGACCTCTCGCTGAGGCTGGGGGATCTTTGTACAGCCATGGGTGCAGAGGTGGTACAGGTGCGTGATACCGACAGGTACATGCTTCTCACTGACAAGCGCCGCATAGCCATTGAGTCGGGCGCTGACATGCTGATAAGCATACATGCCAACGCCGGCGGAAGGGGTTATCTCTCCGTCTCCGGTACCAGCACCTACTGGCACAATCCCTTCTGGGCGCCGCTGGCGCAGACTATCTATGACAGGCTGCTTGAGACGGGACTGGATGAGTTCGGCGTAGTGGGCTCGTTCAACTATACTGTCACAAGGGTATCACAGATACCTGCAATACTTGTAGAGCAGGCCTTCATGTCGCATGCCGAAGACGAGGAGAAGCTCGCTGACCCGCTGTTCCGGCAGCTGATGGCAGAGAAGATATCCGAGGGGATTATTGACTACCTGCAGGCAGTCCAATAGTCTGTGCAAGTATTATTGCCTGCCATGGCTTGAGCATCATTGCCGCTGCCAGCTCCTGACGGGGGACCATTGCTCTTATAACCGTTGCGAGTCCTGCGGATGCACAATACAAATAGACATTCTGTGCCATGAATCCCGTGTTGGCCCATGACGACAGCAGATCAGTGTCTGTGATGGCCTGCCCTTCACTGAGTCCTCTCTTTGTAAGATCTGCAACGTAAACCAGGTTCACCGGTGCCGTGGCGGGGAAATCCTGCGTTCCGGTCAGTGCCCTTATATCCTTGTCATTGATCTGTTTCAGGATATTGTCCGCCGCATCATAGAGGTACAACCCGCTCTTCAGTGTCACATATACATCCATCTCCCGGCGGTTATGCGATGAGGGGGCTGTCCTCTTCCCGTCGGCCGGCCTGTTTATCCCCCATGCAGCCCATAGCAGGTCAGAGAGCTGCTGGGGTGAGAGTTCCGTTTCTGAAAATGATCTGGAAGACTGCCTCTCACTGAGTGCATCCATGAGTGGCTTTCCGCCGGAGGTCATTGGAGCCGGCAGTGAAATATCCTGTGCATCAAGCATAACGGGAGAGATTATCAGTAAAACAATCAGCAATGAAGACAAGTTAGTGAATGCCTTTTTCATGATGTGAATATTTTGAGGATCAAATTAAGAAATTTTATGAACAGAGCCGTCTGAGCAGGGTCAGTTTGATCAGGATCCGTTGTTCAGGGCATCGCTCATAAGGAAGTCGCGGTGCGATTTTACCATGTTGACTGTATAGAGAAGCAGGTTCTTGCTTTCAGTGAGCAGGTTAAGATACATCAGCGTATTCCTGGTGCCGATAGACTCAGACTTGATGTATTTGATCTGCTTTTTCTTGATCTTGTTTATAAGGTCAAGAATAGACTGCTGCTCGGCAAGGAGGCTCTCCATCTTGCTGTGATCCTGATCCCTGATTATGATCTCAATACGGTCATAAAACCTGGTGACGGCAGCACTGAGAAGGTTCAGGTCCTTTATCTGTTCCGGAATGAGCGAGGGATGGTTATTGTCGAGATGCTCATAAATCGGGTCTGAAATATATTTGAGACAGTGTGCTATCTCCCTCAGGTAGTCGAGGATCTGAACATAATAAGGCCCTGTTTCAATGAAATCCTCCTCCAGCTTTCTCAGGGTGGGGTAGAGGTTGTATTTCAGCTCCTTGGTCCTCTGGTTGAGATCATCCACATTCTTTTTCACCTTCTTCATCTTCTTCCACTCCTCACCGGTGAGACTGACAAGCGACGATGAATAGAGCTTGCGGACCGATGCCACCACGTCGGTGATGGAGGTGTTGCACTTGTGAAGTATGTTCTCGCCTGTCAGGGTCAGTTTTTCATCAAGCTCATCTTTCTTGGCGGTCCTGAGGATCTTCCTGTTATGTCTTATTGCGGATCTTATAACTATGAAAAGTGCAATGGCCAGTCCTGCCAAGGCGGCAATGATGCCTCCCCAGTGCAGGACAAGGGCTATCAGGAACGATACTGTAAAGGCAGTGATGGCCGTAAAGAACCATCCCCCGATGACGGTGACGACTCCTGTGATACGGTACACTGCACTCTCCCTGCCCCATGCCCTGTCAGCCAGCGAGGTACCCATGGCTACCATAAAGGTGACGTAAGTGGTGGAGAGCGGCAGTTTAAGGGATGTGCCAAAGGCAATCAGGCTACTGGCCACGAACATGTTGACTGAGCCTCTCAGGAGATCAAATGACGAGACATCAGCAGGGCTCTGGAACCTTTTCCTGTAAGACTGGAAATCGAATCTTCTGTCGATGAACCTGGTCACTTTGTCAGGTATGATCCTGCCGATAAACTTTGATACTCCCACCGTATGCCTCACCACTGACCTCGAAAGGCGCGACGATTCAAACCTCTCAGATCCGGAGCCCTGCCTGGCAAGATTGATCTCAGTCTGCGAAACAGTCCTGGCTTTTTTCGACATGAAGAGAGTGGCCACCATAATGAGCCCGGCACCCACAAGGAATATTGTCGGGGTCTTCACGGGCTCACTGAGAGCCCCCATCAGCATGGTGTCAGGGTTGAACGAGGGATCAGCGGCAAACTCCCGGTACGATTCAAAGCCCGCCAGTGGCACGCCGATGAAGTTGACGAGGTCGTTGCCGGCAAAAGCCATAGCCAGGGAGAAGGTGCCGACCAGCACGATGATCCTGAGGATGTTTACCTTGAACAGCGAGTAGAGCAGCTGAAGGATAACGGTGAAAGCCACAAAGGCCATAAGAAGCACCTTCATTGTATTGCTGCCGAGCCATTCAAGGGCCTCGGGGGTCATGAACGAAGCTCCCTTGGCTCCCTTCACCAATATGAAATATACGATGGCAGTGATTGCCACGCCTCCCCACAGCGCCCCGAAATACTTCATGTATTTCTGGAAATCGAAGGAAAAAATAAGACGCGTAATGAACTGTATTATCGTTCCGAACGCAAAGGCGATAACCACCGAGAAAAGGATGCCAAAGATAATGGCCAGGGCCTTGGCCGTATTTATGTAGTTCCCGATGTCTGCAAAGCTGTCGGTGGAATTCATGATCTTGATGATCGAAATGGCAACAGCAGCTCCCAGAAGCTCGAAGACGATGGAGACAGTGGTGGATGTCGGAAAACCGAAAGTGTTGAAGGTGTCAAGAAGGATGACATCCGTTATCATGACAGCCAGGAAGATGATCATGATCTCGGAAAAATAGAACTGACCGGGATGAAAGATGCCCGACCGTGCTATCTCCATCATCCCGCTGGAAAAGGTGGCACCGAGGATGACACCCAGTCCTGCTATCGAAAGAATAACCTTGAGGGATGCAGCTTTTGAACCTACGGACGAGTTGATGAAGTTGGCAGCATCATTGGAGATCCCGACGATCAGGTCAGAGACTGCCAGAATAAACAGGACAACTACGATGATCAGATATACATCCACCTGTTAAAATATTATTGAGATTTCCCTGCCTGATGCGCGGATATTCCCGTGACAATCTGTAAGGATCATCAATATTGTTTTAAATATAAGGTATTTATAAAAACAAACATATTTTGACATGCCGAAAATAAGTCAAATACCAAAAAGTACAAAGAAATAGCACTGTTACATTTTTGTTACACATATTAAAATCCTGTTGACTATATTTACTGCGGATATTACGAATTTTTAAAAAAGTAACACGATGCCGGTAATACGTTTTGGGGTTTCACTCGAGAAGGAGTATCTTGATGCGCTCGACGGCCTTGTTGAGGAGAATCTCTTTCTCAACCGCTCCCAGGCCATAAGGCATCTCATCAGCAACGGTCTGGCAGAAAGCAAATGGCAATGCAACAATGAGGTGGCAGGGTCGCTCACCATGATATATGATCATCACAGGAGGGGTCTCGTGGGGCAGCTGACGCGGCTGCAGCATGAGAGAAACGAACTGATACTGTCGACGCTCCATCTCCATCTTGACCACGGACAGTGCATGGAGCTGCTGGCTGTCAGGGGTCGGGCGGCAGATCTGACAGCGCTGGCCGACAGGCTGCGGAGTGTAAAGGGGGTCAGCTATGCCAGGCTGACCATGACACGTTTGACCGGCGATGATCACCATTATGAAGAGTAAACTTCTGGCCCTGGTTTCACTGGTTGCCATGATTCTCATGGTGTCATGCTCGCCGGGCAGCCGTTCAGGCCGTGCAGGGCGCAGCATCACCGATTATACCGGCCGGAACATAATGATACCTGACACGGTTCGGTCGGTCATAGCCCTTAAATCGGGTACCATGCGGCTGCTGTCATACATGGGCGTCACCGGCATGGTGAGTCACATCGAAGGGAGCGAGCAGAGGCGCAACGTGCCCTACCTCTTTGCCAATCCGCACCTCAGAAACCTCCCGGTGATAGGTGCCGGCAACAACTATGACACCGAGCTGCTGGCTGCAGCCGGGAGTGATCTTATCCTGGCCACTTTCATGTCGCCGCAGGAGGCGGACAGGCTTCAGCGGCGTACCGGAAAGCCGGTTGTGCTGCTCGATTACGGCGACCTGGGAGAGCAGAGGGATGCTTTCTATGGGACTGTCACACTTCTTGGAGATATTTTTCGTATGCCTGACAGGGCCGGCAGCATAATCAGCTACTTTGAATCAACAATTGAAGAGTGTACTGCGCGGGCTTCACGGGCAACGGAGAGGCAACAGAAGGCCTATGTAGGAGGTGTAGCCTACAACGGCGCACACGGGCTGACATCGACAGAACCCGACTATCCACCCTTCACTATTCTCTCCATGAAGAATGTTGCTGATGAGCCGCAACTCGGGAATGACAGGAGTGAGCCTGGCCATGTGGTCATCTTCATTGACCAGGAACAACTGATAGAGTGGGATCCGGATGTCATCTTTCTCGATGCCGCCGGACGTCAGATATGGCAGGAGGAGATCACCCGGGGAGTGATTGGCAGCTCCCTTTCTGCCTTTCGTGGCGGAGAGGCCTATACTGTTCTGCCATACAACTGGAACACCACCAACTATGAGAATATTCTCTGCAATGTATGGTATATCGGCTCAGTGCTTTTGCCTTCGGCATTTGATGACGTTGACGTCACGGAAAAATGCCGGGAGATTTACAGCTTTTTCTACGGCATAGATATATATGATAAGGTATACGATTATTACAGGCCGTTTGAACGGCTGGGCAATACGGTATCAGAATGAGCCGGGAGCATGAAATAGAAAAGCAATATCTCCGGTTCACGGAGCGCAAGGGAAGGTTCCTCTGGCTGGCAGCGCTGGTGACACTACTGTTTGCTGTACTGGGACTGGCGCTCGGGCCGAGCAGCATCAGCCTCGGCGACCTGTTCTCGCTTTTTGGGAACGGAGGTGAGGAGCTGCATCGCGGTATCGTGACGCAGATAAGGCTGCCGCGTGTGCTGGCGGGGATAGTCAGCGGCATAGCACTGTCGGTCAGCGGTGTGGTGATGCAGAGCGTACTGCGCAACCCCCTGGGGTCTCCCTTCACCCTCGGCATAAGCAATGCTGCCGCCTTCGGTGCCGCCTTTGCGGTGATTATCTTCGGGGCAGGCAGCATGAACAGCGGCAGCAATGACGCCGTGCTCATTGCAAACCCTTATGTTGTCACTCTCTCGGCATTTTTCTGGTCGCTCATCGCCTGCTTCCTGATACTGCTGGTAGCCAGACACAGGGGGGCCACACCTGAGAACATGATACTCACAGGCATCATCGCCAGCTCGCTCTTTACGGCACTGACGGCTGCCATACAGTACCTGGCCGACGATGTGCAGCTGGCTGCCATTGTCTTCTGGACTTTCGGCGACCTGAGCAAGGGAGGATGGCGAGAGCTGACGATACAGGTGATCATCCTGCTGCCGGTGATGATCTATTTCTACCGTAACCGGTGGAACTACAACGCCCTGGACGCAGGCGACGAGACCGCACGCAGCCTGGGGGTCAATATCGGCAGACTGAGGCTCACCGCCATGATAGTTGCCTCGCTGGCCACGGCGACGGTAGTATCATTCTACGGTATCATTGCCTTCGTGGGGCTGGTGGTGCCCCACATGGTCAGGAGGGTCATCGGCAGCGATGAGCGGTTCCTGATACCCGGAGCAGCCTTCGCCGGCGCTGCCTTCATGATAGGCTGCGACATCGTGGCCCGCACCCTCATCTCACCCATGGTGCTGCCGGTAGGCATTCTGACGTCGGTAATAGGAGCACCGCTGTTTATATTGTTGCTTGTCAGGGGGAAAGGAGGGGCACAGTGGAAATGATAACCCTCTCCGGCGTCCGGTTTGCCTATAACGGTTTTCCGGTTATCAAAGGCATAACCCACAGCTTTGAAAAGGGCTCTTTCACCGCCCTCCTGGGGCCTAACGGCTCGGGAAAGAGCACCCTCATAAGGCTTATCAACGGCATACTGACGCCGCAGGTTGGAACGGTAGAGGTGATGGGCCGACATGCCGGCACCGTCAGCGCCCGGGAGATGGCCCGGGAGATGGCATACGTCCCGCAGATGCAGTACAACACCTTCCCGGCCACGGTGTTCGACACCGTCCTGCTGGGCCGTAATCCCTATATCAGCTGGTCGCCCGGGAAGGACGACCGCAGGATCACGGCGGAGATAATGGTCAGGCTCGGCCTTGATGATATTGCGCTTAAGGATGTTAACAAGCTCAGCGGAGGACAACGGCAGCAGGTCTTCATCGCCAGGGCACTGGCACAGGAGCCGTCGGTGATTCTCCTCGACGAGCCGACAGCCAACCTCGACCTGAGGCATCAGCATGAGATACTTCGATTGCTGAGGGATCTTGCCGAAGGCGGCATCACGGTGCTGATGGCCATCCATGATCTCAACCTTGCCCTGAAATATTGCAGGGAATTCATGATACTCGACGACGGGCAGGTGAGGGCCGAGGGTGGGAGTGATATCTTCAGCGAGAAACTGATAGAGCAGATATACGGAGTGAGGATAAAGATAATACGGCAAGAGGGGGAGATGTTCATACTGCCCACAGAGCCGCTTTAAGAAACTTCATCTGGATGAAAAAGGATCTGAAAATAGAGATCATCGGTTATGTTCATAACGAGTGGGAGAATGCCGAACCGGGTGATGCCGACAGGATAAAGGAGAGCATATCAACCATCGAGGTGAAGGAGCAGTTTGCCGATGCGCTGTACAGGATCGAAAAGTACAGCGAGCTCAACGTCATCTTTTACTTTGACCGTTCCGACGGTTATGAGCTTCGCACCGTAACCCGCTCTGGAGAGGTGAGGGGTATCTTCGCATGCTGCACTCCCCGAAGGCCCAGCATGATAGGCATGACCACCGTCAGGCTGCTTGGTGTTGAGGGCAATATGCTGAAGGTAACCGGCCTCGATGCGCTGAACAATACACCGGTACTGGACATAAAGCCGGTGGTTACAAGCCGTTGACATTTCCGCTGAAACCTGTTGTCATGCCGGTTGAATGTCAGGCAAGCATAAATTCAACCTGTTGGTTCCGGGCTCACACACAGGTTTTTTGTGCCTTTTCTGATCCGGGGTTTTTTCGTAAATTTGAGATAAAAAGACCATGAACCTGTCATTACTGAAGTGGCTTGCCCGGGTGCTCGCAATGGCAGCCATACTTTTCCTCGTGATGTTTTCTTTTGATGCCTTCGGAGGCGATGAGCCCTTTGGCCGGCAACTGACCGGTTTCCTGATACATAATATCCCGGTATTTGTGCTGATTCTTTCTCTTGTTATTGCATGGAAACATGAAATTGCCGGCGGTATACTGTTCCTTCTGGCATTTGTGGCAATGGCTGTCTGGTTCAAGTCCTTTGCCGGCAACAGCGCCTCACTGGCAGTCATCTCCCCGGTCTTTATTGCAGGATGTGCCTTCATCATTCACGCCCTGCTCTCCGCAAGAAAGGGACAGCAGACCTAGATCAGCCTATCTTGCGCTTTCAGCCTCTGTTATATCACCGTAGAATGAAATCTGCTGCCTGTTGGTGCTGTTGACCTTCAGCGTTGCGGACCCCGTTTTACCGATATGAAAGGTGTATTCAAGAATGTCATTCTTGTTCTCGGTTTTGAATGAGATCACCCATCCTCCTTCTTTCCAGTCCTCCACACTGAGATCACTGATTTCCGCCTTAAAGCTCAGCGGAGAATCGGTGCTTCCGTACTCAGCGCGGTAGGCTCTTCCAAAATAGGGGAGGTAAGAATCGATTTCACTCTCTTTTACAATGACCCTGTAGGAAGAGGTCAGCGTTCTGCTCCTGCCTGACGTGGGCAACATCCGGGTAGCATCAAACTGCCATGTGCCTGATTTTACAAGGGCCTGTGTCTTTTCAATCAATTGCGCCTGCCGCGCTGCCTTTGCCTCCTTGCGTGTCATCCGGGCCTCCTGGGCATACAGCATGCTCACGGAAACGAACATCAACAATATAACTGATAGTCTTTTCATTACTCTTGTTTATTATAAAAGACAACAATTTTCGTGCCTTTTGGTTTGCCGTGATTACTATTCATAGACCAACCGGCCAGCTATGGATTTGCTATACAGCTGACTCAGGCTACAGGGACTGACAATGCTTATTTGAGGCTTTTCGGCACATCACCTGACCCGCAAGCGTTGATCCCGCCAGTCGAACAACCGGAAATCAGGCAAAGAAAGCTGACCACAACCCATACCCAAAAAGATATTAACCCGGATTAGAATTATTTCCAACGAGCATTGATGAGGCAAATATTACCAGAGTGATGGATTGTTAACTTACTAATTCATAGTATTATTACAGAATGAACTGCATAATCTACGGTTTGAATATCGTCTTCAATCCGTTGGTAATGGCGACTGCTGGAACTGACATGTGAGTCTCTCCTTCAAAGATTTGTGTAACAAGTTTCAGACCCCTATAGTCGTGTGTTTGAATATTCTGAACGAATTCATCCACAAGATTTGTATAGTCTTTATTTTCCAGGGAACCGTAATACATATAAACGGCACGATTTAGTTCCCTATGGCTTTTGAAAAACTCTGCCTCTGATTTGAAGGTTATTTTATTCCTCGCAGCCAATGTTGGAGAGCCAATCAGATATTTATTAAACAGTTCAGGTTGTGTAAACAGGATATATGAATTCAACAATCCACCAAGAGAATGACCTCCAATAGCACTTGAATCCGGATAGGTCCTGTATTTTTTATTAATAACAGGAATTAATTCATGTTGGATAAACTTGATGAAGTTGTCAGCTCCTGAAGTATTTTCACCCTCAGCAGGTATTGTATCGCTGCCCGGTACCAGATCTCTTCCTCTTTTCTCCTGTCTGTATTTTAATCCCTGTCCATAACCTATACCAACAATAATTATGTCCTGGATCTCTCTGCCCATCATCAACAGATCTGCAATTCCCTTTGTCATTCCAAAGGAAATATCACCATCAGTAATATAGAAAACAGGATAGGATCTGGCAGAAGCTGCATAACCCATTGGTAATCCTACTTGAATAACATAAGTTTCACCCTCTACATAGTCAGATGCGAGGGAGAATTGTTCAGTGTTATCAAGGCAGACCCGGTTTAGCTGAGCCTGAGTGTCCTGGGCATGCATTCCATTGGTACAGAGCAACAGGAAGCCAACGACAATTGTGGTTAAACATGACTTTTTCATTTGACCGGTTTTTGGATAAGAAAAACTTCAATACAGTTTCATGATGAAAGTTACATCATCATAAAAGCAATGTCAAATCTAAATCACGGCAATATGTTCCATATGCATTACCGGCTTGCTGCGCTTTAGCCACTGATGATAGTAATATCTGAACTGTGATAACCCGGATTCGTCAGGGTGTGGGGTTTTATACCTTGACCAGGGTATCTGACAGGTCGTCACCCGGCACTGGGTGGTCAGTTTGACCGTTTTTTGCAGAGTCGGAAAGTATTGCAATCATAGCACTTACAGGTGGGTGAAAAAGAAAAAACCACTCTATGGGGGAGTGGTTGAAGTGTACTCTTGTGGAGCTGGCGGGGATCGAACCCGCGTCCAAACAAGGCGACCATATGCTTTCTACATGCTTATCCTGCCTTGATTGTCGGAGGCGATGAGGCGGCAGGCAGCCGGATCACCCCTTATCTCCTGTTATTTCACCGTCAGGCCGGAGAGACCATCGGGCAATCCCTGAATTGCGTGCGCTTCCTTATCGGGTTGGTACAGGGCATCACCGCCCGGGAAACGTCTCGTCCCGGCACCTTGTGCCGGGATAAAGCATAACCTACTTGGTTCGGTTACGCAGCAAGAGCGTAGTTATTCTCGCCAGTTGTTGTTTTGTGACACAGGTTATAGAGTAGCGTCACCACCCTCTGCATGCTTACATACCACCGCAACTTGCTGTCTAAACCAGATCAGCCCCATGGTACTGTGATTACAACGCAAAATTACATATAATTGCGTTGCCATGATAAATTTATGCTCAAAAATCGGGCCGAATTCTTATCTTCACACCACAGCTCAAACAGAATGATATGGAAAAGAGAGTGAAGATAGGAATACTGAGGGAGACAAAGATCCCGCCTGACAGGAGGGTGCCGCTGACACCGTCGCAGGTGGTTGAACTGAAGGAGAGCTTTCCGTCCGTCGATTTCTTCGTGCAACCGTCAGATATAAGATGCTACACCGATGATGAGTACAGATATCTGAAGATCCCCCTGAGGGAAGACCTCGGCAACTGCGACATCCTCATGGGTGTCAAGGAGGTGGACCGCAGGGTACTGATACCGGGGAAGACCTACCTCTTCTTTGCACATGTGGCTAAGAAGCAGGAGCATAACCTGGAGATGCTGCGCGAGATACTCAGCAGGAAGATCAGGCTGATAGACTATGAATATCTCACCACCGACAAGGGACAGCGGGTTGTCGCCTTCGGCAGGTGGGCAGGCATCGTGGGAGCATACAACGCACTGAGGGCACGGGGCATCAAGACCAACAGGTTCAAGCTCAAGCCCGCATACCAGTGTCATGACCTGAACGAAATGTGGGCCGGCCTGAGGCTGATACAGCTCAAGCCAGGGTTGAAGATACTGGTAACCGGTGAGGGACGTGTAGCCAATGGCGCCATGGAGACGCTCGGTAACTGTCACGGCCTCATGAGTGTGTCACCGGAGGATTTCCTCTCCCGCGAATATGATGTGCCTGTCGTATGCCAGATAGGGCCGCAGCACTATGTCAGGCACACCGACGGCCGTCCGTTTGACTTCAACAACTTCGTACATCATCCGGAAGATTATCTTTCTGACTTCCTGAAATATACCAGGGTGACCGATGTATTCATCGCGGCACACTTCTGGGACCCGGGATCGCCCGTTTTCTTCACCCGCGAGGATGTGGAAAAACCGGACTTCCGAATCTCGGTCATAGGTGATATAAGCTGCGACATCGACGGTCCCATACCCACCACTATCAGGGCCACAACCATCGCTGACCCCTTCTACAGCTACAACCGGACGCGTCACTGCGAGGAGGATGCCTTCAGGCATCCTGACAACATCACCGTGATGTCAATTGACAATCTCCCCGGGGAGCTGCCGAGAGATGCCTCGAGCGACTTCGGAAAACAGCTCATGGAACATGTGCTCCGCGATCTCTTTAGTGACAATAATTCGCCGATGCTGCAACGAGCCACCATCACCAGCGGAGGCAGGCTGGAACCGCAATACAGCTATCTCACCGACTGGGTGAAGGGAGGAGGTGGCCAATGATGCGCATTGTCATCTGCGGTCCGGCTCATCCCTACCGCGGCGGCATAGCAGCATATAACGAGAGGCTGGCACAGCAGTTCCTGCAGGAGGGAGATGCGGCGGCCATATATACCTTTAAACTGCAGTATCCGGCACTGCTCTTCCCGGGAAAGACACAGTATGATGTGGGTTATGCCCCTCAGGGGGTGACCATCACCCGTGCCATCAACTCTGTCAATCCGCTGAACTGGTTTACCATCGGGATGCGCCTGAGACGTACCAGGCCAGACCTGATAATACTCCGGTACTGGCTTCCGTTCCTGGCTCCGGCGCTTGGTTTCATAGCACGGATAGTGAGAACAAACAGGCAGACCAGGATTGTCACCATCTTTGACAATGTAATACCTCATGAGAAGCACTTCGGCGACAGGATGCTGACAAAGTTCTTCGTGAAGAGCATCCACGGTGCACTTGTGATGACTAAGGCTGTGGAGCGCGACCTGCGGCAGTTCAGTCTCAGGATGCCCTGCGTCATATCGCCACACCCTCTGTTTGACAACTACAGTGAGCCTGTGTCACGGGCCGAGGCGCTGGTACGGCTGAAGCTCTGTCCTGCAGAGAAGTACATACTCTTCTTTGGCTTTATCAGGGAATACAAGGGACTTGACCTTCTGATAGAGGCCATGGCTGACCCTTCTGTGAGGAGTCTCGGAATCAAACTCATCGTTGCAGGTGAATTCTACGAGGATGAGAAGAAGTATTTTGACCTCATTCATAAGCACGATTTGGCCGGCAACATAATCTTCCACTCCCACTTTATAAGCGATGAGGAGGTGCGATACTACTTTTCCGCCGCCTCCCTTGTTGTTCAGCCATACCGCTCGGCCACGCAGAGCGGCGTGACACAGGTGGCCTATCACTTCAACAAGCCTATGGTCGTTACCAACGTTGGCGGCCTGGCCGAGATAGTGCCTGACGGTATCTGCGGCTATGTTGTTGAGCCTGAACCGGGAGCAATAGCAGGGGCCGTAGCCGACTTCTTCAGTGGCGACGAGGAGAGGTTCAGGGATGGTATTACGGAGCAGAAGAAGCTCTACACCTGGGACCGGATGACCGAAGCACTGCGCACCCTCGCCTGGGATACGCAACGCAGGAGGGGGAAGTATTAAGATCCTCAGACCTTCAGGTTAAGGCGTTCTCCTATGAGGTAGCGGTTGCGGTCAGACGAGCGGCGATTGACAAGCTCAGCGAGAAAGCCGGTCAGGAAGAGAAACGATCCTATTATCATTACTGCCAGCGCTATGTAAAAGTAGGGACTGTCGGTCACCAGGGGAGCCCTGAAACCCTGGTGTACAAAGACCAGCTTGCGGATGCCAAGGTATGCTGCCATAATGAAACCTGCCAGGAACATGAGTGAGCCAAGTGTGCCAAACAGGTGCATGGGGCTCTTGCCGAAGCGGGTGATGAAGCTTATGGTCAGCATGTCGAGATATCCCTTGAGAAACCTGTCAAGACCGTATTTTGTCACTCCGTATTTGCGGGCCTGGTGCTGCACAACCTTCTCGCCTATATTCCTGAAGCCAGCCTCCACCGCCAGCATGGGTATGTACCGGTGCATCTCGCCGTAGACCTCAATGCTCCTGACAACCTCCCCGTCATAGGCCTTCAGCCCGCAGTTGAAGTCGTGCAGCTTTATGCCCGAGAACTTCCTGGCGGTGTAGTTGTAGAGCTTCGATGTTGTCTTCTTGATAAACGGGTCATACCTCTTCTTCTTCCATCCGGAGACAATATGAAATCCCTCTTCCCTGATCATCCTGACCAGTTCGGGGATCTCATCGGGACTGTCCTGCAGATCGGCATCCATGGTTATCACCACCTCTCCTGACGAGGCCTCAAAACCGGTCTGCAGCGCGGCCGCCTTGCCGTAGTTGCGGCGGAACCTGATGGCTTTGATCCTCCCGTTGCGGGATGCAAGCTGCCTCAGTACCTCCCAGCTGTTGTCACTGCTGCCATCGTCAATTACAATAAGCTCATAGCCGATCGATGAAGAGACACAAACCCTGTCAACCCATTCTGCCAGTTCAGGCAGCGATTCCGCCTCATTCCAGGCAGGGACTACAACTGAAAGATCCATTACTGCTGCGGTTCTTCTTCAACCTCATCAAGGAGAGGATTGCCCTTTTTCATGACGAAGAGTGAGACGATAAGCGAGAGGATCAGTCCGATGAAGACGCCGTTGATAACTGACATCAGTGCAGTGAACCACGGTTTCATCATTTTGGCCTGAACCTGCAGGGCCTGCTCAATGGCAGCCTCCGGCATACCCCGCGCTACCAGCCTCTCCTCGGCAATAGCCAGGGATTTGTCAGTCAGGCCGGGGTCAATGAAAGCATACAGAACATAAACGAATATTGCCCCTATGATGGCCGAGTAGAGATTGATAATCACCCCTGCCCCCACAGACCTGCCGTATGAGATGTATCCGTTGTTGTAGTGGTCACGGTATGAGCGAAGAAGAAAGAAGAGCACAAGAACCGAGATGAGCATCATTGGCCACATCAGCCAGGTCTTGAAGGTGAGGTCAAACATGTATGTGAGAACCGAGAGGGCTACACTGATGAGACCCAAAATTATCCCGTAGTTCAGGGTCTCTTTCCAGATTGATCTTTTTTCTTCCATTTTACCGTTTTATTGATTCCAGGAACAAACTTACATAAAAACCTTCGATAATACACAGGCGAACCGGCATCAGGTTAACTGACCGTTTTTTTTGAAGGCAAGAAATCTCCGTCGACAAATCCTTGTAAGGGGGAAAACTGTGACTATTATTTGGCGGAGGTGCCAAATAATAGTATTTTTGTGCGGGGTAAGTCTCATACGACCAGCTCCCTTTGAACTCCCCCAGGGTCGGAAGGCAGCAAGGGTAGAAGGTTGTAGCGGTGCGATATGAGTAGCTTACCCTCTTTTTTTGACCCCTGCTGAATATTAGTTTATATATTTGCCTACCGTTTTACAGAGAGATGCTTCTCAAGATATATCCCGAGAATCCCAACCCGGAGCACATACGCAAGGTCATCTGGGTGCTTGAGCAGGGAGGTGTGGTCATCTACCCCACAGATACCATCTATGCCATGGGTTGTGATATCAGGGCCGGGAAGGCCATCGATAAGATAGCCCGCTTCAAGGGACTCAATCCCGGCAATCCCGATATGTCAATGATCTTTGCATCAATGAGTCAGCTGTCGGAGTATACCGTTATCCATGACAACAACCTTTTCAGGCTGCTGAAGCGCAACCTGCCGGGGCCGTTCACCTTCATCGTCAAGGCCAACAACCAGATCCCCGCCATGTTCCGTCACCGCAAGAAGACGCTGGGGATACGTATCCCGGACAACAGCATCACCCTGGAGATAGTGCGCGAACTGGGACGCCCCCTGATGACCACCTCTATTCACGAGGATGATGAGATTATTGAATATATCACTGACCCGGAGCTCATTCACGAGAAGTACTATGACTTTGCAGACCTGGTTGTTGACGGCGGTTTCGGCGACAATGAGCCCTCAACCGTTGTAGACTGCACCGGCTCCGAGCCTGTCATCCTGAGGCAGGGCAAGGGGGTGCTGGAATTATAGGCAGTAGGCAGTGGGCAATAGGCAGTAGTGGATTTTTGATTTCAGATTTTCGATTTTCGATTTCTGCAATTATTCCCAAGTCGCAAATCGCACATCGACCATCAGAAATCGGAATTCGCACATCGCAAATCGCAAATTCCCGGGCCTTATTTCCTGTCGCCGGTAAAGAACTTATTGAGTTTATCAAAGGCTGACGGCAGTGCGAAGACCACCACCTTGTCACCTGCCTGTATCAGGGTATCGCCGGTGGCTATGTAAGCCTTATACTTGCGTATGCCTCCCCCGACAATGGCATCCCTGGGAAAATCAATGAGCTTCAGAGGCCCGGAGGTTATGCGGGCACCATCAGGCACATTGTATTCAATGACTTCGGCATCGGTACCGGTCATCATCTTCACCTGCGTGACGTTGGGGTTCATCGTATGGCGGAAGATGCGGCTGGCAGTGGCTATCTTCTTGTTGATGATGGTATCTATGCCCGAGTTCTCTGCCAGGTTGATATACTCCATGTTCTCGACCTCGGCGATCGTCTTCATAACGCCTATCTTCTTGGCAAGGAGGCAGGATAGAATATTAGTCTCCGAGTTTCCTGTGACAGCAACAAAGGCGTCCATGTTCTGAAGCCCCTCCTCGGCCAGCAGGTCGCCGTCGCGGCCGTCGCCGTTGATAACCAGGGTGTCCTCAAGATCCTCTGCCAGGCTACGGCACTTCTCGAGATTGTAATCTATAAGCTTAACCTGGCAGTAGTCCTGCAGCTTCTGTGCAATATGCCTTCCTATCCGGCTTCCTCCCAGGATCATGATGCTCTTGGCCTCCACATTCTTCTTGCCTGAGAACTTCATCATGTCAGCAATACCTTCACGTGTTGAGATGACGAAAGCCAGGTCGCCCTCAAGAAACTCTTCCTTGCCCCGGGGGATGATGGTGTGCTCATGTCTCTTTATGGCCACGGCACGGTACTCGACGGACCCGATGGTATTGGAGACCTCCTCGAGGCTTCTGTTGAGGACAGGGGCATTCTTTTCAAGCTTCTGAACATAAAGGGAAAGCAACCCTCCGGCAAAGTCCATGAACTCAGTGGTACCGGTCTCCTTGAGGAGGCTGATGACCTCCTTGGCGGCGATGAGCTCCGGGTAGATCATATGATCAACACCCATAGACCTGAAGAACTCCTTGTTGTTACGTTCCAGGTATTCCATGTTGTCAACACGTGCTATCACCTTCCTGGCACCCAGTTTCTTTGCCAGGATGGCTGCGCTGATGTTGGTGTCCTCATAGTGCGCCACAGCAATGAAGAGATCGGTATTTTTCTTTATGGCTTCCTTGAGTATGTTGAGTGATGTGGCTGATCCTTCATATGTCAGAACATCAATGGATGAATCAATAGGTGTGAGCCTCTCAACTTCGGTATCGATAAGTATGATCTCGTGTTCGCTCTGCGAGAGCATCCTTGCAAGATGGGTGCCTACCTCTCCTGCACCGGCAATTACTATTCTCATCTCTCTTTAGCTAATTTCGCGGCAAAGTTAATCAAAAGAAATATCACCGGGTTCAATTACCTCAATCTTAAGGCCCCGGATGGCTGCATGCTTCCTCACCTCGGCCGGTACGGTGCCGTCGGATGGCGTAACCAGCAGCAAACGGCCATGCTGCCATGCTCTCAGGCTGGTTCCCCGGATATTGTATGTTACCGCTCCTTCCTTGATGCTCTCCCTGCTGATCTTGTAGGTGTTGCAGGCAGCAAAGAGCAGCGCTGCCATGATGAAGGGCCTCACGCTGATACTGTATACTCTCAGCAGCGAAGCGAGGAGGAGTGCCATGGCCAGTGTCAGGAGCACCGCCTCCGCGCCGGTGAAGCCTATATTGCCAAGCACGGCCCGGTCTGCCGAACCGATGGTGCCTGTTATGCCAAGCATCAGTCCGGCAAGCCTGTCAAGAAGCAGAGCCGTGAAGGATGAAATAAAGGGGACGGGGCTGGCAACAATGAGAAGCATTGTCAGCATGAGCACCAGGAACGTAATGGGTACTACCAGGATGTTTGAAAGGGGAAAGAGGAGCGGAAAGATATTGAAAAGCCTGACTGTCAGTGCCATAGTGCCGGCCTGTGCCACCAGTGACAGTGCCGTCACCTGCCAGACATACCGTAGGATCCTGTTGCGAGGCCTGATGAGGCCAGAGAAGCGGCTGTAGAAGAGCAGGATAAAACCTACGGCAAGGTATGAGAGCTGAAAGCCGGCCTCGAACAGTACAGCCGGTCGTGCCGCTGTCATGATAAAGGCTGATGCCAGCAGGCTGTTCATGGATGAGGCCGGACGGCGGGTGAGGGTGCCGGCCTGGAGGAAGGTAAACATGATCGTCGCACGAAGTACCGACGGTGACAGGCCCGTGATAAAGGCAAATCCCCACAGCAGGGGTACCGTTATCACTGCCTTCAGGGGCTTCAGCCGGCCCCGCAGGAAGAAGAGCATCCATGAGAGTGCCATGCTGATCATCCCCACATGGAGTCCTGATACGGCCATGATATGCATGACCCCTGACCTTGCAAAGGCTTCCAGTTGCTCCCTGTCAAGCATATCCCTGTCGCCCAGGGTGAGGGCGGCAATCACACCCAGACCCTCACCGCTTAGTCCTGCCCGGGCAAAGAGTGCTGTCAGCGCATGGGCCGTCCTGTGCGACCTCTCCCTGACCGTCAGCCGGGCTGCGGGCATGTGGCCGGCAATGTCCCTTGCCCTGAAGAAGCCGGTGTACCTGATTCCGCGGCCCTCCATGAATCTGCGGTAGTTGAACTCACAGGGATTGCCGCTGTTACTTATCATCCGGGGAGTGAGAAGCAGCTGCAGCTGATCGCCGGGCTGCCAGCGCGAGGGGAGGGTGTCGCTTATGAAATAGAGCAGTACGGAGCCTCGCGGCACGGGGTTTGAACCCGAAACAGGATTTGAACGCGGCACAGTCGTCGCCTTCTGCTTCGGATTGCCATGCGGCACGTCGCTGCCGGCCACGCTGATGATTGCAGCCCTGAATGAATAGCTGGCGTTCTTTTTACGGGGATATTCCGACAGCCTGACGGTAATTGCCTGACGGGTCTCTGCAAGATGGCTGCAGCGGCTGAGGTCGTTAAGACGGAGAAGGTAACCGGCTGAAAAGATGAAAACGGCAAGAAGAGCTCCGAAGAGAGTGTCGGAGGAATATTCTTTCCTGCTGAGCCGCAATGTCATCACAGCAAAGGCGCATAAGGCGGTGATGCCTGCTGCCACGGCAAAGCGCGGCAGCATCTCACCCGCAATCACGCCGGCACATAACGGCACAAACAGTCTCAGGAACGGTATCTCCCTGATATGCACGGGTCACAGCTTTAGACCCGCTAAAGATAAATCAATCGTAAGGAAAAGTCAACACCCTGCTGTCATCTGCTGTGGGGCAGGACGGTGCGGTAGTCAGCCTCGAAACGGCCCTTGCCTATGTCATTCAGCTTTCCACGCAGAAGCCGGCGGCGCAGCGGGTGAAGCCTGTCAGTGAACAGCACTCCGTCAAGGTGGTCATATTCGTGAAGCACCACCCTCGCCTTGTAACCGTTATACACCTCATCGTGAAAATTCCACTCCCGGTCGTAATACTGTATCCTCACAAGCGACTCGCGGTCCACCTCCTCGTGTATTCCCGGGATGCTGAGACATCCTTCGTTCATGGGCACCGTGTCACCCCTGCGTTCCGTAACGCGCGGGTTTATGAAGGCCTGTTTGAAATCCTTCATCTCAGGGTGGTCTTCAGCCAGAGGTTCACCGTCGATGACAAACAGCCTCAATGATTTTCCTATCTGTGGCGCCGCCAGACCCAGGCCCTCAGACTGGTACATGGTCTCGAACATGTCGGCAATCAGGGTGTCAAGGTCCGGGAAGTCACGTTCTATGTCGCGTGCCACCTTGCGCAGCACCGGATGTCCGTATACATAAATCGGATAAGTCATTTCTCTCTCATTTTGTTGTTCTCACTGAGGGTGAGCCACGACTGAAGTATGATTGACGCACTTATGCGGTCAACCAGCTCCCTGTCGCGCCTGCCGTTCCTCTTCACTCCGCCGTCGATCATCGCGTTCATGGCTATCTGTGAGGTAAAGCGTTCATCGGCAAGATGTAACGCCACCTTTGGAAATACCTTCCTGAACCTGGCAATGAACGGATCAATGTACTTTACACTTTCACTGGGCAAATTGTTCACGGTAACCGGATAACCTATCACCACATCAGTCACCTCTTCATTGCTGAAGTAATCCTTCAGGAAGGCTTCGAGCCGGCCTGAGGGGACGGTGGCAAGGGGCGAGGCAATGATCCTCATCGGATCAGTCACCGCCAGTCCGCAACGCTTTCTTCCGTAATCAATTGCCAGTACTCTGCTCAATGCTTTTGTTCTTCATCTTCGGCTTGCAGTTTCTCCTTCGGAAGGAACTGAACCAGGGCACAAAGTTACCGGTTTGCGGCGACAAAAAAAAGAGAGCCGGTCTAGCCGGCTCTCCTGGTTATTGTCAGGACGGTTTTATTCTGTCTTTGCCTTATCCTCTTCAGCGACGGTTCCGTATTCCATCTCCGACATTCGCTTGTAGCTTTCATATCTCCACCTGGCGTTTTCCTCGGCCTGTTTGAAGAGTATTTCAGCTTCCTGCGGGAACTCCTTCAGGAGGGAGGTATAGCGCACCTCCGACTTAAGGAAATCCTGGAACTTGCTCCAGTCGGGTTCCTTCGAGTCGAGCTGGAAGGGATTCTTGCCCTCTGCCTCAAGACGCGGGTCGTTCCTGTAGAGATGCCAGTAACCTGCTGCCACTGCATCCTTCTCCTGCTCCTGAGACTTGCCCATGCCCTTTCTGAGGCCGTGGTTGATACAGGGAGAGTAGGCTATGATGAGTGACGGGCCCGGGAACTCCTCGGCCTCACGAATGGCCTTGAAGTACTGGTTCTGGCTGGCTCCCATGGCTACCTGTGCAACATAGACATAACCGTAGGTCATGGCCATCTGTCCCAGGTCCTTCTTGCGTATCTTCTTGCCTGATGCCGCGAACTTGGCCACGGCGCCTGCGGGTGTCGACTTTGAAGCCTGGCCTCCGGTGTTGGAGTAGACTTCCGTGTCAAGCACAAGCAGGTTAATATCTTCACCGGAGGCAAGCACATGGTCAAGGCCGCCGTAACCGATGTCGTAGGCCCATCCGTCTCCGCCGAAGACCCAGTAGGATTTCTTGACCAGGTACTGTTTCAGGTCGAGTATTTCCCTGCATACCGGAGCCTTATCCTTCTCACAGGCGGCGATCACCTTCTCAGATGCGCTCCTGCTGGTTTTGGCGTTGTTCTTTTCAGCGATCCATTCGTTGAAAGCAGCAACCGTCTCCGGGGCCAGTCCGCCGTCGATGTTTTCCTTCATCAGCCGTTCAATGCGTTCCCTTATGCGGGTTGCTCCCAGCATCAGCCCAAAGCCGTACTCCGCGTTGTCTTCGAAGAGGGAGTTGGCCCATGCAGGTCCGTTGCCGTTCCTGTTGACGGTATAGGGCATCGACGGTGCCGAGCCGCCGTAGATCGATGAGCATCCGGTAGCATTGGATATTACCATCCGGTCGCCGAAGAGCTGGGTGATAGCCTTGATATAGGGCGTCTCACCGCATCCTGCGCATGCTCCCGAGAACTCAAAGAGCGGCTGGGCAAACTGCGAGTTCTTAACGTTGGTGTACTTGTCGACAACGGTGTCCTTGTAGCCTACAACTTCATGCATGTATGTCCAGAAGTCGGCCTGATGCATCTGCGACTCAAGCGGCTTCATGATGAGAGCCTTCTCCTTTGACGGACAGACATCGGCACAGTTGCCGCAGCCGGTGCAGTCGAGGACGCTCACCTGGATCCTGAACTTGTGCGTTTTGGTGTTCCCGATACCCTGTTTGGCGGTGATGCCTTCAGGTGCCGCAGCCAGCTCTTCTTCGGTAAGGAGGAAGGGACGGATGGCAGCGTGGGGACAAACATACGAACATTGGTTGCACTGTATGCAGTTGTCAATCTGCCACTCGGGCACGTTGACAGCTATTCCCCTCTTCTCCCAGGCAGCCGTGCCTGCAGGGAAGGTGCCGTCTTCACGCCCGACGAATGCGCTGACAGGAAGATCGTCGCCGCGCTGTCCGTTGATAACGTCAGCAACCTCGCGTATGAATTCAGGTCTGCTGGCGTCAACAGCGGGAGGAGCAACCTTCATCGATGCCCACTCCGCAGGTATCTCAACCCTCGTGACCATGCCGCCGCGGTCAATGGCTTCATTGTTCATTCTGACAATGTTCTCACCCTTCTTGCCGTAGGCTTTGACAACAGCATGCTTCATCTCGTCGATGGCAAGCTTGTAGGGAATCACCTCCGCCACCTTGAAGAAGGCACTCTGCATAATGGTGTTGGTACGTGTTCCGAGGCCGATCTCCTCAGCTATCTCGGTGGCATTGATGATGTAGAATTCGATATTGTTCTCTGCCAGGTATCTCTTCATGTGGTCGGGAAGCTTGCTTTTGGTCTCCTCGGCATCCCAGATGGAGTTGAGGAGGAAGATGCCACCCTTCTTCAGCCCCTTGAGCATGTCATACTTGTCAAGGTATGCCGGCACATGGCATGCCACGAAATCGGGGGTGTTGACCAGATAGGGCGAACGGATGGGCTTGTCTCCGAACCTGAGGTGAGAGACCGTAATACCGCCCGACTTCTTGGAGTCATAGGCAAAGTAGGCCTGACAGTATTTGTCGGTGGTTTCACCTATGATCTTGATGGAGTTCTTGTTGGCACCTACGGTACCGTCGGAACCGAGTCCGTAGAACTTGGCTGAGTAGGTGCTCCTGTCACTGACGTTGATCTCGGGAAGCAGGGGCAGCGACCTGAAGGTCACATCGTCCCTGATACCCACGGTGAAATGGTCCATCGGCTTCTCCTTCTCCATATTCTCAAAGACGGAGATAATCTGTGCAGGGGTGGTGTCTTTCGAGCTCAGGCCGTAGCGTCCGCCCAGTATGAGGGGACGTACATCCCTGTCATAGAACAGATCCTTCACGTCAAGGTAGAGCGGTTCTCCGTTGGCTCCCGGCTCCTTGGTGCGGTCAAGAACGGTTATTGTTTTAACCTTCCCTGGAAGCACGTTGAGAAGATATTTTGCCGAGAAGGGCCTGTAGAGATGAACGGTGATGAGCCCCAGCTTGCTGCCCTTCGTTGCAGCAAGGTAGTCTATCGTCTCCCTGATGGTCTCGGTGACCGAACCCATGGCCATGATGATGTGCTCTGCATCGGGATCACCGTAATAGGTGAAGGGCTTGTATTCGCGTCCCGTCAGGGCTGATATCTGCTCCATGTATTCATTGACAGTGTCGTCAAGGTTTTCATAGAAGGGGTTTGAAGCTTCCCTGGCCTGGAAGAAGATGTCAGGGTTCTGTGCCGTGCCTCTTGTGACGGGGTGTTCGGGATTCAGAGCCTGGTCGCGAAAGCGTTTTACAGCTTCCATATCGACCAGCTTCTTCATGTCCTCGATGTCAATGGCTTCTATCTTCTGTATCTCCGAGGAGGAACGGAAGCCGTCAAAGAAATGGAGGAAGGGCACTCTCGATCTGATGGCCGACAGGTGCGCCACACCTGCAATGTCCATTATCTCCTGCACGCTGCCGCTGGCAAGCAGTGCAAACCCTGTCTGGCGTGTGGCATATATGTCACTGTGGTCGCCGAATATTGAGAGAGCATGCGCAGCCAGTGTGCGTGCGCTGACGTGGAAGACGCCCGGAAGCAGCTCTCCTGATATCTTGTACATGTTGGGTATCATCAGGAGCAGACCCTGTGATGCCGTGAATGTTGAGGTAAGGGCACCCGACTGCAGGGAGCCGTGAACAGCTCCTGCGGCACCGGCTTCGCTCTGCATCTCAACCACCTTTACCTCCTCGCCGAACATGTTTTTGAGTCCGTGAGCAGCCCACTCGTCAACATACTCTGCCATTGTTGAAGAGGGAGTGATAGGATAGATACAGGCCACCTCGCTGAACATATACGCAATGTGCGATGCTGCCTGGTTGCCGTCACAAGTAATGAATTTCTTTGTTGCCATTTCTTAGTATAAAAGTTTTTGTTGTCAAAAAGCTGATTGAAAAAATAAATCGCAAAGTTACCGATTTTCCGGGAGATTTACTCGCTGTTCATGGAAATCAGGAACTCCTCGTTGGAGCGCGTCTGCGTAATCCTGTCGCGGAGGAATTCCATGGCCTCGACCGAGTTCATGTCAGTCAGGTAGTTACGCAGTATCCAGATCTTGCTGAGCATGTTCTTCTCAAGAAGAAGGTCTTCACGCCTGGTGCTGGAAGCCGGAATGTCTATCGACGGGAAGATCCTCCTGTTGGAGAGCTTGCGGTCGAGCTGCAGTTCCATGTTGCCGGTCCCCTTGAACTCTTCAAAGATGACGTCGTCCATCTTGGACCCGGTGTCGGTCAGTGCCGTGGCTATTATTGTCAGTGAGCCGCCGTTCTCTATGTTGCGTGCCGCGCCGAAGAACCTCTTGGGTTTATGAAGGGCGTTGGAGTCGACACCACCGGAGAGAACCTTGCCCGATGCGGGGGCAATGGTGTTGAAAGCCCTTGCGAGACGGGTGATGGAGTCAAGCAGAATGACGACATCATGACCGCACTCTACAAGCCTCTTGGCTTTCTCCTGCACTATGGTGGCAATACGTACATGCCTCTCGGCAGGCTCGTCAAAGGTGGATGCAATGACCTCGGCATTGACATTGCGGGCCATCTCGGTAACCTCCTCGGGCCGCTCGTCGATGAGAAGTATCATGAGGTATACCTCCGGATGGAATTTGGCAATGGCGTTGGCAATATCCTGGAGGAGGATGGTCTTGCCGGTCTTGGGCTGGGCCACAATGAGGCCACGCTGACCCTTGCCGATGGGACAGAACATATCAACGATACGGGCTGACAGATTGCCCTCGCCGGGCTTGCAGAGAGTGAATTTCTCATTCGGGAAGAGCGGAGTCAGATAGTCGAACGGAACACGGTCACGGATAAAATCGGGTGTCCGGCCGTTGATCTCTTCCACCTTGATCAGCGGAAAATACTTTTCTCCCTCTCTCGGAGGACGTATGGAGCCCCTGATGGTGTCTCCGGTCTTCAGGCCGAAGAGTTTGATCTGCGACTGTGATACGTATATGTCATCAGGCGAGCTGAGGTAGTTGTAGTCAGGAGAACGAAGGAAACCATAGCCGTCAGGCATGATCTCCAGTACGCCGGTGTTTGCAACAATGCCTTCAAAGTCGTACATCCTCTCCTTCTTCTCCTCTCTTGCCGGGGCCGGAGGCTCATTATGTCCGCCTGAGGCTTCAGGCGTCGGAGGAGGAATGACCACGGTGTTGTCAGATGCTGCTGCCTCAGAGATGCCGCTGGTATCGGCCTCGGTCTCGGAGAACCTGAGGAGGTCATTGTCATTCTCGGGTGCAGAATCCGTATCAAGCAACATTCTCTCTTCCTGTATATCCTCCCTGACGGGCGACGGAGAGGAGGGATGCTGACGCTCGCCATCACTTCTGCGCTGTTCCTGCTGGTCGTTCTTATAGGTGCGGGGCCTCTTGCTGCGATGCTGCTGCCACTGCTGCCTCTGGTCCTGTTTTTGGTCCTGTTTCTGGTCCTGTTTCTGGTCCTGTTTCTGGTCCTGCCTCTGGTCCTGAGGCTGCTGCCTGCCCTGCTGCTGATCGCGGGACTGCTGCTGGCCCTGCTGCTGATCGCGGGGTTGCTGCTGGCCCTGCTGCTGGTCACGGGACTGTTGCTGGCCCTGCTGCTTCTGCTGCTGGTCACGGG
>CAYPKP010000003.1:45053-66762 GCA_964411345.1 uncultured Rikenella sp. | reverse complement strand
TGCTGGCCCTGCTGCTTCTGCTGCTGGTCACGGGGCTGCTGCTGACCCTGCTGCTTCTGCTGCTGGTCACGGGGCTGCTGCTGACCCTGGGGTTTCGGCCCCGACTGTTTCTGATCCTGCTGATCACGGCCCTTCTGCGAAGCCTGGTTCTGGGCCTTCCCGCCTGCCGGCTGCTGCTGTTTCTGCCTGTCGGGCCTCTTTTTCTTCTGTTGTTCCGGACGCGGCCGGGGCCTGTCCGCGGACTGGTCTGCAGGCTTGCCCGACTTGCGGGCGTCAGCGGCATCTATGGCCTGCTGATCAAGTATCTTGTAGATCAGATCCTGTTTCTTGAGGAGTTCGGCCCTCTTAATTTTGAGCTGCTTGGCTATTTCCCGCAATTCGGGAACAAGCATCTCGCTCAGTTCAAGAATATCATGCATGTTTTGAAATGTGTAGAGAAATTAAGTAAGATTGATTTCTTTTGATGAAGTGGGGAATGATAAAATCCCTCCGACTGTGAGACCGGTAAATACCGGTAATCCGGTGCAATACTACACATAAATATGTTATTTTCCAAATTATCGGATCAAAATATTCGGAAGGGTAATAAAATAGATATCAGGTGATTTGCCCTGCCCGGGAGGCTGACAAAGAGTGAAAAAGTTGCACAACTGTTGTTTTATTGAGAAATTTTTACTAAAATTCGGAACTTTTACCTTAATTAGGAGAATTGGCATCTTAACGGATTGTCTATGCGTCAGTTGAAGATCACCAAGCAGGTCACCAACCGTGACACCCCCTCTCTTGACAAGTACCTGCAGGAGATTGGAAAGGTTGATCTCATTACCCCTGATGAAGAAGTGACACTGGCGAGGAGGATCAAATCGGGTGATCACGACGCACTCGCACGGCTGGTAAAGGCCAATCTCAGGTTTGTGGTGTCGGTGGCAAAGCAGTATCAGAACCAGGGCATGACGTTACCGGACCTGATCAATGAGGGCAACCTGGGTCTGATCAAGGCTGCCCAGCGCTTTGACGAGACCAGGGGCTTCAAGTTCATCTCCTATGCAGTATGGTGGATCAGGCAGGCCATACTCCAGTCGCTTGCCGAACAGGCCAGGATCGTCAGGCTGCCGGTCAACAAGATCGGATCAATAAACAGGATCAACAGGGCCTACACCAAACTGGAGCAGGAGTACGAGAGGGAGCCGTCGGCACAGGAGATAGCCGACCTTCTTGAGATGGCACCCGAAGATGTCAAGGAGGCCATACGCACAAACGGTCGTACACTGAGCATGGATGCCCCCATAAGCTCGGAGGAGGACAACAACATGTACGACGTAATGCAAAACGACGACACTCCCAGTCCTGACCGCAACCTGATAAACGAATCGCTTTCCTATGAGATAGAAAAGGCCCTTAGCACCCTCTCGCCGCGCGAGGCCAGGGTGCTTAAGCTCTACTTCGGCATCGGGATGAAACATCCCTATACCCTCGAAGAGATAGGTGAAGAGATGAAACTCACCCGCGAAAGGGTGAGACAGATTAAGGAGAAGGCCATTAAAAGGATACAGTTTACCACCCGCTGCCGTATTCTCAAATCGTACCTGGGGTGAAGATGAAAATATTTTTCTGATATGAGCCACCTCGTTGCCCCTTCTCTTCTTGCCGCTGACTTTGCAAACCTTGCCGCCGAGGTTGAAATGATCAATGAGAGTGTGGCCGACTGGCTGCATCTTGACATCATGGACGGAGTGTTTGTCCCCAATATTTCATTCGGATTTCCGGTGGTGGAGGCAGTGCGCGACCTCTCCGTCAAGCCGCTTGACGTTCACCTGATGATTGTTGACCCTGACCGGTATCTTGAACGCTTCAGGGATGCCGGTGCAACGAATCTCACCGTCCATTATGAGACCTGCCACAACCTTCACCGTACGGTAACGGAGATCAGGAAGCTTGGGATGAAGGCAGGTGTTACCCTTAACCCCCATTCCCCGGTGATGCTCCTGAAGGATATTCTGCCCTACATAGATATGGTGCTGCTGATGACTGTCAACCCGGGCTACGGAGGTCAGACATTCATCCCGGGAAGCATCAACAAGATAGGGGAGTTGCGAAGCATGATCGATGAGGGGGGGTATGATGTCATGATTGAGGTAGACGGCGGTATAGACCTTCAGAATGCACCCGTACTGGTGCATGCCGGCGTGGATGTCCTGGTTGCGGGCAGCACGGTCTTCTCATCATCTGATCCGGTTGAGGTTATCCGCAGGCTCAGAGAGCCTGTCTGAGAAAAATGTCAGACGCAGAGCTGATCTGAAATCCAGTCTGTAATCCTGCTATGGTCTGAAGCATCAAACCAGGTGATGTCCCTGTCCCTTTTCCACCATGTCAGCTGTCTGCGTGCATAGTGCCGGGTGTTTCTCTTTATAAGGCCGACGGCCTCCTCGCGGGTGATGGTCCCGTCGAGGTAGCTGAACATCTCACGGTAACCTACGGTCTTCAGGGCATTGAGATGGCGATAGCCGGTCAGCGATGCAGCCTCCTGCTCCAGTCCCTGTTCCATCATTCGGTCTACCCGCCTGTCAATGATACCGTTCAGCTCACTTCTCTCACGAGTCAGTCCTGCCTTTATTATGACGAAATCACGTTCCCTCGGGGTCGCTGTCAGAAAGGAGGAGTAGGGCCTGCCGCTACTCTCAGTGATCTCAAGGGCGCGAAGCAGCCTGCGGGGATTCTGCAGGTCAGCCCTGGCGTAATATTCAGGATCAACAAGTTTCAGTGCCATGCGCAGGGCGGCTATGCCCTCCCTCTCGTAGATGGCGGCATACTTGCGCCTTACATCGGGGTCGGTGTCGGGAATGT
The DNA here is from genome assembly GCA_964411345.1 of uncultured Rikenella sp. Taxonomy (GTDB): domain Bacteria; phylum Bacteroidota; class Bacteroidia; order Bacteroidales; family VadinHA17; genus SR-FBR-E99. The sequence goes on along the minus strand of CAYPKP010000003.1, from coordinate 63,918 downwards.
CATCCATGCCGCGGCAGACGGCATCCATGTAGAGCATCGACCCTCCGGTCATTATCGCAACGGAGTTTTCAGCAAAGAGAGAAGGCAGCAGGGCCAGTACGTCACGCTCAAAGAGGCTGATGCTGTAATAGTCCGTTACTGAAAGAAAGGATATGAAATGGTGTCTTGCTTTGGCGAGCTGCTGCTCATCAGGGGCAGCGGTGCCTATCTTCATCTCACGGTAGAACTGTCGCGAATCACAGGAGATGATGCTGCAGCCAAGGCGGTTGGCCAGCTCTATGGCAAACTCACTTTTTCCCGCACCGGTGGGGCCGGGCAGGACAATAAGCCTGTTTTTCATCTGATCTGCAGGGGAGAGGTGCTACATGTCATCCTCATCCATGCTTTCGATATTGTCAAACTCCGAAAGATCCTCATCATCGTCGGCATTGAAGAAGATCTCGTCATCAACAACCTCTTCATCATCATCATCATCAGTGACAACCAGGTTGTTGTACTTCTTGCGCGATACGCCGCCGAAGGTGACCTGCTTGGGGGGCAGTCCCTTGGATGCCGTACATACCGGGTACTCCCTGTCATCTTCCTCCTTCACCTCACCCACATACTCAATGAAGAGAGCCCTGTCATTGAAAAAGTCAAACACATACAGGAGCTTCTGGTTTTTGCGGAAGATGATATCCTCCAGGACGGCATTCTCCATTGTTGATGAGCCCGCACCCATGTCAAAAAGAGTAAATTCCTCCTCCTTCTCCCAGTTGTCGGTAGCCATGTAAAAGGAGGCTATCTGAGATCTGTCGAACTCCAGCTCCTCCTGCAGGGCATTGTGAAAATCAAGCAGATTCTGGCTTTCCAGAAACTCGAACTCCCTTATAAATGCTTCATCTTCATCAGTTAACACCACAAACCTGTAAACCATATCACTCACTTTTTCAAACTGTGCAATTTAATTATTTTTAATATACATTCACAGAATGCTATTTTTTTTTAGAACGAACCTGACAGTATCTATATTATCTGCATAATCCCATAATTCGGGCTGTTGCGTTGTCCCAAACGGAAGATGACCGTGTCCTGCCACACACTGGAGGGCATCTCTGTTCGATTCTGCCTCTCTCAAAGGCCTCCCGAGGTCGTCATAATATTCATGGTGAAGCACCCCCAGCGGTGGTGTCAGTGAGGCTGACTCTTTAAGAAGTATGAAACCGCCGTCATCAAACGGTTCCCTGTTGACTGTCATCACCGCCCTGTTGTGGTCAAGGTTCACTGAATACTTGTAGTGGGAAAGGAGGGAGGCGTACCTGCCCCAGTGACCGGGGAGGGCGGACACATCATACCCGTGAGGCACGAAGAGCTTTGAGACGTTGCGGCATCCCAGTCCGAAGTAGGAGAAGATGTCATCGCCCAGCATCTCCAGCTCGGTGTCCGTCTCCGTTCCGTCAATGATTGCCATGCTGTTGCGGTTACGGCGGATGATCGAGGGGGTTTTCCTGAAATAGTACTCGAAGTACCTGGAGGTGTTGTTGCTGCCGGTGGCAATGACCAGATCGAAATCCTTCAGTCTGTCCGAAGTTAACCGGATGAACGGTTTGAATGCCGGCTCAATATCCGTCAGCGTCTCAGCCACAGCCCTGATGAGCAGTTCGTCCTTGCTGCTGAGCCTGGCCTGCAGGGTGTTGCCGGTGATCAGCACGCAGAGCAGGTCATGGAAGCCTGTCATGGGTATGTTGCCGGCCATCACCACGCCTACGGTGGCGGGCTCTCGCTGTTCTTCCAGTTCAGGATAGGCAGAGAGCCAGCGGTCAAGCTTCTCCGGCATCAGCGCATTGCCGAGAGAGGAGAGGGCGAGCCTCACATTGTCAGGGGTGAACCAGGGGTTGGAGAGATGGACGGAGTCAACAAGTTGGGCAAACGAACCCGCAAAACCGTCGGCAGAGCCGGCAGCAGCTTCACGCATTGCGCAGCCAAGGGCAGCGAAGGCATCACTTCTCCGGCTGAGGGATGGGTAGCCCGTCTTCATACGGGCAAAGGTATAAAAATGAAAATTGGATGAGCAAAGTATCAGTCAGGGTTATCAATAACAGATCTCATTCGACTTCCGTCAGGCGGCAAAGGAAAAAGATGAGATCCGGCATGGACAAAAAAAGGGAGGCTGGCAGACCTCCCTCAGCAATAACCTCTATTGTCACTTAAGCGCGAAATTGATCGGTATGGTCATTGACACCTTTACCGGAACATCCCGCTGCCGGCCCGGGGTCCACTGCGGGCTACCGGAAATCAGATCAATGGCAGCCTGATCAAGGAGGGGATCAGCCCCCTGGATAACTTTCGGTTCAGTTACATTGCCCTGCTCATCAATTATGAACTGCACCATTACCCTTCCCTGAATTCCCTGTTTCGCTGCTTCCTCGGGATATTTAAGATTGGCACCGACCCAGTTCATAAATGCACGATGGGTAGTATCATCCTGAAAAACAGGCATATCTTCCACAACAGTGAATACTTCTGCAGGAGCCTCTATCTCCGTAACTGCAGGTGCAGCCTCAGTTTTTGATCCGCTGCGCTCCTTGCAGGAGAAGACCAAAAGCAGCATAATTGCAAGCGGCAGTGCCATTGCCACCTTGAGGGAGGAGAGACCTCCCGTTCTTTTCTTTGTCATCATGGTAAATCTGGTTTTAAGGAGTGAGTATTTTGAAAAGCTGTTTGAAAACAGGGTGACCGGAGTTCTGAATACTGATGAAAGAAGCAGTTGCTGGTATGAAAGTATATCCTCCCCGTCAGTTATGCATCTGCTGTCAGCCTCATATTCATGAAGGGCCTTGAGGGATCGGCTGACCAGCCAGGCGGCCGGATTGAACCACTGCAGTGCGGTGATGATGCCGGCAAGCATGAGGTCACGGTGATGCCCGAGAGAGATATGCTTCATTTCGTGGCTTATCATCCGCTGAGCCCTTTCATCCGGTATGGAATCGCTGATGAAGATATGCCCGAAGGCAGAGAAACAGAGGAGATCACCGGACGGTACCCTGACAATCCTGCCCTCCTGCCTGCCCGAAAGAAAGAGCTTAACCAGCCAAAGGGGGAATGCGGTCAGCAGTGCCACTGAAAAGGCGAGCCCGGCGAGGTAAATCCCGGGCAACAGTGCAAGCCGCGGTAGCCCGTGTCCTGCAGCGGAATCAGGAGTCATCACAGTCTCGGGCAGAAGCAGTGAAGCAACCCCTCCCGAGAGTGCTGCCGGCCCTCCGGGAGCCATCTTTATCTCAAGCAGCGGCGCCACAGCAGAAAATATCATGGAAGCAATGAGAAACCATCGGTTCCTGCCGTGCAGGGTGTCACGCCGCAGGAACAGCATGTAAAACACCCAAAGCAGTGCAAGACAGATGCTGCTTTCAACCGCGTATACAAACATATTGCTCATCATTCCGGATTGTTGTTATTCCCTTCTCTCTTCATCATCTCCATGATCTCTTCCATATCCTTGATGGTCAGGGAGTCTTCACGGGCAAAAAAACTAACCATCTTCTGGTATGAATTTGAAAAATAGTTCCTGACCAGACTGTTTAGCCGGCTTCTCCGGTAATCATCCCTTGATATGACCGGAAAGTACTGGTGTGTCCTGCCGTACGCCTTGTAATCAATGAACCCCTTTTCAATCAGAATCCTTACAATGGTGCTTACTGTTGAATAGGCGGGCCTGGGCTCTTCAAACTTCTCAAGCAGATCCTTTATGAAACCTTTCCTTATCATCCATAAAATCTGCATCACTTCCTCTTCGGCCTTTGTCAGCTCCCTTATCTCCATCACTCTCTCTTTTTATTAATGCAAATCTATAACTAATAAATTAAATATACAACTAATTTTTTAAATATAATCTGGCGAATATCATTTTGGCTCGCCCGTAAGAAGAAATTAATAAAAGCTGTATCTTAGTTCCTTATTATATTCCGGAGGAAGAGCGTGAACAGGATCACCTTATTTTATGAGAACATCAGGGTTGCATTCAAGGCAATCAGGTCGAACAGGGTAAGGGCGATTCTGACAATGGCCATAATTGCCTTTGGAATAATGGCCCTGGTAGGGATCCTGACGGCGATCGACGGACTGAAGAGCACGCTGACAGAGCAGTTTACGATGATGGGGGCCAACTCATTCTCGATAACTTCCCGCTCCATGAGGGTTCAGATAGGCAACCAGCACATCCGCCAGCGGAACTACTCGCATATAACCTTCCGGGAGGCCATGGAGTTCAAGGAGAAGTTCAGGGAGCCTGCATGGGTCTCTGTTTCGTTCAACGCCTCCGGCCTGGCCGAGTACAGGTACAAGAACAACAAGACCAACCCGAATATTTCAATCCTCGGATCTGACGAAAACTATCTCACCTTTGCGGGCCACGAACTGGAATCTGGCCGCAACTTCTCCCCGGATGACCTCAGCAGCAGCAGGCATGTGGTGATCATCGGGCAGGATATTGTGAAGTTTCTATTTCCGGGAGTGGATCCGCTGGGCAAGGATATCAGCCTTCCGGGATTGAAGCTGACAGTGATAGGTGTACTTAAGTCAAAGGGAAGCAGTTTCATGGGCAGTGACCAGACCACTGTCATACCTGTCACCACAGCCAGGCAGTACTTTTCCCGCCCCAACATAACCTACAACATAGGTATTATGCCGTATAAGTCGGTGAGTCTTGACATGATGGCAAGTGAAGCCGAAGGCATATTCCGTATCATCAGGAACCTCGATCCCCGTGATGAGTCGGATTTCAACATCCAGAAGAGTGATTCCATCATCCAGATGCTGATGGAGAACATAAAGTATGTAACGCTGGCGGCCACCATCATCGGGCTCATAACACTGTTCGGTGCTGCGGTGGGACTGATGAACATCATGCTGGTATCGGTCACCGAGCGTACCCGCGAGATAGGAGTGCGCAAGGCCCTGGGAGCAAGGAAATCTGTCATCAGGCAGCAATTTCTCTACGAATCTGTGATCATCGGGCAGTTGGGAGGCCTGCTTGGCATCATGATGGGCATCCTTATTGGCAACCTGGTGTCACTGGGAATGGGTTCGAGCTTCACCATTCCATGGGTTTGGGTCATCGGGGGTGTGGTGGCCTGCTTCATCGTCGGGGTGGCGTCAGGCTATTTCCCGGCTGTCAAGGCCTCGTCAGTTGATCCGATAGAGGCATTGCGGTATGAGTGAAAAAATGGTATAATTGTAGTGTGAAGGATCTGAATAACACTGACTGCCATGAGCATTGAGATAATTCAGGCGGGTTCAAACAACATACCAAGGATAACCTACGATCCGGACGAGGATATACTCAGCATCACCGGCAGGTCTATTGCCGAGAGACCCGAGGTGATCTACAATCCTCTTGATGAGTGGATCAGAAATCACCTTGGCAGATTCAACCAGTTGAGGGTGGTTATCTTTCTTGAGTACATTAACAGCGGTTCTTCCAAGGCCCTGCGTGATGTGCTGAGAATGCTCAGCGGATACCGTCCGCCTCAGTACCGGGTTCGCATCACATGGCTTTATGAAGAGGATGATGAGTCGATGCATGAACTGGGTGAGCACTACCGTGACTCTGCCGGTGTGAATATGGATGTTCAGATGGTTCTCTGACTGAATTCCCTGCTGTTTAATCCCCGTAAAAAAGGAGGCCCTGACCACTGTCCGCAATAAGAATGCCTTCTGACCTCTCCCTTCAAAAAAAGAATTTCTTGCCGCTCTCCGCAAAAAAAAGACGCCCGGCCCGGACGTCTTTTTTTTATTCAGAAGGTAATGTTTTTCAGAGCATTTTGCCCATCATCATGATGAGGTCGAGGCACCTGGCTGAGTAGCCCCACTCATTGTCATACCATGACAGTACCTTTATCATGTTCCCGTTGACCATGGTGCTCTGGGCATCAAATACCGAGGAGGCAGGATTGTGGATCACATCCACGGATACGATCGGGTCTTCGGTATACTCGAGGATGCCCTTCATGGGACCGTCGGCTGCCTTTTTCATGGCTGCGTTGATCTCCTCTTTCGTGGCCGCCTTCCTGAGTACGGCAACAAGGTCAACAAGCGAACCTGTCGGGGTCGGGACCCTGACGGAGATGCCGTCCAGTTTGCCCTTCAGTTCAGGAATAACCTTGCCGACCGATTTGGCTGCGCCGGTGGTGGTGGGTATCTGTGACAGAGCTGCTGACCTGGCCCTGCGGAGGTCCCTGTGCGGCAGGTCGAGTATCCTCTGGTCGTTTGTGTATGAATGGATAGTAGTCATGTAGCCGAGCTCGAGTCCGAAGCTGTCATTGAGGACTTTTGCCACGGGAGCGAGGCAGTTGGTGGTGCAGGAGGCATTGGAAACGCATGAGTGCTCAGGCTTGAGCGCATCATCGTTTACCCCCACGACAATCATGGCGTCAATGTCATCCTTGGCAGGCACAGTGAGGATAACCTTCTTTGCGCCGTTTTTAAGATGGTCACCGTAACCTCCCTTGGGGCTCTCCTTAACCGTGAAGACACCTGTTGACTCAATGACGATGTCGGGGGTGGATTCCCATGGAATTGCTGCCGGGTTCTTTTCTGCCGTCACCTTAATCTTGTCACCCTTTACGATGATATTCTGATCATCGTAGGTGACTCCCGGGTACTGACCCTGGGTACTGTCATATTTAAGAAGGTGAGCAAGGGTCTTTGTATCGGTGAGGTCATTGATCCCCACAAACTCAATTTCCGGGTGGTCAAATGCAAGCTTGAACACATTGCGACCTATCCTTCCGAATCCGTTGATAGCTAATTTTATCTTTGCCATTGTTAAATAGTTAATAAGGTTATTGAAATGCGGTGCGAAGGTACAAAATAAAAAGGAGAGGTCAAAGGGAAGCGGAAATTATTCTGCCCGGCGGCGGCGGAGGAGGTCGAATATGGAGCCGGGATTTATGGGGTCGAGAATCATGCCGATCCGGTAACTGACAAAAATTGACGGGAAGAACTGTTTATTGTCATCACTGGCCATAATGGGAATCCTCTTCGTGAAGGCATGCAGCGAGGCACCCACCTCGATGGCGTGTGTCAGCCTGTCGTTCCTGCTGTACTCGAAGCTGAACCCGCCGCGGGCATAGAGTCCCGGATATACTTTTATTTCATTGATACCCTTGAACGGCGACGACTTGCTCATGATGTCAAGGGGCTGGTGTATTGTGAGGTCGAACTTCTGCTCCTCAATGGTGTAATAGTTGTCGGGCAGAAACACTATGATCTTGTAGTAGATGGGTTTGGCGAACAGAACTGTCGCACCTCCGCCACCAAACCAGCTTACCGAGACACCCCCCAGGTCATGCTTGCCATAGATCTCCTGCTGGTATCCTGCCCCGGCACCTGCTGTCCATGTTGAGTTGAGCTTTCCAAAGACAAATGAGCCTGTGCCCTGGAAGTAGTAGTTTGTGAGCCTGGTCTCCTTGGGATGCCTGAAGCCCTCAACGCTGCCTTCGATAAAATACCTGTGGTAGGGTTTTATTTGTCGCAGGTCACGGTAGATCACCGACCAGCCGTCAGAGTTCAGTGCTGCACCCACTGATCTCTCGTTGCGCCAGAAAAGGCGGTCCTGAGGATCGAGATCGCCCTGCGCTGCAAGCGGAGCGCATAGTATAAAAAACAGTATAAGATGCCAAAATCTCATATTCAGGATACCTCAAATATAAAGACTGGCAGACGAACAGAGGCTTTTGTCAGCCCGCCTGTTCAGTGTTGTCTATATCGTTGCTGGCGTATGCTGGGCATACCTGGCGGTTGCATGAACTGAACACAATCGCAGCCAGGAAAGCAAAAACAACTATAAGACCAATTTTTTTCATGGTATCTGCCTTTAAGTCCGACACAAAAATAACTTTATTTTTAAAACAACATTTATGCCATAATATTATTTGATTATGAGCATTTTTTAAAAACCTTTAAACCTTTTGATTGTTATCTGTGAAACAGGTGTCATGAAATCACGACTGCTTTATACCATAATTATAGCGTTTGCCATGCTTACAACAGAAAACGAAATGAAGTCACAGGAGAGGCCTGCACTGAATGACCTGACAGCCGACGAGGAGAGGGTCATTATCCGTAAGGCTACTGAATATCCATTCACGGGACTCTACGAGAAGTTCAGCGAAAAGGGAACCTACCTCTGCAAACAGTGCGGCAATGCACTGTTCCGGTCCGATGCCAAGTTCGATGCCCGGTGCGGCTGGCCCAGCTTCGATGATGAGATCACAGGTGCCGTCAGGCGGGTGAAGGATGCTGACGGCATGAGGACAGAGATTGTCTGCGCCTCATGCGGGGGTCACCTCGGACATGTCTTTGCTGGTGAGGGATTCACCGCCAAAAATACACGGCACTGCGTCAACTCGGTATCGATTGATTTTGTGCCGGAAGTTATAGGCCCCGGCATCTACGGCACAGCCCTCTTTGCCGGCGGATGCTTCTGGGGAGTGGAATACTTCCTGCAGAAGGAGCCGGGAGTGGTTGCCGTGGAGTCAGGATATACAGGCGGACATGTGAAGAACCCCACTTACCGTCAGGTGAGTGCCGGTAATACAGGCCATGCCGAGACTGTAAAGGTCACCTATGACACGAAGAAGACATCATACGAGCAGCTTCTCAAACTCTTCCTCGAGATACATGACCCGACCCAGGTCGGCAGACAGGGCCCTGACATCGGCGACCAGTACCGGTCGGAAATATTCTATAAGAATGAGGAGCAGAAGAAGACAGCTCTCAAATATCTTGGTCTGCTGAAGGAGAAGGGACTGAGGGTTGCCACGCAGGTTACGAAGGCATCAGAGTTCTATCCTGCGGAAGAGTATCACCAGGATTACTACTTCCGCAACGGCAAGACGCCCTATTGTCACGCGTATACTAAGAGATTCTAGGCAGGAGGCAGTAGGCAGTAGGCAGTAGTGGCATTTGCCATTTACGAATTTAATAGAATCGACAATCGACAATCGCAATTCTCAAATAATCAAGCCCCCGACAGCCGTCTGGCATGCCGGGGGCGTTTTTTATTCAATGTAAGCGTTTAACCGCAATTCGCAATTCGCAAATCGCAATTCCTCCTACAGCTTCGGTATCCTGCCCGATGTCCAGGGGGCATTTATCCCGTCCAGCTTCGCATTCAGACCGTCAATGGCCTGTCCTGCTTTCTGAATCCTCTCTAGCAGCACGGGGAACTCTTTCTTGAGGATTCTGAACTGCTGATCGGAGATGCCCGAAATGTCGCCGGTGTTGCCGTAGAGCGACCTCGACATGGCTGAGAGCCGTGCTGAGAGCGATACGGGTGAAGGCGGCGTCTCCTCGGTGCTGGCACCTACTGAGATACCCCTGATGAGATAACCGATCTCAGCCATCTCCTCATTGAGGGCGGCAGCCTCCTGCATGAGCGATGCAGGTGCCTCAGGCGTCTGATGGATGGTCTGCATAATGGTGTTAATCCTGCTCTCAAGCTCTGACGCATAGGATATGGCTCCGTAAGCTGTCCTGGCGAAAGCGGTAACCTCCTTCAGCCATCTCTCCCTGGCCTCCGGGTTGGTGGCAGGCATGGTGACGATGTCAAGGGGCTGGCAGACAAACGGCTCAGGGCCGGCAAGTTCTTTCACCTCACCCTTGGCATACATGGCCATGGAGACGAAATACCTGCCGGGCATCACTGCAATGCCGCCGCCACCCCACCTGCTGCGACCGCCGCTGCCGGAGACGGGGGTAAATTTCTCTGTCGGCCTGACAGGCTGATAGCCGGCGTAAGTGAAGTTCCAGGTTATGCGGTTGACACCCTTGGAGGCAGACTTGTAAAGCTTGTTGATGACATTCCCCTCATCGTCCGTAATGGTAAAGATTAGGTAAGGTCTGATCTCCCTCTCCTCGATGCTGAGTTCCCTGGCTGTAGGCTGGGGAATATACTCTCCCTTCTCAACCAGCTTCTTCTCCTTCTCCTTTCTTATATCACTGTCTGTTTTGGGAACGGTATCTACATAATATGTGATGGTAGCCCCGTACGGAGGATTGTCAGCAAGGTAGTACATGGCTCCCTGCTGGTCAAAATTGCTGGTCTGGACAAACATTTTGGCATCCCTGACCGGGAAGATATAACCTGGCTTGCCAATGATATCCTTACTGTAATTGCGCAGCGGAGTGTAGTCATCGATAACGTAGAATCCCCTTCCGAAAGTGGCTATGACGAGGTCATTCTCACGCTCCTGGATGGCAATATCCCGCACGGCAATCGTCGGCAGTCCCTTCTTGAACTCTGTCCAGCTTGTCCCTCCGTCAAAGGAGATGAAGAAGCTGAATTCGGTGCCGAGGAAGAGCAGGTCAGGATTGATATGATCCTGCTCGATGGTATGTACCGGTCCCACGGCAGGCAGGTTGGCGCTGATGGAGACCCAGCTGCGGCCCCTGTCGTTGCTTCTGAGCACGTAAGGCTTGAAATCGTCACGCTTGTGGTTGTTGAAGGTTGCGTAGACTACATCAGCCTTGAATTTGTCGGGAAGAATATCGCTGACGTAGGTGTATTCGGGCACTCCCGGGAAACTCTTTATCATTCTCCAGTTTGCTCCGCCGTCTTCAGTTACCGATATCTGTCCGTCGTCACTGCCCGTATAGACCAGGTCCTTCTGCACCTTCGATTCGGCAAGTGATACAATGGTTCCCCACAGTGAGGTTGACCTGTGCCTGGCCACGGCGTCGGCCGGCCAGTACCTGTCCATTATCTTGAATTTGTCCCGGTCTTCGTTCCTGGTGAGGTCGGGCGATATCTTTGTCCAGTTGCTTCCCTGGTCGTCGCTGCGGAAGAGGAAGTTGGCAGCCATGTAGATACGCTTGTGGTCGGAGGGACTTATCAGGATGGGGGTGTCCCAGTTCCAGCGGTATGTAAGCTCTCCCTCGCCCGGATAGGGCTTGATGCTTATTCTCTGTCCGCTCTTCCGGTCATAGCGGGAGGCGTTGCCGTACTGCGACTCGGTGTACACAATGTTTGGATCGACAGGGTCTATTGCCACCCAGAAGCCGTCACCGCCCTGGGTGACAAACCAGTCGTCATTGACAACCCCGTCGCCCGTGCTGGCAGAAGGTCCTCCCATCGAGTTGTTGTCCTGAGTACCTCCGTAGATGTAATAGAAGGGGTATGAGTTGTCAACGGCCACCCTGTAGAACTGTGTGACGGGCAGGTTCGACTTGAAGATGAAGGTGGTGCCGTTATCCCAGGTCTCATAGATGCCGCCGTCGCCACCGATGTAGAAATGATCCGTGTTGTCTGGGTCAATCCACATGGCGTGATCATCAACGTGCCGTCCGTCGTTGCTAAGACGTGAGAATGTCTTGCCGCCGTCAACGGTGACCATGGTGTAGGTGTCAAGGCTGAAGACCCTGTCAACGTCCACCGGGTCGGCAATGATCTTGTTGTAATACTGCCCGCTGGCATGGTAGGAGTTCATCTTCTGCCATGAGGCGCCCCTGTTCTCAGTCCTGAAAAAACCTCCGGACTCACCCTGGGCCTCAACGATGAGATAAAGCACGTCGGGGCAGGCAGGTGAGATGGCAATGCCCATGCCCCCGATGTCACCCGAGGGGAGTCCTTTCATTATTTTTTCAAAGGTCAGGCCTCCGTCGGTCGATTTATATACCGCCGACTCCGGGCCGCCGCTGATCTTCATCCCCACGTGCCTGCGCCGCTGTTCGCTGGTGGCATAGATCACATCAGGGTTACGCGGGTCAAGCACTACGTTGTTGACACCCGTGTGCTCACTTATGTTGAGTATCTTTTCCCAGTTCCTGCCGCCGTCGATGGTTTTGTACAGTCCCCTGTCGCCACCCGGTCCCCATGCCGATCCTTCGGCGGCAACATAAACGACGTCACTGTTGCGGGGATCGATGGCTATGCCTCCTATCTGGCGCGACTCCTTCAGTCCCATGTTCTTCCAGCTGGCGCCGCCGTCATCGGAGCGGTAAACACCGTCGCCCCAGCCGAGGGCACGCTGGTGGTTGTTCTCTCCAGTGCCTGCCCATACAACATGATGGTTGTTGGGATCAATGACTATGCACCCTATGGCGTAAGCCCCGTATTTGTCGAATATCGGCTTCCAGGTGGTGCCGTTGTTTTCACTCTTCCAGATATTGCCCGAGGCTATTGCAGCATAGATCTCGGAGTGATTATCCGGATTCACGGCCAGATCAGCAATGCGTCCCGAAGCCCATGCCGGCCCTACCGACCTGAAGCTGATGCCGCTGAAGAGTGAAGAGGATACTGAAGGTTTGACCTGTGTCTCAGATCCCTTTGTTTCCTTTTTGCTTTCTCTCCTCTGTGCCCACAGGCTGCACGTACCCGCCAGAGCCAGCAGGAGAATAAGAGTCAGAATTTTTTTCATATATAAAAGTTTAGATTAGTTATTTATGAAGACTAAGTTAAGATAAGAATATTTGTCAAATTATTTTTTAACGTTATTTAATTATTTTGCCCGGGTAAAAAAACTATAACTTGCGTGACCAGGAACTCAGGACAGGATTTGATCAGCGGATCTCATGCGGGTTCTCTTCGGCCATAGAAACAGAAATGCAATTCCATAGAAATGAACAGCACCTATTTAACCAGGAGGACCATCAGGAAGTATGAAGGGAGAGATATTGACGACGCACTTCTTGATCGTATTCTGACGGCGGGAACCAGGAGTTCCACCACGGGCAACATGCAGGTATACAGCATTATTGTGACCCGTGACCCTGAGATGAAGAGGAAACTGGCGCCTGCCCATTTCAATCAGCCGATGGTAACGGAGGCGCCGGTGGTGCTCACCTTCTGTGCCGACTTCAACCGGTTCAACAAGTGGTGCCGGCAGCGGGATGCCGAGCCCGGCTATGACAACTTCCTCTCTTTCATGACCGCGGCCATTGATGCCCTGATCGTGGCGCAGACGGTATGCAACGCTGCCGAGGAGGAGGGGCTTGGGATATGCTACCTGGGTACGGCAACCTACAATGCCGGTCAGATAATTGAAGTTCTGGAGCTGCCTTCCGGGGTGGTGCCTGTGGCGACGGTGACCATGGGGTGGCCGGCGGAGGTTCCTGAGCAGCCTGACAGGCTCCCGCAGGAGGCGGTGGTACATCATGAAACATATCACGACTTTACACCGGAAATGATCGATGATCTCTACAGGGCCAGGGAGTTGAGGGAGGATTCACTGCAGTTCATTGCCGAAAACGGCAAGCAGACGCTGGCTCAGGTATTCACCGACGTGCGCTACAGGAAAGCAGACAATGAACACTTCTCTGCCAGATACCTGGAGGTGATAAGGAGACAGGGATTTGCTCTGTAAGGCAACAGTATGCAGGCAATGGGGAGCTGGCGTCGGAAAATGACCCGTTGTGTCAATTCAGCAGGCAGCCTGACAGCAGGGGAGGAATCTTCAGTCGGTAGCCCGGGCCGGCACATGAAATATACCTTATCCCCTGTTAACCTTCCCTGAAGTTCATATTCTGTTCTGCAGCAATGGCTTTCAGATCTTCGATGACAGACGGTACCAGGGTTATGCCGGTTTTCCTGTTGTGCGCTTCGGCCTCACGTTCAGGATCGCCGGGTATCAGCACCCTCGTCTCTCCCTGGGACGGTTTGGCATTGCGGAAGGTCTGGATCCAGGCATCCATTGAGGCCTTGAATTCTTCAGCAGGCCTGAAGGCGTCTATGCGCATGGCACCGAAGAAGTGGCCCGTGCCTTTGCCCGGCTGGTTCTCAGGCACGGGCAGGTAAGCCACGCTGGGAGGTACAAAGGGTCCGAAGTTGGCGCCGCTGAAGAGTGAGCTGAAGATATCAACGACGGCGGTCATACAGTAGCCTTTGTGGCTGCCGTGCTCGCGGTCGCCACCCAGAGTGAGCATGCCGCCGCCGCGACGAAGTATGCCCGGGTCATCCGAAGGGTTGCCCTCGGCATCCTGGACGAATCCCAGCGGCACACTCTCGCCCTTCTTCTCCGCCACCGCCAGCTTGCCGCGGGCGATCGGAGTGGTGGCGAAGTCGGCAACGAAGGGAGGCTCATTCAGCGCCGGCACTGCCACCGCCAGCGGATTGGTGCCGAGATAGCGGCTGACAGACCAGGTTGGGACAACCAGCGGGTTGGCGTTGGTGACACAGATGCCAACCATGTCATGTTCGAGGGCCATCATGGCATAATAGCCGGCGATGCCAAAGTGGTTCGAGTTGCGTGTTGCCACCCAGCCCGTTCCGGTGGCGGTGGCCTTTTCAATTGCCAGACGCATCGACCTGACGCCGGCCACCATGCCGAAGCAGCTGTCGCCGTCAACAACCGCCGTCGACGGTGTCTCGTGAACCACCTTCACGTCGGGAGTTACATTCACCCTGCCGCTCTTCCAGAGCTCATAGTATTCCTTCACCCTTATCATGCCGTGAGAGGAGTGGCCTCGCAGCTCTGCGGCTATTAGTACATTGGCAACGGCCGCGGCATCGTCACGGCTGCATCCTGCTCTCATGAAGAGGCCGGTGGTGAATTCATGCAGATATTTGTGGTCGTACATAAGGATTTGCGATTTGCGATTAGTGAATTGGGATGTTCGATTTATGGCTATATGAGATATTCGGGTTGTGATTTGCGATTGGCGTCCCGGACATTTCATGTGCGGCACTTCTCCTCCGTCGGAGGCTCAAACTGCCGGCTGTCGTCCCGACATTTCATGTGCGGGATTGAGTCTCTGCCTTTGTCGTTGCCTCAAACTGCCCACTGAAGACTGCCAACTGCCGACTGCCGACTGAAGACTGAAGACTGCAAACTGCCGTCCCGACTCACTTCGTGGCCGGGATTGATCCTCCTCCGTCGGAGGCTCAAACTGCTGGCTGTGGACTGCCAACTGATAATTACTGCTTCTTCCTGACACTGTTTGTTGCGTTTGCCTGGCTGGTGGGGGTTATTACCAGGTCATTGATGCAAACATGTTCCGGAAGGGTTGCACAGTAGAAGATCACATCAGCGATATCCTCCGCCCTGAGTGCATCTATCCCCTCATAGACTGATGCTGCCCGGTCGCTGTCGCCCTTGAAGCGAACAAGCGAGAACTCCGTCTCGGCCATACCCGGGGCTATGTTAGTAACCTTGATGCCGTGCTTCAGGAGATCAATGCGCATGGCCCTGGAGAGGGCATCAACGGCATGCTTCGAGGCACAGTAGACCCCTCCGTTCTCATATACCTCCTTGCCTGCTATGGATGCAATATTAATGATGTGACCTGAAGCTCTCCTTACCATGCCCGGAGCAACAGCCCTGGTGACATAGAGCAGCCCCTTGACATTGGTGTCTATCATCCGGTCCCAGTCGTCGGTATCACCCTCGTCGATATGGGCCAGACCCACCGCCAGTCCCGCATTGTTGATGAGAATATCAACGTCTCGCCATTCAGCGGGAAGGTTGAGAAGATGCTTTTCCGTCTCTACCTTGCTGCGTACATCAAAGACAAGGGGCAGGATCTCAACTCCGTACCTGGCAGCAAGCTCCCCGGCCAGCTCGTCGAGCCTCTCCTTCCGCCTGCCGGTAACAATTATCCTGTATGATGCTTCTGCAAATCTCTCCGCTGCAGCCCTGCCGATGCCTGAGGTGGCACCCGTGATAAGTACTGTCTTTCTCATATGATATCTGATTCCATCCCGTAAATGTAAAAATATTAGGGGTATCTTTGGCCCGCAACAGAAAAATGATGCAGGAAAATGATCATCTGAGGAGAAGTCCGAGGCATGAGGTAGAGGCTATGTTCGATTCCATATCCCCTCACTATGACCTTTTAAACAGGGTCCTTTCACTGGGCACCGACAGGCACTGGAGGCGAAGGGCAATAAGCCTGATAGGCCGTCATGTTACCCCTTCGCATATCCTTGATGTGGCGACAGGCACCGGTGATCTCGCCATCGCTGCCATGAGACTCCATCCGGAAAAAATCACGGGGATCGATATAAGCAACGAAATGCTTGCCATTGGTCGGAGGAAGGTGGAGAAGCTGGGACTGGCAGGCAGGATAGAGATGCTAAGCGGGGATTCGCTCTCCATGGATTTCAGTGATGGCACTTTTGACGTGGCGATGTCAGCCTTCGGGGTACGCAACTTTGAGGATACTGTCGCAGGGCTCCGCGAGATGCACAGGGTGCTCAGGCCCGGAGGAATGGTAATGGTGCTCGAGTTCTCAAAGCCTTCATGGTTCCCGATGAAGCAGATATACGGGTTCTACTTCAGAAGAATCCTTCCGCGGATTGGAAGGAGAGTCTCCGGTGACCCCGGCGCATATTCCTACCTGCCAGAGTCGGTGACAACATTTCCTGACAATGAGGCTTTCCTGGAACTGCTCTGTGAGGCAGGATTCGAAAAGGTGAGCCAGAAGCGCATGACCGGCGGCATAGTGAGTATTTACCATGGTTTCAGAACCTAAATATTTTGGGCACAATAATTCCAATTATTTCCGTTAATATTAATTAGGACCCTTCATTACAGTGCACAGGAAAATTACCATACTCTTTTTTCTTCTGATCCCGGTCTTGCTGACGGCGCAGAAGGCGAAGCCAAAGAATGATTCGAACTATGACGAGAGGCTTCTGCATTTCGGCTTCAGCATGGGGATGAATGCCATGGACTTCAGGGTAGTGATGGCTGATGAATTTCTGACGAATGACGGGGAAATTTTAAAGGCAGAGGTTATGGCCGTCAAGCCGGGGATCAATATACAGATCGTAACGGATTTCAGGCCGGCAACATATCTTGATATCCGGTTCCTTCCGGGAGTCTCCTTCGGGCAGAGGAACATTAATTTCTACTCCTACTACGACTCATCTGACGTCCGACTGGTAAAAAAGTATGGCGAGCCCCAGGTGCTGGAATCATCATTCCTGGAATTTCCCCTTCTGCTGAAGGCAAAGGGGATGAGGCTTAACAACTCGCGGCCCTACCTGATAGGCGGATTGAACTTCAGGTATGACCTCGCGGGGAAGAAGGAGTATGATGAGGATAGGCCTGTCTATCTGAGGCTTAAAAGAGCTGACCTCTACTATGAGGTGGGTGCCGGCATCGACTTCTACCTTCCCTATTTCAAACTCACCATTGAAGCAAAGATGTCAAACGGGCTGCGTGACGTGCTGGTGCATGAGCCGGCACCGGGCTATCCTGACTATGCCAATTCGATCAGTTCACTCAGGTCGCAGATGTGGGTTCTTTCTTTCCATTTTGAATAGCCATGCCTCAGGAGTACGCCCTGGTGCTGCCTCCGGAGACAGCCTTCGACGAGGAGGCCCTGAAAAGGTTCCTGGCGAGGAAGGTTGGGCACAGCGACTTCTCGTACCGTGTGACGAGGCGTTCCGTTGATGCCCGCAAGCCTGTCATAAAGGTCAGCCTGACTGTGCAGGTCATGGCAGCTGATGAGCCGGTGCCGGAGATTGAGCCTCTCAATGTCAAAGATGTAACCCGGTCATCAGAGGTACTCATTGCCGGCGCCGGGCCGGCCGGACTTTTCGCTGCATTGCGGCTTATAGAGCTGGGATTTAAACCTGTGATACTTGAACGGGGCCGGGCTGTCAGTGAAAGGAAGAGGGATGTGGCAGCCATCAGCCGAAAGCACATTGTCAACCCCGATTCAAATTACTGCTTCGGCGAGGGCGGTGCCGGGACCTTCTCCGACGGCAAGCTATACACAAGATCAAAAAAGAGAGGCGACAACCGCCGGGTGCTCGAGCTGCTGGTGCTTCACGGCGCTGACCCGGCAATTCTCTACGAAGCTCACCCTCATCTCGGCACAGACAGGCTTCCGGGCATCATAACAGCCATTCGGAAGAGCATCACCGATGCGGGAGGCGAGGTTCTCTTCGGCAGCAGGATCACTGATCTGTTGATTGAGAGGGGAAGCTTCAGGGGGGTGGTGGTCAACGGCAGCGAGGTGATCAGGGCCTCTGACCTGATAATGGCAACGGGTCACTCGGCAAGGGATATGTCCGGCATCCTGCAGGCGGCAGGAGTCCAGCTGGAGTTCAAGCCATTTGCCATGGGTGTGAGGGCGGAACACCCGCAGGAGCTGATTGACAGGATACAGTATCACGGCAGGCCGCGGGGTGACTTCCTCCCTGCTGCGGCGTACAACCTGGCGGTGCAGTCGCCGGATGGCCGCGGTGTATGGTCGTTCTGCATGTGCCCGGGAGGATTCATGGTGCCGTCGGCAACCTCGCCGG
This sequence comes from uncultured Rikenella sp., assembly GCA_964411345.1. Taxonomy (GTDB): domain Bacteria; phylum Bacteroidota; class Bacteroidia; order Bacteroidales; family VadinHA17; genus SR-FBR-E99. The sequence continues at coordinate 45,689 of CAYPKP010000003.1, read as the reverse complement.
GCGAGGTGGTGGTGAACGGCATGTCGCCCTCGGGCCGTAACTCCCGGTGGGCCAACAGCGGCATAGTGACCGGGATAAGCGAGGAAGATGCGATTGGCTTTGGCAGCGGACCCCTGGCAGGGATAGAGTACCAGGCATACCTTGAAGCAATGGCGTGGAAGGAGGGAGGCATGACACAGCGCGCCCCGGCACAGAGGCTGGCTGACTTTATCGAAGGGAAAGCCTCTGCAACGCTTCCGGCATCATCCTACTTTCCGGGAGTGACACCTTCGCCCCTTCATGAGTGGATGCCGGAACAGCTCGTCGGAAGGCTGCGGCACGGACTTGCAGAATTCGGCAGGAGGATGAAAGGGTATGTCACCAACGAGGCGCTGGTGGCAGCGGTTGAGTCGCGCACCTCCTCGCCGGTCAGGATTGTTCGTGATCCGGCATTGCTCAATGCGGTCAACATAAAAGGCCTGTATCCTGCCGGCGAAGGATCGGGTTATGCCGGCGGCATAGTCTCGTCGGCCGTCGACGGGATGCTTGCGGCTCAGGCAATCGGGGGCCGACCGTAAAAAAATGCCCGGTGGGCAGTTTTAATGAGGAGGAGACTCAATCCCGCACATGAAATGTCGGGACGGCAATCGCCAATCG
>CAYPKP010000003.1:0-44953 GCA_964411345.1 uncultured Rikenella sp. | reverse complement strand
ATCGCAAATCGAACATCGCAAATCGCACATCTCCTATCTTCGTCTGGCAAATTCTGAGCAGATAATGGCAGCGGCCATGCTGACGTTCAGCGACTCCAGTCCTGCCATGGGCCGGTCGGGTCCGGGGATGGCAATTCGCTCGGTGACATGCCTCAACAGATCATCTGAGATGCCCTTTGACTCATTGCCGAGAAGGATGATACCCTCGCTGCCGAGAGGGCTTTCATAGATACTGCTGCCGCCGGTGGTGGCGCCGAAAACCTTGATGCCTTTGTCCACTGCCTTTCCCAGCAGTTCTTCAAGCGGCCGGTACCATACGCTGACGTGCATGAAGGCACCCATGGTAGCCTGTATCACCTTGGGATTGTAGGAGTCGACGCTGTCAGGTGAGCAGATGATGTTTCCGATGCCGAACCAGGCTGCGATACGGATGATGGTTCCAAGGTTGCCGGGATCCTGCACGCACTCCAGGGCCAGGGTCAGCTTTCCCGCCGTGAGGTCATCTGACCAGCGTCGCACCGTCATGGGGGCCAGAGCCAGCACATTGTGCGGAGTTCTCAGCGAGCTTATACGCCTCAGGTCATCGTAACTGACGGTCACTATCTCATCGGCGCCGGCAGTGACAGCCTCCGGCTCTCCGTCTATCCACTCAGGCTTGCAGGCCAGCAGCGCCACCCTGTTGCCTGCCATGATGTACTCGCGGACCAGCTTGTCGCCTTCAATGACAAACATCGCGTTCTCCTCCCTCACCTTGCGCTTCTGGAGCGAGATTATCATCTTTACATGTCTCCTGGTGATTGTCGCGGGCATTGTTCAGTAATTGAAGATAATGTTTATAATGGTATATTTGCTTTCGCTATTCTTCCCGTTAAGGTGGATCATCAGAGGACAAATATAAAAATTACCCTGCCCAAACTCCTTATGCTGACGGGCGTAATTTTAACGGCTGCCTCATGCAATCCCACAAAATATGTTCCGGCCGGTGAGATGCTTCTCAGTCGAAGTGAGCTGCAACTGCAGGAACAGGCTGATCCGCTGCCTGCCAGGGTTGACAAGCGTGCCCTGAAACCCTATATCAGGCAGCAGCCCAACAAGAAGATCCTCGGAGTGCGGTTTTATCTGGGGCTTCATAACTTTTCAAACCTGGAAAAGGAGAAGTGGCCTCACGGCTGGTTGAGACGCATTGGTGAAGAACCCGTGATATTCGACCCCGTTGCGGCGGAGAGGTCGGCAGGACAGCTTGAAAGCTATCTGCGCTCCAAGGGTTTCTTCAATGCCGGGGTGGCCGACAGCATAAAGACAAAGGGAAAGGAGGCGGAGGTAATATATATGATAGAGCCTGGCCGTCCCTATACCATCAAGGACATAAAATATGAAATCCAGGATACGCTCTTACAGGGTCTGGTGCTGAGCGATACTGTCAACTGCCTCATCGAAAGGGGTATGCTCTATGATGTAGACCTGTTGCAGAAGGAGAGGCAGAGACTGGAGCGGTTTGTCAGGGACATCGGATTCTATACCTTCTCGACGGAGAATATCTATTTCCGGATCGACAGTGCGCTGATGAGCCACCAGGTAATAGTAAACTATGTTGTCACCCCCCGCTCGACGACCGACAGCCGCGGACGACCATCCTACACCAACCACAGAATGTACCGTGTCCGTGATGTGTACGTCTATCCCTCCTTTGACCCGAGGCTGGCGCTTACAGAAGGAGAGCGCTATACCATGTCGTTTGATACGACTTTCCACAGAGGCATTTATTTCATTGAGCCACCGGGAAGGAGCATGGTCAAGCATGAGGTTATAATACAGTCGATATACGTGCTGCCCGGCACCCTCTTCAGTGTCACCAATACCGAGCAGACCGAGGCTCACCTGGCCGATCTTAAAAACCACAGGCTGGTGAACATCTCATTCAGTGATGCCGGAAGAGTGACGGCAGGGTGGCGCGACGAAGGAGCGCTCGACTGTATCATACAGATGACCCCCATGCAGAGGCAGTCGTTCAGCATAGAGCTTGAGGGCACTCACTCCGGAGGCAACCTGGGAGGGGCGGTGAACCTTGTTTATCAGAACAAGAGCCTCTTCCGCGGTGCAGAGCTGTTCAGCATGAAGCTGAAGGGAGCCTATGAGACTCTCACCGAAGATGTAAAAGGTTTCAAGAATACCGAGCAGTACGGCATCGAGGCCAGCCTCAGGCTGCCCAAGTTCCTGAGCCCGTTCCAGGGAGGAGAGAACTTTATCCGCAAGCATGATCCCGGGACGGTTGTCCAGGCCGGATTCAACTATCAGAAGCTGCCTATCTATGCACGTTCGGTGGCCAACATTTCACTGGGATACAACTGGAGCGGCAACAAGTTCACCAGGTTCAACCTGAACCCTCTCTCCTTCAATGTCGTGAAGCTGCACTATGTGGATCCGGAGTTTCAGGCTGTCATTGATGAGATGTCATACCTGGCATACTCATACCGTGATGTCACCATTATGGGCGGGAGGTTCGACTTTGTATTCAACAACCAGATAATCAAGAAATCCAGGGATTACTGGAATATCAGGCTGGGCTTCGATGCGGCAGGCAACCTCCTGAACCTGGGCTACGTGGCTGTCGGTGCCGACCCGCAGGAGGATGGCACCTATCACCTCTTCCGCCAGCCCTTCGCACAATTCCTGAAAGGCGAGGCCGATGCCAGCTACCATCTGAGGATCAATGAGCAGAGCAGCTTTGTGTGCAGGTTTTTTGCAGGTGTGGGATTGCCGTACGGCAATTCGGAAGCGATGCCCTTCGAGGAGCAGTATTTCGGCGGCGGCGCCAATGATATCAGGGCATGGGTGGTAAGGGCACTGGGACCGGGATCCTATGTGATTCCCGATAGCCCGTTCATAAACCAGACGGCTGACATGAAGCTGGTGGCCAATGCCGAATACCGTTTCAAGCTCTTCTGGATACTTGAGGGCGCACTCTTTCTTGATGCGGGTAATATCTGGACTGTCAGGCAGGATGATGACAGGCCCGGGAGCCGGTTCAGGTTAAATACCTTCACTGACGAGATAGCCGTGGGAACAGGCTTCGGACTGAGGTTTGACCTCAAGTTCCTGCTGCTGCGAACAGACCTGGGCCTTAAGCTGCGTGACCCCCAGTACTCCGAAGGATCAAAATGGATACCCCTCAACAGGCCTTTCAACACCCAGGATGATGTCTCGATAGTCATCGGAATAGGATATCCCTTCTAGGATTGTCGATTTCATGCACATCGCATATCCCAGATTGCACATCCCAATCCGCAGATCGAAAATCTCCTGGCCCTTGACTGATTTCAGTTTTTTGCCTATATTTCCCCTGTTCTTGCTGTATCACGGGTGAAGTCATTCAGAACGACGGTTGCCGGGTTGCTTGGCCATGACCGGCGGGAGAGGAGGGGTACATACCTGCTGTCGGTCATGCTTATAGTGTTGCTGGCCGTAAGGTTTCTTGCCTTCCGGGTGCCGGACAGGGGTGAGGTGAGTGATGAGATGCGTGAGGCCGTCACAGAGTCCGGAGGAGCCGATGCGGAGAGGAGCCTGCCGGAGCCCTTCAGCTTCGATCCCAACAGTGCATCGTATGATGAGCTTTTGCAACTAGGCCTGACAGGGCGTCAGGCTGCCACCCTTGTCAGCTACCGGAACAGCGGGGCCCGGTTCCGCCGCCCCGGGGATATACGAAGGGTTTACGGCATCGACTCGGCTGCGGCCGCACGGCTTATACCGTATATTGTAATCACCGGAGGCAGAGAGACGTTGGAGGCGGTGGCGGAAGAGAGCCGCACTCTTCCGGAAAGCAGTGACCGGTATCCCGGCAGCCGGTATACTTCCTCCCCCGGCAGGGCTGACAGTTATCCCGGCAGCCGGTATCCTGCATCATCAGACAGGGCTGACAGTTATCCCGGCAGAGGCGATATCAGGGCATCAGGTTATGAGGAGGGTGCCTCAGGTGCCGGAAACAGTTCTGCCACCAACCGGGCCGGGAGTAATCGCAGCACGAAAGATCTGTCAGGTACAGGATATGCTGTCCCTGAAGCAGGCAGCAGGAGGCCGATGATTGATCTCAACAGCAGCACCGCCGCGGAGCTCGAACAGCTGCCTGGCATAGGTCCGGTGCTCTCGGAGCGGATAATCAGATACCGCGCCCTTCTCGGAGGTTTTGTGGACAGGGAGCAGCTGGGCGAGGTCTACGGCATGGACAGCACGGTTGTCAGGCAGCTGTCAGGAAGAGTAACGCTCACCTTTGAGGCGGTCAGGCCGCTGCTGCTCGACAGCGTCTCCTTCGGCTCCCTGGCCCGCCATCCGTATGTAGGACACGAGACGGCAAGGCTTATAACAGCATACAGGTCGCTGTCAGAGGCACCCCTTACCCTTGGCGTCCTGGTTGAGGAGAAAGTCATATCGCCCCGGCAGGCTGAGCGACTTGCACCTTATGTAAGACCCCCGGAAGGGGTCACCGGGGAGGGTTATGAATTTATTTTGTCAAAAGTTTTGAAATGATTTGAATAGATATTAATTTTGCGGCTCGTTTTTAACACTAAAGTTAAATTATGATTATAGTACCGGTAAAAGAAGGCGAGAACATTGACAGGGCCCTGAAGAAATTCAAGAGGAAGTTTGAAAAGACGGGTGTTATCCGTGAGCTCAGGTCGCGCCAGGCTTTCATCAAACCCTCGGTCCGCCGCAGGGAAGAGATAAAGAAGGCCATCTATGTTCAGCAGCTGCAGCAGGAGGAGGAGTAGTTCCGCTGCCGTCTGTCAGGTCATCAGTAAATAACATCAAAAGGTTCCTTTGATGGAGAGAAAGGAATCGTTCCTGCAATACATACGTACCGAGAAGCGCTATTCTCCGCATACCGTTGCTTCATACCAGAACGACCTTGATCAGTTTTTTTGCTGGCTCGGGGAGAATCATCCCGGGATGGGTGATGATTCTGTCACCCCGGCAGCCGTAAGGGGCTGGATGGTGTCACTCCTGGAGGAGGGTTATGCTGCGGGCAGTGTGCACAGGAAGATGTCAGCCCTGAGGGCTTTCTTCCGTTACCTGCGCCGTCACGGCATGAGCAGTGCCGATCCGATGTCGGCCCTCAAGCTTCCGCGGAAGCCACGTCAGTTACCCGTGTTCGTTGCTGAAGAGGCACTTGACAGGCTGCTTGACGATTTTAAGTTTGGCAATGATTTTTCAGGCATACGTGACCGCACGATTGTGGAATTTTTGTATCTTACAGGCATGAGGCGGTCGGAACTGATAGGTCTGCGCGATGAGGATGTTGATCTCTCATCAGGGCAGGTAAGGGTGACGGGAAAACGCGGAAAGCAGAGGGTAATACCCCTGGCGGGCAGCTTCATAAAATCACTGGGAACATATATCGCAGCAAGACGGGAGGCGCTGCCTGACGGCAACTGGTTCTTTGTCACCGCAAGGGGGAACAAAATGTATGACAAGGCTGTTTACAATATTGTAAGAAGGTATCTTGCCATGGTGACCACGGTAGAGAAAAAGAGTCCGCACGTACTGAGACACACCTTTGCCACGCACATGCTCAACCACGGTGCTGACCTCAATTCAATCAAGGAGTTGCTGGGGCATGCCAGTCTTTCGGCAACGCAGGTCTACACCCACAATACCTTCGAACAGCTCAAAAAAGTATATAATAAGGCTCATCCCAGAGCTTAACAAACAATAAAAAACAGGAGGAACTATCATGAACATTCAGATTCATTCAGTCAGGTTCGACGCTGACAAGAAGTTGCTGGACTTTGTAACGCAGAAGATGAACAAGCTGGCACTTGTAGGTGATGATATTGTCAGTGCGGAAGTGTTTCTGAGGCTGGACCATGATGATGAGAGGGAAAACAAGGTTGCGGAGATCAAGGTGGAGTATCCGGGAGGCCCTCTTTTTGCGCGCAAGCAGAGCAAAAGCTTTGAGGAGGCTACTGACCTCGTCGTCGCAGCCCTTAAGCGGCAGATAGTCAAACAGAAGAATAAGCTGCGCGGGGTTTAATCGATCTGCGGCAAAAAATCTTTATATTATTTTGACATTTGAAATTAAAATTCCTACATTTGCAAACCGATTTTTGAGGGTATTTCCTCATTGATCTGACGTTCTTTCGAATGCCGATGTAGCTCAGTTGGCCAGAGCAGCTGATTTGTAATCTGCAGGTCGGGGGTTCGAATCCCTTCATCGGCTCATTCAGTGATGAGAATGTGTATGTCTAACCAGGCATGCGCTGTTGAGAAGGGGAGATACCAAAGTGGCCAACTGGGGCAGACTGTAAATCTGTTGTCTGAAGACTTCGTAGGTTCGAATCCTGCTCTCCCCACTCTCGACAGTGAGCATCAATGCACTCTCCCCCGGGCAGGGACGTGCCGGTTAACGATATAAGCGGGAGTAGCTCAGCTGGTAGAGCATTAGCCTTCCAAGCTAAGGGTCGCGGATTCGAATTCCGTCTCCCGCTCATTATGCCGATGTAGCTCAGGGGTAGAGCACTTCCTTGGTAAGGAAGGGGTCATGAGTTCAACTCTCATCATCGGCTCAAAACAGACTTTGGATGTAAATTTAAATTAATAAGCTTTTAGTTATGGCAAAAGAAAAATTTGACAGGTCGAAGCCACACGTAAATATCGGTACGATCGGTCACGTCGACCACGGCAAGACCACCCTGACGGCTGCTATTACGATGGTTCTCGCCAAGAAGGGTCTCTCTGAAATCAGGGACTTTGATTCGATCGACAATGCTCCCGAGGAAAAGGAAAGGGGTATTACGATCAACACAGCGCACGTTGAATATTCAACGGCAAACCGTCATTATGCCCACGTTGACTGTCCGGGTCACGCTGACTATGTGAAGAACATGGTTACGGGTGCTGCCCAGATGGACGGCGCCATCATCGTTGTAGCCGCCACTGACGGCCCGATGCCCCAGACACGCGAGCATATCCTTCTCGCCCGCCAGGTGAACGTTCCGAAGATCGTTGTCTTCATCAACAAGGTTGACGCCGTTGATGACGAGGAGCTTATCGACCTCGTTGAGATGGAGATCCGCGATCTCCTCAGCTTCTACAAGTTCGACGGTGACAATGCCCCGGTCATCCGCGGTTCTGCACTCGGTGCCATGAACGGAGAAGCCAAGTGGGAAGATAAGGTCATGGAACTGATGGATGCCGTTGACGAATACATACCTATTCCCCCGCGTGAAAATGAGAAGCCCTTCCTCATGCCTGTGGAAGACATCTTCTCGATCACCGGCCGCGGTACCGTGGCTACGGGCCGTATCGAAACCGGCATGGTTCATACCGGCGACGAGCTTGAGATCGTGGGACTGGGTTCGGAAAAACGCAAGACCGTTTGTACCGGTGTTGAGATGTTCCGCAAGATCCTCGACCAGGGTGAGGCAGGTGACAACGTCGGTCTGCTGCTCCGCGGCGTAGACAAGAAGGAGATCAAGAGAGGTCACGTTCTTGCCAAGCCGGGTTCAATAACACCGCACACCAAGTTCAAGGCTGAGGTCTACGTGCTGAAGAAGGAGGAAGGCGGACGCCACACTCCGTTCCACAACCACTACCGTCCGCAGTTCTATCTCCGTACCCTTGACATTACCGGTGAGATATCTCTCCCCGAGGGAACAGAGATGGTGATGCCGGGTGACAACGTAACCATAACCGTTGAACTCATCTACCCGGTGGCTATCAACAAGGGTCTCCGCTTCGCTATCCGCGAAGGCGGCCGTACGGTTGGAGCCGGTGCTGTTGTTGAGATTGTCGACTAAGGCCTTTTAATATACATATATTTTCAGGTGGTATCCGTACGCCTGCAGGCGTACGGATACCCTATGAAATTTACACGGGTGTAGCTCAGTTGGTAGAGCACTGGTCTCCAAAACCAGGTGTCGGGAGTTCGAGCCTCTCCTCCCGTGCAAAAACGGAGTCTTAACTATGAAGGTAGTAACATATTTTAAAGAATCATACAGCGAGCTGATGCACAAGGTAACCTGGCCTACCTGGCATGAACTGCAGGCCAGCGCAACCCTCGTGCTTGTCACCTCTGTCATCCTTGCACTGGTAATCTGGGCTATGGACTTCTTCTTTGACAAGATCATGGGGATTGTTTACAACCTCCTCTATTAAGAAAACGGAGCGGGCACAGATGAGCGAGAATGTCAAAAAGTGGTATGTACTCAGGGCTATAGGCGGCAAGGAGAAGAAGGTGAAGGAATATCTCGAGAGTGAGATAGAACGCCTCAAGCTCCATGATTACATCACGCAGGTGCTGATACCCACCGAAAAGGTCTACCAGATACGTGCCGGAAAAAAGGTGAGCAAGGAGCGTACCTTCTTCCCGGGGTATGTCATAGTGGAGGCCGCCCTGGTGGGGGAGGTGCCGCATGTGCTTCGCAACATACCAAATGTTCTCGGATTCCTCGGGACATCGTCGGGTGAACCGACACCCATACGGAAGGCAGAGATCAACCGTATACTCGGAAAGGTGGATGAACTGGCAGCCAGCGAAGAGGAGCTGAATGTTCCCTTCGTGATAGGTGAGACGGTAAAAGTAATAGACGGACCCTTCAACAGCTTCACAGGTGTTATTGAAGAGGTCAATGAGGAGAAGCGCAAGCTCAAGGTGATGGTCAAGATCTTCGGACGCAAGACCCCGCTGGAGCTGAGCTTCCTGCAGGTAGAGAAAGAAAGTTGAGGAAATAAGGAAATTGACAGCCGTGAATTATAATGCTTCCTTAAGCGGCAGTCATGCTCTCGCTATAAACAATGCAAATTTTTAATTATGGCAAAAGAAGTTGCTGGATTAATCAAATTACAGATTAAAGGCGGAGCAGCCAATCCATCGCCACCCGTAGGCCCTGCACTGGGCTCCAAGGGTGTGAATATCATGGATTTTTGCAAACAGTTCAATGCCCGTACCCAGGACAAGGCAGGGAAGGTTATACCGGTGATCATCACCGTCTACAGCGACAAGTCGTTTGACTTTGTCACCAAGACCCCCCCTGTGGCAGTCCAGATACTGGAAGCCACAAAGGCCAAGAAAGGCTCTGCTGAGCCCAACCGCGCCAAGGTGGCAGCCATATCATGGAACCAGGTAAAGACTATAGCCGAGGATAAGATGCAGGATCTTAACTGCTTCACTCTCGAATCCGCGATGAAGATGGTGGCAGGCACCGCCAGGAGTATGGGTATCACCGTTACAGGTGCATTCCCGGGTAAATAACTAATTATGTGAATAGAAATGGCTAAGCTTACCAAGAAACAGAAGTTTGTCCTCGAGAAACTCGAGCACGGCAAACTCTATACTTTGTCGGAAGCGGCAGCACTGGTAAAAGATATCACTACTGTAAAGTTTGATGCCTCGGTCGATATTGACGTAAGGCTGGGAATAGACCCGCGCAAATCGAACCAGATGGTTCGCGGCGTCGTCTCCCTTCCTCACGGCACTGGCAAGGAGGTCAGGGTTCTTGCCCTGGTCACCCCTGACAAGGAGGCTGAAGCAAAAGAGGCAGGCGCTGATCATGTGGGACTGGATGAGTGGGTTGAGAAGATCAAGGGCGGCTGGACAGATGTGGATGTCATCATTACCATGCCCTCAGTAATGGGTAAGATAGGTCAGTTGGGACGCCTGCTGGGTCCCCGTGGTCTGATGCCGAACCCCAAAAGCGGAACGGTGACCATGGAGATAGGCAAGGCTGTTAAGGAGGTAAAGCAGGGAAAAATCGACTTTAAAGTTGACAAAGCCGGTATAGTACATGCTTCCATCGGAAAAGTATCCTTTGAACCTCATAAGATCGTTGAAAACGCAAGGGAATTTCTCTCGACGATCAACAAGCTCAAACCCGCCTCTGCAAAAGGTACCTATGTAAGGAGCATCTTCCTTTCAAGTACCATGAGTCCGGGACTGAAGGTTGATCCAAAGAGCCTTGAAGTTTAACCGGATAAAGAAATTCAGAGAGATTATGAGAAGAGAAGAGAAATCCGATATCATCAACAGTCTGGCTGACACCCTCAGGGAGTACAGCCACTTTTACCTGACTGACACTGCACAGCTCAATGCTGCTGACACCAGCAACCTGCGCAGGAAGTGTTTCGAGAACCAGATCAAACTGGTCGTCGTGAAAAACACCCTCCTCCGCAGAGCACTGGAGCAGGCAGGCCTGGAAGTGGGAGAACTTATCCCCGTGCTTAAAGGCTCAACTGCTGTAATGTTCTCGAATAACGGAAACACACCTGCCAAGATGATCAGGGAGTTCCGTAAATCGCATCCGAAACCCCTGATCAAGGGCGCATATGTGGAAGAATCAGTATATACGGGTGATAACCTTATCGAGACCCTCGCCGCACTCAAGTCGAGAGAGGAACTGATAGGCGATATCATCATGCTTCTGCAGTCGCCGGCGAAGAACGTCATCTCCGCACTGCAGTCGGGTGGTTCGAAAATTCATGGTGTCCTCGAGACACTCTCAAAAAAGTAGTATTCATTAGTTAATCAAATTAAAAATTCCTATAGAAATGGCAGATCTTAAGAAATTTGCAGAAGAGTTGGTGAACTTAACCGTGAAAGAGGTTAACGAGCTTGCAAAAATATTGAAAGATGAGTATGGCATTGAGCCCGCAGCAGCAGCAGTTGCAGTAGCAGCTCCGGCAGCAGGCGGCGACGGTGCTCCGGCAGAAGCCGAGAAGACCAGTTTTGATGTCATCCTCAAGAGTGCAGGTGGCCAGAAGCTTCAGATCGTTAAGCTTGTGAAGGATATCACCGGACTCGGCCTGAAAGAAGCCAAAGCAGTAGTTGACGCCGCTCCCGGCCCCGTGAAAGAGGGTGTATCAAAGGAAGAGGCTGAGAACATTAAGAAAACATTGGAAGAATCAGGAGCTGAAGTTGAACTTAAATAAGTTATACCTGATTACCGGGTTTACAGGTTTAGTTCCGCCACCAGGCGGAGCTAAGCCTTTTTGTCATTTTTCATAAGTTCACTTAATCCTACCGTAAATGTCCTCAAAAAACATCGAAAGAATCAATTTCGCATCCAAGAAGGAGCAGCTTGAGTATCCTGACTTTCTTGAGATCCAGCTTAAATCTTTTTCCGAGTTTTTTCAGCTCGGAACAACACCCGAGAACAGGAGGAAAGAGGGCCTTTACCAGGTCTTCATGGAGAACTTCCCCATTACCGATACCAGGAATAACTTTGTGCTCGAGTTTCTTGACTATTCCATTGACCCTCCGCGTTACACCATAGACGAGTGCATTGAGAGGGGCCTCACCTTCAGCGTCCCGCTGAAGGCCAAGCTGAAGCTCTACTGCACAGACCCCGAGCATGAAGACTTTGATACCGTCATCCAGGATGTATACCTGGGTGTCATACCTTACATGACCGAGCGCGGCACCTTCGTCATCAACGGCGCTGAGAGAGTGGTAGTCTCGCAGCTGCACCGTTCGCCCGGCGTCTTCTTCGGCCAGAGCATCCATGCCAACGGCACCAAACTCTACTCTGCACGAATAATCCCCTTCAAGGGCTCATGGATAGAGTTTGCCACCGACATAAACAATGTGATGTACGCCTACATTGACAGGAAAAAGAAGCTTCCTGTCACCACTCTCCTCAGGGCGATAGGCTTTGAGGGTGACAAGGACATACTTGAGATCTTCAACCTCGCCGAGGAACATAAGGTCTCAAAGGTAAACATCAAGAAGCTCGTCGGCCGCAAGCTTGCTGCCAGGGTCCTCCGTACATGGGTTGAGGACTTCGTTGACGAGGATACCGGTGAGGTTGTCTCCATTGAACGTAACGAGGTGGTCCTCGACAGGGAGACGGTCATTGAAAATGAACATGTTGACCTTATCGTCGACTCCGGGGCCAAATCGATCCTCCTTCACCGTGAGGATATGAGCCTCTCCGATTTTGCCATCATATACAATACGCTTCAGAAAGACCCCTGCAACTCCGAGAAGGAGGCGGTAATATACATCTACCGTCAGCTCCGCAATGCCGAGCCGCCGGATGAGGCTACCGCCCGTGACGTCATTGACAAGCTCTTCTTCTCGGACAAGAGGTATGACCTTGGCGGTGTGGGCCGGTTCCGCATCAACCGCAAGCTCAACCTCGACATAGACATGGATACCAAGATCCTGACCAGGGAGGATATCATTGCCATCATCGGTTATCTTATTGAGCTCATCAACTCCAAAACCGATGTTGACGATATAGACCATCTCAGCAACAGGAGGGTACGTACCGTGGGTGAGCAGCTCTCGGCACAGTTCAGCGTGGGTCTTGCACGTATGGCCCGTACCATTCGCGAGCGCATGAACGTGAGGGACAATGAGGTTTTCACCCCCGTTGACCTCATCAACTCCAAGACACTGTCGTCGGTCATCAACTCATTCTTTGGCACCAACCAGCTGTCGCAGTTCATGGACCAGACCAACCCGCTGGCGGAGATGACCCACAAGCGCCGTCTCTCAGCCCTGGGTCCCGGCGGACTCTCGCGTGAGCGCGCAGGGTTTGAGGTGCGCGACGTGCACTATACCCATTACGGACGGCTCTGCCCGATAGAGACTCCCGAGGGTCCGAACATCGGACTCATATCCTCACTCTGCGTCTATGCCAGGATCAACGAGCTGGGCTTCATAGAGACGCCCTACCGTGATGTCAGCGAAGGCAAGGTCAACCTGAACAATGAGGAGGTCAAGTGGCTCACCGCAGAGGATGAGGAGTTCCTCACCGTGGCACAGGCCAACGCACCTCTCAATACCGACGGTACCTTCACCAACCCGAGGGCCAAGTCGAGGCTGGGGGCAGACTATCCCTTCGAGGAGATCTCCAAAGTGCAGATGATGGACGTGGCGCCCAACCAGATAGCCTCCATCGCCGCCTCACTGATACCTTTCCTTGAGCATGACGATGCCAACCGTGCACTAATGGGCTCGAACATGATGCGCCAGGCAGTGCCTCTGGTGAAGCCAGAGGCACCGATAGTGGGGACAGGACTTGAAGCACAGGTGATAAAGGACTCCAGGATACTCATCGTCGCCGAGGGCGACGGGGTGGTGGAGTATGTCGATGCCAACGAGATAGTCATAAGGTACATAAGAAGCGACGAGGAGAAGTTCGTGAGCTTCGATGACGACGTGAAGCGTTACGAGCTGCCCAAGTATCACAAAACCAACCAGAATACAACCATAAACCTCGTACCTATCGTCAGAAAAGGGGAGAAGGTGGTTAAGGGACAGGTGCTGACGGAGGGCTACGGAACCAAGAACGGCGAGCTGGCCCTCGGCCGTAACCTTAAGGTGGCATTCATGCCGTGGAAGGGATACAACTTCGAGGACGCCATAGTGATAAGTGAAAAGGTGGTTCAGGAGGATATCTTCACCTCGGTACACATCGACGAATATATTCTCGAGGTGCGTGACACCAAGCGCGGCATGGAGGAGCTGACCTCTGACATACCAAATGTCAGCGAGGAGGCTACCAGGAACCTCGACGAGAACGGACTGATACGGATAGGAGCCCAGATAAAACCGGGTGACATACTTATAGGCAAGATCACCCCGAAGGGTGAGTCAGATCCCTCTCCAGAGGAGAAGCTGCTGAGAGCCATCTTCGGTGACAAGGCCGGGGACGTGAAGGATGCCTCACTGAAGGCCGGTCCGTCACTCGAGGGCGTGGTCATCGACAAGAAACTCTTCACCAGGGCCATCAAGGACCGCAAGTCAAAGACCGTCGAGAAACCGCTCATTGACAAGATAGACGCGGATTTCAACAGGGCCTCGGATGACCTGAAGGCAAGGCTGGTGGACAAGCTCTTCATCCTTGTCAACGGCAAGACTTCGCAGGGTGTGAAGGACTATCTCAACGTTGACATCATACCCAAGGGAGCAAAGTTCACCCTCAAGCAGCTGCAGGAGATCGATTATCTGAATGTCAACCCCAACAAGTGGACGACGGACAAGAAGAAGAACGACAGCATCAAGCAGCTGCTGCACAACTATATCATCAAGTACAAGGAGGTTGACGGTATCTACAAGAGAAAGAGGTACAACATCACCATCGGTGATGAGCTGCCTGCAGGCATCGTCAGGCTTGCCAAGGTCTATCTTGCCAAGAAGCGCAAGATCAGGGTGGGCGACAAGATGGCCGGCCGTCACGGTAACAAGGGCATCGTGGCCAGGATAGTAAGGCAGGAGGATATGCCATTCCTTGCTGACGGAACCCCGGTGGATATAGTACTTAACCCTCTGGGTGTGCCTTCCAGGATGAACCTGGGTCAGATATACGAGACCGTTCTTGGATGGGCCGGCAGGGAGCTGGGAATGCAGTTTTCGACTCCGATATTTGACGGTGCCACCCAGGATGAGATCAACAGCCTGACGGAAAAAGCAGGCGTACCGCGCAACGGCACCACCTATCTCTATGACGGCGGTACCGGGGAGCGTTTTGACCAGCCTGCCACGGTGGGTATGATCTATATGCTCAAGCTGGGACACATGGTTGATGACAAGATGCATGCCAGGAGCATAGGGCCCTACTCGCTCATCACCCAGCAGCCCCTGGGAGGTAAGGCACAGTTCGGCGGACAGAGGTTCGGAGAGATGGAGGTGTGGGCACTGGAAGCCTTTGGTGCTGCTCACATCCTGCAGGAGATACTGACCATCAAGTCTGATGACGTGATAGGCAGGGCGAAAGCCTATGAGGCTATCGTCAAGGGTGAACCAATGCCCATGCCTGGCATCCCTGAGTCCCTGAACGTGCTGCTGCACGAGTTGCGCGGACTGGGGCTGAGCATTAACCTTGAGTAGAAGAGCCGGGAAAAATTCAACAGAAAAAAAACAGAAAGACATATGTCATTCAGAAGGGATAACAAACAGAAGACCAGCTACACGAAGATATCTATCGGACTGGCATCGCCCGAGGAGATCCTCGACAAGTCCAGCGGTGAGGTGCTGAAGCCGGAGACTATCAACTACCGTACATACAAGCCGGAGCGTGACGGTCTTTTCTGCGAAAGGATATTCGGTCCGGTGAAGGACTACGAATGCCACTGCGGAAAGTACAAGAGGATACGCTACAAGGGTATCGTGTGTGACAGGTGCGGGGTTGAGGTTACGGAGAAGAAGGTGCGGCGCGAACGCATGGGCCACATCTCACTGGTGGTGCCCGTGGCTCACATCTGGTACTTCCGGTCGCTGCCCAACAAGATAGGCTATCTGCTGGGACTGCCTACCAAGAAGCTTGACAGCATCATATACTATGAGAAGTATGTGGTCATCAACCCCGGTGTCAAGGCGGTTGACGGCGTCAAGTATCTTGACTTCCTCACTGAAGAGGAGTACATGGAGATAGTGGAGACCCTGCCCAAGGAGAACCAGTATCTTGACGATGAGCATCCTGACAAGTTTGTTGCGGAGATGGGAGCCGAGGCTCTCTACAAGCTGCTCAACAAGCTTGACCTGGATGAGCTCTCATATTCCCTCCGTCACCGCGCCAACTCTGAGACCTCGCAGCAGCGAAAGAGCGAGGCCCTGAAGAGACTGCAGGTGGTTGAGGCGTTCAGGGAGTCAAAGAACGTCAACAGGCCCGAATGGATGATAGTAAAGATAGTGCCTGTCATCCCCCCGGAGCTGAGACCTCTCGTTCCGCTGGATGGAGGCAGGTTTGCCACCAGCGATCTTAACGACCTGTACCGCAGGGTTATAATACGCAACAACCGACTCAAGAGACTGATTGAGATAAAGGCACCCGAGGTTATCCTCCGCAATGAGAAGAGGATGCTGCAGGAGGCTGTTGACTCGCTCTTTGACAACTCGCGCAAGGCCAATGCCGTAAAGACTGATGCAAACAGGCCCCTGAAGTCGCTCTCTGACAGCCTCAAGGGCAAGCAGGGACGTTTTCGCCAGAACCTTCTTGGAAAGAGGGTCGACTATTCGGCACGTTCGGTGATCGTCGTCGGACCGGAGCTGAAGCTTCATGAGACCGGTATTCCCAAGGACATGGCGGCCGAGCTCTACAAGCCCTTCATCATACGCAAGCTCATTGAGCGCGGCATAGTCAAGACTGTAAAGAGTGCCAAGAAGATTGTTGACCGCAAGGATCCTGTGGTATGGGATATCCTTGAGAATGTACTCAAGGGTCATCCCGTGATGCTCAACCGTGCTCCGACACTGCACCGGCTGGGTATTCAGGCTTTCCAGCCGAAGCTCATCGAGGGCAAGGCAATACAGCTCCATCCGCTGGTGTGTACGGCATTCAACGCCGACTTCGACGGTGACCAGATGGCTGTTCACCTGCCGCTGGGCAACGCCGCCATACTTGAGGCACAGATGCTCATGCTGGCTTCGCACAACATCCTCAACCCTGCCAACGGTGCGCCTATCACGGTGCCGTCGCAGGACATGGTACTTGGGCTCTATTACATCACAAAGGCCCGTATGAGCACCGAATCCATCAAGGTCAAGGGAGAGGGCACCCTGTTCTATTCACCGGAGGAGGTTCGGATAGCATACAATGAGAACAAGATCGACCTCCATGCCATCATCAAGGTGAAGGTGGATGACATAGTTGACGGACAGAAGGTTAACCATCTCATAGAGACAACGGTGGGAAGGGTGCTCTTCAATGAGTACGTTCCCGAGGAGGTGGGATTCATCAATGAGCTGCTGACCAAGAAATCACTGAGGGACATCATCGGAAACGTGCTCAAGAAAGCCGGTACGGCCAAGACGGCCGACTTCCTGGACGCCATCAAGGACCTTGGGTTCCGTATGGCCTTCACAGGCGGTCTTTCGTTCAATCTTGACGACGTCATCATCCCGAAGGAGAAGGAGATGTTCGTGCAGGAGGGTTATGAGCAGGTGGAGGAGGTGCTGACGAACTACAGCATGGGCTTCATCACCAACAATGAGAGGTACAACCAGATCATCGATATCTGGACCCATGTGAACGCTCGTCTTACCCAGAGCCTTATGAAGCAGCTGTCAACCGACAAGCAGGGCTTCAATTCGGTATATATGATGCTTGACTCCGGCGCAAGGGGCTCCAAGGAGCAGATACGCCAGCTCTCCGGCATGAGGGGCCTTATGGCCAAGCCTCAGAAGTCGGGCTCATCAGGCTCGGAGATCATCGAGAACCCCATCCTCTCGAACTTCAAAGAGGGACTGTCGGTGCTCGAGTACTTCATCTCAACACACGGTGCCCGTAAGGGTCTTGCCGATACCGCCCTCAAGACCGCTGACGCAGGATACCTGACGCGCCGTCTTGTTGACGTATCGCAGGATGTGATCATCAACGAGGAGGACTGCGGAACACTTCGCGGGCTGGTGGCTACCGCCATCAAGAACAATGAGGAGATAGTTGAGTCTCTATATGACAGGATCCTCGGCCGCACAACCGTTCATGACATATACAATCCTCTCACCGGCGAACTGATCATCGAGTCCGGGGAGGAGATAACTGAGGAGGTCGCCAACCGTATCGAAGACTCGCCCATAGAGCAGGTGGAGATACGTTCGGTGCTCACCTGCGAGTCGAAGAAGGGAGTATGCGCCAAGTGCTACGGCCGTAACCTGGCAACAGGAAGAATGGTACAGAAGGGTGAGGCCGTGGGTGTGATTGCTGCACAGAGTATCGGAGAGCCCGGCACACAGCTGACACTGCGTACATTCCACGTCGGAGGTACCGCTTCAAACATCACTACCGAATCAAGCCTGGTGGCCAGGTACGGCGGTATCGCAGTGATAGAGGAGGTGAGAACCGTCAGCAGGAAAGACCCGGAGAAGGGGAAGATCGATATCGTCATCGGACGACTGGGCGAGCTGCGAATCATAGACAAGACTACGGGCATAGCCCTTACCACGCATACCATTCCTTACGGAAGCAAACTCTATATCAAGCCCAACCAGGAGGTGAACAAGGGTGACCTCATCTGCGAATGGGATCCCTTCAACGCGGTCATTATATCCGAGGTGGCGGGCAAGGTGGCCTTTGACTACCTGATTGAGGGTGTGACGTACCGCGAGGAGTCTGACGAGCAGACAGGATTCAAGGAGAAGGTGATCATTGAGAGCCGCGACAAAACCAAGAACCCGACCATCAAGATCATGTCACCCGAGGGTGAGGAGATCAAATCATACAACCTGCCCGTGGGAGCTCACCTGGTTACCGACCTCAACAAGCATGTTGTTGCCGGTGACACTATAGTGAAGATACCGAGGGCCGTCGGCAAGTCAGGTGACATCACCGGTGGTCTGCCGCGCGTCACGGAGCTGTTTGAGGCACGCAACCCGTCTAACCCCGCCATCGTCACGGAGATTGACGGCGAGGTGACCTATGGCAAGATCAAGAGGGGTAACAGGGAGATAACCATCACCTCCAAATCGGGAGAGATGAAGAAGTACCTGGTGCCGCTCTCAAAACAGATTCTTGTGCAGGAGAATGACTATGTGAGGGCGGGGATACCTCTCTCCGACGGAGCAGTCACTCCGGCCGACATCCTGGCCATCAAGGGCCCCACCAAGGTGCAGGAGTATATCGTCAACGAGATCCAGGAGGTCTACCGTCTTCAGGGTGTGAAGATAAATGACAAGCACTTTGAAATCATCGTCAGACAGATGATGCGCAAGGTGGAGATCATTGATCCGGGTGACACAAAATTCCTTGAGCGTCAGGTTGTTGACAAGATCGAGTTCATGGATGAGAACGACTGGGTGTACGGTAAGAAGATAGTGCTTGATCCGGGAGACAGCCAGACTCTGCGGCCCGGACAGGTAATTACGGCCCGCAAGCTGAGGGATGAGAACTCGCTGCTCAGGAGGCGTGACCTCAAGCTGATAGAGGCCAGGGATGCCATACCGGCTACATCACAGCAGGTGCTGCAGGGTATCACCCGTGCCGCCCTTCAGACAAACAGCTTCTTCTCTGCCGCATCGTTCCAGGAGACCACCAAGGTGCTGAATGAGGCGGCCATACTCGGTAAGGTCGACTTCCTTGAGGGGCTGAAGGAGAATGTGATTGTAGGTCACCTGATACCGGCAGGAACCGGACTCAGGGAATACAACAACATAATTGTAGGATCCCTCGATGACTATGAGATGCTTGTCCATGCCGACAGGAATCCGAGTGAGGTGGAGCAGGAACAGGATTAAAGCAGCATTGTGATGTCAGATACCAAGAATCCGAACCAGTTCAACATAGAGCTCAGCGAAGAGGTAGCCGAGGGAGTTTATTCAAACCTGGCAGTGATAACTCATTCTCCGGCTGAATTCGTCATTGACTTCATACGGATCATGCCCGGAGTGCCCAAGTCAAAGGTCAAGTCGAGGATCATTCTTACGCCTGAACACGCTAAGAGGTTTGTCGCTGCCCTCAATGACAATATCGCCAAGTATGAGGCCGTTCACGGTCCCATACGCGAGGTGAAGGGTTCAGGGCCTGTCATGCCTCCGGCATTTGGAGGACCCACAGCCCAGGCATGATTGCAGGAGTACTTAAAATCGAGCCGGTTGAGAGATCAACCGGCTTGCTTTTTTTGCAGGGAAGGAAAATAAGCGTTATTTTGCAGGTGATTAACAGCAGAGACCATGAAAAGGAAAAAGATACTGGCCAATCTGGCCATAGTTCTCACGGTGACCGCAGGGGTGATACTGGCGGGAGGATGCAAGAAGCAGCATAAGTGCGGATGTGACGGCGATGCTCTGGATACACTTAAAAGCACACATGTTTACATCTCATACAATTCCACCAGCAATTCAGCCTCCTTTTATCCCATCTGGGATAATTACTCGCTCTACTACTTCTGCAATCCTTCCGAGTGGATGAGTGAGCTTTCCAAGTTCGAACAGGGTGAGGAGATACTCGTCTCGGGTCCGTTCTTTTACGAGTGCAACTACCTGATGAGCAGCAGCAACTCCTACTACTACAATTACATGAAAATATACCAGATACAGGTTACCAGTCTGGCAGCCTACGAGTACGGCAAGTGATGCTGCTGCCTGCCTCTCACCCCAAGCCTCATCAGGAGTGGCTACTTACAACATATCATTCATCGGGGCAGGCAATGTAGCCTCCTCTCTCTGTGCCGGTCTTGCAGCTGCCGGTCACAGGATACTCTCAGTAGCATCAAAGGGTGGTGCCAGTGCCGGAGAGCTGTCTGCAATGACGGGGGCGGAGCACAGGAGAGACCTCTCCGTTCCTGACAGCTGTGACATACTGTTCCTTGCCGTCACCGATTCCGCCATCGCGGAGGTGGCCGCCAGTGTGGATATACCTGCCGGCACGCTGCTGGTTCATACAGCGGGCAGTGTCTCCATGGCAGCCCTGGGACGCACCCGATACGCCGGTGTACTCTATCCGCTTCAGACATTCACCAAAGGCTTTTCCCCTGATCTGGGCAGGGTGCCGTTCTTCATCGAGGCTACGGACAACAGGTCGCTGGAGATGCTCAGGGAGATTGGAGACAGTGTCGGTGCAGGGACGTGGGAGTGTGACTCCCTGCAGCGGTCGAAGCTCCATGTGGCTGCCGTCTTTACAAATAATTTCTCGAATTTCATGATGACAACCGGCGAGGTCATCGCCGCAGAGGCCGGGTTCGACCCCTCCCTGCTCAAACCCCTGGCAGAGGAGACGATGCGCAAGGCGATGCGCATGGGTCCGGTGATGGCACAGACAGGGCCCGCCAAACGTGATGATGAGGGTACGGTGAAAAGTCATATCGATTTGTTATCTTTCTCGACGCAACACCAGGAACTTTACCGGCTGATCAGCAGCATGATCTCCGGATACTATAAAAAAGGCAGGAAATGACCAACTTCAAGGAAGAACTGAGCTCCGTCAGGGCATTCGTTTTTGACATTGACGGGGTGCTCTCCTCCCAGACGGTTGCCATGTCTGTGTGGGGAGTGCCGCTGCGGTCAGTCAACCTCAGGGACGGCTACGCCATTCAGCTGGCAGTGAAAAAGGGATACAGGGTTGGCATCATCTCAGGCGCCAACTCCAAGGAGTACCTGAAACGCCTCAAACTGTTGGGTGTCAATGATGTTTTCCTCAACTCGAGGACCAAAAGCGAGAGCATGAAGGAGCTTGTGGCCCGCTGGAAGGTGGATCCCAGGCAGATTCTCTACATGGGCGATGACATACCCGACATTGAGGTGATGAAGATGGTTGGCCTGCCTGTATGCCCTGCCGATGCCGACAGCGAAATCAAGCAGATATCGGTATACATTTCTGACAAGCGCGGAGGTGAGGGATGCGTACGCGATGTGATTGAGCAGGCCCTCAGACTGCATAACAAATGGATGGACCATGAAGCGTTCTCGTGGTGACAGGATAGTTGACCTGATGAGTCTCGTCAGGCTGCCCAACCTGCTGGTGGTGGCACTTACAATGATGCTGATGCGCTATGCCGTCATCAGGCCTCTCCTTAATGCCATACCCGTAACCATGGCCGATAACCCGCTCCTGGTGACACGCATGACCTTCCGGCTGGAATGGTTCGACTTCCTTATCCTGGTCGTTTCAGCATGTCTCATAACAGCTGCCGGATATGTCATCAACGATTACTTTGATATCCGGACCGATTTCATCAACAGGGGCAGGATAATAGTGGGCAACACTGTTACCAGGCGCATGGCAATGATGTACCACAACGTGCTCAACATCCTCGGGGTGATTGGCGGAACCTATGTCTCGGCACGAATAGGGTATATCTGGCTGGGCATCTTCTTCGTGCTCATCACAGGGCTTCTCTATTTTTATTCATCAACATTCAAGAGACAATTTCTTATCGGTAATATCATCGTCGCCCTGCTGGTAGCCATGGTGCCAATGCTGGTGGTGGTATACGACGGAGCCCCGATCTATTCTTACTATTCCGGAGTGCTGTCCGATTTCCCGGGGGTGGCTCTCCTCTTCTGGTGGGTTGGCGGATTCTCCCTCTTTGCTTTCCTTGCAACACTCATAAGGGAGATCATAAAGGATATGGAAGACTGTGAGGGGGACAGGGAGGCAGGCATGAAGACCCTGCCGGTCAGATGCGGGTTGACTACCTGCAAGACAATTGTCACGGTGCTGTCACTGATCACCATGCTGCTCTTCTATCTGGTGTGGAACAGGTTTCTCCATGACACTGTCACCCTCGTCTATGTCTCACTCCTGCTTGCCGTGCCCCTGCTTGCCGTCATCTACATCGTTGTTGCCGGCAGGGAGAAACAGCAGTTCCACATGGCCAGCAGGCTGATGAAACTGATCATGGTGGCGGGAATGCTATACTCCCTTGTGGCCGGGGCTATTATCACCTCCGGAAAAATCTTCTGACAATGGCTTTTGACGGACTGAAGAACTATGAGCTTGTTCTTGCTTCAGCCTCGCCACGACGGCGGCATCTTCTGGAGGCAGCAGGGCTCACCTTCACCACGGCTGCCGCAGATTATCATGAGGTCTGGCCTGAAGGACTGTCGGGGAAAGAGATCGCCGAGTATCTCGCTGCAGCCAAGGCACGGGCATGGAAGGAACCGATAGGGGAAAAGCAGATCGTCATTACCGCAGATACCGTAGTATGGTGCCGTGACAGGCTTCTTGGCAAGCCGGCAGACAGGGAAGAGGCCGCCACCTTTCTCAGACTGCTGTCAGATTGTGAACATGAGGTAATAACTGCCATATGCCTGCGGGACATAAGAGGCAGCCATACCTTCTCCGTCACAACCAGGGTTAGATTCCGCAAGCTGCACGAGGATGAGATTGCATATTATGTGGAGAGATACGCTCCGCTTGACAAGGCGGGAGCCTACGGCATACAGGAGTGGATAGGACTGAGAGGCATCACCCGGATAGAGGGATCATACTATAACGTGGTAGGCATGCCCGTCAGCGAACTGCTGTCTGAACTGATGAAATTCATTGAAAACAGAACAGACTGATGATAATAAGCCTGCCACACAGAAAGCATGCAAAAGGATATGTAACATAAATGTTTTAACCTAATGAAAAGACAAACGATCACCGCAATCTTACTCCTCTCAATGTTGTCAGTCCCGGCTGTGGCTGATGAAGGCATGTGGATACCGCTTCTTATAGAGAAGTACAATATAAGTCTTATGCAGGAGAACGGCTTTAAACTGACTGCCGGGGACATCTACAGTATTAACAGGGCTTCAATGAAGGATGCCGTGGTGCTTTTCGGCGGTGGCTGCACCGGTGAGTTCATCTCTGACCAGGGACTGCTAATCACCAACCACCACTGCGGGTACGGCTCTATACAGAGACACTCCACCCTGGAGCATGACTATCTGACCGACGGCTTCTGGGCCGCCTCGCATGAAGAGGAGCTGCCCAATCCGGGACTCACCGTCACCATCCTCAAGTATATGGAGGATGTGACAGACAGGGTCCTTGAGGGGGTTACCGATGATATGGATGAGAGCAAGAGGGAGGCGGTTGTCAATGCAAATATCGTGAAAATCACTGCCGGAGCGGTTGAAGGCACAGATTACCGGGCAGCAGTGAGGCCCTTCTTTCTTGGCAATCAGTATTTTCTGATCGTCAATGAGATCTTCCGCGATGTAAGGCTGGTAGGGGCACCGCCCTCCGCCATTGGCAAGTTTGGCGGCGACACCGACAACTGGGTATGGCCCCGTCATACTGGCGACTTCTCGCTCTTCAGGGTCTATGCCGACAAGGACAACAAACCGGCAGACCCTTCAGCTGACAATGTGCCCTACAGGCCCGCATACCATTTCCCCGTCTCCCTCGCCGGCGTGAAGGAGGGTGATTTTACCATGGTCTTCGGCTACCCGGGCCGTACACAGCAATATGCACCTTCACATCACATCCGGATGCTAAAGGATGTAATCTACCCTAAGCATGTGGAGATACGAGGCAGGAAAATATCCATTATGGAACAGGAGATGGCAAAAGATCCCCTGGTAAGACTCAAATACTCGGGCAAATCGTTTGGCATGGCCAACGGATGGAAGAAGTGGATAGGAGAGATACAGAGCCTCGACAAAATGAACGGTGTGGAGCGCAAGCAGGCATTTGAGAAGGAGTTTGCTGCCTGGGTGGCTGCTGATCCGGATCGCAACCGGAAGTACGGTGAGATATTTGACCGGTACAGTGAGATATACAACAACTATCAGGATTTGTACCTGGTGAATATTTATACGTCAGAAGTATTTTTCAGCAGCGGGGCTGAGGCCGTCGGCCTGGCAAGCAGGTTCATTAGAGCCGTGGAGCTGGCGAAAGGCAAAGATGCGGAGCTGGATCAGGAGATTGAAAGGGTACGGAGCTATGCCTCCGGTTTCTTCAGGAATTATGATCCATCTGTCGACAAGAAACTCTTTGTCGCCGTGATGGATCTCTATGGCAAAAACATAGCCCCGGAGTGGCAGGCACCGGCCTACAGGGAGCTTTATGCCTCATGCGGGGGAGACTTCGCATCGGTTGTTGATAAGCTTTTTGCGAAATCACTGTTCACGGATGAGAACAGGGTCACTGCACTTCTCAACGGATTTGACGCTAAGGGCGTCATAAAGGATCCATTCTATATACTGGCCGTCTCAGCTTCTGAATTGCTTGAAAAAAGGGTGCGTCCGGAGCTGGCTTCGCTCAATGCCCGTCTTGAGACGCTCAACAGGCTTTACATGGCAGCACAGATGGAACAGGGCAGCGGCAGGGTCTTCTATCCTGATGCCAACTCCACCCTCAGGCTGGCCTACGGTAAGGTCATGGGTTATGAATCACGCGATGCTGTCTATCACAGGCATCAGACCACCCTGACAGGAGTGATGGAGAAGGATAACCCTGAGATATATGATTACGATGTACCAGACAGGCTTAGGGAGCTCTATGAGAAGAAGGATTTCGGCAGGTATGCCGTCAACGGTGATGTGCCGGTCTGCTTCATAGCCAACAACCACACTACGGGAGGCAACTCCGGAAGCCCGGTGTTAAACGCCGAGGGTCACCTCATAGGTGTCAACTTTGACCGTGCCTGGGAGGGAGTCGCCTCGGATATCATGTACAATCCGAAGCAGAGCCGCAACATAAGTCTTGACATCAGGTATGTGCTTTTCCTGATAGACAAGTTCGCCGGCGCCGGCTATCTCATTGAGGAGATGACGCTGGTTGGTGAGCCTCAGCATACTCCCTGACCTGGAAGACGAAAGCCTGCAGCCTGGTCTCCAGGGAGACGGTATCCTGTCCGTCATAGGGAATATTCAGGAATGGTATGTTATTGTTGTCCTTCCTGAATGAGTCGCTTACCGATGCCACGAGTGTTCCGGGCATGCAGGTGAAGGGAAGTATGGCTGCTATGCCGGAGACGCCCCTCTGCGCCAGTGCTGCCGAGGTGCCCATGGCTATCGGGGGATCACCGTCATAGAATTCACTGACATACCTGTTGCTCAGCTCAAGCATTTCATGAAGCGAGACATCCTTGGTGGTGTCAGTGTATTTGTTGATGCCCCTGAGGAGATAGTCGACGATCACCTCCTGGCCAATAGCCTGGATCTTCGATTTGATCACCCCCCTGGTGTCGTTCTTCCACCTGCTGTCACGCGTATAGCGATGTGTTGAATACGTTATCCACTCCGAGAAGGGACCTATGGTCACCTCGGCCCCAAGTGCCTCAAGCCTGTTGGCAATGTTGCCGTTGCACCCGGCATTGTCGCGCATGTACACCTCACCTATCACCGCAATGACAGGCTTCCTGCGGCTTTTGTCAACCTTCACGGCCATGAACTCATGCGCAGTCTCCACGAGGACCCTTCGCAGTCCCCTGCAGTTATTCTCGATTGAGGCCTCAGTCTTCTTCAGTGCAGCCTGGTATACCGCTTCAGTGTCGCCGGGGTTGATTTCGTACGGCCTTGTCTCCCTGTAGAGCTTCCTGATATAGTCAAAGGCCACAAATCCCTTCCAGGCATTGATGCGGAAGCGCTGGCTGCGGTCTCCCGCAAGGTCAGCATATGATGTGTCATTGGAGGGTGTCACCAGCTCCGCCTCCCTGAAGCCAAGCCTGTCGAACAGTATCCTCTGGAACTGGTTATACTGCCCGAATCGGCAGGGGCCGTTATGGTCGGGCATGAAGAAGCTCATCTTCGAGGGATCGGCACCCGGCTCCATCAGCTTCTTCAGAAAGCTGCCCGTGGTGCATATCATCGGGAAGCACTCCTTGGAGGAGGTGTACTTTCTTCCCAGGGCTATATCCTCTTCGGTCTGTTTTGGGAGCACCTCCGAGGGGATGCCTACGCTGCGGGCTGCAGCAGCTACAAAATAGGCACCGTCGTGCATATAGGGGAAGTAAAGCGTCCTGTTCACCGGAGGTTCGGAAGGACTCGGGCGCGGCCTGATAACCTCTGTCTCCTTCTTCTCATTCAGTTCCGATCCCGCCAGACTGTCAAGGAAGGCCTCGATGCGCGTCACCATGCCGGCATCGGCCGAATGTTCATCTACCTCCAGATGGAGGAAAGGCTTGCCCTTGAGCTCCTCGGTGACATAATGCCAGATAAAGGAGTCGGGACCACACCTGAAGTTGCTGATATAGACTGCATAGAGCCCGTCGGTTTTTGCCACATGCTGGGCCGCGGCGATCATCTTCTGCCCGTTGGGCCAGTACATGTTTCTGTAATTACCGTATATATGAGCCGGTGAAAGGTCAAGCATGTCAAGAGGTATGGGCATGACATTCTGCGCCAGCAGCTTCTCGGTAAGGTTGAGATTCAGATGAGGGTCCGAGCTGTTGTAGGGTCTGCCGAGGATGATGACCGGACGGCAGTCCCCGGGAAGATTGGACATCACCGTTTTGCCGTGTTCCACCAGCCCCTTCTCAAAGGCTACCTGAACGCCGTCAGCCTTGTATATCGCATCCTTGATCTTTCCGGCGTCAAGCTTGAATCTACTGCCGAAGAAGGCGGTCATCTCCCTGACAAGGGCCCTCTCAAAGTACCTGAAATGGAGGGTGGGGGTGAGGAACCTCTTCTCATCCACCTTTCCGCGGAGGGCTGCCTTAACCATGAAGGGGAACGACTGAATCCAGGGGCAGTTGGAGTTGGTGGTGGTGTCACCCTCACGGTATTTGCCGCTGACGATGAAGGGGAGGAAGATGTAGTCAGCTCCCCTGTCCACCAGGTCCATCACATGACCGTGCATCAGTTCCACGGGAAGGCAGGTCTCCGCCGTGACGGTCTCCAGCGAACGGGTCACCAGGCTCTTGTCCGACTCACGTGACAGTATAACGTTAAAACCGACCTCCTCAAAGAAGGTTCTCCAGAAGGGAAACTGCTGGTAGTAGATCATGAGCGCCCTGGGAATGCCTACCGTCGGCTTGCCGTCGGCCTCCCTCTCAAGGTAGTCGCCCATGAGCATCTCCGTTCTCTTTTTAAAGAGGTTGGGCAGATTGTCTCTCTTCTTCTTTCTTGAGTCTATCTCATATTTCTCACAGCGGCCTCCGTAGTAGAGCGACTTGCTCTCGCCGGCGATATTCACCCTGCTGATCTCACAGTGGTTTGTGCAGCCATTGCAGACAAACCTGGTGATCTCATATGAGGCATTGCGTATGCCGAAACCCTTGAATGTGCTCTTCTGGCCTTCAGTCATCGTCTTCTGCGCAAGTATGGCGGCACCGATGGCACCCGTGACGTCGAAATGGGGCGGGATGATGATCTTCTTTCCCAGCACCTGTTCGAAGGCAGCAACAACGGCCTTGTTGTTGGTCACTCCACCCTGAAAGAAGATCTTGTCGCCGATCTTCCGGTCAGCGACTACCTTCTGAAGATAGTTGTATACTATTGAGTAGGCGAGGCCCCCGACAAGATTGTCATTGCGGGCTCCCTTCTGCATGAAGCTGTTGAGGTCTGATTCCATGAAAACGGTGCACCGGTCGCCCAGCTTCACCGGCGAAACAGATTTCAACGCCATGCTCCCGAACTCACCCACGATGTTTATGTTGAGCTTCTCGGCCTGCTCCTCAAGAAACGAGCCGGTACCGGCAGCACACACCTTGTTCATCTCAAAGTCGACCACCACCCCGTTCTCAATGCTGATGTACTTTGAATCCTGGCCGCCTATCTCAAAGATCGTATCGACTGTGGGGTCATAGTCGATGGCGGCAGTAGCCTGTGCCGTGATCTCGTTGCGGATGGTGTCGGCGCCGATGAAGTCGCCGGTGAGATAGCGTCCGGAGCCGGTGGTGCCCGCGCCGATCACCACCACCTCTTCTCCCACCTCGTCGTAGATCTCGCTCATCCCTCTCTGTATGGCTTCCAGCGGCTTGCCGGCAGTGGGGAGATAACGCCTTGCAACCACATTGTGGTCTGCATCGATGAGTACCACGTTGGTGCTGAGCGATCCCACATCAATACCCAGGTAGACGGGCAGTTTATCGGTTCCGTTCTTCCTGAACCTCACCTCCTTTGTATAAAGGGCTTCGGACTCCTTCAGCTGCGGGAGGCTGACGAAAACGGAGGTGTTGCTTTCCAGGTATTCCTCCAGCTTCTGCAGCCCGGCAAATTTCCCGGGCCCGGTGCCGTCAGACCGTACATACATGACCGCCCCGATTGCCCCCATGGAGGCATGATGCTCAGGGATAATCAGCTCGTCACCCGTCAGTCCGAGCACCTCCCTGAAGGCTCTTGTCATGCCGGCGTTTGCCGCCACCCCGCCGGCGAATACGACAGGCTTCCTTATCTCCTTGCTGCGCGCGACGGTGCTGCTGAAGTTCCTGGCCAGGGCGAAGCAGAGCCCCGCCACAATATCATGAAGAGGCGTTGCCATCTGCTGGTGGTGTATCATGTCGCTCTTGGCAAAGACACTGCAGCGTCCGGCTATGCGTGGCGGGTTGACCGACTTCATCGCCATTTTTCCGAACTCCTCCTCTATCGGCACTCCGATCCGCCTGGCCTGCTGGTCAAGGAATGACCCCGTGCCGGCGGCACATATGCTGTTCATCTCAAAGTCGACCAGCCTTGCATGCTCATCGCCCGGCCCTCTCTCAAGAATGATCAGCTTCGAATCCTCGCCACCTATCTCTATCACGGTACGGGCATCAGGATAAAGGCGTCCGGCGGAGGCAGCCTGGGAGATTATCTCATTGACGAAGATGCCGCCGATCAGTTCGGCAGCCAGCTTGCCACCCGTGCCTGTCAGGGCTACACCTTCGATGACCTCGGCAGGATAACGGTCCAACAGTGACGAGAGCCGTTCATGCAGCTTGTCGAAGGGCTTGCCGTGGACATAATCGTAGAAGTCTTCAATAATACGGCCCGTGCTGTCAAGTAAAACGGTGTTCAGTGAAACAGAACCGATATCAAGCCCCAGGAAATACCTTTCCACGGGTGCACTTTTGTCTTCAGCCGTATCCATTGCTTTAACTTTTAGATTGTCTGGTTCCTTAAGGGATGCGCCTAAAAGTTAAGAATTAATTGCTCAATATTAATGACTTTGTGCAGATTATTATAATTATGATCATCAGCCTGTCAGGACAAATCAGCCGAGAGGCTGCCGGGTGGCTTTGCATCACAGCATCATAACCGGCTCTGTATGCATGACCGTAGATTACGGGCAGGAAGAGGGCTCCGGCTACGGGTAATAATGGAAATCGCCGGCAACCGGTTGATGGCAACCGGGTGCCGGCGATATAAATCATAGGCTGGCAGGTGAGCCCTGCCTGCCGACTAGTTCATCAGGATCTTCATATCCTCATCGACGGTGGTGATACCTGCAATGCCGAACCTGTCAACCAGTACATTGACCACGTTGGGTGACAGGAATCCCGGGATTGTGGGTCCGAGATGGATATTCTTCACACCCAGGTAGAGGAGCGCCAGCAGCACGATGACGGCCTTCTGCTCATACCATGCTATGTTGTATGCTATGGGCAGCTCGTTTATGTCATTCTTGCCGAAGATATCCTTAAGCGTCAGGGCGATGACGGCGAGTGAATAGGAGTCGTTGCACTGGCCGGCGTCAAGAACGCGCGGGATGCCGTTTATGTCGCCCAGCTTGAGCTTGTTGTATCGGTACTTGGCGCAGCCTGCGGTAAGGATGACGGTGTCCCCTGGGAGCTTCTGGGCAAATTCCGTATAATAGTCACGGCTCTTCATTCGGCCGTCACATCCGCCCATGACAACAAACTTGCGTATCGCGCCGCTTTTGACAGCGTCAACAACCTTGTCGGCAAGCTTTGTTACCTGGTTGTGGGCAAAACCTCCGATGATGGTTCCGTTCTCTATCTCCTTCGGGGGGGCGCATTTCTTTGCATGCTCAATGATTGCCGAGAAGTCCTTCTCCTTGCCGGGTTCCCTGTCCGGGATATGGGGACAGCCGGGGTATCCCGACGAGCCGGTGGTGTAGACGCGGTCACGGTAGCTGTCGCGCAACGGAACAATACAGTTGGTGGTGAAGAGCACCGGCCCGTTGAAAGTATCGAACTCTGTCGTCTGCTTCCACCATGAGTTGCCGTAGTTGCCTACAAAATGGCTGTACTTCTTAAAGGCGGGGTAGTAGTTTGCCGGCAGCATCTCACTGTGGGTGTACACATCCACTCCCGTTCCCTCTGTCTGGCGCAGCAGCTCTTCCATGTCCTTCATGTCATGTCCGCTGATGAGGATGGCCGGGTTGTTCCTGACCCCTATGTTCACCTCTGTTATCTCGGGGTTTCCGTAGGCTGTGGTGTTGGCCTTGTCAAGCAGAGCCATCACCTCCACACCGTGCTTGCCGGTCTCAAGGACCAGTGACACCAGCTCGTCAGCCGTGAGGCTCTCATTGGTGGTGGCAGCCAGTGCACGCTGAATGAAGGCGTCAACGCTGTCGCTGTTGAAGCCCAGGTTGCCGGCATGTTCAGCATATGCAGCCATGCCCTTGACACCGTAGGTAACAAGCTCGCGCAGAGACCTGATATCCTCATTCTCAGTGGCGAGAACACCCACACGGGCTGCAGTCTCCATCAGATCCTCACCTTTGGCGGGCTTCCAGCTGGCACAGGGGTGGAGGTCGGCCGGGATCGCTATCCCGTGATCCTTCATCTCACCTGTGAATTTTTCCCTCAGCTCCACACCCTCGTGAATCCTTTCGATGATCTTCTCACCGTCAAAGTTGGCGTTGGTGATGGTTGTGAAAAGGGCCTCCTGTACAAACCTGTCAACCCTGGCGTTTGAATATCGGTTTTCCCGTGCTATGGTTCCGAGGATTGATATCCCCCTGGCCACATAGATCAGAAGATCCTGTAGCTGTGCAACCTCTTCCGTCTTTCCGCATACGCCTTTTACCACGCATCCGGTTCCTTTTGCCGTTTCCTGGCACTGATAGCAAAACATGCTCATCTCTTTCTTTTTTGGTTTGATTTATAAGTTAAGATTTTTTTTATAACCACTCATCTTTAAGTATCTTCCCGTCTATGCTCACCATTACGGTTTTTACGGGAACCTTCCGTGATGCTCCTGCCAGGGCTGCGCGTACCATCTGAACCAGACCGCCGCAGCATGGCACCTCCATCATCATCACGGTTATGGTATTCACCCTGGCCACGTCAATCATGGCCCTCAGTTTTTCGATATAGGTCTCCGTACCGTGGTCCAGCTTCGGACATGCTATTGCCAGCGACCTCCCTCTCATCCAGCTGCCGTGAAATGACCCCAGCGAAAAGGCCACACAGTCGGCTGCCAGCAGCAGGTCAGCCCCCCTGTAAGCCGGTGCGTTGGGATTAACCAGGTGCATCTGCACTGGCCAGTGGGTCAGCTGTGAGGGGTTTCCTTCCGCTGCCGTCCCTGCTGCCGGTAACGGAGACGGCGTTATAGTGCGCTCCGCGCTGCCGGGGCAGCCACCTCCGTTACGGTGTGCACTGCCATCAGCGCACTGTGCAGGCTGTACTCCGTGAGTACCGTGCAGGTGGCCGGCACCGTGGGCGATACTCATGCCGTGTGCAGCCACGGCAGCATCAGCAACAGGTTCCATTGTGCCTTTGCCGCTGACAGCTGCAAAAACCTCAGCCACGTTGAATGGCAGCTCGTTGCCGTGCACCTCCAGCCATGTCATCCCCTCTTCCAGGTAACCGTACTCATGATGATCCTTCAGATGCCTGAGGTGGGCTATGACGGTGTTGGCGCCCTTGCCGGCCATCTCCTCAATCACCGCTATCTCATCGTAAGGCTCAGCCTCCCGCCTCTCAATGGTGATGGCTCCTTCGGGGCAATATCCTATGCATGCTCCCAGCCCGTCACACATCAGCTCCGATACGAGCCTGACCTTGCCGTCAATAACCTGGAGTGCGCCCTCATGACAGTTGGGTACACACAGCCCGCAGCCGTTGCACAGCTCCTCATCTATCTTTATTATATCCCTTTCCATCTCTCTTGTTACAATCTTCAGCCACAAAAGTAGAGACAACAAACAGCAGCAGGTGTAACATTTGTTACAAAAAGAGATTATTTTTGTAAAACAGACAAAAGAGATGAAGTTTCCCGTCCTTAGCAGGTCACCTCTTTTCAGCGGACTCAGTGACGCTGAGACAGACAGTATAATTGCAGGTGTCAACTACAGGTCGCGCTCTTTCCCTGCCGGCGCCGTGGTGGTGATTGCCGGTGAGGAGATATCCTCGGTGATGATAGTGCTCTCAGGCAGCGTACGCGGTGAGATGACCGATCTTACCGGCAAGACAATCAAGATCGAGGATGTATATCCTCCGCAGGCTCTCGCCGCCGCGTTCATATACGGCAGGGAGGCACATTACCCGGTCAATGTCATTGCCAACACGGATACAGAGTTGCTTATCATCGGCAAGGCTGATTTTCTCACCCTTATTAACAATGACCGCAGGTTGCTTCTGAACTATCTCACGGCAGTATGCAGCAGGGCACTCTTTCTGTCGGAAAGGCTCCGCTTCCTCTCATTCCGGACCATCAGGGAGAAGTATGCCCATTACATCTCCTCCCTTCCGGGAGCGGTCTCCGGCAGGGTAGTCATCAACCGGACACAGCAGGAGCTCGCCGACTATTTCGGTGTCACCCGGCCTTCACTGGCGCGGGCTGTCAGTGAGATGGAGAGCGACGGGCTGATATCCGTTGACCGCCGTGAAGTGAGGATCCTTGACATCAGGCGTCTCTCGACTCTTTCTGAGAGCTGATCTCCATCCGCTGAGGGTCCTTTCCGTTATTGACCGGAATCTGCCCGGTAAGCATCATTAATGCTGACAGAAAAACTCCGGGGACGCTCCCCGGCCAGAAAAAAAATTCCTCCCGGAAGTACAAGTCTCCGGGAGGAATATGATCAGGTTTGTTATGATCAGAACGGGCTGGCCAGTCAGTCAGCCGGCACTGCAGACCAAAGTTTTACTGCTTAAGCAGTCCGCGGTTTTCGAGCAGTGCCTCAATGCCTGGCTCGCGTCCCCTGAAGGCTATCCACATCTCCAGCTCATCCCTTGATCCCTTGCGTGAAAGGATCTCTTTCTCGAAACGTTCTGCCACTTCCCTGTTGAAGATGTCACCACTCTCCTTGAAGGCTTTGAATGCGTCAGCGTCAAGCTGCTCACACCAGATATAGCTGTAGTATCCGGCCGAATAGCCGCCGATGATGTGGCTGAAATAGGTTGACCTGTAGCGGGGAATGATCTCCTTTATGAGGCCATACTTGTCCATG
Source organism: uncultured Rikenella sp. (assembly GCA_964411345.1). GTDB lineage: Bacteria > Bacteroidota > Bacteroidia > Bacteroidales > VadinHA17 > SR-FBR-E99. Next base: position 11,312 of record CAYPKP010000003.1, on the reverse strand, counting down.
GCATTCTTTTCAAACTCACCTATGTTAAGTTCAACAGGCTCTGTCAGCGAGTGATATTCCATATCGAGTGATGAGGCAGCCAGGTACTCCACGGTGGTGAATCCCTGGTTGAACTTGCCCGCTTTTTCGATTTTTTCTATCAGCGCATCGGGAATGATTTCGCCGGTCTGGTAATGTTTCGCATATACTTTCAGCACCTCGGGCTCAAAGACCCAGTGCTCCATTATCTGAGAGGGAAGCTCCACGAAATCGCGCGAGACGCCGCTGGTATACTCAGTGTTGGAGAGAAGGCTATGGAGTGCATGACCGAACTCATGGAAGAGGGTGCTTGCCTCGTCGGGGGTGAGCAGGGACGGTGTGTCGCCTGACGGCGGGGTGAAGTTGGTGACCATGCTCACCAGGGGAGTCACGAATTTGCCCTTCTCATCAAGCCTCTGAGGCCTCATGCTGCTGCACCATGCGCCGCCACGCTTGGAGGCACGCGGGTGGTAGTCGATCATGAGGATGCCGACATGGTTTTTGTTGCGCTTGACTTCAAAGGTCTTTACATCAGGATGATACAGGGGGATGTCATTCCTCTCGCTGAACTCCAGTCCGTAGAGTCTGTTGGCCACATAGAACATGCCCTCGGTGACGTTACTGGCTGAGAAATAGGGCTTCGTCTCCTCGTCGCTCAGGTCATACTTCTCCTTGCGTATTTTCTCAGTGTAGTAGAACCAGTCCCACGGCTCGAGGCTGAAGTTGCCGCCTTCCCTGTCAATGAGCTCCTGCTGTGCAGCAGCCTCGGCCTTTGCCACAGGCAGGGCTGCCTCCCAGATCTGTGCAAGGAAATCAAGCACAGTCTCAGGTTCCTTTGCCATATTGCGCTCAAGCACATAATCGGCATGACTTTCGTAACCCAGCAGATTTGCCTTTTCAACCCGAAGCCGGATAATGTCAGCCAGGATCTGGTTGTTGTCATTGGCATTGCCGTTGTTGCCGCGCATCATGTAACCCCTGAACATCTTCTCCCTCAGCGCCCTGTTGTCAGCGTAGGTCATGAAGGGGAAGTAACTGGGAGCCTGAAGGGTGAAAAGCCATTTACCCTCCATTCCTTTGGCCTTTGCTGCATCGGCAGCCTGTGCCCTGACTCCTTCGGGGAGTCCTGAGAGATCCTCTTCATTTTCAATGACCAGGGTGAAACCGTTGGTCTCTGCCAGCAGGTTCTCACCGAATTTCACCGAAAGGAGAGACAGTTCACTGTTCAGCTTGCGGAGCTTCTCCTTGCCTTCGGGTGCGAGTCCGATACCGCTCCTGATGAACCCCAGGTAATCATCCTCCAGAAGTTTACTCTCCTCCGGGGTCAGGTCAAAACTGTCACGGTTTTCATAAACTGATTTTACCCTTTCAAACAGCTTCTCATTGAGTGCAATGTCATCCCTGTGCTTTGAGGAGAGGGGAGACATCTCCCTCTGCAGGGCCTGTATCGAGTCGTTGGTGTTGGCACCGCTGAGGGGTCCCATGGCCCGCTGAACCTTTGTGAGCAGTTTGCCGGTAAACTGCATGGCCCTGACGGTGTTGTCAAAAGTGGGCTCTTCGCTATTGTTGATGATGGCCTCCACTTCGGCCATCTGTTCCTCCATCCCTTTCAGGTAGGCAGGTTTGAAATGTTCAAATTTGATCTGGTCAAACGGGGGAACCTCGAAAGGAGTGTTCCAGTCACAGTAGAACGGATTCTCACAGGTTTCCTTCCTGCACGATACCGCTCCCACGGCAATAATCAAAAGCATGATGAAAGTTTTTTTCATAACGGTGAAGTTTGGGTTTAAGATGTTAAAAATAGCTATTTACAGGTAAAAAGAGATATGTTCGGCTTGTTTCCGGCCTGATTTTTACATTTGTTAACCAGGGGAAGAATATGTTGCTGCACATTTCAGAACAACATCCATTGACCTGTCCGGCGGCAGGCGAGAAATAAGCCAGGATTGCATTTGATATTCTCGCTGCTGCCGCTTCCTGGCAGCAGTATCAGCATTAGCCAAAGAAAGAGGATGCCGTGTGGGCACCCTCAATTCAACCTAAACCTGATCGTAGACAGGCCGGACGGCCTGATAAAGGAAGGAAAAAAGTCTTTACTCCGGCTCTAGCTTATGAGCTGGGGAAAAAATGATGCAATGAGAGCTGCAGCTTCAAAATCGCTTGTCTCACCCCTGGCTATGACCTTCTGATGGAAATAGTCCATCCTGTCAAGCCTGGAGTCATCAGTGGCGATGCCTGCTGCCCTGAACTTCTTGTCGACCTTGTTGACGCCGAAAACATTGCCGTCACATGAATACATGACTGCAAGATCGTCGGAGATAACAACGTAATTCCTGCACTTGCGCTCCTTGTCTACATAGACCTTGAGCTGCACGGGGCTGTTTGAGTAGCTGATCAGATAGCACTTCATCTCCTCACCGGCAAGTGCCATGGGCTGATCGCACAATTCAATGGTGTAGCTTCCGAAGGGAGTATTTGACTCACCTCTCGCAATGACTTTGCCGTATGACATCGCTGTCATTCCGACACAGAATACCAACAGAAGAAAAACTCTTTTCATGACTGACCCTTTTTGGTTAAACACTTAACTGTCCATCGAAAAAAAATCGGAACTGTCCTTTTCCATTCTCTTTCCGTAATAAAGACCGGAACCCACCCCTTTTGCTGCACACATCTTTTGTTAAACTTTTGTTAACCGGAATGAACAGTCGGCAACTGTCATGTAATCAATGTAATATACCTGAAAATAATTTGATGTCAATGGTTTTGTGAATGCTGCTGTATGAAATAAGGCGGGGATTGCTTACGTTTGCATTAATTATTGTATCACATGCAGCGGCTGGAACACAGGTTTATGATGAACCGCCTCGGAAGGAGGCTGTATCATTGCCTTATGTTCTACAGCCGGTAACCTTTCATCAGGGCAGCCGACGGCTGCCGCTTCTCCTTCCGTTTTACCGGTCCAAATCACATTTCGGCAGTATGAAAGGTCTTATATTCAGCGTAAAAAGATATGCAATACATGACGGCCCCGGCATCAGGGTCACCTTCTTCATGAAGGGTTGCCCGCTCGACTGCTGGTGGTGTCACAATCCCGAGGGCAAGGCGACGGGCCAGGTCACTACCGTTCGGACAGACAGGGTTGGTGAGAGGGAGTTCAGGACTGAAGAGCTTGTAGGCAGGGAATATACCCCGGAAGAGGTATTGGCGAAAGCTGAGCGCGACAGGGTCTTCATGGAGCATTCGGGAGGCGGTGTCACCTTTTCGGGCGGCGAGCCGCTGATGCAGCCCCGGTTTCTGACCGAGAGCCTGAGCCTGCTTAGAAATGCCGGATTCCATACCACTGTTGACACCTCCGGTTATGCCTCCCGCGATGTCATGAGGTCAGTAATGAAATACACCAGCCTGTTTCTCTATGACATCAAGCTGCTTGATCCCGATGCTCACAGGAAGTTCACCGGGGCAGACAACAGGCTCATCATCTCCAACCTCGACATGCTGCTTGAGGAGGGTGCGGAGGTGATACTGCGTATACCGGTGATACCGGGAGTGACGGCTGACACGGAGTTCATGGAACAGTTGCGGGGCTTCATTGAAAGCCGGCGCGGAGGCAGGATAAGCGGGATAAGCCTGCTGCCCTATCACAAGACGGGCATCTCAAAGTACCGCCGGTTTGGGCTGGCTGACAGGATGGAGTCCTACAGCCAGATCTCCAACGGGCATCTCGACGACTACATGGCGATCCTGCAGCCGCTCGGGATCCATGTCAGGAAGGGCGGCTGACAATAAGAATATTAAGCAAGGAAGACAAATGAAAAAAATGAGAGGCATTGAGACAAGATAGAAAAGCAATAGATATTGAAATGTCAGGTGCTGAAATCAGAGAGGGAGGACAAAAGATATGAAAATGACAGATAGAGTGATGAGGCTCAGGGAGCAGAGCCTGAATGCCACGGAGAGCATAACCGCAGAGAGGGCGCAACTGATTACCAGGTTCTATGCCAGCCGTGAGGCAGCGGGCCTCTCCGCACCGGTACTCAGGGCACGGGCCTTTGAATATCTTTTGCGGAACAAGGCCATATGCATCAATGAGGGCGAGCTAATTGTGGGAGAGAGAGGTCCCTCGCCCAAGGCCACACCCACATACCCTGAGATCAGCCTTCACTCTATGCAGGATCTTGATATCCTTGACTCCCGTGAGAAGGTCAGCTTCAAGGTTGATGATGAGGTGAGAAGGATATACAGTGAGGAGATCATTCCATTCTGGAAGGGACGAAGCAACCGTGACCGCATCATGGAGCGCATGACTCCCGGGTGGCTTGCAGCATACAGGGCGGGCATCTTCACGGAGTTCCAGGAACAGAGGGCTCCGGGTCACACTGTGCTGGGATACAAGATGTTCCATACCGGATTCATGGACCTCAAAAAGGAGATAGCTGATGCTGTCGCCCTCCTTGACTTCCGCAATGACCCGCTGGCATACGACCGCAACGAGGAGCTGAAGGCCATGGAGATAGCCTGCGATGCCATCATCATGTATGCAGGAAGGCATGCCGATGCCCTGGATACGCTTGCAGCTGCTGAAAAGGATGACAGGCGCCGCCGGGAGCTGGAGCAGATGTCGGCCATATGCCGCCGGGTGCCGGCACACGCTCCCCGTACCTTCCATGAGATGCTCCAGCATTACTGGTTCATCCACCTGGGTGTGGTCACCGAGCTCAACCCGTGGGACTCATTCAACCCGGGGCGTCTCGACCAGCATCTGTGGCCTGTTTATAAAGAGGAGACAGAATCAGGTGCCCTCACTCCCGGTGAGGCATATGAGCTTCTGGGTTGCTTCTGGGTAAAATTCAACAACCATCCCTCGCCACCCAAGATGGGTGTCACGGCACAGGAGAGCAATACCTATACCGATTTCTGTCTGATAAATCTCGGAGGAGTGAAACCGGACGGCAGCGACGCCGTCAACGGCATGACCTACATGCTTCTTGATGTGATCCGGGAGATGAGGATACTGCAGCCCAGCTCAATGATACAGGTGAGCACCGCGAACCCCGATGCCTTCATCCACAAGGCGCTGGATATCATCAGGACGGGTTTCGGGCAGCCCTCGGTGTTCAATACCGAGGCCATCATTCAGGAGCTGCTCCGGCAGGGCAAGAGCATCGTCGATGCACGCAACGGAGGGGCCTCGGGCTGTGTTGAGACCGGAGCATTCGGTACCGAATGCTACTGGCTGACAGGATATTTCAACCTGGTCAAGATACTGGAGGTAACTTTGCATAACGGGTTCGATACCCGCACCGGGGTGCAGGTCGGACCCATGACCGGCGACCCGGCGACGTTCAGCACCTTCGATGATCTCATGCAGGCATACAGGGAACAGGTAAATCACTTTGCAGACATAAAGGTCAGGGGCAACAACGTCATTGAGAGGACATTCGCACTTCATCTGCCGGTGCCCTTCCTGTCACTCCTGCTTGAAGATTGCATAGCCAACGGCAGGGATTACAATGCCGGGGGCGCCAGGTACAATACGACCTACATCCAGGGAGTGGGGCTGGGCAGTATTACCGATATCCTTACCTCAATAAGGTATAATATCTACGATATGAAGCGGTTCACGTGGCAGGAGATGCTGACTGCCATGAAAAACAATTTTGAGGATGCCGCGGAGATGCAGTATGAGATGATATACAAGACACCCAAATACGGCAATGATGATGACTATGCCGATGCGCAGGCGGTGGCGGTCTTTGAGATCTTTCATGATGCCGTCACCGGAAGGCCGACGCCCAGGGGTGGTATCCACCGCATCAACATGCTGCCCACGACATCACACGTCTACTTCGGAAAAATGACCGGCGCCACCCCTGACGGCCGCAAGGCCTGGGTGCCGCTGTCCGAGGGCATAAGTCCCTTCCAGGGAGTTGACCGCCAGGGACCGACGGCAGTGATAAAGTCAGCTTCAAAGATCGATCACCTGAGAACGGGAGGCACACTCCTCAACCAGAAGTTCTCCCCCGGGTTCTTCGAGGATGAAGAGAGCTATGCCAAACTCACAGCTCTCATCAGAAGCTACTTCAGCCTCAACGGGCACCATATACAGTTCAATGTTGTCAGTGCTGATACTTTGCGTGAGGCACAGAGACATCCTGAACTGTACCGTGACCTGATAGTACGCGTGGCAGGATACAGCGACTATTTCAACGACCTGGGCGAAGATCTGCAGAACGAGATCATCAGGCGCACCGAACACGGAGAGTGACAGGTATTGTTTTTTGACGGTTAAAATTGACTTTTTCAATATTTTTAACTATATTTTGTAAAATTTTTCCCCTGCCGCAATGACGGGTGCCGTAAGGCCTGTTTGAGGCAGCCAATACCGTGGCCGTGAAAAAGATATTTGACTATTTTGATACGCGCTACAGGGCCGAGATGCTTGGAAGGCCCATTGACAGCACTGGTCCTGTCATTACCGTCTCACGCCTCACCGGATGTGACGGCAGGGAGGTTGCCGCCGAGCTGGTTGCAAAGCTCAATCTCAGATTCAACACCAACAAATGGAAGTGGGTTGACAAGGACATCATCTACCATGCAGCCCACGAACTCAGGACTGACACCCAGCGTGTGGAGACCTACTACCAGGGATTCGGCATGTCGGATATTTCACAGATGATAATGGCCTTCTCAGGCACATTCGTTACTGACAGCTCCGTCAAAAAGGCCATCAGGGAGGTGGTGACATCGATAGCCCGTGACGGCTATGCGGTGATCATCGGCAGGGGAGGAGTGGCCATTACCCGGGAGATGACAAACTCCCTGCATGTCAGGCTGGTGGCGCCGCTCCGCTGGCGGATTGACAACGTCATGAAAAAGAAGGAGATGACTGCTGAGAAGGCCGAGGAGTATATTGTTGAGACCGATGAAAAGAGACATAAACTGATCATCGATTTCCTTGAGAAGAAACCTCTCTGTCTTGACTACCTCTTTGATGTTACGCTCAACAGGGGCAGTTTTACCATTGATCAGATCTCTTCCATGATCCTCGACCTTTATGAGACAAAGATGAGGCTCAGAACGATGTTGTAACACTGTGCTTTTTCAAGAGTTTGGGCACAGTTATGTGGTTGGTTTAGTGAAGAGGGTAAGAAGAGGGCCGGTGGCTTTTGCCCACCGGCCCTCTCTGGCTTCCGGTCACAGGCAGCTGATGTCTGCGATCCGTTTTATGTGATCAGAGGTACGCCTGTCGAGCGACCTCTCATACTCATCCCAGTCATCGATCTTCAGCCTTGCCACGCCGGTCTCGATTGCTGCCCTGGCAACGGCTGAGGCAACCCTTGAAATAAGCCTCGGATCCATAGGCTTGGGAATGATATAGTCCGTGCCGAACTCAAGGGAGGAGAGCCCGTATGCCTTGAGCACCACCTCCGGTACAGGCTCCCTGGCAATCGCTGCCAGAGCCTTGGTGGCCGCCAGTTTCATCTCTTCATTGATGGAGGTGGCCCTGACATCAAGAGCACCGCGGAAGATAAACGGGAAACCAAGTACATTGTTGATCTGGTTGGGATAGTCAGACCTGCCGGTGGCAAAGATGAGATCATCACGTGTGGCCATGGCATCTTCGTAGCTTATCTCCGGGTTGGGATTGGCCATGGCAAAAACGATCGGATGAGGCGCCATCGTACTCAGCATCTCAGGCGTCAGCATATTGGCCACCGAGAGCCCGAGGAAAAGATCAGCCCCAATCATTGCCTCCGCCAGGGTGCCGACGTTACGGTCGGTGACCCACTCCTGCTTGTACTTGTTGAGATCCTTCCTCTCCCTGTTGATCACACCCTTGCTGTCAACCATGATCATATTCTCCTTCCGCACTCCAAGTGCCACATAGAGTCGTGAGCACGAATTGGCTGCAGCGCCGGCACCGCAGACAACAACCTTTATGTCTTTTATGTCCTTGCCATTGATCTCCAGCGCATTAAGCAGTCCTGCCGCAGAAATTATCGCAGTGCCGTGCTGATCATCATGAAAAACCGGTATGTCAAGCATCGCCTTCAGCCTGGTTTCCACCTCAAAGCATTCGGGAGCCTTGATGTCTTCAAGATTGATCCCTCCAAAAGTGGGGGCTATCTTCGCACATATCTCGATAAGCTTCTCGGGATCTTTCTCATCAACCTCAATGTCAAAGACATCGACGTCGGCAAAGACCTTGAAGAGAAGTCCCTTGCCCTCCATCACCGGCTTGCCGGCAAGAGCCCCGATGTCACCTAGCCCAAGAACGGCAGTGCCGTTGGAGATTACAGCCACAAGGTTGGCCTTGGCTGTATACTGGTACGCATCATCAGGGTTCTTCTCAATCTCAAGACAGGGGTAGGCAACACCCGGCGTATAGGCCAGGCTCAGATCAAACTGTGTACAGTACGGCTTGGTGGGAATCACCTCCACCTTGCCCTTGCGTCCGCTGCTGTGATACAACAGCGCATCCTCCTTTGTGGCTTTTGGCATAGCAGAAAAAATTTTGATTATGAACGGTTAGGAAAAAGGGATTTACATCACGAATTTAACACAATTCCACGATTGCTCCTATTTTTCGAAAATAATAAACTCAATTCACTTTGTGCTCTTTGAAAAAATAGATATTTTCAACGCTTTAAACAGGACCTGACCAGATTCATGCCATGAACCCTCAGCTGCAGAACATTGCAATCGGTGTTGATATTGGCGGCAGTCATATCACCGCTGTTGCCGTTGATATGGAGAGGCACCGCATCATAGATGCCTCACGCGCCTCAAGCCCCGTTGACAACAAGGCTGAAGCCGATGAGATACTGAAGGTATGGAACGGTACCCTGCGGAGGGTGCTGAGGGGTATCCAGATATTCAACCTCCGGGGAATAGGCTTTGCCATGCCAGGGCCGTTTGACTATGTTAACGGTATCTGCCTCATCAGGGGCGTGCCCAAATATGAAAAGCTCTACGGCATCAACATTGGCAAGGCGGTCAGCTCAGCACTGGGGCTGCCATGCGACTGCCGCGTACGCTTCATGAATGATGCCAGCTCCTTTGCCGTAGGCGAGGCGTGGGCCGGCAAGGCAGCAGGCTTCAGCAGAATGATGGCCATCACCCTTGGGACGGGATTCGGTTCAGCCTTTCTCAGTGACCGTATTCCGGTGGTCGAGGGAGAGAAAGTCCCGAAAATGGGATGCGTATACCATCTTCCCTTCGGCAACGGCATAGCCGACGATTACTTTTCAACGCGCTGGTTCACCGCGAGATTTAATGAGGTCACAGGTAATGCCGCAGAAGGAGTTAAGGAGATAGCACTGGCGGCAGAGAGTGATCCCCAGGTTCGGGATATCTTCAATGAGTTCGGCAGAAACCTGGGAGGCTTCCTTGCACCGTGGCTAAAACGATTTGATGCAGAGATACTTGTGGCCGGAGGCAATATTTCTCATGCATGGAAACTCTTCGGAGAGACCTTTGAAAGCGAACTTAAAAAGGCAGAATGCAACACTGCGGTGGCCATCTCGGAACTGAAGGAGGATGCTGCACTGCTGGGCAGCGCCTATCTCCATGATGAGGAATTCTGGAAGGCCGTCCAGCCTGCTCTCCGTTTAATGTAAGACTGAACAATTCAAAAACAATGAATGAGAAAAAACTCGAGATGAGACTGGTGGTGCCGGTGCTCCTCTCTTTCTTCGTCATGAGCTTTGTCGATCTCGTAGGTATCGGCAAGGACCGTGTAGCCGGTGATCTCGGACTGAGCGACTTCATCCTCGGGCTGATACCCTTCGCCGCCTTTATCTGGTTCTTCATCCTATCGGTTCCGGTTGGCATACTGCAGGACAGGGTGGGTAAGAAGACCATGCTCAACGTGGGCATGGGAGTGACGGGTGTGGGGCTGCTGATACCCTTCTTCTTCTACAACTTTGCGACGGTGATCGCCGGGTTTGCCCTGCTGGGTATAGGAAACACCATAGTGCAGGTCTCTGCCAACCCCCTGCTTGTTGACGTGGTGCCGGGCAGGAGAGCATCAAGCTTCCTCAGCTTCTCGCAGTTCATCAAGGCCATAGGCTCAATGATAGCTGCTCCGCTGGCAGCCCTGCTCTTCAGCCGTTTCGGCGACTGGAAGCTGCTCTTCCTGATCTACGGTATCATCTCTTTCCTCAGCGTGCTCTGGCTGAGCAGCGTGAAGATAGAGGAGACCGCCGCCACGGGAGAGAAAGCGTCGATGGCTTCCGCTTTCAGGCTGCTGGGCAATTCCTATATCCTGATGATGGTCCTTTCAATATTCCTCGTGGTGGGGATCGATGTAGGCTTCAACTACTTCTCCGGCAAGTATCTCACCACCCGCTTCGGCATTGAAGAGGTGACAGCCCAGTCAGGCCGCAGCATATACTTCCTGGGACGTATGCTGGGAACCTTCGCCGGTGCACTGATACTTACAAGACTGAAGGGCACCAAAGGACTTCTCTACAGTGCCATTCTCTCAATAGTCTCAATTTTTCTCATACTGGTCATACCTTCAAAGATTGCTGCCTGGGCACTGGTATTCATCATCGGTCTCGGCGTGGCGAACATCTTTCCCCTGGTCTTCTCGCTCACTGTACAGAAATACCCGGAGAGAAGCAATGAGATATCGGGGCTGATGATGATGGCCATTTCCGGTGGTGCTCTCATACCTCCGGTGATGGGACTGGTGAGCGACCTGATGGGCGTTGTTCCCGGAATGGGCGTGCTGCTTCTGTGTGCCGCATACCTGCTGGCAGTATCGTGGATAATCATCAGGAAGAAGCTGGTCAACATCTGACATTCTTCCTGGCATCTGCATCAGCCATTGTGCAATTCCGAGTCAGTCAGCCAGGACAACAGAGATGAAACCTGAATGCGCAGCAACATACACAAGGAATTGATTGTCATATTTCATTCATGCGCATCAGGCCTTTAAAAAATATAAACAAATAAAACTGTGATGAGAAAGCTTTTAATCCCGTTAGCCCTCCTTATGCTCTGGTCATGCACCGGGCAGGAGCCGGAACAGCCCAACATCATCTTCATCATGACTGATGACCATGCCTACCAGGCAGTGGGGGCATACGGCAGTGAGATCAACGTGACTCCCAACCTCGACCGTATCGCGGAGCAGGGAATTATCTTCCGCAACAGCTTCGTATGCAACTCCATCTGCGCTCCCAGCAGGGCCGCCCTTCTCACCGGGAAACACAGCCATGCCAATGGTCATCTCGACAACAGGCACAGGTTTGACAGCTCCCAGGTGACTTTCCCTAAACTTC
>CAYPKP010000002.1:145719-151418 GCA_964411345.1 uncultured Rikenella sp. | reverse complement strand
TCCGGAGAACCGCATATCTCCCTGTAGAAAAGAGAGTTGTAGATGTCCAGTCTGCTGGTGAAAAGATCCTCGAACTCATTCCGGAAGTCGGAGAGCTTGTAGAACCTGTAAAGGTCGTGTACATACTGTGTAACGTTGGTCCTGAACCGGGCCTCCGGATCGTTCAGCTCATTGTCGTACTTCATCTGTTCCAGCCCTTCCAGTTCCATCCTGAACACCTTGAGCATCATGTTTTTCTGTTCTGCAGGCAGGTATTTCATATTCAGAATGAGTGAGAACTTGTCGGAGTTGCAGATGAAGGGGGTTTTGTAGAGGGCTTCGGCCAGCTCATTGATTGCAGGACCGAGTATCTCATCCCTGAAGATGTCATCAACTGCAATATGGTCGGGGTAGAATGGAATGAACCAGTTGCGCAGCTCCCTGAAAAAATCGAATTTCTTCAGTCCTGAGAAGGCTGACATATAAACATCCGATCCTTCCATCTGAAGATTGGAGAGCTCCTCCATGGTTTTGAACATCTCCTCCGATCCGCTGAACATCTCGGACCAGTCGGGGTTGTGCCCTTCACCCGGATTCTCTCCGAGGATCATGTCGAGGTCGAGCTTCTCCTCGATGCGGGGCTTGAGCTTCACCACCCTGGGGAGTATCTCCTCACTCATTCTCTTGCTCAGCTTCTCCGTATCGCGTGATCTGACCGCCTGAAGCACCACCATACGGCTGCGTTCCCTGAATCTGTTGCCGGAGGCAAGCTCACGAACCGACTCCATGACCTCGGGGTACAGGCTGAGGCGGTTATTGTAGTAGTACAGGCTGAATATGAGACCTGTCAGGGCCCTTTCAGCCACATGGGCTGTTTTGTTGTTTGTGAGCCGTCCAAGCAGCTTCAGTTTGGCCGGGTCCCAGATCCGAAGGCTGCTGAGGGTTATGGCGCTGACAAAGGAGGCCATCTCATGCCACTCGAACCTGCCGGAGGCCACAAGCATTTTCACCAGTCGTTCCTCGGTGTCACCGTAAAAATCGGTTAGCCACAGGTGGTTGAAGATGATACCCGACAGGTGTTCCGTCTCCCTGGCCCTGTCACCCTCCGGTGTCGATTTGAGGATCTCGGCAGATGAGAGTATCTCGTCAAGCCTTGAGTTGAATACCAGGTCGTCAACGCTCTCGACAATATTGCCGCCGCGCTGTCTCTCTTCCCTCTGTTCCCTCTCTCTGACAGAATATGTGTACCATGCCGAGTGATGTGCCAAAATGTCCTGTTTGATCCTGTCATTCAGACGGAGGATATCACGCAGAAGCTTGAGATAGATCTTCTGTCGCTCGGGATCACTGATGCCGTCAACAGTATACCTGAGGATGTTCATGTAGGTCGTCCGGAGTTCGCGAAATTCATCCCTGAGGCCTCCAACAGATACACTGTCAAGCATTTCAGTTATAATATCAAAGCTTTGCGTGACCTTGCGCCGGACCACGAGGTTGCACACTCTCTTGTGCTGCAATATGACGGTGTTGATATTCATTTTCCAGGAGGATAACAAGCTCCCTCTTTTTCCAAACAACAATCAGGCCAGTGCTGATGTTCAGAAGCTGAAGCCTGCGCTTACATAACCCTTCACCGGTTTATAGAGGAGTTCCCTGTCGTAAATGCCATGCATCACTGCTATGGTTATCGGGCCTGCTATGGTCATGTAGCTTAATCCCAGGCCGTAACCGCCGACCAGGGCAAGTCCGATGAGAGGGTCAGGTTCCCGGATAGCGAAGATGTTGGCAGTTGCCTGCAGGTAGAGGTTGTCAAGAACCTCAAAGTCAGCTCCAATCCTTGCACCGGCGAGGCGTTTGACAGCAATCTGGTTAGGGTGGAAGCCGACGGCGGTTACGGAGCGGTCTGTCACAGCGTCAAAGCCGCCGAGGTAGAAAAAATTATTGTTTGAGGTGACTGAATCAGCTCTGGTAACAATGAGTGCCTCCCCCCCGAAGTTCAGGGTCAGCTTGGCCGACGGCGAGGCATAGGTCGTGAATGAGGCTCTGGCGGAGTAGAAACGCTCAAAGGAGAATGAGGAGTCATCCTCTTTATCGTAAACATACCTGCGGGTACCCACCTTCACCGCCCCTCTGAGGAGGCCGTGGGCGGAGGCAGAGAGGCAGTAAACCAGGCCATTGTCAGGGAAGTGTTTGTAGTTAAGCGTGTTGGCCTGATATGTGTAGTTGAGCTTCAGGTAGTTGTATGAGAGTTTGCGGATTTGATCCGTGGTGAGATAATCAGGGATCAGGTGCTGATTTTCAAGTGATCCGCTCAGGCTCATCATGTGGTTCAGGCTCAGCCTTCTGCTTAACGAGAGTGATGTTACAAAGTTCTGGCTTAACATCGCTCCTGTCTGATGTCTGAGTTTGACAAGCGGCAGCCGCGTATTGTCGGCAAAGAATGAAACTTCCATGCCTGTCTTCTGGCTTCGGTCAACGAACTGCATGGCGCCCAGCCTTATGCGGTAGTACTGGCCGAGAAAGGAGTCGAAGTTGATGACTGATCTAGCAGTCACAAGATCCCTGGCCGATATGTTGATTACAACACCCGAGCCCAGTGCAGGGTCATAATGCAATGATCCGTAAAGCATTGCCTTGGGGCGCTCTATACAGTCTATCTGTAGTATCAGGGAATCATTCCGGGGCAGCACCCTGTACCTGACCTTCTCAAACCAGCTTTTACCATAAAGAAGCTCGATGCCATCGGCAAGCATATTCCTGTCTACAGCCTGACCGGGCTCTATCTGAAGTACGCCGGTTATCTGGTCATCACCGATAGTGCTGTTGCCGATGACCTCGATCCTGTCAAAAATGTAAGAGCTTGCATCAGTCAAGGGCATGACCGGTGACCGGGGAGCGATTGCATCAAGTGAGTCGGCAAGCCGCTTTAACCTTTCAAAATAAGGAAGAGCATCCCGGTATCCCTTGCTGATGATGGAGTCTGTATTGTGAAATGACAGAGTAGAGACGTCAGGAAGCTTCGGCTCTATCATGATATCAGTCAGTCCTTTCTGCACCTCGTAGTCAGCAAAGCTTGTGAGCAGGCCTATCTGTTTCAGGATTCCGTATGCCGATTCCAGGTCCTCCTCTTTAATGCCCCGGAAGCTCACGTACGATCCAATGACAATGTCGGCTCCCATCTCCCGAAGCTCGGAGACGGCATAGTTTCTGACAACACCGCCGTCAACCAGAAGCGCGGTGTCAATCCTGACAGGTGTGAACACTGAAGGTATGGCCATGCTGGCCCTGATTGCATCGGGAAGGTAGCCGCCTCTCAGGACTACCTTTCTGGCGGTTATGATATCGGTGCCGACGCAGAGAAACGGGATCGGCAGTTTTGAAAAGTCAGTGACGGCAAGTACCGGCCAGAAGTAGTAGTTAAGGCCGCTCTCAATCTGCTGGCCATTGATAAGGCCTGATGGGATAGATATCTTGTTCCTTGTAATGGGAAGTGAGATGAGGCTGTTGAAATAGTGCTTCTTTTCGAGAAAGATCACCTTGTTTTCGTCGATCCTGTCAGAGAGTGCTGCTTCCCAGTCATATTCGCGAAACATCGATGCCAGGCTGTCGGATGAGTAACCCATTGCATACATGCCGCCTACTATGCTTCCCATGCTGACACCTGAGATATAGTCAGGTCTCAGTCCTGCCTCCTCCATCACCTTCAGTACCCCGATATGGGCAAGTCCTTTTGCTCCGCCGCCGCTAAGTGCCAGTCCCACCCTTGGTCTCGCTGCTGCATCCTGGGCGGTGAGAGGCTGTGAGGTGCAAAGGGCATAAAGCAGTGCAAGGCAGACCGCCATTGCAGTGGCTTTCCTGACTTTACTGCCGATGTTTTCTTCAGATATCACCCTGCTCTGTTTGCGAAGATGACTGATTTGGGTCACCTTCTAAAGGCAAGTTAGCTATAATATGTAAATTGGTGCCGTGAAAAGCAGTGAAAATAACAGGTTTCACTGGCTGCCAACCTCCAGGAAGGAGATGGAGGCGCTGGGGTGGGAGAGGGCTGACGTCATACTCTTCAGCGGCGATGCCTATATAGATCACCCCTCCTTCGGCGCGGCATTGGTAGCTCGTGTGCTGGAGGCTGCCGGCATGCGCGTCGCCGTGGTGCCGCAGCCCAACTGGAGGGATGACCTTCGCGATTTCACCAAGCTTGGTGCGCCGCTCTATTTCTTTGCTGTCACTGCCGGCAACATGGATTCCATGGTCAACCACTATACTGCAGCCCGCCGGCTGAGATCGGACGATGCCTACACTCCGGCAGGGGCTGCAGGCTTCCGTCCTGATTATGCCACGGCAGTATACACGCAGATACTTAAAAGGCTCTTTCCGGATGTGCCGGTGGTCATCGGGGGTATTGAGGCCTCAATGAGGAGGCTTATGCACTACGACTACTGGAAGGATTCACTGGAGCCGTCGATTCTTGTTTCCAGCGGTGCCGACCTGCTGATCTACGGTATGGCCGAGAAGGCTGTGACGGAGCTGGCTTTGCGCGTCCGTCAGGGAGAGAGGGTGGGCAGGATATTTGATCTGCCGCAGTCAGCTTACCTCCTGCCTGCCGGGGAGATGCCGCCACCGATGCCGGGGGTGAAGGATAAGATCATGCACTCCTGCGCGGTGGCGATGAAATCACGTAAAGCTTATGCCGAAAACTTCGTCCTCTTCGAGAAGACCAGCAACAGTTCCAGGCCCGTCAGGCTGACAGAACCGTGCGGCGACTGGCAGGCGGTGGTCAATCCACCCTTTCCTCCGGCTACCGAAGAGGAGATGGACAGTCTCTATGAGCTGCCGTTCAGTTATGCCCCTCACCCCAGATATGATAAGAAGGGGCCCATCCCCGCATGGGAAATGATAAAGTTCTCCGTGAACATACACCGGGGCTGTTTCGGCGGCTGCAGCTTCTGCGCCATAGCCGCACATCAGGGAAAATTTATCAGCAGCCGTTCTGAGGCCTCGGTGATGAGGGAGGTGGAGAAGGTCAGCCGGATGGAGGGTTTCAGGGGATACCTGACAGATCTGGGGGGACCCTCGGCCAACATGTACCGGATGGAAGGGAGAGACAGGGAGCGCTGCATGAAGTGCGGTCGCCCGTCATGCATCTGGCCGTCTGTCTGTGATAATCTTGATACGTCACACAGGGAGCTTACATCCCTTTACCGGAGGGTAAACGCGCTTCCATATATAAAGAAAGCCTTTATCGGCAGCGGGGTAAGGTATGACCTGCTGTTGAAAGAGTTTAACAGCTCTGCGGGGAAGGATGAAGAGCAGTACCTGAAGGAGCTGATTCTCAATCACACCAGCGGCCGGCTGAAGGTTGCCCCTGAGCATACGGATGATGAGGTTCTCAAACTGATGAGAAAGAGCTCATTCAGCCATTTCAGGAGGCTGCGCAACAGGTTTCTGCAGATAGTGCAAGCCGGCGGGGTGAAGTATGAACTGGTGCCCTACTTCATCTCTGCCTATCCGGGCAC
This sequence comes from uncultured Rikenella sp., assembly GCA_964411345.1. Classification (GTDB taxonomy): domain Bacteria; phylum Bacteroidota; class Bacteroidia; order Bacteroidales; family VadinHA17; genus SR-FBR-E99. The sequence goes on along the minus strand of CAYPKP010000002.1, from coordinate 145,926 downwards.
CACAGAGCAGAAGATGGCAGCCCTGTCGCGTGAGCTGAAGGAGCTCGGGATGCATCCGGAGCAGGTGCAGGATTTCACACCGACCCCGATGACGCTTGCAACGGCGATGTATTATCTTGGATTCGATCCCTACAGCGGGCGGAAGGTCTATGTGGCCAGGACCCCTGCGGAGAAAAAGAGACAGAAGGAGTATTTTTTCAGTCGGCA
>CAYPKP010000002.1:42331-145619 GCA_964411345.1 uncultured Rikenella sp. | reverse complement strand
CAGTCGGCAGCCGGCAGTTTGGGGCTCCGGCATCGGAGGAGGCTCAAACCCGCACACGAAGTGCCGGGACGGCAGCCGGCAGGAAGAAAGGTTCTGCCAGGGGAGGCACCAAAGGCCGAAAGCGGTAGCCGGCTACTGGTACTCCTTCAGTATATCCTGGACATCATCCGGGGCCACACGTCCGTACGTTTTCTCGCCGATGAGCACCACCGGTGCGAGTCCGCATGCGCCCACACACCTGAGGCTGGAGAGTGAGAATTTGCCGTCAGGGGTAGTCTGACCCACCTGTATTGCCAGCTCCTTTTTGAATTCATCAAGCACCTTTTCCGCTCCTCTCACATAGCAGGCTGTGCCCATGCATATGCTTATCGGGTGCCGGCCCTTGGGCGTCATGGTGAAGAATGAGTAGAAGGTGACCACCCCGTAGACCTGGGCAACGGAAATATTGAGTTTTGAGGCTATGGCCTCCTGTATTTCAGCCGGCAGGTAGCCGAAATGTTCCTGGGTCTTGTGAAGGATATTTATAAGTTCCAGCGGCTCGTTTTCGAATGAATCGCATATTTCGTTGATCCTGTCAACATCTTCCTTTCTGAGTTCTATCTTTATACTTGACATCTCGTTGAATTTTAGATTAATGTTTCAGATCTCACTGTTTGACAATGATCTTCGCCTTCTTGTCAAAATAGTGCGTATGCAGCAGGTGGTGTGCCTTCTCGCTGTTGGGTTCGCCAAGGAACTCCCTGTAAAGCTCAATGATATAGGGGTTCTCGTGTGACACCCTGACAGGCTTGTTCTTGTCCTCCTCATAGATAGCCCTGGCCCTGGCCTTGAGTACTGAAGAATCGCCGTGGTGCAGGGGTTGTCCGCCTCCTCCGATGCATCCTCCGGGGCAGGCCATCACCTCTATGGCGTGAAATTTTGAGCGGCCGGCGCGGACCTCGTCAAGGAGCTTGCGGGCGTTGCCGAGACCGTGGGCTATGCCTATGTTGAGTGGCAAACCATCAAAATCAATGGTGGCCTGTCTGACACCCTCCATGCCTCTCAGTTCATCAAAGTCGAGACGACTGAGCTTCTTTCCCGTATAGAGTTCGTAAGCGGTACGCACTGCTGCCTCAATTACCCCGCCGGTGTTGCCGAATATCACTGCGGCACCGGTTGATTCACCCAGCGGCCTGTCGAAATCCGCATCAGGAAGGTTGTTGAAATCGATGTTTGCCTGCCTGATGAAGTGAGCCAGCTCGCGGGTGGAGATGGAGAAGTCGACATCAGGATTGCCGTCGACGGAGAATTCCGGTCTCTGGCTTTCATATTTCTTTGCCAGGCACGGCATGATGGAGACGACCACCATATCCTTGCGGCTGATATTTATTTTGTCAGCGAAGTATGATTTGGCTATGGCGCCGAACATCTGCTGGGGCGATTTGGCCGTGGAGGGGACATCCTTAAGGTCGGGATAGTTGTGTTCAAAGAAGTTAACCCATCCGGGGCAGCATGATGTCAGTATGGGAATGTTGGCATCCTTTTCGCCCTTGAGGAACCTGCCCAGCCTGGTGAGGAGCTCTGTACCCTCTTCCATTATGGTAAGGTCGGCTGCAAAGTCGGTGTCAAACACATAATCGAAGCCGAGTTCTTTCAGTGCGGAGACGAGTTTGCCCGTGACCAGCGTTCCGGGTTTCATGCCGAACTCCTCACCGAGGGCAGCACGTACTGCGGGTGCGGTCTGCACCACGACGGTCTTTGAGGGATCTGCTATGGCACGAAGAACGTCTCCTGTGTGATCCACCTCTGTAAGGGCTCCCGTGGGGCAGACGGCGACGCACTGTCCGCAATAGGTGCAGGGCGAATATTCAAGGTTCTGCTCGAAGGCCGGGGCAACCACGGCCATAAATCCCCTGTTCACTGCCGAGAGGGCGCCGACGGTCTGCACCTCGTTGCACATCATCTCGCAGCGGCGGCACATGATGCACTTGTCGAGGTCGCGTATGATTGAGGGTGAAGTGTCTTTGCGGTATGTCGACATCTCCGCAATCTCCTGTCCGGGTATTTCCCTGATGCCCAGTCTTATAGCCATATCCTGCAATTCGCAGTTTCCTGACTTGGGGCATACCAGGCAATCTTTGGGATGGTCTGAGAGGATGAACTCCATAACAGTCCTGCGGGCGTTCATTACCCTGGGGGTGTGAGTGTGTATAACGGCTCCGTCGTCACACTTCGTAATACAAGCGGGTGAGAGGTTTCTGCGACCGTGGACCTCTACCACGCATATCCTGCAACCGCCGGGTTTGTTTTCGATATTGAGGTCATCGAGCTTCATATGGCAGAGTGTGGGTATGTCAATACCCATTCTGCGGGCGGCACCAAGTATGGTGGTACCCTTTTCGACTTCGATCTGCTTGTTGTCTATGGTAAGCTTTACTGTTTCCATTGTCATTCTCCCTCTCATTAATTGATTAACACAGCGCCGAATTTGCATCTCTCGAAGCAGGCACCGCATTTGATGCATTTCTCCTGATCAATGAAGTGCGGTCCCTTGCGTTCGCCGGTGATAGCGTTGACAGGGCAGGCCCTGGCGCAGGCGGTACATCCGACGCACTTGTCTGTTTCGATTGTGTATCTCATCAGATCACGGCATGAACCTGCAGGGCACCTCTTGTCGGTGACATGGGCCACGTACTCGTCCCAGAAGTTATTCATGGTAGAGAGCACGGGATTTGGTGATGTCTGGCCGAGTCCGCAGAGCGATGTGTCCTTGATTACATTGCACATGTTCTTCAGGCGGTCCAGGTCAGCCATTGTGCCGTTGCCCTTGGTGATGTGGGTAAGCAATTCGTAGAGTCTTTTGTTCCCTATACGGCAGGGAGCACACTTGCCGCAAGATTCCTCCACGGTGAATTCCAGGAAGAATTTTGCGATAGAGACCATGCAGTCATCCTCATCCATAACTATCATGCCCCCTGATCCCATCATTGATCCGACAGCCACCAGGTTGTCGAAGTCGATCGGGGTGTCAAGGTGTTCCTCGGTGAGACATCCGCCCGAGGGGCCTCCTGTCTGCACGGCCTTGAACTTCTTGCCGTTCTTTATGCCTCCGCCGATCTCGAAGATGATCTCACGGAGGGTGGTACCCATTGGCACTTCAATCAGTCCCACGTTGTTGATCTTGCCGGCGAGGGCGAATACCTTTGTTCCCTTGGATTTTTCGGTGCCGATAGATGAGAACCACTCCCAGCCCTTGGTGATGATTACCGGGACACTGGCAAAGGTCTCCACGTTGTTTACGTTGGAGGGTTTACCCATAAACCCGCTTTCGGCAGGGAACGGCGGTTTGTTTGTGGGTTCGCCGCGCATGCCCTCCATGGAATGGATGAGGGCGGTCTCCTCGCCGCAGACGAATGCCCCTGCGCCGTAGCGGAGGTCGATGTCAAAACTGAAGTCGCTTCCCAGGATATTGTTGCCAAGGAGGCCGTAGTCACGTGCCTGTGCAATTGCAATCTTCAGGCGCTGTATCGCCAGCGGGTATTCGGCACGTATGTAGATGAGGCCCTTCGAGGCGCCGATTGCATAGCCGCAGATGGCCATAGCCTCGAGGACGGAGTGGGGGTCGCCCTCTAGTACGGAACGGTCCATGAATGCCCCAGGGTCACCCTCGTCAGCGTTGCAGACAACATATTTCTGGTCAGCCTGGTTCCTGGAAGCAATCTCCCACTTGAGTCCTGTCGGGAAGCCTGCGCCGCCGCGTCCGCGGAGGCCGGATTTCTTCATGATATCAATGACATCGGCAGAGGATAGCTCCGAGACACACTTGCCAATGGCGGCATAACCTTCACGGGCGATGTATTCATCTATGTTCTCCGGGTTGATAAAACCGCAGTTGCGCAGTGCAATTCGTATCTGCTTGCGATAGAACCCCATGTGTTTTGAATCGCTGACATGCTCCTTTGTCTTCGGGTCCAGGTACAGTAGCCGCTGAACCGCTCTGCCCTTGATAACATGCTCTGCAACGATGACCGCGGCATCCTCCGGCCTGACCTGTACATAAAAGGTGTTGTCAGGCATTACCTTCACTATGGGTCCCTTCTCACAGAACCCGAAACAGCCGGTCATGATGACCTGTACCTCATTGCTGAGGCCCTTTTCCTCAAGTTCCCTCTTCAGGCTCTCACCGATGAGGCTGCTTTCTGAGGCGCGACATCCGGTCCCGCCACAGACAAGAAGGTGCATTCTGTATTTTGACATCATCTGTTTCCTCCCTGTTATTAGTCTATTTTTTCATAGTTAACCGGTATTATCCCGTCAACCAGTTCACCGTTCTTGATGTATTTCTCAATGATCTCATCGGCTTTCTTCCTGTCGACAAAGCCGTAAACCACAGGTTCCTGACCGGGGAGCTGAACCTCAACCGTGGGTTCGGCATAACAGTATCCCATGCATCCTGTCTGGGTGACGACGGCGCCGATGCCTCTTTTGTCAAGCTCCTCAACAAAGAATTCCATGATCGGCTTTGCGCCCGATGCGATACCGCAGGTTGCCATGGCAACCTTTACCTGAACCATACCCTCAGGATTGTCACCCTTAACCCTCAGCTCAAGCTTTTCCTTTGCTTCCTCACGGATCCTCTTTAAGTCTGCAAGTGATTTAAGTTTTTCCATTTTAAATGTATTTATTCTCAATAATTTGTGTTTCCGGATTAATCGGCAAAACTATCCTCAATAAGTTATTAAATACCTAATATTTGTCATATATCGATTTGATATTTCTTACTTCAGCAACATTTTCGTTTATGATTTCTCTCAAAGATCTGACTATGGTCAGGTCAGTTAAGGCGTCTTCTCCCAGTTCTTCCCTGATCTCGTGCGTTGATATGCTCCATTCCTTTTCCTCGCAGCAATGCCTGTAGAATATATTAATGGCAGGGTTTGACATGATAAGCAGGGCTACTGTACCGCTCACGTCACCAAGAGGTGGCCTGTCAGGATGGCTGTATCCGAAGGTGGCTGTCACGGTTGTGCCGTAATCCGGTTGTGATACGATTGTCATTCTGCCGCCGGACATGTCAGCATTCATCTGAAGCAGCGGAAGCCCCATACCAACCTTACGGGTTTTGCGGGAAGTGAAATAGGGGTCAGCGGCTTTTTCACAGCTTTCCCTGTCCATTCCCCTGCCGTTGTCAGCTATTACCAGCGTGACCTTGTCTTCACAAACTGATTCGCTGAGGCAGATATTTATGCGATCAGCCGCAGCCCGTACCGAGTTCTGTGCTATGTCAAGTATATGAAGGGCAATCTCCTTCATCTTTCCCGGGGGATTATTGCTCTTCCCTTTTCTCCCCTGAGAGCCATTGCCAGCTCATTGAAGGAGGGGTGGTCAAGCAGGTAATCAGTATAGCGGCTGCCGATATTTTCGGGGATATGAGCATCCGAGTTGCGAATCACCTGGTAGAGGAGGTCGCCGGGGTTGCCGATGACCTCGACGGCATCGATATAAAGGTCCTCGGGAATGAACCCGAGCATCCCGAGGATGCCCATGGCCGGCCGGTCTATGTGAGCCGGGATAAAAAGCCCGCCATGCCTGTGGGCTGCCGATTCCACATCGTCGACAGTGGCATTGAGGGCAGCAGGAAGGTACCAGGATATCTCTCTGATTATCCGTTCATCTCTGTCGACAACCACCTGGTCTCCAAATAATTCAGGATTATTGGGTATGTAGGCGCAGTGGCTGTCGATCCACTCCTGGAATGAGTGGGTTGAAGCTTCATCAGGGAGGATGACCAGCGAGTGAACATCCTCGGAGCTGGTAACCTCGGCTGCCCTCAGTACGGTTATTCCGGCCTCCAGTCCGAGGTTCACCATCAGTTCGCAGTGCCAGGTGCTGTTGTGATCAGATACTGCTATCATATCCAGACCCTTGCTTCTGGCACGGGAGATGATCTCACGCGGGCTCATCGCGAGCGAGCCGCAAGGTGACAGGAGGGAGTGGATATGAAGGTCAGCCCTGTACCGATTCATGTTCAGCCAACAAGTGCGTATAGTTTGCCGGTGAGCTCGAAGGTTGAGAGATCCGTACCCAGCATTGGTATGCCCTCTTCATTACTCTGAGCCATTGTATCATCACCCGGTTTTTCACCTGAGCTTATGATTACCGCAGAAAGATCTCTGAGTGATGCAATTGCCATGACGTTTCTGTGTGTCTGGATTGTTATCCATGCATTGCCTGCCCCGGCATGACCCATCACGTCACTCAGAAGGTCGGAGGTATAGCCTCCCGTTATCTCTTTTCCGAGCCCCTCATGGCCGGAAAATACTGTCAGTCCCATCTTCTCAACGATGTCAGTTACTTTCATTTTCAGCCCCTTTTTTATTGCAGTTCTTTGTGAAATTATTTTCGCCCCAGATTCTTTTCATTATTTCATTCGATCTCGCCTTGCCCATCAGATCCTTCTCCATGTTTGATTCTCGTATGAATATGCACTGTGAGATGTCACCGCGTCGGCGCACGATGTCCTCCGCAAGGGCCTGGCATGACGGTGTGCCACACAGGCCGCAGTCAGTACCCGGCAGCCAGCACATTAGGCGTCGGGAACGTTTCATCATGCGCATTGCCTCATCGCGGTCTCCGGAGAGTCGGTACATGGAACGGGGTTTAATCTCGTCGGTAATCCTCACCTTGTTTAGGAGATACTCATTGTAAGCCTCAATATCCGGCAGGTCTGCATTGTCTGCAGCTTTCTTCCCCGGTTTGAGGTTCCGGGCCTTGTTACGCAGTCTTTCAGCTACAAGGAACCTGTTGGATGAGAGGAGCACCCCGCCTGCACAACCCTCATCACAAGCCCTCAGCTCCAGGTAGTCAATGCCAGTGATCTCATCATTCTCAAGCTGCTCAAGGAATTCGGTTACATTGTTAATTCCGTCTATTGCGAGGGTGCGTGCGTTTACGCATGATGCCTCACCGTTGGTGAGGCTCCAGAGCAGTGTGTCAGGGTTGACGGAGTAAGCGTGGTCATCACCGTGGGGCAGCTCGCCCTTATTCCTTAAAGTGCGGTTTATCCTGTTGTAGATGAAATCCATGTTGATTACACCGCTTATGGGTGTTGATTCTTCTCCGACGGGCGATTTCACCGCAGCGATCTTGGCGGCGCAGGGGGTGACATAAAAGACCCCGATCTCGGCGTTATGTGCGCCCCTGTCGCGTAATACGCGGCGGCAGTAGAAGGCTGCCATCTCCAAAGGGGCCTTCAGTGTGGAGAGATGTCTTACGAGAGCCGGAAAGCGTACCTGAATAAGGCGGACGACTGCCGGACAGTAGCTTGAGATGAGGGGGCGGGGCAGAGTCCTGACGTTCATCAGCTCATCTATTGCAGGCTTGAGTATTTCAGCGCCATGTTCCACTTCATATACCCATGTGAATCCGAGGCTTCTGAGAACGGTACTGATCTCTGACATGGAGACTTCATGCCTGAACTGGCCGTGAAGCACGGCAGGCACCAGAGCCACCCGGTGTTTATACTCGAAGATGCGGCTGAAATCATCCTGTTCAATTATGATCGCATGTACCGGGCATGATCTGAAACACTCTCCGCAGTCTACGCAACGATCTTCAATCAGCCTTGCCTTTCCGTCACGGATGCGCAGTGCCTCTGTGGGGCATACCCTCATGCAGAGGGAACATCCGGTACATAGATCCTCGTTGATGGTGAGTGCGTGGTGAAAAAAGCTTTTATCCATACCTTCAGGCAGTGCCATTCAGATTAATAGTAATTTCAAGGGTGGTGCCTATTCCCGGTTCACTGGCTATAATGAACCTGTCAGCGTTGGCACTTATGTTGGGCAGCCCCATTCCTGCCCCGAATCCCATCTCCCGCACCTCAGGAGAGGCAGTTGAGTATCCCTTCTGCATTGCCATGTCAATGTCGGCGATGCCGGGACCGTTATCGGATAGTTTCATGAAAACGGCATCAGTGTCAAGCGCGATATTTATGACGCCATCCCATGCGTGAGCCACAATGTTTACTTCAGCCTCATAGAGACAAACTACCACCCTTTTGATAACAGTACTGTCAACGCCAAGCTGCTTGAGCATCTTCTTGACCTGACTGGAGGCATAACCTGCATGGGTGAAGTCGCCTCCCGTGACCTTGTATTCAAAGTTCATCGGCACTTCTGTTCAGAAAAGAGGTTTCATGCCTGCCCTGTAGAGTTCGCCTGAGGCCCTGAACATTGTGCGGGGGCAGGTTATCAAAGCAATTCCCAGTTCCTCGGCGAGGTTTCTCATCTCATCAGTGACGGACTTGTTTCTGACAAAGAGTATACATTCAATATCGGACATTTCTGCTGTTCGGATTGCCTGCAGGTTGGCAAGGCCTGTTATCAGCAGGAGGTTGTTGCAGTTGACAGTGAGCACGTCACTCATCAGGTCGGACGCAAATGCATGTGTAACCTCGCGGTTTACGCTTTCACTGCCGCATACCAGTTCCCCGTTTACAACCAGACAGATCTCTTCAACTTTCATTGCAATCCTCTTTTATATGTACGCCTATATTTAAGACACTGCAAAGATAATAATTAAATGTTAATAAATTCACACTGTTATAAAAATAACACTAAAAGATAATATAAAGTGATAAGGGCTTCATTAGAGGCCTGATAATGAGCTGTATATAGGCTAATTGTTTATCCTTATCTGACGTTTGCAAACTCTGATCCGGATTTCCATCCGGGCCGGATATCGCTGGTGACGATCCTGTAACCGACCTCAAAGATGGCTTTTGCGTCTTCGGCAATGCCCTCGAAATTCATATCCGGGTAGTAATTGTCAGCCGGTTTGTGGTACCTGGTTGTGATGTACTCCTTCTCCCGGGCGGCAGCCCACTCTTTTCCGAACTCCCGGCTGTCGCAGTTGCCACGGGCAAAGAGGGCAGGGATGCCTGCCTGGGCAAAGGGGAAGTGGTCAGACCGGAAGTACATCCCTGTCTCGGGATTGGGATCAGGCATGATGTACCTCTCCTGCCGGGCTGCCGCTACGGTGAGCAGATCGTCCAGTTCCGACTGTCCGTAGCCGGTTATCATGATATCCTTCATTCTGCCAACGGGCAGCAGCAGGTCGTTATTGAAGGCGGCAACAATATTTTCCCTTTTTACCGGCGGATTGGCGACGAACCAGGAAGATCCAAGAAGACCCTGTTCCTCGGCAGTGGGGAAGAAGAGTATCACCGATCGTGCCGGTCTCTCCCTGAGTGCGGCGAATGCTTCGCCGATCTCCAGGGCCCAGGCCATGGAGGTGCCGTTGTCAACAGCGCCGTTATAGATTGAATCTCCGTTTTCGGATTCGCCGATCCCAAAATGATCCCAGTGGGCCGACACGACGATGCACTCTTCAGGCGTTTTGCTGCCGCGAAGAATGCCTGCCACGTTCCGGGAGCTGTCTCTCCTGTGGCTGTTTGCAATGCTCATTGAGATGTCCGCGCCCATTGAAAATCCCTTGAATGCCGCACTGCATGCCTCTGAACGCAGGCTCTCCACATCACGCCCCGACGCCCTGAATATTCTATCCGCAGCCTCCGCGCTGAACCATCCGGTGACAGGGCAGGGCGGGATCTCCTCTTCACCCTGGTCCATATAGAGTCCAGGTGAAATTGAACTCTTTCTCGGTATGGAGTAGTCATATCCTGCCCCGACAGTCTCATGGACTATCAGCACGGCAGTGGCACCCTGTCTTGCTGCCTCCTCATATTTGTAGGTCCACCTTCCGTAATAGGTCATCTCCCGTCCCTTGAAGAGTGTTGTGTCGCCTGTGTAGAGCCCCGGATCATTGACCAGGACCACGGCGCATTTCCCCTTCAGATCCAGTCCGGCGTAGTCGTTCCATCCGTATTCGGGTGCAACGATGCCAAACCCGCAGAAGACCATCGGAATCTCCACCAGTTCCACCAGCTGCTTCATGGATGGGGATTCTACGGCGATATCATCGGGTGCCGCCAGAGCTATCTTCTCCCGGCCGGTATTAACCGTTACCATGCCGTTGACCCTGGAGGTGATCTCCACCATCGGCACGCTCTGGAACCAACTCTCTCCGAACGCCGGCGCGAATCCTCTCTTTTTCAGTTCCCCGGCCAGGTATTCAACGGTGACGGTCTCACCTTCGGTAAAGGGCTTTCTGCCCATGAAGCTGTCAGAGCCCAGTGTCCGGGTGTAATCGCGCAGTTCTTCGGCGGTAATGGTGTCAGCGGCTCTCCTCAGGGAGCTCTCCCCGGTACAGGATGCAAAAAGGAGTATAGAGGTGAGCAGGGGAAGGATCAGTTTTTTCATTCGTTTTTTACTTATTGTTACAATCGATTACAGAATGATTATTTTATTGGTGTAATGTAACTTACATGAAGAAAAACAATCATATCATTCTTTGATTCGCTGCTCATGCAAGTTTCATTTCTTGCGTTGGTGTGCTGAAAGGCACAGGTTGACAATGACTTCAACGGCTTTTTCCATTGATTGCAGAGGTATGAATTCGAACCTGCCGTGATAGTTGTGACCGCCGGTAAAGATATTCGGACAGGGCAATCCCATGAATGAAAGTCTGGCACCGTCGGTGCCTCCCCTGACAGGTTTTATGACAGGCTCGATACCGGCACGGCGGTAAGCTTCCACGGCACCCTCAATTATGTACCAGTTTGCTTCGATGATCTCCTTCATATTGAAATACTGGTCCTTCAGCTTCACATTGACTGCGGCCCCTCTGTGTTCTCTTTCCGCCTTTGCACCTGCCTCTTCCACCAGTCTCTTCCTAAGGTTGAATTTGTCATGATCGTGGTCCCTGATGATATATTTCATTACCGTCTCCTCCACCCCCCCCCTGAGCTCATAGAGGTGGTAGAATCCCTGGTAGCCCGATGTCTTTTCAGGCCTCTCCTCAGCCGGAAGGAGTGCATCAAACTCCCTGGCTACCATTATTGAGTTGATCATGGTATCCTTTGCAGTGCCGGGATGGACACTCCGTCCGCTGACCGTGATCGTGGCCGATGCTGCATTGAAATTCTCATATTCCAGCTCACCGATGGCTCCGCCGTCGACAGTATAGGCATAGTCGGCGCCAAAAGCAGCGACATCAAACTGGTCAGCGCCTCTTCCTATCTCCTCGTCCGGGGTGAAGGCTATCCTGATCTTGCCGTGCTTCAGGGCGGGGTCTGCCAGAAGCAGCTCCATGGCTGTAACAATCTCCGCTATTCCCGCCTTGTCATCCGCACCCAGCAGGGTTAGCCCGTCCGAGGTGATTATGGTCTGTCCACTGTATGCCTCCAGCTCAGGAAACTCCTTTGGTGAGAGCCTGATATCCCTCTCCCGGTTCAGGACAATGTCACCGCCGTCATAGTTGTGATGGACAAGCGGGTGAATATTTGCTGAGGGAGCATCGGGACTGGTATCCATGTGTGCTATCAGGCCCATGACGGGTGCGTCATCGGGTATGTTTGCCGGCAGTGTTGCCGTCAGGTAGCCGTTGCTGTCCAGGGTCACCTCCTGCAGGCCTGTCTTTCTCAGTTCATCAGCCAGTTTCCTGGCGAAGAGCATCTGGCTGACCGTAGAAGGGGTTGTCCCCGAGCTCTCGTCGGATCTGGTGTCGCTCGCGGCATAACCGAGAAACCTGTTCAGAAGATTTTGCATACCCCGGATGTTGGTTCAGGATATAAATGTAATCCAACCGGTCGAGAAAACCAATATGCGGAGTGATGACCGGCGCTGCAAGTCATCTCAGAAGCAGGTTGCCCAGCAGCACCCTTCCGCTCTTCCAGTAAGCCCTGAAGTATGGATCGTCTGACAGGTATACCACGGTTCCTCTGCCGATGCTTTCCGAGGCGATCACGCCCGTGTTCCTGACTTTCCTGCGGAATTTGTATCCTGCAAATCCGGCTACCGGATCCTGGTCGGTGATATAACCGATATTGCTTCCCTTCTCCAGATAGGGCAAACCTTCGTTTCTTTTCATGAGGAACCACTCTTTACCCATGCCGAATGCATAGGGATGGGTTTCGTCAAGCTTCACCCGGTATATTGCTCCGGCAGATCTGCCGGTTGCGGCAAAGCGCCGCTGATCCTCGTACCGAACCAGCCGGGTAGTGTCAGCAGGATCAGCCTTTGCACTCTTCTTCTCCTCAGCCTGCCTAAGCTCCCACGCCTTCCCGAGTTCAGTCGTTTTTTCATCCCTGAAGAGGGCGATGGCGCTGTCCATGGCTATGACCCTGCCACCTCCGGTGACAAAGGCCATAATCTTGTCTTTGGACTCTTTCAGGTTGCCTCCGGGGAGAATCAGCAGATCATAATCTGACAGGTCACTGTTTTTCAGCCTGCTGCCGTCGATGACGGTGGCAGGGTATTCGAGTTCCCTTTCCATGAAGAACCAGATCTCGCCAAAGGCCTGGGAGGTGCCCTCACCGCCGACAAGGGCTATGGCGGGGCCCTGACCCACCCGGGTGTAGTCAGACCCCAGGTCCTTCCCCGTTGCTGACATCCCGCCTGTAAGTTTTACCGGCGTCACGCCGCTGGCTGCTGCTGCCGCCTTAACTTTCTCATCAAAGAGCGTCATGCTGCGGTTGTCACCGCGGGCCACCACCACAGATCCCCGTCCAAATGAGGTGCCTGCCGCGGTGAAGGGTCTCAGGGCTGACCTTACATTAAATCCTGCCCTGTAAAGCTGCGCCATGAACTTCAGTTCATTGAATCCGGTCATGGGTGCGGCATAGGCATAGGCCCTGAGAGTGTCAGGCTGCTGCCCGGAGTCAGCCTTTCCTGATCTGTCTGTTGATGCCGCCGACTCCCCGGGTTGCTCCCCGGCGTTCGCTCCCCTGCCGTTATTTTTTGATACGGCTGTCACATCCCCTGGTTCTTTCGGGTTTGTCGCTGTCTCAGCGGTCTGCTTTTGTTCCGCAGCTGTGAGGCCGCTCTTCTTTAACCCGGCCGGGGCATCACCGGCTGCCTTCAGCCGTTCCTCAACAGCATAGGCTTCAATGTTGTAGACATACGGCAGCGCCCAGGCAGTGAGGTCGTAGCTTATTGAGTCGGACGATTTTGAGTCGGGCTCGAACATTACCTGCAGAAGCCTGCTCTGAGGCTGGTATGCACTTATCAGTATGTCGTTCTCTTCAACGGTCACGCTTCCCATTCTGTCTGCCCGGTAATCATATGCGCTGATCTTTTTTCCGGTAACGAGCGGTGATGCATATCTGATCTGGTTGCTTTCAAGCAGCTGCCTAAGAGACTTGAGGGAAGCCGCATCTGTAGATCCCTTGATTATAAATGACTTATATTTGGATGAGGGTTTTTCGGCACCGCTTTTGAAGAATTGGCTGAACTCACTCAGCAGTCTTTCGCTGTTCTCTGCGGCTGCCTCAATTACAGCCATGGAGGCGAGAAAATGGCCTTCAACGCGGTCGGCAAGGGTCAGAGTGTCTCTCTCCAGCCTTTTAAGTACCAGTCCGGCCTGTGCACCTCCTCCCTGTTCCAGGGTAAAGCCCATGGCGCCGTTGAAGAGCGGCCAGGTGTCGCCGAAGCTTGGGCAGAAGAGGTCAAAATTATCTTTGGTAAAGTAGAGCCGGTCAGCGTTGTCAAACAGCTTTGCGGCCACCTTGCCGGTCAGAGCGTGGTACTCTTTCTGCCAGGGAGTGATCACCTCGTGCCATGGCTCCGCACCGGGAGGGAAGAAGTAGGTGCTTCCTGACCCCATCTCGTGAAAATCGGCATGCACATGCGGCATAAAGCTGTTGTAGAGCTTCATCCTCATCCGGGTCTCCTGCTGCACATGCCAGCTCCAGTCGCGGTTCAGGTCAAAGAGGTAATGGTTAAGCCTTGCCGAAGGCCACGGCTGGTTATGCTCCCAGGCGTTGGGGTCACTGTTGGGGGGCCAGCCCTGTGCCCTGATGTACCTGGTTGTGAAAAGCTCCCTGCCATCAGGATTCTGACACGGGTCAATTACTATGACAAGATTTTCAAGCCACAGGTCAGCATCTTTCCATTCTCCGGCAGCAAGGGTCCAGAGTACTTTCAATGCCGCTTCAGTGCCTGCAGGTTCCGACCCGTGAACGGTATATGCAAGCCATACGATGGGCAGGGGCGCCCTCTCCGGGTTGCCATCGGCCAGTCCCGCCCCCTGCAGGTTTGAGAGCCTTATCTGCTCCAGCTGTTCAAGGTTGCCGGGGGAGGAGACGACGCATACACCCAGGGGCCGGCCCTCCCATGATTCGCCATACTGAATGTACTGAACCGATGGACTGGCCTCAGCGATATGCTTTATGTAATCGGTTACGGCATGCTGGAGTGTAAATTGTGTTCCGGGGGCATGGCCAAGGAACTCTTCAGGGGTTTTGATCTGCTGCGAGAAGAGGCTCAATGAAATTATGAGTCCGGCAACTGTTGCTGTTAAATCTCTTTTCATCATATGTGGAACATGCGGCCGAGGCTGTGGCCCCGCTTCAACCTGTAATGTATGAATATGAAGATCATGGCGATGATTACCAGTGAGGCTGCAGCAACCAGTGACCATGACGGAGAAAATTGTGATGATCTGATCCTGTCGGTCAGATATTCGGTCATGAGTACAAACAGAGCCAGTGCCATGAGAATTGTGGCCAGCAGGTTCAGACCCCTGTACCTGGAGAAGGAGTTGAAATAAATCACTGCTGCTGAGAGAACGGCACCCGATATTACCAGGGGGCAGGCCATCGGGAAGAACCACTCAGTATCTCCGGTAAGCATATCGATGAGCCAGAGGAATAGCAGCGTAAAGAGTGCCGTTGCCGAGATCATGTAATAGGGGTTTTTCCTGAGGAACCAGAAGCCTGACACCAGTGCTATGAGGTAACCCAGGCATGTTGCAGTCAGGAGAGACCATCCCATTCCCTTCCCGAAGGCAGCGTCAATGGCTGTTGTGATAATGACGCCGGAGACAAGGAGCAGCATGATTATCTCGTAGAGGTGTCTTGCATTCTGAATCCTGGAGAGTCTGAAAAGGTCTGCGGGTGATGCCATGCTTCCGGCTGCTTCGTCTGAGGGCTCACAGAGAGGGCATCTCTCATTTCCTTCTCCGAGGTCCACTCCGCAGTTCTTGCATATTGCCATAGTTCAGTTCATTGGTTATTGCAGAAGCTTCACCGGCACTCCTGCGGCCGTGAGCTTCCTTATGTATCGCTGTTGCAGTTCGGTGTTGTCAGTGATGGTCCCAAAGGTAATGATTGCATTGGTTCCGAGGGTTATCAGTCCGGCAGTGATTTTTATCTCCCTGTGGGGCGGGGGCGGGGTTACTGACATGGCCTGCATCAGCTCTGCCGCAGGACCTGCGGGGGTCACCCTCCCCATGTTGGTGATAGTGCTGGTGAACTGGCTGGGTCCGAACCTGTTATAGGCAAACCTCAGTACGGGGCTCTTGATAAAAAGAGGGATGATCCTGATGAGGGCATTCTTTTCCTTGGATACATTGCGGCTTATCACCTGCCTGATCCTCTTCTCGTCAGTCATGATCTTCATGGTGATCTGTACCTCCCTGAGTATCTCTTCAAAAGTATAGTGGCCCAGGCGGATGTCTATCTCAGGCATGGCGAAGAGTGAGAAATTGCGGAGTGTAGGTGAGTCATATCTCCTGCGCAGGTCAAACGGCACCTGGACCCTTATATAGGGTGATCCTTTTCCTGTCTCATGGCGTATCTCCTGAAGTACGAACAGGTGCACCGAGGCCAGGTATTCAGTGATGGTGCAGCCTGACTCCCGTGTGAGTGCCGCAAGCCTGTCGGCCGGCACCGCAAGCTCCGTCACCCTGAAACGCGGAGTTTTCCTTAGCGGAAAGGGGAGATGCCATGCCCGTGGCAGCACCCGGGGACTGGGCATGCCTTTGCCATATATTTTGGAGAACATATCATCGCTGCTGCCCGGAAGGGGCCCCCCGCTTACCTCCGGGAAGGGCACCTCGGATATCCCGCAGGCTTCTTTAAAATAGAGGTTCAGCAGCGTCTTGAGAAAGAAAAGTGCACCGCCACCGTCAGTGAGAATATGAAAGAACTCCACAGAGATGATATTATCCCGTGCCAGCACACGGTACACCAGTTCCCCGTTCATGGTACGCGGAAAAGGCTGGCACCGCGGTCCGGTGTCGGCCATAACCCTGGGAGCCATGCCATTGTATTCGAGGTAATACCAGAAAAAACCCTTGCACAGCTCAACGCTGAAGAGGGGAAAAACAGAGGAGGCATCCTCCGAGGCTTTTTTCAGTGCAGGCAGGTTTACGGGCGAGGTGAGCCACACAGAGATGCGGAAAACGCCCGTCAGTTCAGACCCTGTGATGGCAGGATAGATCTTGGCAGCATTGTCGAGCTTCATCCACTCTGCCGTCATGTGGCTTTTTCCTTCTCTTGCCATCCATCGTTTGTTTGTACAAAGGTAAAAATTACACCGGCATTTTCATTATATGCTTCTGAACATCATCGCAGCAAAGGGTAGGCTAACTTTCTTATATTTGTTCGCAGTAAACCAAATCTTAACCACACAGTCACTACCATGCAACAGATGTTCAGGATTATCCAGTTTTCGTTACTGCTGATTGTTACCATGACCCTTTCCGGGCAGCGGCCTGGCTTTTCAGATCAGCAACCGGGACTTATCAGGTGGATTGATGACAACCGGATGCTTGTCCGTACCCTTGATGAGGAAAAGAAGCCCGTGATTTCAGAGTATAACTGCAGGACAGGCAGGTCAGTGGCTGTCACTGACTACAAAAGCGACATGGAGAAGCTCAGGGATATGCTGCCTGAAGGCGTTGAGCCGGGGCCTGATGTGGCAGTTGCTTCAGACATGAAGTCTCTTGTGGTGTTACGCGAAAATGATCTCTGGTATTTTGACGGCAGCGTCAGCACAGGTGTAAGGCTTACGGAAGACAGCGGCCGGGAGGTTAACATGAGGTTTGCCCCCGGCGACAGGAAGATTGCCTACACAAAGCAGAAGGATCTGTATGTATATGACCTTGACGCCGGAAAGGAGACAAGACTGACTTTTGATGCAGATGAGAAAATCTACAACGGCTGGGCTTCATGGGTCTACTACGAGGAGATCCTTGGCAGGGCATCGAGGTATGCGGCCTTCTGGTGGTCGCCTGATGCAGCACGCATTGCATACCTGCATACTGATGACAGCCCCGTGCCCGAGTATTACCTGAACAGGCTGGAGGATAGCGACGGTCCCCGTGGTGAGGTGGAAATAACCGCATACCCTAAAGCCGGTGATCCCAACCCGAAAGTGAAGATGGGAGTGGTGGATCTTTCAACGGGAGAGACGACCTGGGTCAAAACCGATGAAGAGACAGACCAGTATATTGCATGGCCGTCATGGACACCTGACGGTCAGAAGCTGATGGTACAGGTGCTGAACCGTGACCAGAACGATATGCGCTTCATACTCGCCGATGTGACCACCGGTGATTACACGGAGGTATACAGGGAGACGAGGCCGACATGGGTCGATTTCTTCGAGGATATCCACGTGATGAGCGACGGAAGCGGATTTATTGTCAGGAGTTACCGCAACGACTGGTACAATCTCTACTGGTACGGATGGGATGGAGTGCTCAGGTCACAGATCACCGATTTCGACTGGAAGGTGAACTCCATTGTGAAGGTTGATGAGGCCCGCGGGGAGATATACTTTAACGGTACCGGTCCTGATGCCCTTGACAACCACCTGTACCGGGTCAGGCTTGACGGAACGAGGCTGCTGAAGGTCACAGACGGCCGAGGCTATCATTCGGCTTCAGTCTCACCGGGGGGCTCATGGTTCCTCGACAGCTGGAGCAGCCTTGAGAGTCCTGGCAGCATAGATCTTATTGACAGGAGAGGCAGGAAGGTGCGTACCATCCACACCGCTGACTCACCCGCTTTTGATGCCGGGATGCATCAGAGGCAGGAACTGGTGACCATCAGGAGTGCTGACGGTCTCTTTGACATGCCCGCCCTGATCACCTATCCCGTCAGCTTCGATCCGGCAAAGAGATACCCGGTGATATTCACCATCTACGGTGGCCCTGACGCCGGGAGCATCCGCAACAGGTGGGTGGGCTACCAGCCACGCTGGTATGCTGAGAACGGAATCGTAACCATAAATGTTGACCACCGCGGATCGGGTACATTCGGCAAGCGGGGACTGGACTACATGCACCGCTCGCTTGGCAGGTGGGAGATCTCAGACTACTCCGATGCCGTAAGGTGGCTTCGGGAACAGCCCTGGGCGGACCCCTCACGGATGGGTATTACCGGCGGCTCATACGGCGGGTACGTGACCTGCATGGCTCTTACGGCAGGAGCTGATTACTGGACTCATGGCATTGCCGACTATTCGGTTACGGACTGGAGACTCTATGATAATGTATATACCGAGAGATACATGGACACCCCGGAAGATAATCCGGAAGGGTACAGGAACGGCTCGGTGCTTACCTATGCGGAGAATCTCAGGGGCAGGTTGCTTCTGCGTCACGGAGATATTGACGATAACGTGCACATGCAGAATACTATATGGCTTGTGACCACCCTGCAGGACCTGAACAAGCCGTTTGAAATGATGATATATCCAGGCGAACGTCACGGATGGGGCGGCCCCAAGAGGATCTTCATGACCAATGAGGGAAATCGCTTCTGGCTGAAGCATTTCTTTGGCATAGAAGAATACTGATCCCGGACAGTATGAATGCAAATCCTTGCAGGAGTCGCCTTGCTGCCGTTCGTGCGGTGATGAAGAAACGGGGTGTTGATGCCCTGATAGTACCCTCTGCCGATCCCCATCTCGGCGAGTATGTCCCTGATCACTGGAGGGTGATCAGATGGCTTACAGGCTTCTCGGGCTCTGCCGGCACTGTGGTTGTTACGGCGAAATTTGCCGGTCTCTGGACTGACAGCCGCTATTTTATACAGGCGGCAGAACAGCTCAGGAATTCGGGATTTGAACTTGTCAGGCTTAAGGTACCCCATACGCCGGAATACATAGACTGGCTTGCGGAAAGGATGAAGCGTGGAAGCCGGGTAGCCGTTGACGGACGACTGATCTCTGTCTCTGTTGCCGGCCTTCTCCGCGGGCAGCTGAAGGAGAAGGGTATCAGGCTGTCCCTCAGTGGTGACCTCGTCACGCCGGTATGGCATGACAGGCCACCGTTGCCGGATGAGGAAGCTTTCGGGCTGCCTTTGGAATTTGCCGGCGAGAGCCGGAGCGAAAAGATAGACCGTGTGCGGGAGAGGATGAAGGCAATGGGCGTGGACTACCAGCTGCTCACGGCCTGTGATGACGTGATGTGGCTTCTCAACATACGGGGCAGGGACATTACATACAGCCCGCTGCTGTTGGCGTTTGCCATTGTAAGTAATGATCAGGTTATACTCTTTGCCGACGAGGGCAAGATACCCTCTTCCATGAAGGCGGCATTCGACCGTGACGGGGTGGTGCTTCTACCGTATGATATCATAGGATCGGTACTGAGGTCGCTTCCTGCCGGCAGCAGCCTGCTGCTCTCCCCTTCAACCACATCGGCAGCGCTGGGCGGAGCTCTGACAGGAGCCGTAAGGGTCATTCATGACCTGAGCATTCCCACCCGTCTCAAGGCCGTCAGGAATGAAACTGAGATAAAGAACCTGCGGGAGGTGATGATCAGGGACGGTGTGGCCCTCACCCGTTTTTTCATCTGGCTTGAGAAGAGCATTGGCAGGGAAAGGATAACGGAGCTCTCCGCCTCGGCGAAGCTTGAGTCCCTGCGGATGGAGCAGGAGGGATGTACAGGCCCCTCCTTTGCCACCATCGCTGCCTTCAACGGTCATGCAGCCCTGCCGCACTATGTTCCGTCGCCCGACAGTGATGCCGTTCTGGAGCAGTCAGGGATCTTCCTGCTGGATTCAGGCGGCCAGTACTACGGCGGAACCACTGACATCACCAGGACCATTGCTCTGGGCCAACCCGACGCTGAGATGCGCTTACACTTTACCCTGGCTCTGCGGGGCACCATTGACCTTGCCATGGCAAGGTTTCCACACGGCACACGCGGATACCAGCTCGAACTGCTGGCACGCAAGGCCCTGTGGGACAACGGGCTTAACTACGGTCACGGTACCGGCCACGGGGTGGGCAGCTTCCTCAATGTGCATGAAGGACCCCAGACCATTGGCCCGGCTGCCACAGGAGATCTGAAGACCGTAATTGAACCGGGCATGGTTACCTCGGATGAACCGGCAGTCTACCTGGAGGGAAAATACGGCTTCAGGACTGAAAACCTGCTGCTCTGCGTCAGCGACAGGGAGAGTGATTACGGCCATTTCCTGAGATTTGAGACTGTTACACTCTGTTATATAGACCGGACACTGACAGATCTGTCGCTGCTTGGTGATGCGGAGCTTGAGTGGCTCAACGATTACCACAGGATGGTATTTAACATGCTGGCTGACAGGCTTAAACCTGAAGAGAGAGAGTGGTTGAGCAGAAAAACAGCTCCACTGGCAAGAGTATAATCAGCGGTCATCAACGGCGGCAGATCCCGGGAACAACAACAGGTGCGGGAAGATAGTAAAGGAAGGGGGTGCACACGGAACGCGGCCAGGAAACCTTTCGGCGGAACAGCAAGAGACAGTATTCTCTAAACTTCAAGAGTGGCTTGATGAAACTCCCCTGAGCAGGCAGTAGGCAGCAACGGCTTCTCTCATTGCATCATTTTCAAATAATTGAATTAATTTGCAAATGTTAAAAATATTTAAATACCTTTGTGTTGAATAGCAGGTCTGAAGAGGCTGCAATGGTTGCATGTGCCCCGGCCTGTTGTTTTTATTGTTTAATAAACATTTAATTAATTTTCAGATGAACATTTTTGTCGCCAAGCTGAGTTCTGTTACCAAAGCAGAAGACCTTCAGGAACTTTTCAGCAAATTTGGAGAGGTTATCTCCGCAAAAGTTATTATGGACCGTGAGACCGGCTTTTCCAAGCGTTATGGTTTCGTAGAGATGGCTGATGACCGTGCCGGTTATGAGGCTATCGAAAAACTCAACAATTCAGAGCTCGATGGCAGTCAGATCATCGTTAAGAAGTCTGAGCCCAAGGCAGAGAAGAAGCCTTTCAGGCCCCGTCGCGATTTTCGTGACAGGGATGAGCAGAGATACTAGGGTATAAACCAGAAGAGGCTGTCCGGATCGGGCAGCCTCTTTTTCTTTACTGACATCAGCAGGCCGGGGTTCCGGCCTGATTTTTTCATACTATTTATATTCCATTACCGGTTCCCATCCCCATATGGCCAGCAGAACCAGAAAGCCTACCACATATGCAGCCGCGATCCACCAGCCGCTCCTGACCCACCTGGCAACGGATCTTCCTTCCGGAAATTTATTGGTTATTGCGACACCTGCCGATGATCCGAACCAGATCATCGATCCTCCGAATCCGACTGCATAGGCCAGCATTCCCCAGTCGTATCCTCCCTGTTCAAGAGCCAGCTTGGTGAGGGGAATGTTATCAAAAAAGGAGGAGACAAATCCCAGGACAAGGCTTGTCTGCCATGAGGCAGAAGGAAGCGTCTCCACCGGCATCATGGAAGCAGAAAAGACCAGCGACAGCAGAAAGACGGTACCTTTAAGTGAATTCTTCAGTTCGCCCCAGGGTGTTGTGGTGAACAGGGCTCCAAGGAGTATCCCGATCCATACTCCTGCAGCGGGAAAGTCCAGTAAGATATTTGTAGTTATGGCCCCGGCCAGGATCATGATCACCACCAGTATCTTGCGGTGGTTGAGTTTTATCCCCGGGGTGGCATCATTCTGTATGGGCTGGAATCTGGTCTGGATTATTGAGAGAGGTATCCCGAATGCGATAAGGGCCGGTATTACTGCAATATATGCATGGATGACATTCAGTGCAGGGACTCCGTCGATCCACATGAGCGTTGTGGTTGTATCGCCGATAACGCTGCCTGCTCCCCCTGCATTGCTGGATGCCACGATTGCAGCCACGTAACCGATGTGCACCCTTCCCCTGAAGACCACCAGTGCTATTGTTCCGCCTATAAGGGCGGCCGCTATGTTGTCAAGGAATGAAGAGAGTACGGTGATCATCAACAGGAGCGAGAAAGCTCCGGGCCATCCTCCGCTGAGGTAGTTTGGAAGCAGGTCGGGAACATGTGATTCCTCGAATTGTTTAGAGAGCAGCGCGAATCCTAAAAGTAAACCCATCAGGTTGATCAGGGTCCTTCCTTCCTCCCCGAGGTGATGAAAAAGAAGAAACGGGTCAGCCGGGTCATTGAAGATCAGCTTGTAGATGATGATAAGGGTCATGCCGGTCAGGGCTACCCACATAGTCTTCTTGTGGAAGAGTGCCACTCCCACGAGAGTAAGCGCAAAGAGCACGAACTCAAAGTTCTGGATCAGAAACATCTCAGGAAAGATTAAGGTTGGTTTATCTGTACCCGTGAGCAGGATTAGAGGATGCAAATATAAAGGGCTTCACCATCCGATGAAGCCCTTTGTCAAAATATTTTTTTCAACCTCAGTGAATAAGCTGTGCCTGCAGCCAGTATGCGCCGGCACCGGCGAGGTATCCGGAGAGGGCCAGCAATGATATCTTCTTCATATACCATATGAAGTCAATGCGCTCAAGACCCATGGCTGCCACACCGGCGGCGGAGCCTATTATCAGCATGCTTCCGCCCGTTCCGGCACAGTAGGCCAGGAACTCCCAGAAGAGACCGTCCTGAACGAAGAATGAGGCATAGGCCGGATCGGCAGCCATACGCAGCATGTCAGGCGTGACCACATCATACATGCCCATGGCGCCGGCTACAAGCGGTACGTTGTCAACGACGGCCGAGAGGGCCCCGATGGCAAGGTTTATCAGGTATATGTTGCCCAGCTTCTCATCGAGCCATCCTGCAAGCAGGCTTAGCTGACCTGCACTCTGGAGGGCAGCCACTGCGGAGAGAATGCCGAGAAAAAAGAATATTGTCGGGGTGTCAACCTTCTTGACAATATGGTAGATCGTGAGTTTCTTCCTGATCTCATCCTCCTTGTCGCGGTGCATGATCTCCGAGACAAGCCAGAGAATACCCAGACCGAAGAGCATACCCACATATGGCGGGAGATGTGTGACAGTCTTGAAGACGGGCACGAACAGCAGCATGCAGACGCCCAGGATGAGTATGAATGTCCTCTCAAAGGGGGTGGTCAGCTCACCTGCGTAAGCAGGTCTTTCGGGCCGGGTCACATTGCCCGAGACCATGAATGAGAGTATGGTCAGCGGTACGACCATGCTTACAAGGCTCGGGATAATCACCTTGAGAATAATGTTGACGGTGGTTATCTGGCCGCCAATCCACAGCATGATGGTCGTGACGTCGCCGATCGGAGACCATGCACCGCCGGAGTTGGCCGATATTACGATCATGCTTGCGTAGATCCAGCGTGTCGGCTTGTCGGATATAAGCTTCCTGAGAAGCGCTATCATCACGATGGTGGTGGTAAGGTTGTCAAGGACAGCTGACATGAAGAATGTCAGGATGCCCAGTATCCACAGCAGCTTTACCTTGCTGTTTGTGGAGATCTTGTTGGTGATGACGGTAAAGCCCTGGTGCTGGTCGATCACCTCTACAATGGTCATGGCGCCGAAGAGGAAGAAGAGTATCTCAGCGGTTTCCACCAGGTGATGTGCCAGTTCAAACTTGACAAAAGCATTGGGATGGGAGGCCAGCTCCACCGTCTCATTGAAGGGACATGTAGCGAACGCGTCAGCATTCATAACCGGCATTACGTTCCGGATGAGCTCAGCGGCCATCATCTTCATCTCTTCCCATGAGGGAGAGAAGCCCAGGGCAAGGATCTGCTCACTGAAAAGAGCATACAGAGCCCAGAGTACGGAACCGAGAATAAGCGCACTGGCAGCCTTCTCTATCTTGAGAGGATGCTCCAGGGCGATGGCCAGGTAACCCAGCACGAAGAGAATGACCATTGCTATGAACATGACGCGGAATTTTTTGTGCAAAAATAGATTTTCAGAACGACTCTGAAAGGAATATTGTATAAATCACACTGAAAAAGATTTTCCGTATGCAGGGATCTCAATGTTTCTGAATCCCTTTGACTCGAGATATGACTGATATTTAACCTGGGTCTCATATTCGCCGTGCACCAGGAATACCTTTTGCAGCCCTGAGCTGTTCTGGCATGAGAGGTAGTCAGCCATCTCCCGGTAATCTCCGTGGCCGGAGTATGACTCAATCTTTTCAATATCTGCCCTCACCTGGTAGCTGTTACCGTGTATGGAGACCTCTTCGGCACCTCCCAGTATTCTGGCTCCGAGTGTTGAAGGAGCACAGTAGCCGACAGCCAGGACAGTATTGGCAGGGTTGCTTATGCTGTTTGCCAGGTGATGCTTGACGCGCCCGGCCTCCATCATTCCCGATGATGAGATGATGATGACCGGTTCCCTGACATCATTAAGCCTCTTTGAATGTTCAACCTCGGTTATGTAAAAGAGTGAGTTGAACCCGAACGGGTCAGGGTCGGAGAGCATCACCTCCCGTACATCGCTGTTGAAGCACTCGGTGTGCAGGCGGAATATGTTCGTGGCATTGACCGAGAGGGGGCTGTCGACATAGATATCCACCCTGGGCAGTCTGCCGGCGTTATATAATGAATTGAGCGAGTAGACTACCTCCTGTGTGCGGCCGACACTGAAGGCGGGGATGATCAGCTTGCCCCTCTTCTCGACGCATGTATGACGTACCACCCTGAAAAGCTCCTCGTCAGATTCCTCGGCAGAAGGGTGGAGACGGTCGCCGTAGGTCGACTCGGTAATGAGTATGTCAGCCTGGGGAAATGGCTCAGGACTCTTCAGTATCCTGTTTGAAGGTCTTCCGATGTCACCGGTATATGCCAGTCGTTTGATGCCGTCCCTCTCCCTCAGTTCAAGAGTTACCACCCCGCTGCCAAGCATGTGTCCGGTATTGGTGAATCTGACCGTGGTGAAGTCGTCTATGCGGAACTTGCGGTCATATGCCACTCCGATAAAGAGATGCATTGAGGCCACAGCATCAGCCTGTGTGTACAGAGGATCAACAGGGGGGAGATTCTTTTTTGCCCTTTTCCTGTTGAAGTACCTGGTATCATACTCCTGTATCTTTCCCGAATCGGCAAGCATTATGGAACAGAGATCCCGGGTGGCATTCGTGCAGATCACTGATCCGGTGAAACCGTTGCGGTACAGAAATGGAATAAGCCCTGAATGGTCTATATGGGCGTGTGACAGTATGACATGGTCAACTGAGTCGGGAGGGAACGGCACTGCCCTGTTCATCTCCTCTGTCTCCAGGCCCTTTCCCTGGAACTGCCCGCAATCGAGCAGGATGTTTTTCCCGTGTTCTGTTTCAATAAGAATCTTGCTGCCCGTCACCTCGCGTGCAGCCCCGTAGAATGTCAGCTTCATGAAGTGCTTATGTGGAATTTGATGTGCTAATATAGCGAATGTTAGCCTAAGTTTAGGATAAAAATCAGTTCTTTCAGAAAATTACCCTCAAATGTTCTTTCCGGACTAAAGTCATTACTATATTTTTGTCTCATTGAAAAACCATACTCACAAATCAGATGAAACTCGACAAGGTATTCTCTTTTCTTGCACCCCGGGAGGGCAAGTTTTATCCTCTCTTCAAGGATGCTTCTGCCAACCTGATTGTAGGTGCCGAACTGCTGGTTGAATTCATGAATGAACCTTCACCCGGGAGGAGGGAGGCCCTGGGGCAGAAGATAAAGGAGGCGGAGCTGGTCGGTGACCAGATCGCAAAGAATCTTTACAAGGCTCTGAGCGGGACCTTCATCACCCCCTTCGACCGTGAGGATATCTTTGAGCTTATTCATGCCACCGACTCTGTCCTGGATCTGACACACAGTGCTGCCAAGCAGGCACATCTCTATAAGATAAGGGAGATACCTGCCGAATTCCTTGAGATGGCTGAGGTGATCCGGGATGCATCCATAGAGATCAACACAGCCTTCAACGGCCTGCGTGATGTGCTTAACCTGAGCAAGTACAGGGATAACTGCCGGAAGATAGGAGAACTGGAGGAGCATGCTGATGATATTAACCACAGGTACCTGGCTAAACTTTTCCAGGAGGAGAGTGATGCCATTGAGCTGATCAAGAAGAAGGATGTGCTTGCAGCTCTCGAGAAGGCGGTTGACAGATGTGACGATGTCGCCGACATTCTCTCCTCCGTGATTATCAAAATTGCCTAACCGAGCACCTGATGGATTTCACTATTCTGATCATCATCATAGTCCTGGCTTTCGCCTTTGACCTTATCAACGGCTTCCACGATGCGGCCAACTCAATAGCCACGGTGGTATCAACCAAGGTGCTTACGCCCTTTCAGGCGGTGGTGTGGGCCGCCTCGTTCAACTGGCTGGCCTATCTCGTTTTCGAATTGAATATTGTCGACACCATTGCCAAGATCGTTGACACCTCGGCCATAACGCTGATGGTCATCCTGGCAGGCATCATGGCTGCCATAATTTGGAATCTTCTCACCTGGTACCTGGGTATACCCTCCAGTTCCTCCCACACTCTCGTCGGAGGTTTCGCCGGAGCAGCGATAGCATATACCGGCTGGGATGTTGTGCATACGGGCAAGATAGCGGTGATAGCGGCATTCATCTTCCTGGCCCCCCTGCTTGGCATGATCATGTCATATATACTTTCTATCATACTTCTCTGGGTAAGCCGGAAAGGCAATCCATTCCGCCTGGAAAAGAGGTTCAAGGGTTTTCAGCTTCTCTCATCCGCACTCTTCAGCCTGGGTCATGGCGGCAATGATGCACAGAAGGTGATGGGGATCATTGCTGCTGCACTCATGGTTTACTTTCACGGCATGCAGGAGGTTCCGCACTGGGCACATATTGAGATGGTCGACGGCAAGGTTCATGACATACCGCACTGGATAGTCCTGGGCTGTTATTCGGCAATAGCGCTGGGTACTCTCATAGGAGGCTGGAGGATTGTCAAGACCATGGGCACAAAGATCACCAAGCTGACTCCCTTCGAGGGTGTCGCTGCTGAGACCGCAGGAGCGGTACTGCTCTTTGGTACCGAAGCCTTTGGCATTCCCGTGAGCACGACTCATACCATCACGGGTGCCATCATGGGGGTGGGGCTGACAAAAAGGATCACCGCCGTTCGCTGGGGTGTCACAATAAACCTGCTCTATGCATGGCTGCTTACAATCCCCGTTTCTATGCTGCTGGCTGCCGGGATATATTACCTGCTGGCTGCTGTCACGGGAATAAATTAGCTTCTTCCTGCGTCACCTGACGGATGAGATAACCGGACAGGGATGAAACCGGAAGGATTGTCCGCTACATTGACGGGAATCCTCTGACGCTTCCCGGGGTGGTCTTGTGCATGTCGAAAATGATGATCTCATTCTCACCGCTTCTGAGCCAGGGGGCCGGACAGTAGAGCCTGGTCTGCGGGCCTATCTCCCAGAATCTTCCCAGGTTATGTCCGTTGACCCATACAAACCCCTTGACGAAGTTGGTCATGTCGATAAAAGTGTCTGCCGTAGCCTCAAGGTCAAATGTGCCCCTGAAGAAGATGCCGGGTTTCTCCGTGGAGCCTGCTGACGGCTGCAGCCCGGTGATGAATTCCTCATTCATCGGATATCCGTAGACTTCCCAGTTCATTAGTGTCATCCCGTTCAGTGTCACCCTGTCGGTTATGCCCTTGCGGTCTGTCATCGCGTGGGCAAAGTTTATGCGTCCCATCCCTTCGACAAAAATTTCAAGCAGAGGATATGGGCTCTCACCACGCGGGAGATCAATAGTTTGTATGCCCAGGCGGCGGTCAAGGGTTCCCATATACTTGCCGTCAAGGAAGACGGTTGCATAATCATGGAGGTCAATGACATTCAGTTTTCCGCCCTTGTGCCCGACCAGCCGGGTTGAATAGAGCATGAATCCGTAGTCCTGGCCATACATCTCAAATGGCCGGGGCTGCACCGAGTGCACCGGGGCGGGCATGTTGTCCCATACGGAGGTCATTGGCATAAGATCCGTTTCGGGGAAGCTCATGGATGGAACAGGCTCCGGGATTGGGGGAAGCTTGGCTCTCTTCGGGAGGTATGAGCCAATCAGTTTCCTCAGAGCCATGTACTTGGGTGTTGCTCTTCCCTGCTCATCAATGGGTGCATCATAATCGTAGCTGGTAAGGTCGGGTTCATAACCCTTGCCTCCGGAGTTGGCCCCTGCGGTAAAGCCGAAGTTGGTGCCGCCGTGTATCACGTAGAAGTTAAATGATTTGCGGGTGTCCATCAGGAACTTCACCTCGCGCAGCAGTGCCGCAGTGTCAGGCCTTGCCCACTCTTCACCCCAGTGTGTCAGCCAGCCGGGATAGGTCTCGCTGGAGAAGACAGGCACGCCGGGGTTCATCCTGCGTGCCAGCTCAAAGTCCTCTTCACTGCTGCCCGAATCGAGTCCTACCGCGCAGCCGGGCAGAGTGCCCGCCTCAAGCATGTATGTCGTTGGCCCGTCACCGGTAAAGAAGGGAACGTCGATGCCGCATTTTTCCCAGATATCCTTCAACGCCTTCATGTAGTTCCTGTCGTTGCCGTAGCTGCCGTATTCGTTCTCTATCTGCACCATCAGCACCCGTCCGCCGTTGGTGATGAGATGGGGACGCAGCACATCCGCCAGCCGTGAGATGTACCTCTCCGCGGCTCTCATGTAATGCGGATCCATGCACCTTACCCTGAGCTCCGGGTTGCGAAGCAGGTAGGGAGGTATCCCTCCGAACTCCCACTCGGCGCAGACATACGGTCCCGGCCTTATGATAACCCACATCCCCTCTTCGGCAGCAGTGGCAATGAAGCGCGAAATATCACGGTTGCCCGTATGAAAGTCGTAAATTCCTTCCCGGGCTTCATGATGGTTCCAGAAGAGGTAGGCAGAGACAGTATTGCAGCCCATGGCCTTTGCCATCTGAATGCGGTGCTGCCAGTATTCCGAAGGGATCCTTCCGGGGTGCATCTCTCCGCTGATGATGCGGAAAGGCTTGCCGTCGAGCAGGAACTCTTCCCCGCCAAGGGCAAATGTATGTCTGCCACCCTGCCCCGAAGCTGCAGCTGAGAGCAGCATCAGGAAGAGGGTAAGCACTGCAGGGAACAACTTGTGATTGCCTGTCATAATGCCGTATTTTCGATTTTCATACCATGCCTTTTCAGACGGCGGCCTTATCCCAGAGTGGCAGTATCTCTTTTTTGAACTGCTCCTTCTCCCTTATCAGGGCTTCCATATCGAGGCCGATCGATTTCTGGGCGGCAGCCTTGGAAGAGATGTCGGGAACAGTGACATCCCGGATTCCCTTGCCGGTCAGTATTGATGCGAGGTCTATCCGCGCTTCGAGGCCCTTCATGATGCCGTTGCTCAGCACCGATGCCATCTCAATGGGGGCGTGGAATGATCCGCCGTGGCTGGCGGCGCAGAAATCCCACCTCCACTGTGCCTGCCTGATGAGCCTTAGTACGGGCTCCATTGTCTCCTCATCGGCTCCTGCCTCCCATGCAGCCCTGGCTTCATAATGCGCCACAACAAGGATGTCTTCAAGGTAGTTTCTCAGGGCCGCAATCTTATCCTGTCTTTCATATACATTGTTCATGAGCTCCTCCTCGCTCTGCCTGTGGCATACGGCGCATGTAGAGGAGATCATATTCAGCGGGCTCTGCACATGATGACTGGTATATTTAACTCCTCCCTCAGCGATGAATGGCATGTGGCAGTCGGCGCAGGCCACGCCGCGCTGCGCGTGAATGCCTGTTTTGAACAGCTCATAGTCAGGGTGCTGCGCCTTCAGCATCGGGGCCTTGCTGATGGCATGAGTCCAGTCGGCGAATCCGTAACTGTCATAATACTCCTCCATCCTGTCGGCAGTCATCCCTTCGTCCCACGGGAAGGTGAGGTATTTGCCCTCCCCCCTGAAATAGTACTCCACATGGCACTGGGCACAGACGAGGCTGCGCATCTCCTGGTGGCCCGCATCACTGATGTTGCGGCCCTGGCGTTCAAAGGCTTCCCTGAGTGCCGGGCGCGTGATGGTGAGTGTCATGTCAGCAGGATCATGACAGTCGCCGCAACCGATGGTGTTGGTAATCTCCGGTCCGAGTGCCGCCCATGTGGAGCTGTAGAAGCTCTCGGCACCCATCTGGTTTATCATGCGAGGCACGTCAGGACTCTTGCATGTCCAGCATGTTGCTGGCTGGGGGCCGGCATCAGGCGTCAGGGGACCACCGGTCCGAAGAGTGTTCCTGTTGTCCTCAATGGCATAGTAGTGTCCTCTTGCCTGTTTGTAATCCTTTGAGAATGAGTAGCCTGCCCAGAGCACGACCAGCTCTGGATCAGTGGCCAGGATATCAAGCGGCTTGCTGCCGGCATGTTTGCTCCTGAAGGAGGTGTCGGCGGTCATCAGCCACGACTGGTATTCACGAGGATAGAACTTTCCCCAGACACTGTTATCGGTCTCAAAGGGCTGCAGGTCTGTCGGAGGGCGGTAGGCGTACCTGGCTTCACTGCGTCTTTCAACAACTGATGATGCGAGCATGCCGAGGAGGAACACCACTGCTACGGTTGCCAGGAACAGCAGCCAGCCCAGCCACGGTTTGTCTGATATTGCTTCCTTAATGCTTGTCATGGGTATGAGTATTGAGAGTTGGCTAAAGGTTATCCCTGAGGGCAGGGGTTATGGCGAAGGGTGTTGAAGAGATGCTGTTAACCCTGTCGTGCGGCGTGTAGCGGTGACAGTCGAGGCACTGCCTTTCTCGCCTGCCCGTAAGGGCTTCGGCAGGCATGCCGGGACCGTCACTGAAGAGTGAGGCGTGACAGCGGAGGCAGTTTTCCTGGACCACTTTTCTGCCTGCTTCCCTGATATATATGGCCTGTGGTTCGTTGCGCAGGGTGAAGACCGCAGAGTGCCGCAGGCCGTCGGAGGCCTTGAAGTAATATTTTCTTATGAAGCTGTCATGGGGCACATGGCACTCGTTGCAGTCAGTGACGGCGCGGTGTGCACTGTGTGACCAGGTGGCGAACTGCGGCGTCATGATGTGGCAGTTGATGCAGACCCTGGGATCATCAGAGAGATATGAGGTTGCATTTGATATCTTCAGCAGGAAGAAAAAGAGACCTGTAAAGATGCCCAGGGTCACTATGACCGGTATGCGCCAGCGTGGCGGTGGCAGGAAGAAACTGATAATCTTGCAGGGTCTGCTCATGGCAGGCTGTTGTTACCGGTCAGGTTTGGTTTTGTCAGCCAGGTGCAATGCCTCATGCCATCATGCCTGGGTGAAATTTATGAAGCAAAGTGCCACCAGAGCTGTTCCATATCTCTTGTCTATCGTCAGTGACTCCCTGATGACGGTAGGTTCACCGAGGTAGTACTGTGAGAAGGTCCTGTCATGGAGATCATTGAGGACGGTGTAGAGTCTCTCCTCAAGGGCTTCCATATCGAAGTAGCCTGCCAGTTCGCAGACCAGTCCGCCTACCTTCTCCTCGCAGGTTTCGTCAGTATACATCCAGGCAAATATCACCCCTGCAGAAATGTGTTCACCGTAATACCCGTTAGCCACTGCCATGATGCTGCACAATTCGGAGCCGTACGGTGGCATGTCGATCTCATCGAGTGTCAGCAGTTTCGCCGTAGCAGGCAGCACTGACGAGTAGTTCATGATATTGTATTCGGCGATGCCCGCATCATACAGTGCCATATGGTATGATCCGGGATGGAGGGCATACTCGCTGCATCCCGAACCCTTGGTTACAAAAAATTCATGCGGGATCCTGTTATTGGTGACTTTGACCATCTTGCGCAACAATGTTTAGGTTACATGCCGGGTTATTCCGGATCATGGCAAATATACCTAAAAATAAAAATAATCAACCAATTGGGCAGGCTATATTCAAATCCTTGCCAGCGCCAGCACCAGCGAGTAGATGACCACGGTGACGGTGATATATAGCTTTCTGGCGGCGGAAGGTGACATTTTTGGAAAATGATAATGAATTGATGAGGATCTGCATGCTGAGATGCAGTCACCGCAGAGGGTGCATGTGTTTCCAGGTTTAAGTTGCGCAATGTCTTCCCTCGTCAGGGCATCGTATCTGCAAAGAGTGGAACACTTCATGCATCTGGTGCAGTCATTACTTATCTTCAGCCGGAACGGGCTGACAAACCTGAGCCGGCTGACCAGTGTTCCCACGGGGCACCAGACGGTACAGTGGATCATTTTTTTCTCCCTGCGCGAAATGAAGAATATTATCAGAAGTCCTGCCACACCTGTGATGATTCCGGCAGCCAGCGCCGTCTCGCCGGAGGCTCCGATAATTCTCAGCAGCAAGGCTACAGCTACTGAAAGTGCCAGGAAGGTGTACCTCAGTGCCCTGCGGGTGCGACGTTCTGAAACCGGACTCTTTGGTCCGGCCAGTGCCGAGTCAATAGCTCCGAAGTAACAGTACTGGCTGCACCATGCCGGACCTGAAAGGAAGACGGCACTGAGGAAGATCAGTGTCATGACCGAGAAACTGCCACGGTAGATCGGGCCCGAAATTATCAGGGCCGGAACGGGCAGGTGAAGGTGGCCGGTCATCAGGAATATTTTGTCAACGGCGATCCCGAGTGTGAGCTGGAGAAAGAAGATCACCGAGAAGAGAGACCATGAGAATCGGCGCCACCACCCTGACCTTTCCGTGATCAGCATATTGTATTCCATGATGAATGCGAAAGCAGCTATGAGAAGTATCTGAAGGAATCCTCCGCCGGGGAATAATCTCTCGAGCAGCAGCAGTGGCGGCTCTGTTACGAGCTGGACGGGCAGCAGGATGAACACTGTCAGCGATGCTGCAAGAAGCGGAAGTGAATATTTGTCCCGTATAATTTTCACAGATCGCAAAAATAGGGAAAATGCATCTCGCAGGATGCCGATAAAATTATAAATTGCCTGACTAAAAGAGATACTGTGTTCCGGCGAAGCGCAACGGTGCTGCTGTTGTTCCTTGTCAGCCTGGTGGCTTCAGGGGAGATAAAGAATATCGGCACCCCGTACATACGTAATTTCCCCAAGGATGAGTACCGGGGCGGCACCCAGAACTGGGGAGCCGCACAGGACGGCAAGGGATTCATGTACTTTGCCAACAATGACGGACTCCTGGTATTTGACGGCGAGCAGTGGCAGATTTATGCCATGCCCAACAGGTCTATGGTGAGGTCAGTATTCATTGACGGGCAGGGAGATATATACATCGGCGCCTATAATGACCTGGGAAAAATGGAATGGTCAGAAAACGGGCAGATGTCATTTCGGTCACTGCGGGATTTAATCCCTGAAGAGAACCGGAATTTTGACGATGTCTGGCATATCTGCCAGTACAGGGATAAAATTGTTTTTCAGACCTATGATGCAGCCTATTTCTTCAGGGAGGGTAGTCCCGTTGCCGTGCTGCAGGCACCCTCGAGATTTCAGAACACCTTCACTGTCCGGGGCAGGCTGATCTTCAACGATGCGGAGAACGGGCTGATGGAATATAACGGCACCGCACTGTCAAAGATTGAGGGGTGCTCTGTACTGGCAGGTGAAGAGGTCACCTCACTGATGCCGAAGGGTGAAGGCGACGAGATACTTGTCTCTACACCTGACAGGGGACTTTATATCTATGACGGCCGGAAGCTTGTAAGATGGGATGTGCCTGCCAGCAGGACGCTGATGCGTGACCAGATATTCAGTGCAGCCAGGCTGCAGGATGATCACTATGCTTTCGGTACAATACTCAACGGCCTGATGATAGCCGACAGTGACGGAAACATTACCCGGCAGATCAATAAAAAAGGGGGATTGCAGGATAATACGATCCTGAATGTCTTTTCGGACCGTTCAGGTAATCTCTGGCTTCTGCTGAACAGGGGAATAGACTATCTGACCATCAATTCCCCGGTCACCTTCATACAGAGTTCCGAGGGTTTTGGTGCCGGCTATGCCAGCATAATTCACGACGGCAATATTTACTTCGGGACCAACCAGGGACTGTACGTGAAGCCGTGGCGAAGAGCGGGTGAGGAGGAGGATTACAGGATGATCGGGGGAACCGACGGTCAGGTATGGCACCTGAGTATCCACAGGGGTATACTCTTTTGTGGCCATAACAAGGGAACCTTCATTGTGGAAGGGGACCGGGCCCGGCTGATCAGCGATATTCCGGGAGGGTGGAAGTATCATGAACTTAAAAGTCATCCCGGCTACCTGGCCGGGGGTACCTTCAGCGGTCTCATTCTCTTCAGGTGGACGGAAGGATCATGGAAGTTTGCCGGGAGGGTAGGTGGCTTTGGTGAATCATTCCGGGTGTTCGAGGAGGATGAGGCCGGAGATCTCTGGATGAGCCACGGCTTCAAGGGCATCTTCAGGGTTCGCCTGGGCAGCAGGCCGGACAGTGTCTCCTCTTACAGGTTCTATAACTCAAGTGATGGCCTTCCGTCAGACTATGGTCTTGTCATCAGCATGATAAGAGGTAAGATAGTTGTCCTGACCGAGGCCGGATTATTTGAGTATCTGCCTGAGGAGGACAGGTTCGCTGGCTCTGTCCGTCTTAACAGGCTCCTCAGTCCGGTTGTGGGGTTCTCTCACCTTACAGAGGACAGCGACGGGAATATCTGGTATGTTTCCGAAAACAGGGCAGGGGTGTTCAGGTTACAGGAAGACGGCACCTACAAGCATATAGCAACTCCATTCCTTCCTCTCTCCGGCAAGTTCATCCTCGGTTTCGAATGGGTCTATTCATATTCGTCAGATCATCTCTTCTTTGGCACGGAAGACGGTTTTGCCCACTATTCTTCCCGGAATGAAGAATCAGGCCCCCGGGAGTTTTCGGCATATATTGTAAAGGCAGAGGCTTTGCATCAGGATACGGTGTTTTACTCCGGCATAGGGTCAGGCCGGGAAGAGAGCCGCTCTAACCCACCCGGTTTCAGGTTTCACAATAATGTGATGAGGTTCACTTTTGCGTCGCCTCTTTATGCAAACCCGGGCAAAACTGAATACAGCTGCATGCTGGAGGGATTTGACGATAAGTGGTCAGCGTGGGAGAGGTCCTTCACCAAGGAGTATTCCAACCTGCCGGACGGCAGATACACCTTCAGGGTGAAGGCGAGAGACATGCTGGGAACTGAAAGCCTGCCTGACGGACTGGAGTTTGTCATTGAACACCCCTGGTACAAGTCTCCGGTGGCTTATGTGACCTATATTGTTGCGTTGCTGAGCGCTGTCCTGTTTCTTGTAAGATTCGTCAACTGGCGCATCGAGCTGTCGAGGAGAAGGGAGCGTATAAACAGTCAGCGAATTTATGAAGCGAAGGAGCAGGAGTACATCAGGCAGGCCCTTGAGTCGGAGAAGGAGATTATCAGCATTCGGAATGAGAAGCTCAGGGCCGAGATGATTCAACGCGACAAGGAGCTTGCCAATGAGGCCATGAACCTGGTCAGGAAAAATGAATTTCTCCAATCGCTGAAGAAGGAGGTCTCTATCCTCAGATCAATCTGCGGTGATGATGCAGCCGGGAGCAGGATAGGCGATCTCTATTCCAGGATAAGCAGGGAGGTAGACAGCAATAAACAGATGGAGGTGTTCACAAAAGCGTTTGATGAAGTTCACGAGGAGTTCCTTGACCGCCTCAAGGCCAGGTACCCGACCCTTACACCTACAGAGTTGAGGCTATGTGCCTTCCTTAAGATGAATATCACAACCAAAGAGATAGCTCCACTGATGAATATTTCTGTACGAGGTGTGGAGATCTGCCGCTACAGGGTAAGAAAAAAGATGGGTATTGGCAGGGATACAAATCTTACCACACATATCCTCAATTTATAGAGTGAGATCCCCTTTGTAGTATCATTTTTTATTATCAGATGTAAGTCATCATACTAATTGCTGTGTATTAACACACTTTATATCAGTATTATAATATATGACATAATTGATAACTGATGAGTTGGCCAACAATAGCTGTTGTAGTATTTTTGATGTAATGCATTCTATGTTTCAGAGTAATCAGTAATGTATATTTACACAATCTCTAAGGCCTGGCCGGCGAGACAGGAATTACAACATAAATCTAACCTCTAATCTCTAACCTCTAATTCAAATCTATGAAACAGACAATCATGACCCTTTTATTGATTGCATTTACCCTGGGGCTGAATGCTCAGGGAGTGCAGATAAAGGGGGTTGTAACGTCAGCTGACGACGGTCAGTCGATTCCGGGTGTGAGTGTTTTCGTAAAGGGCACTACAACCGGAACAATGACTGACATCAACGGGTACTACACTCTTGACAATGTACCCATGAACTCAACGGTCGTCTTCTCCTTTGTGGGAATGAAGACGCAGGAGATAGTAGTGACGGAGAGCGCTGCTTATGATATCGTCATGGCCCCTGATGTGGAGCTGATTGACGAGATAGTTGTAGTGGGCTACGGCACTCAGAAAAAGAGCCTCGTCACCGGGGCTATTGCAAAGGTCGACGGTGATGATCTGCGCAAGGCGGCAGACATGCGTGTCACTCAGGCATTGCAGGGAAAGACTGCCGGGGTGGTCATTACTGCCAATTCCGGTCAGCCCGGATCGCAGATCTCCGTGCGCATCAGGGGTGCCGGCACCAACGGTGATGCCGAGCCTCTATACATCATTGACGGCCTTCCCATGAGCGGTGCAGGAACCGATTTCCTCAATGCATCCGACATTGAATCCATCGAAGTCCTGAAGGATGCTGCCTCGGCAGCCATCTACGGTGCCCGCGGTGCAAACGGTGTTGTGCTCATTACTACAAAGACCGGGCGTACAGACACAAGGCTCACAGTCTCATACGACGGTTACTATGGTTTCCAGAATCCATGGAAGAAGATTCCCATGCTCAATGCTGATGAGTATATCATGCTTACCAATGAAGCATCCATCAACGGCGGACTGGGACCAAAATTCACCGCCGCACAGATTGAGGGCTTCACCGCTGATACAGACTGGCAGGATGAGATGTTCTACTACAACGCCCCCAAACAAAACCATTCACTTTCATTCATGGGAGGGAGCGACAAGCTGGAATACTCATCATCAATAAACTACTTCAGCCAGGACGGTATTGTGGCAAAGGGGAAATCCAACTTTGAGAAAATCGGCTACAGGCTTAATGCAGCCGGCACATTCGGATTCTTCAAGCTGGGCGGCAACGTGAACCTTGTCGGCATCACCAGCAAGGGTATAGCCACCAACGACCGCTTCGGGCTGGGACTCAACCAGGCGCTGAATATGCCTCCCATAGTGCCGGTGATGTTCTCAGACGGATCATGGGCAACACCGGAGGCCTATGGCATCGGATTGCAGGAGATCACGAACCCCATTGCCATGATCAGTTACAACAACTCCAATACGAGGACATATAAATTAATAGGCAACCTTTACGGGGAATTTGATTTTGGCAAGATTGCCAGGGCGCTTGAAGGACTCGTGTTCCGGACATCATTCGGCGGTGAATATGCCATGGTCAACACCGACACCTACACTCCGGAATACTATCTTGATGCAATGCACTTCAGCGTCATTGACAAAGCCTACAAAGGCATTGACATCTATTCGAGGTGGAACTTCGAGAATG
The DNA here is from genome assembly GCA_964411345.1 of uncultured Rikenella sp. Taxonomy (GTDB): domain Bacteria; phylum Bacteroidota; class Bacteroidia; order Bacteroidales; family VadinHA17; genus SR-FBR-E99. Next base: position 107,929 of record CAYPKP010000002.1, on the reverse strand, counting down.
TGCTTACCTACTCCAAGTCGTTTGACGTCCATAACCTGACTCTTATGGCGGGTACTACCGCATTCAAGGATATGTATGAAAATCTGTGGGGTTCAAAGAACGATCTGATCTTTGACGATTTTGAGCATTCATACCTTGACAATGCCACTGACCCGGAAAGTGCAAATGCAGGCGGCGGGTATTCGGAGCATACCGTTGCATCACTGTTTGCCCGTGTCAATTATGACCTGCTCGACCGCTATATGCTGACTGCCACAATCAGGCGTGACGGCTCATCGAGGTTCGGCGACGAGAACAAATACGGATATTTTCCCTCTGCATCTGTTGGATGGGTGATCTCGCGGGAGCCGTTCATGGATAACCTCACCAATTTCATTGATGTTCTGAAGTTAAGGGCCAGCTGGGGCCAGAACGGTAATGAGAGCATCGGAGACTTCGGGTATACATCGGTCATCGGAAACCAGAACATCTATTATTTCGGTGACAGCAAGACGCAATACAACGGCACGCAGCCTACCAGGATAGCCAACCCCTCACTGAAGTGGGAGACATCCGAGCAGACGAACTTCGGTATCGACCTTACAACCCTCGGCACGAGTCTGACCGTCACTCTTGACTATTATATCAAGAAGACCAAGGACTGGCTGGTAACGGCACCTGTTCCGATGCTCGTTGGCAACTCGGCCCCGATCATCAACGGCGGTTCTGTACAGAACTCCGGTATCGAGGCAGAGATCAGCTACCGCAGGCAGTTTGGCGAACTCTACCTCAGTGCTTCGGTCAACGGCGCTTTCAACAAAAGTGAAGTGCTTGACATTCAGAACGCCGAGAAAAGGCTTCAGGGCGGTGACGGTGGCTTCGGTCAGAGCGGCATAATATATGCAGAGATAGGCACTCCAATGGGAGTCTTCTACGGAGTGAAGACAGACGGGATCTTCCAGACCCAGGAAGAGATTAACTCCTACGTCAGCTCCACCGGATCGAAGATACAGCCCAACGCCCAGCCCGGTGATATTAAATTTGTCGATGAGAACAAGGACGGTACCATCAGTGACGCCGACAGGGTTCAGATAGGCAGTCCGTTCCCTGATTTTACCGGAGGGCTTAACCTTAGCGCCGAGATGTACGGGTTCGACTTCAACATGTTCTTGTATGCAGCCCTGGGACAGGAGATCTACAGTGCCACCAGGAGGTACGACATGAACGGCACCAACTACAAAGCCGAATGGCTGAACCGCTGGACCGGCGAAGGAACTTCGGACTTCTATCCGCGCGTCACTTTTGTGGACAACAACCTGAACGGAAAGACGGTCAGCGACTTCTACATCCAGGATGGCAGCTTTGTCAGACTGAGGAACATAACGCTGGGCTATACTCTGCCAAAGAGCCTGACTGATGCTGTCAGCATCAGCAAACTGCGTCTCTACGTCTCAGCAGAGAATCTCTACACCTTCACCAAATACACGGGTTATGATCCGGAAATCGGAGGAGGAGTGTTTGACAACGGCATTGACCGCGGTATTTATCCGCAGCCCCGTACCATCATGACCGGTATCAGTGTTACATTCTAACATGCAAAACAACAGAAATATGAAAAAGTCAATATTATATGGTCTCTTCTTTCTGGCTGTGATGGTTGCAGGCTCATCGTGTACCCAGGAGTTCCTTGAGCTTGAGCCCAAGACCGGCCAGGTAGAAGCCAACTACTACAAAACTGAGGGAGATGCCTTCCTCGCTGTCACGGCGGTATATGATGCATACTCCGTACAGAACTGGCAGTTTGTTCCCACCATGTCGGATATATGGTCCGACGATGCTTTCTGCGGCGGATCCGATGCTTCGGACATGAGCCAGTGGCAGGATATGGAGATGTTCAAGATGGAACCTGAGAACAACTCATCTTCTGATCTCTGGAACCGTTGCTATTCAGGTATCTACAGGGCGAACCTCTACCTGCAGAAGCAGGAGGATATAGCATGGGAGACAGACGGCCTCAAGGCACGTTTTGAGGGTGAAGTCAAGTTCCTGAGGGCATACTTCTACTGGGACCTGGTCCGTCATTACGGATGGGTGCCCATGATAACTGAGGTACTACCCGATGTGGAAGAGTACAAGAACGTTGAACAGAGCACTCCGAACGATATCTTTACCCTGATAGCTTCAGATCTTCTTGATGCCGTTGAAGCATTGCCGGTGACCGTCACTGCAGCAGAGAAAGGGCGGGTATCCAAAGGCGCCGCACAGGCACTTGCAGCACGCATATACCTCTATCACACAGGCATGAGTGCCATAAGCGGACTGGGTCTTACGGCAGAACAGTGGGGTGACGGAACCACAACCATCAACAAGGCATGGGTGCAGTCGGCCCTCGACCAGGTGATCCTCAGTGAACAGTATTCACTTGTGCCTGACTATGCCGACCTGTTCGATTGGGATAACCAGAACAACAATGAAGCTGTTCTCGAGATTCAGTATTCGGACAAGGCAAAATCAGGCGACTGGGGAGGCTGGAACATAAACGGCAACTTCTCATCCGTATGGATCAGTGTGCGTAACCCCCAGGGTGACGCCACCGTTTTCCCGGGATGGTCATTTTCCATTCCCACATGGAGCCTGGCTGATGCATTTGAACCCGGCGACCCGAGGAAATATGTCACCCTCTATGATGCCGAAACGCTCCTGACCGATTATAACCGGGCCTTCATGAACACCGGCTACTTCAACAGGAAGTATATGGCGCGTGCTGACTACCAGGGCTCGGGCGGCGATCCGAGTCATAACTTCCCGCGCAACCATATGGATATCAGGTTTGCCGATGTGCTGCTGATGGCAGCAGAGGTATGGCTGGTAGATGATCCCGGCAAGGCTGCAGGGTATTATAACAGGGTAAGGACCAGGGCTCTGGGTGAAGCAGCAGCCAAGGTTACCATAACCCTTGATGACATCTACCATGAAAGACGTGTGGAATTCGGGGGCGAGGGGCTCAGGAAGTGGGATCTCCTCAGGAGAGGACTCGCCTACTCCGAGCAGATGGTCAACGCAAGCTTCGTGGTTCCCTCAGGTACTCCAAATGCAGCTGACTTCGGAAACCGTAGCTTCAAAGCCGACTCATGGGGTATGTTCCCGATTCCTGCCGGCGAGATCAGGAATATGAACGCAGGCGTACTCAAGCAGATGGTTCCGGCCTACGTGGGGTTATGAATTACTTAAAACTGAAGAATGATGAAACTGTATAAACATTTATCCGGACTGACAGGCGTCCTGGCACTATTGCTGATGATAACTGCCTGTGAACCTCAGCTGGCGGATAAGCCCGATATCGGGAATCCTCCGACGGCTGACCAGCTTGATTTCTCCATTGCACCAGGAAGTGACGAATTCAACTTTGTGATCACAAACACCTCATCCGTTACCGGTATTGCCTCATGGGACTTCGGCAACGGAGCCAAGGGAAGCGGCAAGTCAAATGTTGTCAGGTATCCGATGCCCGGGGACTATACTGTAAAGCTGACCCTGATCACGAGGGGTGGTATGGCCACGATCACCAAGATGCTGACCCAGACTGAAACAGATTATGCAATATTCACCGATCCTAAATTCATTTTCCTGTCAGGTGGTATTGATGACCTCGATGGTAAAACCTGGGCGCTGGACAGCATGGCTCAGGGCCACCTCGGTGTCGGAGCTCCCGGTGGCGCCGGACTTGAATGGTGGTCAGCCGCTCCTCTGGCAAAACAGGGCGTTAAGGTATTGTATGATGATCTGATCAACTTCAAAATTGACGGATTTGCTGCAACATACCTGAACAAGGGTAAGAGTTATGTCAAAGACTTCAGGATTTCTGATCCGGCATACAGCAACCCTGTTCAGAATGATACTGACTATGAAGTTACTTTTACTCCTGAACCCGGAACCTGGTTCATTGAGGAAAGCGGCGGAAAATCATACCTCACATTGTCGAGCACAAAACCGATATTCCCAATTTTTGATGTAGGAGCTGTAGGCGGGAAGTATGAGATCCTGAATATTGAAGAAAACCTGCTGGTTATGGTTGCCATAGGAGGTGATGGAAATGCCTGGCATTATCAGTTAATACCGGCCGGCTATGTGAAACCTACGATAACCTATACAGTTAACGCAACGGAGGGCACTGATAACAATGTAGCCTGCTCTGTTACGGACTACTCTATTCCGGCAGGCCAGAGTGTTACCGGCATCACCTGGAACTTCGGTGACGGCAGTGATGAGGTTACCGGAGGCAAGGATGAGGTGGTAAATCATGTATACATGCGTAAAGGCACATATAACGTTACTGCAAAGATCAACTCCAGCCTCGGGGTGCTCACCGGTACTCAGCAGGTTGTGCTGGCCAACAACAACTCGGCATATGTGGAGTTCCTGCTTGACATGATGATCGTTTACAACGATTTCAGCGAGGTGCAGGTCTTCCCGGTGCTGGGACAGGATTGCAGTGTCACCACTGTTGACAACCCGTACAAGGAATATCCGAACAAATCGGCAAAGGTGGCTTACTACACCAAGACCAACAACCAGTGGGCCAATGCCTATATGCAGCTAAGCGCGGGCTTCAGGTTTGACCTCAGGCTGCAACAGGTATTCAAGGTCATGGTCTACGGGAAAGCCGGGGATCAGATACTCCTGAAGCTGGAAAATACCGACAAGGGCGGCAATGCATGGCAGACGGGAACCTATGACCTGATATATACAATCCAGAAGGACAACACCTGGGAAGTGGCAGAGTATGACTTCAACGGTGTTGGCGCCGGATGGGACTGGACAGGAGATATCTTCACATCAAACATCGTCGCGGATGACAATTTCAACCATGACTTTTACAATGTGGTGAGGATCATGTGCAATCCCGGCGTGGGTGACGGCACCCATTCATTCTACTTTGACGAATTGTCAGGACCTCATGTGGAGGGTATCCATAAATAGTTGATTATGCAAGTCATTGCCTGCCTTTGAGCGGGCAGGCAATGACTCTTTTTATTTTATTGCCCGGAGATGAATCCGCCCGATAAATGACAGTTCAATCATTTACAGCCATGTTACTGTCTGACTGCAGGAGAATAATTTTGGTGCTGGCTATATTCCCCACGCTTAGCCTCTCCGGCCAGTTTAAATCCATCGGGGTCCCGGAAATATGGAACATAGACAGAAATGAGTACAGGGGGGGGACCCAGAACTGGAATATCGTTGATGATAAGCAGGGAAATATCTATGTCGCCAATAATAACGGTATACTGCGATTTGACGGGGAGGACTGGGAGACATTTCCTGTATCCAACAGTTCGATTGTAAGGTCGCTGGCATTCGGTTCTGACAACAGGTTGTATGTCGGTGCATATAACGAAATAGGCGTTCTTGAAAGATCAGCCGAAGCAGGAATCATATATAGTTCCCTGAATCATCTTATACCCGAAAATGCCAGGAATTTTGATGATGTATGGAACATTTACCAGACCAGGTTCGGGGTCGTTTTCCAGAGTTTTGAATCCATCTTCATCTACAAGAACAACGCTGTTCATGTTATCAGGCCCGTGGAGAGGTTCGGCAACTCCTTCTACGTCAATAATAATTATTATGTAGTTGAGATAGGGGTGGGACTGAGGATGCTGGTTGACGGCGGCCTTGAGACTGTAACTGATGACCGCCTGTTCTCTCAGGATGAAATTCAGTCACTCACTCCGGTAAATGCGAACGATCTTCTTGTTGGAACAATGAACAACGGGCTCTTTGTGCTCTCAGGCCGGATCATGAAACCCTGGGATACCGAAATTTCCGGAGAGCTTAAAACATCCAAGCTTTATTGCGGGTCAGTTCAAAATAGCACCTACCTGTTCGGAACCATAAAGAGCGGACTGTTTGTGGTGAATGAGAGAGGGGAGATTCAGGAACATCTGAGCAGATCCAACGGCCTGCAAAACAACACCGTTCTGTCACTGTTTGTTGACCGTCAGGATAATGTCTGGCTTGGACTTGACATCGGGATTGATTTTCTCAAGTCAAGTCTCCCGACATCAGTTATTAATGACAATTTCAATATTGCTGCCACTTACGCCACTGCAATCCATAACGGCAGATTCTATATCGGAACCAACCAGGGTCTCTTTACCAAGGAGCTTGGCAAGATCAGAAGCCACATAAACATCGAGTATGACCTTGTTGAAGGCATGGAAGGACAGGTCTGGGATCTGACAGTAGCGGGCGGACAGCTTCTTTGCGGGCATCACAACGGGGCATATTCAATTGAAGGGACAAAATCCACGAAGCTTACCAACAGCAGGGGTGTCTGGAACTTCAAGCCGATCCCGGGTCGTGACAACCTGCTGCTCAGTGGCACCTATGACGGATTGATAATCCTTGAAAAAGGCAGGGATGGAAGATGGAGGTTCAGAAACAGGGTTCAGGGGTTTGAGGTCTCATCCAAGGACCTGATTTTGGGTGATGACAACCGGCTCTGGATGAGCCATGGGTACCTGGGACTCTTCCGGATCCATCTCAATGAAAGCCTTGACTCTGTTGTCTATGTGAAGGAATACAGGGGCACCAGCAATCTGCCTGAGTCGCTGCCCTACATTCTGCATGCCAGATCAGGCGAATTTTTCATCTCAACCAGCGAGGGGATTTACCAGTTTGACGAGCAGACAGCGCTTTTCTATAAACCCGAAGAGCTGAATGATTTCTTCAGTGACTTCACTCTTATCTATTTCCTGAAGGAAGATCAAAACCGTAATCTGTGGTATTCAGCCCGTGAGGGGATGGGTGTATTCAGACTTCTGGAGGACGGAACATTTACCAATATCTCGACACCGTTTCTGGACCTCAATGATACCCGTGTTTCACCGTTTGACAATATCTATATCCAGGATCCGGCCAATATATTCATAGGCACACAGAAAGGACTGGTTCACTATGACCCGTCAATCTACAAGAACTACTTCGATGAGATGTACGTCTACGTGAACAGGGTCACTGTTTCCTCAAAGGGCGAGGATTCATTATACTATTTCTCCGGCAACTCACATCTTGCTGAGCATGAAATTGATGAACAGTTTGCATTGCCCTACGCGTGGAACAATATCTCCTTCAGGTTCAACTCTCCGGATATGGAGAATACCGGACACATTGAGTACAGCTATCGCCTGACGGATTTTGATGATGAGTGGTCAGACTGGTCAATGTCAAACAGCAAGGAGTACACCAATCTGCACGAGGGTGATTACTGTTTCGAGGTGAAAGCGAGAAACATATACGGGAATGTGAGTGCTGAGGATCGTTTTTGCTTTACTGTTGAACCTCCCTTCTCCAGGTCAATCAAGGCGCTGATCCTCTATTTTCTCCTGTTTTCCGGCGCCATCCTGGCCTCAACATACCTATATCTGAGAAGAATAGAGAGGGTGAGGTTACAGGAGAAGAACAGGCAGATCGATGCATTCAAAAAGGCCGAGCAGACCCTTGAGGAGCAGAAACTGGCAGCAGAAGCAGAGGTGATGCAACTCAAGAACGAAAGGTTGCAGTCTGAGATGAAGCATAAGAACAAGGAGCTGACATCGGCTGCCTATCACATAATACAGAAGAACAAGTTCCTTAATTCCCTTAAACAGGAACTGTCAGTTTTGATCCAGAATGCCAGGAATGAGTCTGTGGCAGCTGATCTGAAAAAGATCAGCCGTAAGATAGACCGTGATATACAGAATGAAAAGAGCTGGGAGGTCTTTGACCGTTACTTTGATGAAGTCCATCAGGAGTTCCATTCCCGGCTAAGGAACCTTCATCCGGAGCTAACCCCCGGTGAACTGAGACTCTGCAGCTACCTGAGGATGAATGTTACAACCAAGGAGATTGCCCCCCTGATGAATATCTCGGTACGAGGCGTTGAGATCAGCAGGTATCGGCTGAGGAAAAAGCTGAAGCTTGATCAGAGTGTTAATCTGGTTGATTATCTGATGCAGATCTGAGGGAGGACCCGGAGGATTTTGACTTGTGCAGAACCGAGGCACAGGATTACGGCGGATTATCTTGTGCAGAACCGAGGCGGGATTCCCGTGGATTATGTTATGCGGATATGAGGCACAGGATTACGTCGGATTATCTTCTGCAGATCCAGGGCACGGTTCCGGGGATTGTCCGATGCATGTCAAGGGCCAGTCCGGCGTGCTGCTCCGGTCTATCATCTGATGTAAATCTGCTCTCCTCCTCTTCTTCGTTTATACATCACCGCCCAGTTATCCTGCTCCTCCTTTCGCGTTCTTCTTTTCTCCTTTTGATGTACAGGTTTTTACTGTATGATGAGCCAGTGACGCTTAAAATAATTGATAAAGCATAGTATAATAGACACATAATAAATATATGATGTAGTATTGATGTATATTTTGACGGCTTATGATGTATTTTTCTTTCTATCAGACAGCAGGACTTGAAACAACTTTTAACTTACTTGTAACGCTGTTTCAGCTCATGATGCAGGAGGCAGTTGAATGAATGGCCGCCATCATGAGAAACAAAAAAGTTAGCAGATAATCTCAAACCTGAATAGTATGAAAAAAAATCTCCTGTTTCTGCGATTTCTAATTGTTTTATTTACAGTAACATCAGCCATGAATGCGCAGGCTGACAGGGTTACTGTGGTAAGGCAGGATGACGAAATCAAGCTGGCAGTCAACGGCCAGGATTTTATGATCAACGGTATGAACTGGGATTATTTTCCCATAGGAACGACTGTGACCTACAGTCTGTGGAAGCAGTCTGACGACGTCATAAAGGCTGCCCTCGATGCAGAGATGTCGCTTCTGAGGAATATGGGTGTGAATGCCATACGACAGTACACCGGGGTCCCGGCCCGATGGATCGAATACATCTACAGGAATTATGGCATCTACACAATGCTAAATCATTCGTTCGGGCGGTATGGTCTCACCCTGAGCGGCCAGTGGGTTCCTAACACCGAGTACTCAGATCCGCGCGTTCGCGAGCTGCTCCTTTCCGAGGTAAAGGAGATGGTAAACGACTACAAGGATACGCCCGGATTGCTGATGTTTCTGCTGGGCAATGAAAACAACTATGGTCTTTTCTGGGAGGGAGCCGAAACGGAGGATATCCCGGTGGAGGACAGAAAGTCGACCACCAGGGCACGTCATATGTACAAGCTCTTTAATGAAGCAGTGAATGTAATGGCGGATATTGACAGGACGCATCCCGTTGCAATCTGTAACGGTGATCTGCTTTTCCTGGATATCATCGCGGAAGAGTGCACTGATGTTGAGATATTTGGCGTGAACATGTACAGGGGAGCATCTTTTGGTGATGCATTCCAGAGAGTGAAGGATGTACTCGACATTCCGATCATGTTCACGGAGTTTGGTGCTGATGCATTCAATGCCGTTGAAAATGATGAAGACCAGCAGTCCCAGGCCTACTACATGGTAGAAAACTGGAAGGAGATCTATGCCAATGCAGCAGGTCTCGGCAAAGCCGGTAACTGCATCGGAGGCTTCACGTTCCAGTTCAGCGACGGCTGGTGGAAATATGGCCAGACCACGGACCTCGACGTTCATGACAACCATGCCTCCTGGGCCAACGGCGGTTATCTCAACGATTATGTGCCGGGTGAGAACAACATGAATGAGGAGTGGTTTGGTATCTGCGCCAAGGGTCCGACAAATGAACGGGGGCTTTACCAGCTCTACCCCCGGGCGGCATATTATGCACTGAAGGAGGTTCACACCGTGAATCCCTATGATGACGGAGTCACACCCGAATCGCTTGACAGGCACTTTTCAGGCATTGAACTGAGCGATGCCGTCCTCCGGGCGAGAGGAGACAAAGCTACACTGGTCGGCGAGCAGGTCAAAAAAGTGCGGGTCAGCGGGCTTAGAGCCGAATTGTCAACATTCAGTACAGGGGGCAGCAGGATATCAACGCCGGTTGACCCTGTTCCGGGAGCCCTGAAATACCCGGATGAACTGGGCTTCGATCACATGCAGTCGTTCTATGTCGACGTGGAAGCAAATCCTGCCCCCAACCTTCGCGGGAAGGTTGCCATAAACGTTCTGGGCAATATCGCGGAGAATCCGATAGATGAGATCTTCTATGAGAACAGGGGCCGTGCCCGCGAGGTTAATACCGATGACGGCAATCTGATGCTCTCTGCATTGAACCGTGTTAAAGTATACAGTGCTGAGTTTACCTGGAATGCCAAAATGTTTGACTTTACCAGCTTCTACCGCACCGGTCACTATCACTGGGGCTATGAGGGCGACTTCTTCGGCCTCTATCCGGAGGCCAACTACGGTCCGAATATGGATATATACAACGGTGAGGCGCCTTTCGGCTTTGAGATTGACGGTAAGAGGGCACTGGATGGTCTGAAGGTTGCCTTCGGGCCGGAGCTCTGGTGGGGAGCCAACCCTGCCGTCCTGGTAAAATACAGCAGGACGCTTGCCGGGTTTGACCTGACGGGGATTTATCATGAGGACCTTGATGAACAGGCACCGGCGGTAAGCTCATTTGCCATACCCTCACCGCCGACGCGAAGAACCACACTGCATATCAAAAGGCAGATGGGGCCCGTAGGACTGGAACTTGGAGGTATATGGGCAGGCCAGCCGAGAGTGGGAGAGACGTTCCAGTTGGTGGAAGGAGAGCCAGGCAACTACACCGTTTATGAGGATAAGATCAATTCCAATGACACCTGGGGCGGCAAGGCCAAACTGACTCTCTCCGCCGGACCTGTAAACTGGTATGCCCAGGGAGCTGCCATGGGACTGGTGGCCGGTGGGGGTGCCGACTACACGAAGACCTTTACGGGATGGAGGCTCAAGGACAGCGGAAGCGGAAACCAGTTCAACTTTCTGACTGGTCTGACCGTGCTGGTAGGTGATTTCCAGTTTGCTCCCAACTTCCTGTGGCAGAAGCCGGTCATTGGTCCGGTGCCGGGAGATGTGCCGGCTCCGGGAAGAGCCAGGAACATTCTGGATGATCCCTTTGCCGTAAGGCACAACAGGGAGACGGTTGCGGGAGAGTTCCTGTTAACCTATGACCCGACACCCGCTACCTGGATGTACGAATGGGATAATGACGAGAGTGAAGATGCTCCGTTCGCGATCAGCGCCGGATTCGTCTACCGCCACCACCCGACAACCCAGGATGCTGCCATAGGCATACTGGCAGACGGACGCGCTACCTTTGCATTTGACGGCGCGCCGCCGGCACGCGACCTCTGGGAAGCATACTCCCGGATAGTCTCCAAGCCAACACCCAACCTGGGATTAATTGCCAATCTCTTTGCGGGGACCGCTGAATCAAACGGGAGCGACGAACGACTGATACGTCGGTACGGCGGAGATCTCAGAATGATATACAAAAAGGCAAAGCTGATTTCGATGGTCAAGGTCAACGATTGGGGTCCATATGACTATCACCGCGACTTCAACCTGACATACCCCCTTCAGATAAAGGCTGACCTGTCAACCTTCGTGGCAAAACCCAAATGGGTCGACCTGCCACAGACACGGATAGGAATACGTTTCAACTGGCGTTCTCTTGATCAGTATTCACCCCGCTACTGTCCGACGAAAAACATAGACGTAAACGGAGATATGATCTGTGACCCCACGGTGCCGGGTTATCCCAGGGGCAATGAATGGGAGATCAGGACTTATCTGCATTTCAATATAGGCATGTAACCATAAATGGAGACTAAAATGAAAAACAAGAAATATAACTGGTCAGCAGTTCTCCTTATCGCTGCCATGGTGCTCGCGGGCTCCGGCAGCTGTACAAGGGATTTTGATGAACTGGAGCTTGCTTCCTATCCCACCACACCCGAAGTTTTCATCGACGGTTTCAGCGCCGGACTCAACTATGCAGCATTTGGCGGTTCCAAGGTAACCGCTTTTGATGTTGACAAGGAGGTTAAATATGAGGGTTCGGCATCGATGAGATTCGAGGTGCCTGACTTTGAGGATCCGCTGGGGGCTTATGCCGGCGGTACTTACTTTACAAACGTGGGACGTGATCTCTCAGGCTACGATGCACTGACCTTCTGGGCCAAAGCTTCAAAATCAGCCAGCATTGACCTGGTTGGCTTCGGCAATGACCTCGGGGAATCAAAGTACCTCGTCTCAATGCAGAATGTCGCTGTAAATACCAACTGGAAGAAATACATCATCCCGATACCTGATCCCTCCAGGCTGAAGCAGGAGAAGGGCATGTTTTTCTATTCCGAAGGTCCCGAAGAGGGCCTGGGATATACATTCTGGATTGATGAGGTGAAGTTTGAGAAGCTTGGCACCATCGCTCACCGGAAGCCGATGATACTGGGAGGAAATGATGAGGTTGAATCGGCCGTGAACGGACTGAAGTTTCCCGTTGGCGGACTGGGAGTATCCTTCAGTATGCCCACCGGAATCGACCAGACAGTCAATGCGGCACCTGCATATTTTACTTTTGTCTCTTCAAATGCGAGTGTGGCAAGCGTGGATGCAACAGGACTGGTTTCGGTACTTAGTGAAGGAACAGCCGTTATCACTGCCACTGCCGGCGGTACGGATGCCATGGGATCACTGACTGTCAATTCCTCGGGTGATTTTACACACGCCCCGGTGCCCGCACAGGACCAGGAAGATGTTATTTCCATCTTCAGCAATCAATACGTTAACGTGCCGGTTGATTTCTACAACGGATACTGGCAGCCTTACCAGACTACCACTTCAGCAGATTTCAAGGTAGGTGATGATGATGTGCTCTTCTATACCAATTTCAATTTTGTGGGAATTCAGTTTACATCGCCGACAATAGATGCCAGCACCATGACACACCTGCATATGGACATCTGGATTCCGAATGCGGTGGCTGCTACAGACAAACTTGCAATAAAGCTGGTGGATATGGGTCCCGACGGAGCCCTCGATGGCAATGACCCAACTCTTGTTTATGAGATTGCCGGCCCGCTGGCTTCGCAAAGCTGGATCAGTGTTGACATTCCTCTGGCCGGACTCTCCTCCAGGAGCAAACTGGCACAGATAATTCTTGAACGCCTGGGATCATCCCTGTCGGGCTTCTACCTTGACAATGTCTATCTCTACGGTAACGGAGGAGGTACACCTACAGTACCCACTGAGGCTGCACCAGCGCCTCCGGCCAGGGATGCGGCTGATGTGATCTCCATCTACGGAGATGCCTACACCAATCTTGAAGGCACCGACTACCCCGACTGGGGCCAGGTTACTGTGGTCTCTGAAATTCAGGTAGCTGGTAACAATACACTGAAGTTTGCCGGACTGAATTACCAGGGCATACAGCTGGCAGCCAGTCAGAATGTCACAGGTATGGAGTATCTGCACCTGGACTTCTGGACAGCAAACTCAACAGGACTTAAAGTCTGGCTGATAAGTCCCGGAACGCCAGCTGTGGAAGAGGACTATACACTCACGGTGCCAACAACAGGATGGACAAGTGTTGATATTCCGCTGACTGCCTTCTCTCCGGTTGATCTTGCCGATATTATTCAGCTGAAGTTCGACGGCAACGGTGATATTTATCTTGATAATTTATACTTCTACACCTCCGGAGGAGGAACAGCGGGTGGGCCGGCCGTGGCTGCCCCGGTGCCGCCTGCAAGGGATGCTGCTGATGTAATATCTCTTTTCAGCAACGCATATACAAACAGAACTGTCTCAACATGGTCAGCAGAATGGGATGATTCGGATGTTGCAGATGTGCAGGTTGCAGGTGATGATGTGAAGAAGTATTCATTCACCAATTTCGCAGGTATTGACTTCAGCAGCAACAAGTTTGATGCCTCGGGAATGACTCATTTCCATATTGATATCTGGACTCCCGATGAGGTTGTCTCGAAGTCACTTTCAATAAAGAATGTTGATTTCGGTGGCGGTGCCGCAGAGGCTTCAAGCCATATACTCACCATTGTCCATACTGCCAGCGGAGATGTTCCGGCACTGGCAAAAGGTTCATGGGTTTCGGTGGATGTCCCGATAACGGCCTTTGCCGGAGACCAGACAAGATCGGATCTTGCCCAGATGGTGCTTTCAAGCAATCTGAGCACTGTCTATGTGGACAACATCTACTTCTACAAATCGGGTGGCGGCACGGGCACAGAGCCGGCAGCTGCGGCGCCGACGCCTCCTGCAAGGAATACTGATGATGTAATCTCCCTGTTCAGCGGTGCCTACGCCAACGTTACGGTGGACACCTGGAGAACCGACTGGTCTGCTGCGACCTATGAGGAGGTGTCTGTAGCCGGTAATCCGACGAAGAAATATTCTGCGCTCAATTTTGTCGGTGTGGAGACCACCTCATCGACCATTGACGCTACGTCGATGACCCACGTGCACCTTGATGTATGGTCTGCCGACTACACCAGCTTCAGTGTCAAGCTTGTTGACTTTGGTGCCGACGGGGCATTCGGGGGCGGTGATGATGTGGAACACCAGAAGGACTATGCCTCACCTGCAACGGGTGTGTGGGTCAGCTATGACATACCGCTGAGTGATTTCGCCGGCCTGACGACGAGGGCTCACCTGGCACAGTATATTTTTGTGGGACAGCCTTCCGGCGCCACCACCGTCTGGATAGACAATATCTACTTCTACAATGAGGGCGGCAGCACGGCAACAGAGCCGGCAGCTGCGGCGCCGACGCCTCCTGCAAGGAATACTGATGATGTAATCTCCCTGTTCAGCGGTGCCTACGCCAACGTTACGGTGGACACCTGGAGAACCGACTGGTCTGCTGCGACCTATGAGGAGGTGTCTGTAGCCGGTAATCCGACGAAGAAATATTCTGCGCTCAATTTTGTCGGTGTGGAGACCACCTCATCGACCATTGACGCTACGTCGATGACCCACGTGCACCTTGATGTATGGTCTGCCGACTACACCAGCTTCAGTGTCAAGCTTGTTGACTTTGGTGCCGACGGGGCATTCGGGGGCGGTGATGATGTGGAACACCAGAAGGACTATGCCTCACCTGCAACGGGTGTGTGGGTCAGCTATGACATACCGCTGAGTGATTTCGCCGGCCTGACGACGAGGGCTCACCTGGCACAGTATATCTTTGTGGGACAGCCTTCCGGCGCCACCACCGTCTGGATAGACAATTTCTATTTCTACAATGACGGCGGCAGCACGGCCACGGGACCGACTGCTGCAGCTCCTACGCCGCCTGCACGCAGCGCCGCCAATGTGGTATCCATCTACAGTGATGCCTATACCAACATCACCATTGGAAACTTTGATGCCGGATGGTGCGGAGGCTCAGCTGTCACCCAGGTGTCAATCGACGGTAACAATACCCTGAAGAAGAATGCCGGAGTAGACTGTCACGGAATTGATTTTTCTGCCAACAGGCAGGACCTCTCCTCCTTCACACATATCCATTTCGATTTCTATACGGATGATACCAACCTTACCGGTGATGTCTTCAATGTAAAACTGGTTGATTTTGCAGGTGGCACAGGGGAGGCTTCTGCCCTGGAAGTCAACATCAACACGGGAACAACACCTGCCATAGTTGCGGGTACCTGGGTCTCCGTGGATGTTGATATCACCGCCCTTGGAGGGGTTGTCGCAGGTAACCTTACAAGAAGCAACGTAGCCCAGATCGGGATTACTACCGCCAACCTGACCAATGTATGGTATGATAACATCTATCTCTGGAAATAACCCTGATTGGCTGAGGCTTCAGCATCAACATCCTGAACACTGAGGCCTCAGCTTATCTGAGAAACAAGATTCACAAACAGGTAAAACCATTAAGAATGAAATCAAATAATCTATTAATTATCAGGGGAATCCTCTTCCTGGCAGCTCTTTTCATGCTGGGAGCTTGTGAGAACAACTCAGGACTGGAGGATCGCACATATCAGCTGGTCTGGCAGGATGAGTTTGATACCGACGGAGCTCCTGACGGATCAAAATGGGCATTTGACCTCGGAGGAGGCGGCTGGGGCAACAATGAACTGCAAGCCTACACCAACGATGCGCAGAACGTGGTGGTCGCTGACGGATCGCTGAAAATTACCGCAATCAACAACGGCGGTACCTTCACCTCGGCAAGGATCAAGACGCAGGGGAAATTTGAACAGGCCTACGGTCGCTTTGAAGCCCGGATAAAACTGCCGTGGGGCCCTGGCATATGGCCGGCTTTCTGGATGCTGGGTGCTGACATCGAAACCAATCCGTGGCCACAGTGCGGTGAGATTGATATCATGGAATACCGCGGTCAGCAACCCAACCTGATACATGGCAGCGTTCACGGACCCGGCTATTCGGGAGGTGCCGCAATAACAAAGAGCTACGGGTATGCAAACAACAGGTTTGATGTTGATTATCATCTTTTTGCAGTAGAATGGGGCGAGAATTTCATACACTATTTTGTTGATGATGTGCTTTATCAGGCTATTGAACCCGGTGATCTGACAGGTGAGTGGGTCTTCGATAACCCTTTCTTCATAATTCTTAATGTGGCTGTCGGCGGTGATTATGTTGGGTTTCCGACCTCCGATACACCGTTTCCCCAGACGATGTATGTTGATTACGTCAGGGTATATACCGAAGTGAACGATAAATAGAATATTTTTATGCGGTGACCCGGAGGAGAGTGACTTTGCTTTTGCGGTCAGCATATCCGGGTTTTCCCGGAATTGGCTTGAGTGTTGAACGTCTTACCGTAATCTTATTCTTATGAGTCATTATGTAACAGCTGCTAAGGACAAAGTACCCATTGTTCAGAAAGCCGCTTTTGGTGCCGGCCATCTGGTTAACAACCTGCTGCCTGGAGCACTTGGAGTCTTTATGTTCTTTTTACTTACTGCCTTCGGGATGGATCCCTTCCTGGCGGGCTTGCTTGGCGGACTTCCACGTTTTTATGATGCGATTACAGACCCTATTATGGGTTTTATCTCCGACAACACAAGGTCGAAATTTGGCCGCAGAAGACCCTACATTTTTGCCGGAGCCATCCTGAGCGGGGTGCTGTTCGCAGTCCTTTGGCAGCTCTCTCCCGATAATTCCCAGACGTACAACTTCTGGTATTTCCTGATTTTCTCACTCATTTACCTGACAGGAAATACCATCTTTTCCACTCCCCTGATCGGACTGGGTTACGAAATGACGTCAGACTACAATGAACGTACACGACTGATGGCATTCTCCCAGACTCTGGGCCAGGTGGCATGGATGATCGTGCCCTGGTTCTGGGTGCTGATTGCAAACCCAAACCTGTTTGAAAATCAGGCCATCGGAGTCAATAAACTCTCAATGATTGTGGGAGGGGTCTGTGTCGTCCTTGGCATACTGCCTGCGATTTTCTGTAAGGGAATAGATGCCTCTAAAATGGAAGGCAGAGTCAAGATTACTTATAAAACCCTGTTTTCCAACCTCATGAGTCTCTTCAAGGGGATCGCCCAGGTATCAAAGAATATCCCTTTTATGAGGCTATGTGCGGCAACCTTTCTTGTATTCAACGGGTTTCAGCTGGTGGCGTCGTTCAGCTATTTCATCATTGTATTTTACATGTTCAAGGGCGACTATGGTCTGGCAGGAAACTGGCCGGCATGGTTCTCCACCGTATCGGCAATAATAACCGCATTCCTCGTGATTCCTGTTATTTCCGCCATTTCCAACAGGGTGGGTAAACGAAACGCATTTATTATCTCCACCTTTATTTCAATTATAGGTTATTCTCTGAAATGGTGGGGATTCAACCCGGTAAATC
Source organism: uncultured Rikenella sp. (assembly GCA_964411345.1). GTDB lineage: Bacteria > Bacteroidota > Bacteroidia > Bacteroidales > VadinHA17 > SR-FBR-E99. The sequence goes on along the minus strand of CAYPKP010000002.1, from coordinate 90,166 downwards.
CCTGGCTGATATTCATGCCGCTTCCCCTTATGGTATTCGGAATCGGAGGCTTGTTTACGCTGATGATGAGCATGACGGCAGACGTGTGCGACCTTGACGAACTGAATAACGGAATGCCCCGCAAGGAGGGAACATTTGGCGCCATATACTGGTGGATGGTGAAGCTGGGACAGGCACTGGCCCTCGTTCTGGGAGGTCTCGTGCTGAAACTGGTCGGATTTGACCAGAATGCTGCCGTTCAGGCTGCAGAGACGCTGACCAAACTGAGGATTGCTGATATTGCGATTCCGGCAATCACTGCCTTTCTGGCCATCCTGGTGATGTGGAAGTATGACCTCACGGAAGAGAAGGCCAGGGAGATTAAGGCAGAGCTGGTAGCCAGGAGGGGAGAGCTCTAGACACGGGGCCGGGTCTCAGATCATGCCGGCATTGCTTGCCTGTCATCTTCTCCGGCTTACAGTCAGAGCCAAATGAAATTATCAACAGTTGATGACAGGGACCAAAAGGTATAACAAAATATTTTAACTTCAGAGAAGATTTCAGTAACAGACACTTAACAATATTTCAGTCATAACGATAAAACCAGATAATATGTCATACAGAAGCGACAAATACCTCTCTCTCACGGGAGAGGACTTCAGCAACAAATCAACTGCCGACCTGAAGAAGCTGTTCAGGGATTTCCTTGAGAATGGGATTCACGGTCTCTGTTTCAGCTCCTATGTTGAGGGTCAGGCACCAGGCAGCATCGTCAGTGAGGAACAGATCCGGAAGAGGATGGAAATCATTAAACCGTATACCTCCTGGATCAGGACATTTTCCTGCACCGACGGTCATGAAAATATTCCGCGGATTGCGAGGGAGTATGGCCTTAAGGTAATGGCTGGAGCATGGCTTGGTGATGACAGGGAACATAACGAAGAGGAGATAGAGAACCTGATCAGGGTCGTAAGGCAAGGAGATGCGGACCTCGTGGCTGTAGGAAACGAAGTCCTGTACCGCGGTGAACTGACGGAGCAGGAATTGCTCGACTATATTCACAGGGTTAAGCAGCAGGTGCCGCAGGCCAGTGTGGGTTACGTTGATGCCTATTACGAATTTGTCAACAGGCCGGCAATCACTGAAGCGTGCGATGTGCTGTTCATCAACTGCTATCCCTTCTGGGAAGGCTGCCATATTGACTATTCACTGGTCTACATGAAAAACATGTACTTCAGCGTGATCCAGGCTGCCAGGGGAAAGAGGGTGGTTATCAGTGAGACGGGATGGCCGGATAAGGGAAAGGCCTTCAGGGCATCTGAGCCTTCCACGGACAATGCCCTCCGGTATTTCATCAACACACAGAAGTGGAGCCTGCAGGAGAAAATCGAGATTATGTATTTCTCCAGCTTTGACGAAGCCTGGAAGATTGAAAAGGAAGGAGATGTGGGAGCCTTCTGGGGTATCTGGGACAAGGACGGGAACCTGAAATATGTATGATCACTGAAACGTCCGGAGCTATTGCCGGCATTTTGAATTCATCTGTCATGAAACACAAAATTTACTTTTTTTCACTACTGTTTATCTTAGCAGCCGTTATGCAATCATGTGACCCCGGTCTGTTGAAGACGAAAGAGATTTACGTCACCTCGGAGAGCGGTGACAAAATAGCTGTTAAGGATAATGTGAACTTTGTCAGGGGAGAACCCACGGGCACCGTTATCCGGATAGAACCTGATGTCCTTAAACAGACAATGGACGGGATCGGTTCGTCCTTTACTGAGTCCTCGGCCTTTGTACTTGCACATCTCGACCCGGCTGAACGCCTGGAGGTCATGAGAAGGATATTCGGTGAGGAGGGAGCAAACTTTTCACTGACAAGAACTCATATAGGGGCATGTGACTTTTCTGTCAAGGGGAAATATTCATACCTCGACAGGGAGGGAGATGTCAGGCTGGAGTCGTTCAGCATCGCACCTGACAAAGAGGGATTCGGCAAGGATGAATTTCCCGGGATAAAGGATGAAGACTATGATCTGCTGCCCATGATCAGGGAGGCCATGGATATCAAGAAACAGCAGGATGACAAGGAGTTGAGGATAGTGGCATCTGCATGGACTGCCCCGCCCTGGATGAAGGATATTGATGACTGGTATATAAAGGGCTCCCCGGAAAACAACTACCAGGGAACCGGTGGCAGTCTCAGGAAAGAGTACGAGGAGGCCTATGCCGACTATCTTGTAAGATACCTTGACGAATACAGATCCGAGGGAGTGGATATCTGGGGCATTACACCCGTCAATGAACCGCACGGCAACAACGGTCAGTGGGAGAGCATGCATTTCACGCCTGAGACCCAGAATGCGTTTGTCAGGAACTACCTGGGGCCGAAACTGAAATCAGGAGACAATGCTGAGGTGAGGTTGCTCATCTACGACCAGAACAGGGACGGTATTGAGGACTGGACAGATGTGATACTGGCCGATGGCGAGACATCTGAATATGTATACGGCACAGCGGTTCACTGGTACGAGAGTACATTCCGGGTTTATGAAGATGTCTTTGAAACCGTCAATGCAAAGTTCCCGGATAAGAAGATCATACATACTGAAGGCTGTATCGATGACCTGGGCAAACCGGCTCCCCAGGGCATTACCGATCCGGACCGTTTCATGGAGAAGGATTGGTTTGACAATGATTTGTTCTGGTGGAACGACAATGCCACGGACTGGGCTTATTCAGCAACCTGGGCGGGAGTCACGGCCGAAGACCATCCGGCATATACTCCGGTACACCGTTATGCAAGGAACATAATTGTCAGTATTGATCACTGGCTGGCTGGCTGGATCGACTGGAACGTTGTGCTTGACCATGCAGGCGGACCGAATCACGTGGGCAACTTCTGCGGTGCCCCGATAATGATAAACACTGATACAGGCCATATTTACTATACACCCGTATATTACGTGCTGGCCCAGTTCAGCAAAACGATCAGGCCGGGAGACAGGGCAGTGCAGACATACAATAACGGTGCAGGACTGGGCGAAGACGACCTGCATGCATGTGCCACCCTTAATGCTGACAATGTTCTGAGTGTGCAGCTGTTGAATACGACGAAGAGAGATATTTCGTACAAGCTTCAGATAGAGGATCAGTATGCTGACATAACCATTGTTGCAAATTCTGTCCAGACGGTGCGGGTGCAGCTTTAGTTTTCCTTTCATAAGATCCTTTTTTCATGAACAAGAACTCTCCGGTTCGTAATTCGGGATCCTCCTTTGCAAGGCAGGATCCCTTTGCAGTTCGCAGATTCGAGCCCTGTCTGAAAGGCAGATGGGTAGGAGAAGCGGTCTCCTACGGCTGTTACCGCAGAGGTCAGGCGCCCGGCGTAAAAGGCCCCTCGGCCACTGAGATAGAGGAGGACCTGCTGATAATTCAGAATCACTGGAACCTGATCAGGCTTTACGGCTCTGATGATGACTCTGCCAGAATACTGAAGGTTATCAGGAGGAAGCATCTTCCCATAAAGGTGATGCTGGGTGTCTGGCTGGAGAATGAAACCGGGCTGCCCGGGCGGAGAGAGGAAAACATCGCACAGGCCATGAAGGGGATCGAACTGGCAAATGAATATCCTGACATTGTCACTGCCGTGAGCGTGGGAAATGAGACGCAGGTAACCTGGTCAGCCCACAGAATGGACCAGCAGGATTTAATCCGGTATATCAGGCTTGTCAGAAATAGTACCACGGTACCGGTAGCCACAGCCGATGATTACAGTTTTTGGATTACATTTGACAGTAAGAAGGTGGCTGATGAGATAGACTTTATTGTCACACATATGTATGCCATGTGGAACGGCATTGAACTGGATACTGCCATTGAATGGATGGACAGGGTATATTTCAGGGAGGTTCTGGCGATGCATCCCGGCAAGGTAAATATAATCGGAGAGGCGGGCTGGGCAACGAGCTACAATGCCAGCAAGACCGGGCCCGGAGAGCAGGCTTCCCTAATCAGGGGTGCAGTAGGCCTGGATGCCCAGGAACAGTATCTGATCCAACTGCACGACTGGATAGTAAAACACCGGGTAACCACCTTCCTCTTTGAGGCGTTTGATGAACCGTGGAAGGGAGGAGGAGACAGTTCAGAACCGGATGAAGTGGAAAAACACTGGGGTGTCTATTACGAAAACCGCCGGCCAAAACCATCATTCAGCAATTATCTGAATCATTATGGAAAGAGAGAAGATACAGCTGGGCCAGAGTGTCCTGATTGATCCGGATGAAATAGTCCGGGGCAGCTTCACAGATATTGAAGGCGAAGAGTTTTACCGTATAGCCGGCTATGACCAGATGCCGGATTTCTTCATGACGGTGGTCAGTGACTCCGATCACTGGTTGTTTATTTCGAGTAACGGATCACTGACAGCGGGAAGAAAAGACCGTGATCATGCTCTCTTCCCGTACTACACTGATGATAAAATTCATGACTACTGCGGCCTGACGGGAAGCAAAACCGTTATCCTGGCCCAGAGAGGTGCAGACACCTTCCTCTGGCAGCCGTTCTCCAAAGAGCTGGGGAACATGTACCGCAGAGAGCGGAGCCTGCTAAAAAGTACCCACGGCAACAAGATCGTCTTTCTGGAGAGAAACCTGGATCTGGGACTGGAATTTCAATACGGGTGGTATACGAGTGACAAATACGGATTCGTCCGCAAATCAAGGCTTGTAAACATTACCGGGGAGCCGGTCAGGGTACGTCTCCTGGATGGCATACTCAATATCCTGCCGGCCGGGGCTGACTATAATTTTCAGAATGAATACAGCAACCTGCTTGACGGCTACAAGAAGAGCGAGCTTATCGAAGATACGAAGCTTGGGTTGTTCATGCTCAGCTCCATACCTGTTGACAAGGCGGAGCCGAGCGAATCCCTGATAGCCACAACGGTATGGTCATGCGGTTTGAAAGAGAACAAAGTGCTCCTTTCCGACAGGCAGGTTGACAGATTTAAGAAGGGCAATCCCGTTCAGACCGAAACTGACATCAGGGCAACAAGGGGTGCATATCTCCTCCATACAGACATTTTGATGGAGGGTCACCACCCGGAGGAGTGGATAATGGTCTGTGAGGTTGACCAGGGCAGTGCCGATGTGGCAAACCTTGATCGGTTCCTCAGGGATGAGAAACACATTGTTGAGCTGGTTGAAGCAGACATCAGCAAAGGCACAGACAGGCTGGTCTCATTCGTTGCATCGGCTGACGGAATGCAGAAGAGCAGTGATGATCTCTGTACGGCACGCCATTTCTCCAATACACTCTTCAATATCATGCGCGGAGGCATCTACCTCAACAACTACTCCGTTAACGTGGAGGACCTGCTGAATTTTATCGGCAAGAGTGACAAACGGATAATGGCTGAGGCAGAATCCCTCCTGCCGGCAAAAGGGGCGGAGATCACCCTGCAGGAGATGAACCACCGCGCACGGCAGAGCGGAAATCCCGGCTTAATCAGAATTTTCAGCGAATACCTGCCCCTGACTTTCAGCCGCCGGCACGGTGATCCCAGCCGTCCCTGGAATCAGTTCTCAATTGACAGCAGAAATGAAGATGGCACTCCGAAATTTGATTTCCAGGGAAACTGGAGGGATATCTTTCAGAACTGGGAGGCCCTCTCCATTTCATTCCCGGAATTCATTGAAAGCATCATCAGCAAATTCCTGAACGCCACCACACCCGATGGCTATAATCCCTATCGCATCACGCGCAACGGAATCGACTGGGAGGCCCCCGATCCTGATGATCCGTGGGCTTATATAGGCTATTGGGGCGATCACCAGATAATTTACCTGCAGAAGCTTGCCGAACTGTCTGACATGTACCACCCCGGCAAAATTGGCCGGATGCTGGCAAATGAGCATTTTGCCTATGCAAATGTGCCATATCGCATAAAGCCCTATGCGGATATTGTCCGTGATCCGAAGAATACCATCGACTTCGACAAGGAGCTGAATGCCGGAATCAGCGCCCGCGTTGAGGATATAGGGTCTGACGGCCGCCTGTTGAGTATTGACGGCAAGACAGTTTATCACGTGAATCTTGCAGAGAAGATACTGGTGCTGCTGCTGGCCAAGCTGGTGAATTTCATACCTGAGGCCGGGATCTGGCTTAACACTCAGCGGCCGGAGTGGAATGATGCCAACAATGCACTGGTAGGTAACGGTGCATCAATGGTGACCCTTTGCTACCTGAGGAGGTTTTTGCATTTCTGGCAGAATATCATCAACCGTTCTGATCTCTCATCCGTGGAAGTCTCCGAAGAGGTTAAAGGACTGTTCGACAGTGTGCTGGGGATACTTGAGGAGAGAGTATCTCTTCTGAAAGAGGGATTTTCCGACCGGGAGCGCCGCAGATTTGCCGATGCCATGGGTGAGGCGGGTACAAGATACCGCCGGACGGTCTACGGACATGCCTTCTCCGGAAGGAAAGCTCCGGTAAACATGAAGCAGCTCTCACGGTTCCTCGGCCTGACACTTGAATATGCCGATGAATCAATACGAAGGAACAGACGCGATGACGGTTTGTATCACTCCTATAACCTGGTCTCATTTGACAGTGGTGACACTGTAACCGTCCGTCACCTGTACAAGATGCTGGAAGGACAGGTGGCAGTGCTCAGCGCAGGTTATCTGACATCTGCCGAGGCCCTGGAGGTGCTTGACGCACTAAGGCAGTCTGACCTGTTCAGGAGTGACCAGTACAGTTATCTGCTCTATCCCGACAGGCAGCTGACAAGGTTTACGGAGAAGAACAATATCCCGGCAGCCAGGGTTGAGGAGTCAGAGCTGCTGTCCAGGTTGGTGGCTGACGGTGAGACCTCCGTTGTCGTGCGCGACAAGGCCGGAACAGTCCATTTCCACCGCAGTTTCCGCAACGCCGGACTACTGGAGTCGGCACTCGGTTCACTTGACGCCCGCTCCTACGGTAAGCTGGTCCAGAAGGAAAAGTCGCTGGTTCTTAAGATTTATGAGGAGGTGTTCGACCATCAGTCATTCACCGGAAGATCGGGCACCTTTTATGCCTATGAAGGCCTGGGAAGTATCTACTGGCACATGGTATCCAAGCTGCTGCTCGCAGCCCAGGAGTGTTTCTTCAGATCAATCGACGAGGGTGCCGGCAGCGAGATATCTGCCGGGCTGAGAGATCACTATTATGATATAAAGGCAGGCATCGGGGTACATAAACCGCCTGAAAAATACGGAGCATTTCCCACCGATGCCTATTCTCATACCCCGGGTAATTCCGGTGCCAGACAGCCAGGAATGACCGGACAGGTTAAGGAAGACTTCATATCCAGGATGAGGGAGCTTGGAGTTGTTGTGGAGACAGGCAGGGTCAGGTTCGACACCTCACTGCTGAATTATGATGAACTTCACGATTGTGACGGACAGTTCACATATACATCTGTCAGTGGCAGGAGTGAGAATCTTGGTCTGACGGCCAGCCAGATTGCCTTTACTTTCTGCCAGGTGCCGGTAGTCTATACCCCCGGTGAACGCAACGAAACAGAGGTGGTATTTTATGATGGCAGGGTTGTGAGAGCGGAGGGTGCTGCACTCGATCACCAGTGCAGCAATATGATCTTCAACAGAACCGGGGAGATAAAACATGTCATTGTAACGGTAAAGCCTCATTCCTGAACAGCTCCAGGCATTATCCCTCATGACAGACGGACACACTGTCGGCATCAACAATCCCTGCTGAAGGCAATAATCCATGTTGCCAGCATTATCGACCTGTCCCGCCAGCTGTTCTGCCGGGCACAAACCAGTCACTGACCTCCTGTTCATATGCCTGTTGCTGCTGATGTCAGGCATAAATTGTTAAATTTGCCCGGTCATTGTGTTGCTGTTCAAGGCAGGCACACTGACCTGTTATTGGTAAATTATATGTGACTGATCAATGAATAACTTTAAACCTTCACTTGTACTGCTGTTCCTGCTTACCGCCTGCCTGACCTTTTCATGCAAGAGAGGAGCCCCTGTAAAGGACGACGCTGATGCCAGGGCTGAAAAGATGGTTGCCCGTATGACACTTGATGAGAAGATAGGCCAGATGTCACAGCTGTTCGATGGATATTTCAGTGATAATGAGAAATTTAAGCAAGCTATCCGCGACGGCAGGTTCGGTTCGCTGCTCAACTACCTCGGACCCGACAAGGTCAATGAGGCCCAGCGCATTGCCGTTGAAGAGAGCAGGCTTGGGATACCACTTCTGATTGGCCGGGATGTCATCCACGGCTATCGCACCATCTTCCCTATCCCTCTTGGGATGGCCGCATCCTGGAATCCTGAGTCAGTGAAGGAGGCTTATCGTATTGCAGCGTCCGAGGCCTCGACACAGGGAATCAACTGGGCGTTTGCGCCCATGATTGACATTACGTGGGATCCCAGGTGGGGCAGGGTAGCTGAAGGGCTCGGTGAGGATCCCTATCTGGCTTCCACACTGGCATATGCAATGGTTCAGGGCCTGCAGGGTGACAGTCTCACTGACCCCGCCTCCGTGGCGGCATGTGCCAAGCACTATGCGGGTTACGGTTTCGCGGAGGCAGGACGTGATTACAATACCACCTATATTTCGGAGCCGGTGCTGCGCAATGTGGTTCTGAAACCGTTCAGGGCCGCAAAGGATGCAGGTGCCCTGACATTCATGTCCGGGTTCAACGAACTGAACGGTGTTCCTGTTTCGGCAAATGAGTTTATCCTGAAACAGATACTGCGTGATGAGTGGGGATTCGACGGACTTGTCATCAGCGACTGGGCATCGGTCCCGCAGATTGTTGATCAGGGATATGCCGTTGACGAGAAGGATGCTGCCGCTAAAGCCATTGTTGCCGGCCTGGATATGGAGATGGCTACCACCACATATTTTGACAACATCAAGGCATTGCTGGAGGAGAAGAAGATCACCATGCAGCAGATTGACGGTGCTGTGAAAAACATACTGAGGGTGAAATACAAGCTTGGATTATTTGAGAATCCCTATGTTGATCCGGAGGCAGAGAAGAGGATCCTCGATCCTTCCTTCCTTGAGCATGCCCGCAAGGTAGCAAGAGAGAGCACGGTGATGCTGAAGAACGATAACGGCACGCTTCCTCTTTCAGAGGCAGAGATCAGATCACTGGCCGTAATAGGCCCGCTTGCCGATGCCCCGCGTGACCAGATGGGCACCTGGAGCTTCGACGGCCGGCCGGAGAACTCGGTCACTCCCCTGGAGGCCATCAGGGATCTGATTGGCGAAAAAAGGGTCAGTTATGTCCAGGGATTGAAATACAGCCGCGACAGGAAGAGAGATCAGTTCGGTGCCGCCGTTGCTGCGGCCGAAAGATCCGACGCCATCCTCCTGTTCATCGGTGAGGAGTGGATACTGTCAGGAGAGGGGCAGTCCCGGGGCAACATAGATCTGCCGGGCGCTCAGAGCGAGCTGCTTACGGCCCTGGCCGCAACGGGCAAGCCACTGGTCGTCATTGTGATGGCCGGCAGGCCACTGGCAATAGGTGATGAGCTGAAGGAGTCTGATGCCCTTCTCTACGCCTGGCACGGAGGGACGATGGCAGGCCCGGCACTTGCCGACCTTATTTTCGGAAAGGAATCCCCCTCGGGCAAGCTTCCGGTGACCTTCGTCAAGGGTGAGGGTCAGATTCCGTTCTACTATTACCGGAAAAACACCGGCAGGCCTGCCTCGGACGAGACATGGACACCCATAGACGAGATCCCTGTTGAGAATCCGCAGAGCTCACTCGGATACGAGTCTTTCCATCTCGATTACGGCTATACACCGCTGTTGCCTTTCGGGTACGGACTCAGCTATACAACCTTCACCTACAGTGATCTTGAACTGTCTGATGATGAGATGAGCACAGCAGGTTCAATAACAGTAAAGGCAAAGGTGAACAACAGCGGTGAGCGGGATGCCGCTGAGATAGTCCAGCTCTATATCCGTGACAGGGTGGGCAGCATAACCCGCCCGATCAGGGAGCTGAAGGGGTACAGGAGAATTACCATACCCAAAGGGGAGACGGCGGAGGTGGAGTTTACCCTCACAGCTGCTGACCTGGCCTTCTTCAATGGCAAAGAGACTGTCACTGAGCCTGGTGAGTTTGATGTATGGGTAGGACCGAATTCAGACGAGGGGCTCCATGCTGATTTTATCATCAGGTAGCATAATCTGAAGAGATGAATCCTCCGGTTCTGAAAAACACAGGCAGTAATGAAAATGCCCGGCAAACAAGGGGGGTGCATATGACCTCCAGATATCAAATTATACACAGATGAAACTTATGCCAATAATAGTATCGGTCTTCTTGCCGGTTTTCCTTCTGATGACAGGGTGCAGCGGTGAAAACGACCCTGAAGAATATCCGGATAACCCAAACACCGGTCAACTTGTGCTGGTGTGGAGCGATGAGTTCAGTAACACAGGCCTGCCTGATGCGAACAAGTGGGGCTATGACGTTGACGGCAATGCCTCCGGATGGGGCAATAATGAATTGCAGTATTATACTGCCGGCAGGCTGGCGAATGCCGAGGTCAGGGACGGCTTTCTTTACATCACCGCCCACAGGGAGGATTATGAGGGCTTTGACTATACATCTGCGAGGCTGCGGACGAAAGGCAAGGGCGACTGGCTGTACGGCAGGGTGGAGGTGAAGGCAAAAATTCCCGACGGCAGGGGAATGTGGCCGGCAATATGGATGCTGCCCACCGACTGGGAGTACGGCGGATGGCCTGCCAGCGGTGAGATAGACATAATGGAAAACGTGGGCTATGAACCCTATGTAATCCACGCATCAGTGCACACGGAATCTTACAATCATACCATCGGGACACAGAAATCATCAAAGACTACTGTTTCAACGTGCTATACCGATTTCCATGTTTATGCCATTGAGTGGGACCTGAAGGAGATCAGGGGATATGTTGATGACAAGCACTACTTTACATTTCAGAACGAGGGAACCGGATATAAGGTGTGGCCTTTCAACAAACGGTTTCACCTGCTGCTCAACGTGGCTGTCGGAGGAAACTGGGGAGGAGTGCAGGGTGTTGACGACTCCATCTTCCCGCGGTCAATGGTAGTTGATTACGTCAGGGTTTACCAGGTCAAATAATTTCACCGATGAAGATATTGCCATTCATTTTTGCCCTTCTCATCATCAGTTGCAACAGGTCTCCGGAAAACGGTCCGGACACCGGGGAGGGTACCGGAATAACTGTGGAAGCGTGGATCACCTCTCCCCAGAAGGATGTTCTCTTTGAGAAGCATGACGGCAAGCTGGAGTTTCTCACGGCTTCCAACAATGACCCGGCTATTGTCGTTGACACTGCGGAAACATACCAGGAGATCGACGGATTTGGCAACTGCCTTACAGGCGGCAGTGCCATCCTGCTTAACCAGATGACGCCGGAGGCCCGCGGAGAGCTGCTTGGGGAGCTCTTCTCCACTGAGGACAACGGTATCGGGATCAGCTACCTCAGGATAAGCATCGGTGCCTCTGACCTGAGCGACAGGGTCTTCTCCTATAATGACCTGCCTGCGGGAGAGACCGACCCGCTGATGGAGAGGTTCAGCATCGATCCTGAGAGGGAGGACCTGATACCTGTCCTTAAAGAGATACTGGCCATAAATCCTTCAATTAAGATCATGGGCTCACCATGGTCAGCTCCGCTGTGGATGAAGAGCAACAACGCCTCTGTGGGAGGGAGCCTGAAGCGTGAGTGGTTTGATGCCTATGCCACCTATTTTGTAAAATATATCCAGGCCATGAAGGCCGAGGGTATAGACATAGATGCCATCACCGTCCAGAATGAGCCCCTGCACGGCGGCAACAACCCGAGCATGGTGATGACGGCTGAGGACCAGGCTCTTTTTATCAGGGAAAATCTCGGGCCTGCATTTGCGGCTGCCGGCATCACTACGAAGATCATCATCTATGATCACAATGCCGACAGGACCGACTACCCGCTTGCCGTACTCAACGACGCGGGGGCCAGACAGTATATTGACGGCTCTGCCTTCCACCTCTATGGCGGCTCCATTGACGATCTCACTGCCGTGCATGAGGCCTGGCCTTCAAAGAACCTCTACTTCACCGAGCAGTGGGTTGGAGGACCCGGGAACATGGCCGAGGATATCAAATGGCATGTCGAAAACCTGATCATAGGCGCAACGCGCAACTGGTGCAGGAACGTCCTTGAATGGAACCTGGCCTCCGACCCGTCATATGACCCTCATACAGAGGGAGGGTGCGACAGGTGTCTCGGTACCGTGACCCTGGACGGCAACAGCGTAAAGAGAAACCCGGCATATTACATCCTCGCCCATGCCGCCAGGCATGTCAGACCTGGTTCAGTGCGGGTATCCACCAACATGCCCGGGGGGCTGCCAAATGTGGGATTCATGACTGCGGACGGCAGGAAGGTGCTGATAGTGCTCAACACCACTCCTTCAAAAAGAAATTTCAATGTAAGGTACAGGGGCTTCTCCGTTCCTCTTACCCTTGACGGCGGTGCCGTCGGAACCTATATTTGGTAGATCACTGCCTCTTTACAATCTTGTCACTGTAGTACCTGTCACCAGATGTGACCCTGATGATATAGGTGCCGGCTGCAAGCCTGCCGGCATGAACCTGGCACCTTTCACTGCCTCCCGGCTGCGACAGCACCAGCCTGCCGTTAATGTCATAGATATCGACCGATGTTATCACTGACTCACCGGTTATGTAGAGTGTCTCCCTGAAGGGATTCGGGAAAATGGAAACGGTTGCCGGATCATATGGCACTTCGATTGACGTGATAACCTCGTTTGATGCTGTCCAGCTCTCTGCCAGACTGTTGTCAAGGTCCGTAGAAGTGAGTTTCAGGTAGTACCCGTTGCCGTCAGCGTCAGGCCAGGGATACTGGTCTGAATATTCAACATAGTCTATCACATTGCCGAAGGCATCTGCGAGGATCAGCGGCTCGCCCTTGTTCGAAAGGTGCTTGGTGAACTGCCCGAAGGGGGCGAAACCGTATGCCGACTCAAAGAGTGATGCATTGCTGGCCAGTATTACCGAGAGCCCCGGTGCCAGGGTGGAGCTGGCAGGAAACCGGTAGACGAAGCCCGTACCCGGGAAATAAACTCCGCTCAGGTTCACGGTTGTGGTGCCGCTGTTCCTTATCTCGATGAACTCCAGCTCTTCTTCGTCGGGGAACTGGGTGGTGGTCTGCGGATGATACATTATCTTCGTTATCACCAGCCGTGGTACGGTCACATCGCTGCAGGCGCTGTATGAACCTATGTTGGAGGTTATCCAGTCAGTACGGGCTGCCATAAACGTTTTGATGTCGGCAATGCGCTGTGCATGGCTTCCGATCTTGCCCCACCGCTGGTACTCCCTGGCAACGGCCTCGGAGATATGCGCCACCGTACTGTCGATGAAACCATCAAGTGAGACCCCGTTAAAAGGCTGCCCTGTCTGGATAACCTCATTCCATCGTCGCGAGAGATAACATCTGTACTGGGTGTTATGAAAGAGATCACGCCAGAACCTTGAGCCGTTGTTGTAATAGTAATCCTCAAAGTACCACAGGTATGTCTTGCTCCTGTCAAGACTCCACTGAAAGAGGTCGTTGCCGAAGGAGAGGTCCAGATCCCATACCGGTCCCGCCCGGAGCTTGCCGTTCCTCTCCTTGTGGAAGTAGGTGCTGTACTGGTAGGCATCAGGATTGGAGGCGAATTCATTGACGATCATGAAATCGATGAAGGAGGGGATATCGATTATCGCCGGGTATCCGTTGATGACGGAGATGTCATTGTTTCCTGCCGCTGCCTCGAGCCTGAAAAACTCTCCCTTGATATAGGCGGTCTGGGCTGCGGTAGCATTTTCCGGCTTGGGCAACTCGTGAATGTAATCAACAACAGAATTCTGGAATGAATACATTATCCATGCGGGAGTATCACCTCCGGTAAGCTTGTCAGCCTTGGTGATATAACCTCCGGAGAGATCCGGAAGTGTATTGTCGGTACTCTTTATCTTGATAACGTCTATCCTGTTGTCGTCGGCCTTCAGCTTCTCCTGCAGGATGTAAAGTCCAACGTAGGTATTATTGATGATCACCTCGCAGTATCTGGCTCTCGATGCATAGTTGCCTAGCCTCTCATAGAGACGGTGGCACAGGTAATCGCGTACAAGCGCAGTGTCAAATACCATCCCTCCCAGTATCCAGTCGTTCTCTTCCGGCATCCCGAGGAGACTCACATTATTGTTCGTCACATCATCAGCCATGCGGGTGGTGAAGCCGTAATTCTTCTTCGGGGAAACCTGGGATGATGATCCTCTTATCTCAATGCCAATGCGGCCGTCATAATCGAGAAAAGCCGGATTGTCCCTGTCAGTCACATAGTTGCGTTCTCCCGGCCCGCGGTAGATCAGCTTCATCGACGCCTTGACCTTGGGCTCGTCAGGTATCGTTGCCCCTCCGTCAGTGGTGATGATGACAATCGGCAGGTTGCTGTTGGTCAGTGTCTGCCCCGTCATTGTCAGGGATATGACCGTCAGCAGAAAGATATTTATGCAGTTTCTTATCATAGGTGAAGCCGGGTGATGATCCAAAAGTAGAAATAATACGCATAGAATGCCCTGAATGTTGCGGCTTAAGGTATTTTTGCATATGCAGATCACAAACTGACAAAAATGGGAAGGAGAGTAAGGGTAAAGGCGCCTGCCACCGTTTCTAACCTGAACTGCGGGTTTGACGTGCTGGGGTTGGCCATCAATGAGCCCTTTGACACTGTTGAGCTGGAGCTGACGGAAACGGGAAAAATTGAGATTGCCGGCATCAGGGGCTGCGACACCCTGAGCCTCGATCCGGAGGAGAATGTGGTCGGGCCTGTACTCCGTGCCATGTCCACGGCCATGGGTGTTACGGCAGGTTTCAGGGTCATCATTGAAAAGGGAATTCATCCCGGCAGCGGCATAGGCTCAAGCGCCGCCAGTGCGGCCGCTGCGGCTTACGGTGCCAACCTGCTGTTTGACAATGCCTTCTCTCTCATCGAGCTGGTAGGATTTGCCATGGAGGGCGAGAGGCTCGCATCGGGCTCCCCTCATGCCGACAATGTGGCGCCGTCGCTTTTTGGTGGGATAACCCTTGTGCGCTGCTATGATCCGCTTGACGTTGTACAGCTGCATCTGCCGCCGGAGCTCTTCGTTGTGGTCATACTGCCGGATGCCGAGGTGAGGACCTCGGTGGCACGCCGACTGCTTGACCGGCAGCTCCCGCTGGAGACGGCTGTAAGACAGTGGGGCAATGTAGGTGGTCTCGTCGCCGGGCTCTACGGCGAGGACTATGAGCTGATCAGCAGGTCACTTGAGGATTTTGTTGCCGAGCCCAGGAGGGCAGGACTGATACCGGGTTTCAGCCCGATGAAGAGAATTGCCCAGGAGAGCGGGGCTCTGGGTGCCGGCATCTCCGGCTCGGGACCCTCGGTGTTTGCTCTCTGCAGGGGAGAAGCCTCAGCCATCTCAGTGATGGAGAGCATGAGCAGGGTGATGCATGACCAGGGTACCGGATTCAAGGCTTACCTCTCACCGGTCAGCAGCCGGGGTGCGATAATCTGCTGAAGATTCAAACAGATCCGAAGATGCGCTACTATAACCTCAAAGATCCACGTGAGAAAGCAGGATTCCGCGATGCGGTGATGCGGAGTATATCATCCGACATGGGTCTGTTCATGCCGGAGAGAATACCGGTGATGGAACAGTCGTTCTTTGAACGCCTTCCGGAGCTCACGCTGACGGAGATAGCCGTTGAGGTCGGCGCCAGGTATGTGGGGAACGACATCCCGGCCGGGGAGCTGGAACGGATATGTGCAGGGGCGTTTGACTTCCCCGTCGTAATGAGAGAGATTGACGGCAGGAAGCAGGTGCTGGAGCTGTTCCACGGTCCCACTGCGGCTTTCAAGGACTTCGGAGCCAGGTTCATGGCCGGCTGCTTCAGCTATTTCGCATCACATGACGGCATGAGGACGGTGGTGCTCGTTGCCACCTCAGGCGACACCGGAGGTGCGATAGCCTCCAGCTTCCTGGGGGTGGAGGGGGTCGACGTCATAATACTCTATCCCTCGGGCAAGGTGAGTCTCCTGCAGGAGAACCAGATGGCAACGCTGGGACAGAACATCACAGCCATAGAGGTTGAAGGTACCTTTGACGACTGCCAGGCGATGGTTAAAGGTGCCCTGACAACAAAGGATGCCGGCGACGGAATCAGGCTTACCTCAGCCAACTCCATAAACATTGCCAGGCTGATACCGCAGAGCTTTTACTACTACTACGCTGTAGGCCGTGCCGGTGCCGGTCAGGTGATATCAGTGCCGAGCGGCAATTTCGGCAATATCACCGCAGCGGCCATGGCATGGCGGTCAGGACTCGGCATTGACCACCTGGTGGCGGCAACGAATATCAACAAAGTGGTGCCGGAATACCTCTCTTCCGGTCTCTATACCCCTGCCGGAAGCTTGCAGACCATCGCCAGCGCGATGGATGTAGGAAATCCCGGCAACTTCCCCAGGCTTACGCGTTTGTTTGATGATGACTTCCGAAGCATCAGAGAGGCCATATCCGGCTACTGGTTCGATGACGGACAGATCAGAGACCATATCAGGACGGAGTTTGCAGGAACAGGATATATCCTTGACCCTCACGGAGCGGTGGCCAGCCTGGGGCTTGACAGTTACCTGAGGTGTCATCCTGAAAAATGCGGCATATTCGTTGAGACCGCGCATCCTGGGAAGTTCACCGGTGCCGTGGAGCCCCTGATAGAAAAGGAGGTGGGGATCCCGGAGAGCCTCCGCAGGTTCCTGAAGGGTGAGAAGAAGTCGCTGGTCATGAAGTCAGGGTCCGGGCATCTTGCCGATTTCCTGTCCGACAGATATTCAACCTGTTAAACGCAATTATACACTAACCTCAGCCATGGCCTCAGTATCACGGGAATTTCAGGTTTTTGTCAAACCGGTTGGCGCCAGGTGCAACCTGCACTGCTCATACTGCTATTATCTTGAAAAACATGGTGTTGGCCGAGCCGTGCCAGGCAGCCGTATGAGTGATGAGATGCTGGAACGGTATATACGTCAGCATATTGAGGCCTCCACGGAGCCGGAAATATTCTTCTCCTGGCACGGAGGTGAGCCCGCCGTGGCAGGTCTTGATTTCTTCAGAAAGGCGGTGACCATCGAGGAGGCGTACATGCCGGAAGGAAGCACGGTGCGCAACGGCATCCAGACCAACGGAACGTTGATAAATGATGAGTGGGGCAGGTTTCTGGGCAGGGAGAATTTTTATGTCGGCCTCAGCATTGACGGGCCGGAGAGGTATCATAACATCAACAGGACCCGTGTTGACGGCAGCGGGACATTCAGGGAGGCGATGAGAGGTCTGGAGATACTGAAGCAATACAACGTGCCGCACGAATTCCTCTGTGTGGTAAGCAACGACAATGTGGATAACCCTCTTGAGATATACCGGTTTTTCAGGGAACTGGGAGCACAGTATATAACCTTCCTGCCGTTGGTTGAGGAGGATGGCAGGGGCTCAGGCAGAGCGACACCGCAGAGTGTCAGGCCACTTGAGTTCGGTAAATTTCTTGAAGTGATCTTTGATGAATGGATTGAGAAGGATATCGGCCGGGTAAAGGTTCAGATCTTTGAGGAGGCCCTGAGAACCGCATTCAGGCAGGAGCATACCCTCTGCATCTTCAGGATTGAATGCGGCGCGGTGCCGGTGGTGGAGATGAACGGCGACTTTTACATGTGCGACCACTACGTGGATGCCGCTCACCGGATAGGAAACATAACTGACCTCTCTCTCGCGGAGATGCTTGACCATCCCCGTCAGAAGGCATTCGGTGAGGACAAGTTCAGGTCGCTGCCATATTACTGTCGCGAATGCGAAGTACGGGATTGTTGTAACGGCGAGTGTCCGAAAAACCGGTTTATAAGAACCCCTGACGGCGAGCCGGGATTAAACTACCTGTGCGAAGGTTACAAACATTTCTTCAACCATTGCCTGCCTTTCGTGGAAGAGGTGGCCCGCCTCTGGAGAGGTGACCGCTAGCTTCCCAGCTGATCCTTGAAGAAATTGACTGTCCTGCCCCATGCAAGATCGGCAGCCTCCTTGTTGTATCGCTCGCCGGTGTCATTGTTGAAGGCATGCCGGGTGCCTTCGTAGATGAATATCTGGTACTCAATACCTGCCTGCTTCAGCGCCTCCTCGAAGGCGGGTATGCCGGCGTTGATACGCTCATCGTCGCCAGCGTAGTGCGCCATTATCTTTGCCTTAATCCTTGGCACGTCTTCGGGTGCCGGGGTTGAACCATAATAGGGAACGGCAGCGTCGAGGTCAGGAGAGTTGACCGCCACCTGGTTGGTCATGGCTCCGCCCCAGCAGAAGCCTGTACAGCCAACCTTGCCAGTGGATCGGGGATGGGTCTCGAGATATTTTACTGCGGCAACAAAGTTCTTCACCGTCTCCTCACGGTTGAGCTGGCCTATAAGCTCACGGCCCTTGTCCTGGTCTTCCGGCGTCCCGCCGAGAGGTGAGATGGCATCAGGTGCCAGGGCAATGAAACCCTCCATGGCCATGCGCCTGTTGACATCCTGAATGTGGGGCACCAGCCCCCTGTTCTCATGAATTACTATCACTCCCGGCAGCTTCTCCCTGCCCTCCGGCATGGAGAGATAGGCTCTCATCTCCCCGGTGGCTCCCGGATAGGTGATGAATTCATTGATAAGATTTATGGCTCCGGATTTCTGCCGGCTGGCAGCCGCACCGTTGCAGCCGGGAAGGATTATTACCGCAGCAGCCGTGCCTCCGGTGACCACGGCAAGCTTCTTCATGAATTCCCGCCGGCTCACTCTCCCGTCGCGGTATTCATCATACAGTTCATTTACCTTTCTATTCATGATAACCTGTTTTGGGGTTTCGCATTTTTTCTCTCCATCTCATCATTTCCGGATTGTTCGGTTATACTGTTGCGGGTCCACACGTTCCGGATATCATCTCACCTCCGCCGAAGGGTCAGGACTGAAGGTCTCATTTTAAGCCCGGAAGCACGGGGGTCACGACTTGCGCGTCTCCTCCTTGATCCTCTGTATATGTCCCCTTCCCAGTCCCTTCACCTCGCAGCCCAGCTGAAAGTACCTTTTTATTTTTTCATCGCTCAGTATCCCGAAGCAGTCGATGATGGCGGCCGGCTGTCCTATCTTCTTCACCACCATGTCGGGGTCGAGGTCCAGGTAGGCGGCGTGCGGCACGGCGAGTATTACTGCCTCGGCACCCTTAAGGGCTGTGTCGAGGTTCTGCTCTATCCTTATCTCCTTCAGCTTCTCCTGGTTGCGGAAGAACTGCGCCTTGCTCTGTCCCTCCGCCGGGTAGCTGTCCTGCTGTTCAAACTCCCACCAGTGTTCCACGTAGGGGTCATGGACTCTGATCTCGGCACCCATCTCCGCCAGCTTGCGGATGACGATCTCTGATCCGCTGTAGCGCGTGTCGCCCACATCCTCACGGTATGCAGCTCCCAGCACCAGCACGTCCGATGCTGCTATAGGCTTGCCCATGTTGCGGAGGGCGTCGCGGGTGAGCTGCCCCACGTGCAGTCCGCGGGTATCATTGATATCTATTGCCATGGGAGTGATGCGGAAGATGTCATCCTCAAAGCCCAGGATGTGCTTGTATGCCCATACGCCCAGTCCGCCGTCCTTGGGAAGACAGTAGCCGCCTATGCCCGGCCCGGGGAAGATCATGTTGCTGTGTGTCGGCCTCATCTTAATGGCCTTTATCACCTTTATAAGGTCGACGCCGTTGCGTTCTGCGAAGAGGCTCCACTCGTCCAGAAACGCC
Organism: uncultured Rikenella sp.; assembly: GCA_964411345.1. GTDB lineage: Bacteria > Bacteroidota > Bacteroidia > Bacteroidales > VadinHA17 > SR-FBR-E99. The sequence goes on along the minus strand of CAYPKP010000002.1, from coordinate 70,257 downwards.
AGTATGGTGGCACGGTAGCTGTTCTCCACTATCTTTGCCGTCTCCGATTCAATGGGGCGGTCCATCACCGTCAGGGGGAACTTCTCGGTGTTCAGCACTTCGGTGAGGAACTTCACCACGCGCTTTCTGGCCTCCTCGTTGATGCCGCTGCATACCCTCCAGAAATCGCGTATGCTGGCCACATAATTACGTCCGGGCATCACCCTCTCATAGCTGTGAGCCAGCAGCGGATCACTCTTTATGCCACGCTTCCTGAATGCCTTTTTCATTATCGGGTATGCCACCTGCTCGGTGGTGCCAGGCGCTACGGTAGTCTCTATCAGCACCAGCGCCCCCGGGGGTATATGCTCAGCGATAACTGCCAGCGAGGCCTCCAGGGCTGCCATATCGGTCTGGCCGGCACGCACGTTGCCGAGCTCCTCCTTGATGTAGTCGCACTGCACATCCACAACAACCACATCGGCCAGCTTCAGAACATCATAGGTGTATGTTGCCATCAGCGTCTTCTTCTCATTCACGCAGCGTTCGATCATCGGGTCTACCTCGGGGTCCTCGGCCTTCACGGGTGAGACACCGCGGTTGAGCATCGGTATCTTCCAGAAACTGCGGGCACTGGGACGCTGCATCCCTATCACAAACTTCGACGGCTTTCCTTTCTTGTCGACGGTATCGGCAACAATAGCAGCCATGACGGCTCCCACGAAGCCGACGCCCATGACGACAACTATCTCGCGGCCTTTGGCACGTTCTTTTTCGACACGCTTCTTAATGCTTTCAAACTCAGCTTTATAATCCTCCGGCTTCGGCAACGCAAACTTCTCGCCGTTGGGACTGACAGAATATTTCTGGCTCATGGTAATGATTTATGGTTCATAGTTTAGAGAACTAAAATTAATAAAAAGAATTGTTTTGCAGTCCGGCCCGGGGCTGTTTAATGTTTCGCGACATTCTTTGCAGGATATGATGGCTGCGGGCACGGTTTTTGTGGCAGACAGACTAAACAACCCTGATATCCTGACCATGAAAAGATCTCTTCAGATTGTGTTGGTCTTACTGCTCAGTTTCACGGCCACAGCCCTTTATCCCCAGAAGTTCTATCTGGGTGCCGGTTCCGGCATCAATTTCTCAGACCTTCACAGTACCACCACCTACGGTCACTGGAAGGCCAAACCGGGGCCTGCGGCAGGACTCTTTGCCGGCTGGCAGATGACCCCGACACTGGGGCTGAACGCAGGTGTCGACTATTCGACAGTTTACTATGAGTATCACCGGTATGACACTTACTATTACCCCGATGCCATCTACCTTATGTATCCGTCTATCTGGATGCCTCCTTATACAGGCAAGATAGAGAGTTCCAACTACAGTTTCGTCACCCTGCCCCTGCAGCTTACGGTGACCATTCCCTCAAACCCGACGCTGACACTGGGAGCCGGTGCCTACTACTCCTTCACCGTGGATCAGGACGTTGATTACGGATGGTATAACTATTCAGATGATTCTCTCAGGAACGATTACGGCTATACATACATGATGAGACTAGACTACCCGCTGCATGATAACCTTGATCTTTTTGTGAGGGGTAGATACAATACCGGACGGAGATTTCTGATCAATGTGCCTGACAGGAAACACGGGTCAACGGACCTGACCGTCGGACTGATCTGGAGGCTGGGGGTGACCGGTGATGAACGCGCGGTTGCGGATGAGGACCCGAAAAAGGATGCGTCAGAGGTCAATGATGATATATATCTTACATGGAGGACAGGAGCAAATTACTCATGGAACTCGGGAGACATACTGAAGGAGAAGTACTCTTCCCTTGCAGGACCGTCGGCAGGCTTCATGATGAACTTCAGGATCACCGGGTCAAAGACATGGTTTCGCACCGGGGTGACCCTTGAAAGGCAGGGTTATTCGATGCGTGACTCGAGTGATGTTTTTTACCTCCATCATGTCTGGTCAGCATATGGCTATCCCGACTATGACGTTGACAGCAGGGTGAGTATTGATTATGCCGTCATACCGGCTTTGCTGGACTTTCACATAGGGAGAAATGAGACCTTCTCCCTGAGCACCGGACCATACTTTGCTGCCAGACTCAATGCCCGCTGTACCGGAACCGCAATTCAGGAAACCGGCAGCAGCGGATCCTATACTGTCGAAGAGACTACGATCCATGATGACCTTACTGAACTGACCAGGAGGAACGACTTCGGGTGGCTGGCGGCGGCGGGAGTAGCCATACCTCTGCACGGCAACCTCAAACTCGATATCGGTGTAGAATACAGGCACGGATTTACCGGGGTTCTCAATCTGGAATCCAGTGGATTCCCTGAGCCCGGCAATGCAAAGGATGCATATATAAGAAACAGTGCCCTGACACTGCGGGCGGGAGTGCAGGTTCCTCTTTACAGATGAAGATCAGGATGAGAGATATGAACAGCCGGACCATAAAACGTATTATGGAACAATGTTATGCCGGGAGAAGGACATTGTTTGTTATACTCATGATGGTCGCCATGGCCTCATGCACTGAAGATCCTTCACGCAGAATACTGGAGAACTACCAGTTCTCTTATTACAACAGACAGGAGTCCAGGTTACTGGCGGGAGAGTCGCTTGAGGTGTCAGCATGGTTCCAGGTATACACAAATACGACGGCGAGAATCGATTCGATAAGGGTTGTTTTCGAGCCTGTCCAGGGAGGCGGATCAATCTCACAGGAACGTCATTATGTCTCTTCCGGACAGGATATCGGCGCCGTCTGGACCCTGGGGCACGAATCATTCAGACAGGTACTGAGGGCATCACTGTGGGACCTGTCGGGCAGCTTCATGACCTCAATCGACCTTGTTGCCTATGGCTTCAGGGAGAATGAGTGGGACGGAGTCAGCGGCACACCGGAGACACCGATTGTGGATATGGTGGCTGATACCGTCAACAAGGTCACCTTCATTACGACTGGCAGTTATCTTTACAGGCAGGGCGACAGATATTACGAGTGGGAAAGGGTCAACGACCCCATCTTCAATTCCCCGGACAGACCGCGTACTGTTGAGATAGACCGGAACGGTGTTATTTATGTCAGTTCCAACGACGGCAATATAATCATAAGCATTGACCACGGTGCTTCATGGCAGTACTGTACCAAACCGTGGCCCGAACGCTCACACTACCTCCAGATGTACGTCTCCAACGACAACAGGCTGTGGGTATATACAGCAGAGGAACCGATAAGATACTCCGATGACAGGGGTGTGACATGGCATAACGCCGGAGCCGGAATGTCGGAATACAGACTGGGTGATGTATTCAGGATGTCAGACGGAACCCTTGTAAAGCACGGACTCGACTGCTGCAGCCTGATGATCTCTGATGACGACGGCCAGACATGGACGCCGCTGACGACCCCGGCCTATTCTCAAAAACTGTACGTCACTGATGATGATCAGATCTTCATCGTCTGCGACCAGGGAACGGGAGAGGTCATCTACCGGTCGGGCGACAGGGGAGCAACTTTTTCAAGTGTTCACAGCGTGGGCGTAGCATTCCGGTCTTCTTATGACAATATCTTTACCAGGTGGGACGATTTCTGGTATGTGGCCATACCCGGATTCGGGATCATGACTTCATACGATCTTGATGAGTATGAAAACTATTGGCTCTTCCCCGATCTTCGCACGCTGTATGTCGATCATAACGGGGTCCTGCTGGTAAAGGACTTTGATTCCAATACTCTCTACTATCGAAAGAACTCTCATTAGCACATCCTGACTGTAAGGGTTATTTGTTGCCTCAGTTGTTAAACTGATTTCATGTATCTTTGTTATCAGTTCAGGTATTTAAGCTGAAACATAAACCACAGCCATGAAAACAATTCTGTTAATGATGGTTCCGGTCCTGCTGATGATTCTCAGCGCATGCGGCAAGGAGCAGGAGACTGACCGGTTCACCCTTTTGACGGCTCACGTCTGGGCCAGCGACAGTCTTCTTGCCAACGGTGTTGATGCAAGCGGACCGGGGGAGAAGCTGGAGAAGTTCAAGGGAGATGCGACCTTCAACAAGGACGGAACGGGCACTTTCGGTCAGTATACCGGCACATGGATGCTTGTGGACAATGATGCCAACCTCGCTATCAGTTCTCCTGATCTGCAGGTGCCATCGATCGCAACCACAATTGTAGAGCTGAATTCTACCTCACTCAAGGTGAAATTTGTATGGATTGACCAGGTCCCTCTCAATATCCGGATGACCTTCAAACCGAAATAATGCGTTTGGCAGCCCTTCTTCTTCCTGCGCTTCTTTCCCTCTGTCAGGTAAACCTGTCTGCGCAGGCTACAGTAAACGGCATGGTGACCGACAGGCTAACCGGTGAGCCGCTGCCGGACGTATATGTCATCTATGGCAGAGGCGTTGGTACTGCTACTGATGCAAATGGCTTTTACACATTTACGGCGGGCATGGGTTCAATCAGGATCGAATTCAAGTACGTCGGATACAAAACCCATACAGAGGCCGTCACTCTGAAGGAAGATGAGATCCTGAAGCTGAATGTTGCCCTTGAATCTGAGGCCCAGTTGCTTGATCAGGTCGTCGTCAGCGCTGACAGGATGGAACAGAAGAGGTCCGAACTGACAGTCTCCATGGATGTCATAAAACCGGAATACTTCTTCCGGACACATATCACCGATGCGCAGGAGCTCATAACAAAGACGCCCGGCATTGAGGTGCTTGACGGGCAGGCGTCGGTAAGAGGCGGCAGCGGATTCAGCTACGGCGTCGGCAGCAGGGTGCTGGCACTCGTTGACGGCCTCCCGATGATGTCAGCTGATGCCGGAAACATCAAGTGGCAGTTCCTGCCGCTGGAGAACCTGTCGCAGGTGGAGATAATAAAGGGAGCCTCGTCGGTTCTCTACGGCTCCTCCGCCCTGAACGGGGTAATCAACTTCAGGACCGCTGATGCTTCGAACGTCCCTGTCACAACGTTCTATACCGAAGGAGGGCTCTTCGGGGCTCCCCGTAACCGCAACTGGAAGTGGTGGGATACACCCAGAATCTTCGGAAGCGCCTCCTTCTCGCACCTGCGGAAAATTGAGAATACCGATCTTGGCATCGCAATAAATCTTGCCACCGACAACGGCTACAGGAAATACAATGATGAGACCATGGGGAGGGTCAGCCTGAGGCTTAAGCATCACAGCGGCAGGGTGGAGGGACTGAAATACGGGGTTAACCTCAGCGGTGGAAAGACATACAAGGCCGATTTCATTCTGTGGGAGGACGGTGAATACGGGGCCCTGAAACAGGACACCTCCACGGTGTCGAGGCTGCACGGCTATTTTATTACCGCAGATCCGTTCCTCTCTCTCAGCCGCAACGGGAGGATGAGGCATGACATCCGCATGCGGTTGCAGTCGTCGGCCAACCGTTTTCCGGTGCGGGTGGAGAACAACTCAGCCTCCTTTTCCGTCTACGGTGAATACCAGTTCTGGTACAGGTTTTCAGATCATTTCAATATGACGGCAGGTTTTGCCGAGACCTGGAGCAGCGTCACCTCCAATTTCTTCGGTGATCACCGCTCGCTGAACCTTGCAGGGTTTGCGCAGCTGGAGGCAAGGCCTGTGAAGAGCCTGAAGGTCACTGCCGGCGTGCGCATGGAGCAGAACATACTTGACGGCGAAGGCGACAGGATCGTCCCTGTATTCAGGACCGGCGTCAACTGGCAGGCGGCGGAGTATACCTTCCTGCGGGCCTCCTTCGGGCAGGGCTACCGCTATCCCTCCATAGCCGAAAAACACGCCACCACAACCCTCGGCTCGGTGAGGATCTTCCCGAGCCCGGGTGTCAGGGCGGAGTCGGGCTGGAGCACCGAGGCAGGTGTGATGCAGGGCTTCATCATCGGCGAGATCAGGGGAGAGGGCGACCTGGCTCTCTTCTTCTCGCAGAACAGCGACATGATTGAATATATTTTCGGGGTGCACCAGGATCCGGCAACGGGTCTCACCGGCCTGGGCTTCAAGGCTACCAACGTGGAGCAGTCGAGGATCTACGGTGCTGAGACCGAGATCAGGCTCCAGAGGTCATCCGAGGTCGCGGATTTAACAATTAGCGGCGGATACACTTTTGTCTATCCGGTTGAGTACAATGCCTTCACCGGTCAGAACAAAGATGTTTTCCTGAAATACAGGAGGAAACACACTGCCAAAGCCGGTTTGCTTGCTGTCCGTGACAGGATCGAGGCAGGCATTGACCTTTATGTAAGGTCAAAAACGCTGAACATCGATAACGTTTTCCTGCACCCGGACACGCGAGACGAGATCCTGCCCGGGTTCTATGATTACTGGCAGGACAACAATAAAGGCTATTTCCTGATGGACTGCAGTGCCGGCTACAGGCTGAGCAACAGGCTGAAGGTCTCCGCGGCGCTGAAGAATGTCACAAACACCGAATACATGGGCCGGCCGGGAGACCTCCAGCCTCACCGCAACATCAGCCTGCGGCTCAGTGGCAGGTTCTAAGGATTTTTATTAGTTTTAGGGGATGATCTGGTTCAGAAAACAGGCGATCACTCTATTGATCCTGACCTTCACAGCTGCTGCTTCCATGCCTGTGCACGCCCAGGATGAGAGCTCCTCTCCATGGAGTGTCGGTGCCGACCTTGTCACCAGTTTTGTCTGGAGGGGCACCAGGCTCGGCAGCGGCCCGCACCTGCAGCCGGTGCTGGAATATTCCGCCGGTCCCTTTACCGCCGGTGCCTGGGGGTCATTTGACATGAACGGCTATGAGGAGGTGGATCTCTACTTTGGCTTTGACCTGCCCGGCGGTTTTACCCTTGGCATGCAGGACTATTACCTGCCTGAGCTGTCGTACTTCGATTACTCTGCTGCTGACGGAGCCCATGCCTTCGAGGTCAACCTCGACTGGGAGTCGGACAATGTGTGGCTGAGCGCCAACTATATCATCAACGAGGCCGGAGGAGTGGGGTCGTACGGCAACGATCTCTATTTTGAGGCAGGATTGTCATTTGAATATTTCAGCCTCTTCATGGGAGCCGGCAATGGCTGGCATACCGAAAACGGCAGCTTCAATGTCTGCAATCTTGGGTTGGAGGTAGTTCAGGAGATCTCCATCAGCGAGCGTTTCTCCCTTCCAGTTACCGGGCAGCTTATCTTCAATCCCGACAGCGAGCAGATGTTCCTGGTTGTGGGCTTTGCCCTGGGCAGCAACTAGATTTTCCGGCACGATTATATCTTTCTCACCACCTGCAGTAAGGCCATCCCGGCAAGCATGTCAGTCACAGCAGGCTCTGCACTCAGGAAATTCATCTGCCGATCCTGCAGGTTGCTGACTGCTGGGCAGAGTTCTTCACTGAGAATAAGCCTTATTATGATGCACAGCAAAAAAAATGTGATCTGCTGCAAATTGTATGTGAAAAATTAATACGAACTTTTCATTATTAATTTAGTTCCATTGTTGAAATAATTAATTCAATGTAACAGTGGAATATGCAAGATAAAATCAATCACGCCTGAATGGCTTCTTGATAATGTTGGATTAATGACTATAAAAGACATGAAAACAATACATCATTCATTCATCCTGTTCCTTATGCTTTTCCTGCTGCCGGGAAGGGCCTTTGCCCAGGATATAGTTTACAGGGGCGACGGGACTGTCATGAGTATTGACATCGTTTCAATTGACGGAGGGACGATAATATACAAATTGCCGGGTGATGATTCTGGAAAGCTTCACTATCTGGGGATTTCAATAGTTGACAGTCTGAAGTATGACGGCATGGAAGCGGTAGCCATCAGTAAACATGATGTACCCGTTAGCCGAATCAAACGAAACTACATAGGAACAGATTTATATAATCTGTTGTTCAGTAATCTGAACCTGTCATTTGAGCGTCTGTCACCTTCCGGCAATACTGGTTTTTCCGTTGAATTTCTTGTAAATCTGAATCCTGAATATTTCTACGGGGTCTATAGTTACTGGGACTTCACAAATAATCTCTACCTGTATTACGATCCATTCTACTTCTTCATGAAGTTTGGCTACAGGTATTACCCTTTCAACTATTCTCTTAACAGGACTGGAGTTGTCAGACCATATATTGGCGCATCGCTGCTGCTGGGACAGTACAGGCACAGATATTGGGACGAATACGATTACTATTACAACCCGCACTACACAAAGAAGTTTGCGGCAGTTATCTCATGGAATGTCGGAACGAAGATATACCTGGCAGACGGTTTTGCTGTCAGGGCTGACCTGGTTGTGTCACTCATTCCATTTATTGTCTTCAACAGCCTTGAAGCCGGTATTGAGATCGGATTCTGATCTTCTTCGGGGAGATCCGGAAAATGAAGTTGTATAATCTAAAAAGCCTTCATCATGTTCAAGCTACTTCGCAGACCCTCCATCTTCAGGATGATCACCTGGAGCATGTTGGGACCCTTTTTGATTATGATCGGCGGGTGCAACTATTTCAGGGTTCACGGAACCGCAAAGCCCTACCCGGAAGTTATTCGGCAGATGCAGGAGGAACAGAAGTTCATCATCCTTCATCTTGAGGATAAAGCCTGGCATTTGACGGATATCACGACAGATGAAAATAATCTCACCGGCACACTCTCATTTCTGAGCGGCCATGATATGTACAAGACTGCAAACCCTGACAGGGCAAACCGGTACCGCGGATCTAAAATATCAGGTCAGTCCGAAGTCCTGAATGAAGTCCACGTCTATGTGTCAGAAATGGCGATCACTGACCGGATAAAGGTTTCCATTCCTTCAAATGCCATTCTCAAAGTGGAGGTATTCAGCAAGGCAAGGGGAGCAACTGCTTATTCATATCTCTCTGTGCCGCTTGGCATTCTGGCCGGAGCATTTGTTGTGACAGGAATTATTGTTGCTATCACGTCATGCCCGTTCGTATACGTTTTTGATGGAGCATATTACATTTTCACGGGGGAGATTTTCAGCGGCGCCATCCAGCCGGGACTGGAAAGGGATGATTATCTTCCACTGCCATGCATCCGGCCGGCTGACGGAACTTACAGGATAAAGGTTACAAATGAATTGAAGGAGAGGCAGTATGTTGACATGGCCGAACTGATGGTTGTAGACCACGGGAAAGATGTCTCAGTCATGATTGACAAGAACGGCTTCCCATATACGATTGGTAATCCGCTGCCGCCTGTTTCGGCAGTGACCGGCAAAACTGCAGATGTGACCGAGCTTGTCAGTAAGAGGGATGCAAACAGCTATACAGGTATCGAAGGCATCGCTGACGAGAAGAGCATTAACAGCATTGTTCTTAAGTTTGTGAAGCCTGCTCAGGCTTCTGAGGGAAGGCTTTTGATAAGGGCGAAGAACACATTGTGGCTGGAAGCTGTCTCTTTAAAGATGCATGAGTTGTTTGGAGAGAGATATAATACATTCTCTGCAAAGAGGGAGGCGGTGCCGGGTCACAAACTGCAGAAGTGGCATCTTGAGCAGCAGCTGCCCCTGTCGGTTTATCTGGGAAATAACAACAAGTGGGAGTTTCTGGATTACTTTAACTTAGCCGGCCCTGCAGCCATGCGTGATGACATCCTTCAGCTGAACCTTGAAGGCGTCACCTCCGATACTGTTGAAATAAAGCTGGAGACTGGTTTCAGGTTCTGGGAGGTGGATTACACAGCCATGGATTTCAGCACGCGGGAGGAGGTCACTGTTATACGGACACCTTTGACTTCAGCCACCTCCAATGGCGAACTGTCAGTTAAGGAAGCACTTACTGCGTCTGACAATGTTTATTATGTTCTTGACGAAAAGGGCGACGAGGCAATCCTGCTGTTTGACAGTCCTGGGATGAAAAACGACAGCCGGTCAGTATTCCTCCACACCAGGGGATACTATAAGGTCCTCAGGGATCAGACAGGGCCTCCGGATAAAAAGACACTCAGGTCATTCCGGAAGCCCGGGAGGATCCCTCTCTTCTCCAGGGAGATGCATGACAGCATGAAATGAGCCTCTTCATTACAGGATACAGAGCGAAATTGGTCAGATTGCGCCTGCTGGCGCAGGTAATACTGACAGCGGCATCTTATTACAGGAATCCGGTAAGGGGACTCAGGGCTCTTGCAGGAGTCAGAGCCAAGCGGCAGAGTTTCCAGGGACTTCCGAGAGTCGGGAAATATTTCAAATGCGGGAAGAGGTATTTCTTTTCCGACAACATTCCGGGATTTCCATCTCCCGCATTCAATAATTTCGCCAGGGCTGAAGTTATGAGGGCGTCAGGGCGCGCCGGCATCCGGGTGCCGTTTTCAACAGTATTCTTTTCCATAACGGCAAAATGCCCGCTTAGATGTCCTCACTGCTACGAGTGGGAAAATCTCTCTGCTGACGAGCACCTCTCCCATGACGATCTGCTGGTCATACTGAACAAATTACAGGCGTACGGCACATGTCACTTTTCATTGTCAGGCGGTGAACCTCTGGAGCGCCTCGATGACCTGTTGATGCTTGTAACCCTGGCAGGCAGGGAGGCTGATGTGTGGATAAATACTTCGGGGCACGGCCTGACGAGGGATGTGGCACATGCGCTGAAGAAGGCAGGTCTTACCGGTGCTGAGATAAGCCTTGATCACTGGAAAGAAGAAGAGCATAACAGGTTCAGGAGGAATCCTGAATCATTCTGCCGCGTTAGGGAGGCCGCAAAAAACTGCAATCAGGAAGGAATAATGACAACCCTTTCACTGTGTGCAACAGGCCCGTTCGTAAGCAAATACAACCTTGACAGATACATGGAGCTGGCGAGTAGCTGGGGGATAGCCGTGGTAAGGATCCTCGAACCACGTGAGACAGCCAGGTACAGGGGAGAGGATCTTGTACTCCTGCCGGAGCAGACGGCTCTGCTGGAGCAATATTACCTGGAGGCGGCCTCTCCGGGTAAGCCACGCGATTTACCTCTCATAACGTATCCGGCGTATCATTCAAGAAAGACAGGATGCGCCGGAGGAGGACACAGGTATATTCATATTGACCCGAAGGGCAATATCCATGCCTGTCCCTTCTGCCGGAGGCCGGCGGGAAATGCAGTGAATGAGAGCATTGAGGATGCCGTGGCGGTTCTGAAAACCCGAGGTTGCCAGAAATACGGTCGTTACTCAGACTTATAATCCGAACATGAAAGGCATCGAAATGATTTCCCGCCTCGGATGATGGAGCCTTAAACAAACTCCATACTAACGCTGGCAGGCATCTTTCAGTCTTTTAGTATGATTAATGGCTGTTTAGTCGTACTTTCAGGATCATTCTGAGCCCGTTTTCGACCTGAGAGAAGGATGATTTTCGTTTATTTTTCCTGTCAGGAGCAAGGAACATGCTATTGAAACAATAAGAATGGATGGTATTATGAAGATTGCAGGAATGACACTGACTCCTGACAATCCCATGGCAATTATCTTTGCAGTAAGTGCAGTCATAAGTACAGAAAGAAAGACCAGGGTCACCGTGGCCATAAGATAACCGAACGGCCTCCTTTTTATCAGAAGAAAACCCGACACAAATGAAATCGGCAGAAAGAGAGCCAGGTCCAGTCCCTGGACTGTCAGGGTGGTGTAATGCTGTACGGCAACAGGTATAACTGATCCGTCAATTAGCGGCGGCACAACTACACTTAGCCAGAGCATTGCGATAATAATGCTGTTGAAGATCAGAAATCCACCGATGAATTTTTCGGGGACAGTTGGCTTGAAAATAAGCGGAATATCCTGAATGTCAAATGTCAGCAGCACGATGATAAAAGCGAAAAATGATGTACCTGTAAGGGTAACGTACGCGAGAAACATCTCGTTGTACATTGCCATTTCAAGATAGATCAGGTAGGAAACCAGAAAGTAATTGAGGATGCCTGCCAGGATAAAGCGGGCGCGCAGCGATCCCTTCAGAGCGAAAATCAAAGCAGTCAGAAGCAGCGGCACTGCGATGAAAAGGGTTACATAATCCTGCGCAATGCCCTGAATGGCAACATCAGACGACATGTGCCTGTACAGGCCATTCCCGTAGATTGTAACTGAATTGTCGCGAATTGACTGGTATTCATACGGTTCGGTTCCTCCGCGTGAGAAAATGCCTGATGATGCTGCAATTATTGCCATAACGGCAACAACGGATACCAGGACTGAAATGACTTTTTTGTTCTTCATCAGAATTATTCTGCCTTCTCAATCCACAACAGCAAAAGAATTATCATGGAGACTGCAGGTATGACTGCCACCCAGTCGTTTACCTTCAACAAGCGGGTTAGGGTGATGTCGCCAAAATCACCCATCTTCAGGATGCCATCCTTTGATTTTGGATACATTAGTGATATTATATTATGATTGATTTTGTCTTTAATTACCATAAAGTTAAAAATTCTTTTCTTTAAGGTGCAGGAGTTCAGAGTTAATATCTGAATATCGCATTTGCCTTTGAAGAATTCGCAGGCATTTCTTCTTTGTCCTCCAAATAGACTGTCCCTCCGGTTTTTAAAACCATCATTGCAAGGAGATTCATTAACGAAACATTTGCGGAATGATGTTCTTCATCTATTCTCACTTCCCTGGTTGAGGGATTGTAATTACCGAATATATCCTCTCTGTTTTGTAGAAAGAGAGTATCCACCTTTCCTTCAGAAGCGGCGGGCAATATGACCTTGAAATCGGCTGAAGCCTTTTCCGTTCCATGGAATTTCTTAAACTTATCCCGTTTCAGCTGCCTGGTCCTGGAAAAATATAAATGCACTAATTTCCATGCCTCCTCATGTATTAAGAAAATGTCCTTATCAGCCGGGTTGCCGGATATATGTTGAGGAAAAAGATTTTTATATGAATTTACCTTCTGATAAATCGGAAAATAATAATCCAGAGAACAAACAACCAGAGGAGGATTCTGGTCATCAGTGAGTATTTTCATTAATCCCTTATCCACTGCTCTGAAATATTGCATCAATTCAGTCTTCTCATTGGAGTCAGCATCCTCATGCCCATGGAACATGCCCGCTCCTTTGTTACCCTGTTGTGTTCTGAATTGCAGGCTTTTTTCCTCGTAATCGTAGCCAACTCTATCTTCCAGACGGGAAGGAACCAGATCATCAATTATAAGTTCAGTTACACTATGTCTTGTACCTTCGTAGAATTTTACTTCATCCTTTTTAAGTGTTAGAAGATAAAATAAACCATCATCGTTAAAAAGTGGAATTATCGGTTTTAGGTAGAATTCATTCGACAGGTAATTGAATTCTTCAAAATGAACAGGTATGGTGTATTTACGGAATACCTTGTCTGAAAAAAAAATTGCCAGGCCATCTGACTGATGTCGCCAAAATGCATTATTGTTAATTAAATCATTAACTGGTTGTATAAAAGTCTCAATGTCATTGATGCTCATACCCCGAAGTGCAAGTTTTGATTTGATTTCTTTCAGCTGGGTTTTAAGATTTATGGCATCTTTCCCTTTTAAAGTCTCTTCGCCGGCACGATGTGTAGGTATAAATATCGATACACAATGCGTGTCATGCATTTCAGACAGTTTCAGTAATTCTCCCCTGGTTATCATTTTCTTCTCATTTAAATCTAAGTAGTAGCTCTCAGCAATTTTTAACTTGCCACCTAAAGACTGTTCAATATACTTTTACGTATCTCAGGCAGTATTTCTATAGCCCTGATTGTTTATGAAACTCCTGCCATTCCTGTATTACTGCTGTATTGAGTAAGTTACCCTGCCTTATGAAAGACCAGTACAGGCAATTGAGTACTATTGATGAGTTCTGCTGTAAAACTGCTTTTGAATAAGCGCTCAAAGAAGTTCTCGTTCTCTTTCAGAACCACTATAAGATTTGCTTTTGCTTTTTCAGCTTCTTTCACAAGACTTTCGACAGGATCTTTTCCATCCGCCTCTGTTATCATCATAACAGAAACCTTATTGTAACCAGTCTTTTCACCCAGCATTCTGGCAAAGCCCTCACTTTTCAGTTTTTTATCAAATTCATCGTCATCGGAGATGTGCAATGCCAGGATTTCCGGGTCAAATGGTTTTGCCAATTCAATCAGGCTTTTAAGGGTTGGGATGTCTTCCTCGCTATAATCTGTGGCGTAAATGATTTTTTCCAGAGGATTATACCTGGCATCAGGCGGTATGATATAGACAGGACAGGGTACATTTCGGACAACCTCCATAATTGCAGAATTTTGCATCCAGAAATTTTGTTCAGTATTGCTCTGAAGCATCACGATATCATATGTTTTGTTGTCAACTTTTTCTTTGAGTATTGCCGAAGCATCGCCAATTTCAGACTTAGATTCAATGAGGGGAATTCCGGGGTGTTCTGCTCTTATCTCTTGAATAAATCCGTCAACATTCTTTTCAACCTCCTTGGCAATATTTTGAAGCTGTGACGGATATCGTGCAACCATAGCACCCGACCCTCCCATGTAATTGGCGGTACCGTAAACCTGTGGAAATTGAACATGCAAAACATGCACATTCATCCTGGTATCTTTTGCCAACAATGCTCCAAACCTTATCAAATTTTCTACATCGTCAATTTCCTGAATTAAAATAGCCAGTGTTTTCATAGTTCTAAAATTTAAAGGTTCATAAATCTCAATTCGCAATACTCAGCAAATTGGACTGATTGCCAATAATATAATCATTTTTACTGAAAAAATCAAATTTTTCTCCCGGATAGCAGCCTATTGCTTTTATAATGAGCATGATACCAGCCGGGATGGCAGTCTCTTCGAATGACAGGTACATGACTGTGGCATAAAAGACAAAACCCCTTGATCATCAAGGGGTTTAAAGGGTCTCGAGGGCGGTGCGGACGGGACTCGAACCCGCGACCCCCGGCGTGACAGGCCGGTATTCTAACCAAACTGAACTACCGCACCAAAAGCGATGCAAAATTAATTCAATTTTCCATTCCTCAAAATATTTTATCAATAATATCTTTCGGACCTGTAAACAGCGGTAACCGGCCCTGAAATGCCATGTTAAACTGCTGATAAATACAAGAATTGCTGAAAGCAATCCTTGAGGTTTCATATATTTGTTCTGAAACCTGAATATGAAAAACATTTACTTACAGATTGCCGATACAGACCCGCTGACGCAGGGGGTAGTGCTTGCCACAGTGACTGCGGCCACCGGATCGACG
This sequence comes from uncultured Rikenella sp., assembly GCA_964411345.1. Classification (GTDB taxonomy): domain Bacteria; phylum Bacteroidota; class Bacteroidia; order Bacteroidales; family VadinHA17; genus SR-FBR-E99. The sequence continues at coordinate 55,064 of CAYPKP010000002.1, read as the reverse complement.
CCCCAGAAGCCGGGCAGCTCAGCATTATTTGTTAACGGAAAACTCATAGCCGGCACCGTGGGAGGAGGTGTGGTGGAAAACAGGGTCAGGGAATATGCCGGCAGGTGTGCAGTTACAGGCGAGTCGTCCCTGCTTGGGTTTAACCTTGACAAGGATGCCCCGGACCCGGAAGAGGCCCTCTGCGGAGGAACACTGACCATCCTCGTCGACGCTGACCCGTTGAGGCATATTGGCCTCTTCAGGGAGATGCAACAGAGCATACAGGAAGGATCACCCGGTGTATTGGTAACCAGCGTCACCGTTTCCGGCAATTCTGCAATACAGATCAAGAGGTACTGGACCACCGGCAAGACCGATCTGCCACTGGCGGCAGAGATACGCACCGGTATCTCGGAGGAGTCTGCCCGGATACTGGACTCTGGCGGTAAATCCGGATACAGGGAACTGCAGTTTCCCGTATTGGCTGCCGCTGAATCCGCAAGAACCGTGAGATTTTTTCTTGAACCTCTGTTCCCGCTTCCCCGTCTTGTGATTGCAGGTGCCGGGCATGTAGGCAAGGCAGTGTCTCACATGGGCAGGTTTCTTGGCTTTGAGGTTACAGTGATAGACGACCGCAGTGAGTTCGCAAACCCCAATAACCTGCCTGACGCTGACAACATAATCGTTAAGGATATCGGTGAAGCCATGACCGGATTGTGCAAGGACAGGGATACCTATGTGGTCATCGTTACGCGCGGTCACAGCAGCGACGCCGAGGCACTAAAACCCTGCATAGGATCCGGAGCTGCATATATCGGACTGATGGGCAGCAAGGTCAAGGTGGCAACGATGCGCGCGAATTTCCTTGAAAACAATTGGGCAACAGAAGAGGAGTGGAACAAGATATACACTCCCATCGGTTTGGAAATAGGATCACAGACGGTGGAGGAGATTGCCGTGAGCATAGCTGCACAACTTATAAGGGTGAGGGGGCAGAAATTCTAGTCCGCAGCCGGCAGTCGGCAGTCGGCAGCCGGCAGTCGGCAGTCGTAATTTGTTGATTGACTGAAGGCTGGTGACTGAATACTGGTGGCTGATGACTGGAGACTGGTGGCTGAAGACTGAAAAGCAATGACTGAAGACTGGTGGCTGAAGACTGAAGACTGAAAAGTAATGACTGGCATCTGGGCGATAATACTGGCCGCGGGTGAGTCGAAACGGATGGGCTCGCCGAAGATGCTGCTGCCGTGGATGGGGAGGACCATCATTGAGCAGGTGGTTGAGAATGTTCTGTCATCAGAGGTCAGCGGAGCAGTCGTCGTGCTGGGAGCCTCAGCCGACGAGGTGAAGAGGGTCACATCCGGGTACAGGGTGGTTCATTGCTTTAATGAAGATTACCGGAACGGAATGCTATCATCGGTGCAGTGCGGATTCAGTGCCCTTCCCGGGAGCTGCACCGCGGTGGTTGTGATGCCGGGGGACCAGCCGATGATTGGTGCCGGTGAGATAGACAGGGTGATAGCCGCCCGGATTGAGTCGGGGAAGGGGATAGTGATGCCGGCATACAGAGGCAAACGTGGCCATCCGCTGCTGATAGGCAGCAGTTACATGGAGGAGGTAATGACGCTGCCCGACAGAGAGGGGCTCCGCGCACTGGCTGCAAGGCATCCCCGGGATGTGTTTGAGGCAGCGACTGAAGACTCCTCAGTGCTGAGGGATATAGATACCAGGGAAGACTACTTGAATGAACTTAACATAAGAGACAAGAGATGGAAGAGACGATCCGATTCAAACTGAACAGTGAGGAGGTAGAGCTGGTTACCGATCCTAACCGGATACTCCTGTGGGTTCTGAGGGATCATTTCGGTCTCACGGGCACAAAATACGGCTGCGGAATAGGATTCTGCGGCTCCTGTACCGTGCTGATCGACAATGAGCCCGCAAGATCATGCATGCTGCCCGTGAGTGACGTGGCAGGCAAGAGTGTGATCACCATTGAAGGCCTGGAACAGGAGGATGGCAGGCTTCATCCCCTCCAGCAGGCCTTTATCGACCATGATGCCCTCCAGTGCGGATACTGCACCCCGGGCATGATACTTACTGCCGTGGGTATGCTTGGAAAAAATCCGGATCCCACACGTGATGACATCATCTCCGGACTGGAAGACAATCTGTGCAGGTGCGGAGCTCACACCCGCATCATTGATGCCGTGCAGGATGCAGCAGAAAAAATGAAGGGAGGAGAGATAAAATGAAGAGGAAAGAGATAACTGAAAGAGCCTCCGTGGCTGGAACAGGAATGAAGAGGAGGAGCTTCTTCAGGATACTGGGAGGCGGTATCGTACTTCTGTTCAACCCGTTCAGCTTCGACAGCCTGCTTGCACTGCCGGCTGAGCAGCGCCGGACACTGACAAAAGACTACAATGCTTTCCTGCATATTGCTGAAGACGGCACCGTAACATGCTTCACCGGCAAGATTGAGATGGGGCAGGGGATAGTCACCTCACTGCCCCAGATGATGGCCGATGAGCTTAATGTGCCCCTTGAAAAGATGAAGATTGTCATGGGCGATACTGAGCTCTGTCCCTGGGACGCAGGCACCTGGGGTTCTCTCACCACACGTGCCTTCGGTCCGGCCATGAGGGCGGCAGCGGCTGAAGCCAGGGCAGTGCTTGTGCAGATGGCCTCCGAAAAGACGGGAATACCTGCCGGGCAGCTCCGGGTGGAAGACGGCATCATCTCCGACGTAAGGGATAGCACGAAGAGCATCACCTACGGAGAGCTGGCCAGGGGAAAGAAGCTGGAGAGATACCTTGACATAAAGCCACCGGTGGAGGATCATACCCGATTCACCCTGGTGGGCAAGTCCCTGAAGCACAGCGATGCCTATGGCAAGGTCACAGGCCGTACGAAATATACCGGTGACCTGAAGCTGCCGGGAATGCTGCATGCACGTATAGTGAGGCCGCCGTCGCACGGGGCGACACTGGTTTCTGCCGACCTTTCGGGTGCCGAGGCCATGGAAGGAGTGAGGGTAGTCCGTGACGGCGACTTCATCGCTGTGCTGAGTGAAGAGCGCGACCTGGTCGACATGGCTGTGGTACGGATAGATGCAGAGTACTCCTATGATGAGATGGAGGTCAGTGACGAGACGGTCTTTGATCACATCAACAAAGGTGAGTACAGGGTCAATGTGGTGCGCAGTGCAGGAGATACTGACGCTGCACCGCCGCTTTGCGATAAGCTGTTTGAACAGGAATACCATGATCCCTATCTTGCTCATGCTCCTATAGAAACCCACACTGCCCTTGCCCGTTTCGAGGGAGACAAGCTGACGGTCTGGGCCTCCACCCAGTCGCCTTTCGGACTTCAGGACAGCCTTGTGCGGGAGTTTGGCATGCCGCTGGAGAAGGTGAGGGTGATCACTCCCTTCGTCGGCGGAGGATTCGGAGGCAAGAGTCCTCACCGCCAGGGTGTCGAGGCCGCGAAGCTGGCACGCATGACCGGAAGGCCGGTGATGGTGACATGGACACGCGATGAGGAGTTCTTCTACGATACCTTCCATCCTGCCTCGGTGGTGAAGGTGAAGTCAGGTATCGACAGCGAAGGAAAGATCGTTCTGTGGGATTATCATGTCTATCTTGCCGGAACTCGCGGTGCTGATACTATCTATGATGTTTCAAATCAAAGGATTACCAGCTACAGTGAAGACCGGGACAAATATCCTGTGCATCCCTTTGGCACGGGAGCATGGCGGGCGCCCAACAACAACACCAATACCTTCGCCCGCGAGACACAGATTGACATAATGGCAGCCTCGGCAGGCATTGACCCGCTGGAGTTCCGGCTTAAGAACCTCAGGGATGAGAAGATGATAGGTGTTCTGAAAGCGGTGGCAGAAAAATTCGGATATGTGCCCGGCAAAAGCCCTTCAGGGAGAGGGATAGGGATCGCCTGCGGAACCGACGCGGGCACCTGGGTGGCCCACATGGCTGAAGTAGAGGTTGACACGAAAAGTGGAACGGTGAAGGTCTTAAGGCTGGCATGCGCACAGGATATGGGCCTCTGTGTCAATCCGCAGGGTGCGCTGCTGCAGATGGAAGGGTGTCTTACCATGGGACTGGGATACACACTTACCGAGGAGGTGAAGTATGACGGAGGCAACATACTTGACAGGAACTTCGACAGTTACCGGATACCGCGATTCTCGTGGCTTCCGAAGCTTGAATGCGTCATCATGGACAGGAAGGATCAGGCGCCGCAGGGTGGCGGTGAGCCTGCCATCATCGGCGTGGGGGCGGCAGTGGGCAATGCCATCTTTGATGCCACCGGCACCAGGCTCTTCAGGGTGCCGTTCACGCCTGAGAGAGTGCTGGAGGCAATTAAAAGTCTGAAGGTCTGAGGTCTGAAGGTCTTGAGCTTCAGTCTTCAGGCACCAGTCTTCAGTCTTCAGTCACCACTCATCAGTCCTGACTGCCAACTGTATTAAGAGCATTGTGACAATAGAAAAGGAGGGAAGCGAAAGCCACCCTCCTTTTTGGTGAATGCTGAAATTCTATTTGCCTGCTGAATACCAGGGGTTCTGTTCAAGGAGGTCATTGACCTCCATCTCACGGAACGGTATGGGCAGAATGAGGTTGCCGGCATTGTACGGATAACCTCCGATATTCATCTTCCATCTCTTCAGGTCGTGCAGACGGTGCCCTTCCCAGCACAGTTCGAGGTATCTCTCCTCCCTTATCTGCTCCCTGGTTATATTTGTGGAATATAAGGGAGCGTTGGCACGGCTGCGGATAGCATTGATATCCTCTCTGGGCGTATTGGGACCTATGTCGGCTGCAGGATTTTCAAAGTTGGCTTCTGCCCTGATAAGGTACATCTCAGCTAGCCTGATGAGGGGAATATTCCTGTAATAGTCGCCCCACTTGGCAGTGTTGATGCCACCATAGTTCAGAATGGTGCCGACACCGGTGTAATACATCATGGTTATATCGTCAATAGTATAGCCATCCTGTGTGTCATCCTGATATTTTCCGCGAAGGTCTGAAGGATCAAACCTGTCAAGGAAAACCTGTTGGATCTCGTAATCGCCTCTTCCGGCACCTGCAAGTGATGCGTACATCACCGGCAGCCAAGCAATATCGGAGTTGATATTCTTCTGAATGGCGAAGACATCTTCAACAGAGTTCTCTGAGTTGTTGAAAGCCTTCAGGGGAGTAGCCGCCAGCTGGAAGAGTCCGCTCTCTATTACCCTGTTGGCTTCAGTGGCTGCCGAGGCCAGATTTCCCGTCTGCAGGTACAGCCTGGCAAGCACGGCGCTGGCTGTCATCGATGAGGCATAGACGCCGTTGGCATCAGGCAGCAGATCGCGTGCAGAGATGAGATCCTGTTCAGCCCTCAGGTAGCACTCCTCAACCGTGTTTCGTGGAACAGGAACGGCATCCGAAAGATTGACGGTGGGGGTAAGTACCAATGGTATTCCAGGCTGGTTGTTTGACTGGTTGGGCTCATAGGGAAGTCCGAAGAACCTGGTCATCTCAAAGACAGTCCAGCCCCTGAGGAATAGAGCTTCACCTTTAAGTATGTCAGCGTCATCATCATCGAGCACTGAAAGGACATCTTCCTGCAGCAGAGTGTTGCAGGTGTTTATCAGTTCATATGCCTGAACCCATGTCGTCTCAACATAACTGTTTGTTGTAGTGGCCTCCTTGTTGTAGAATTCCCTTGGCTGCTGGTATGTACCCATGAACCTCATATCAGTGGTGGTAGCATAGAGTTCACTGTACTCATTGAAGTACGATCCGAAGATTCCGTCATTGCTGGCCTGGGAGTATGCCCCTACCATAGCTGCCTTGATGTTATCTGCGGTTGTCAGAGCCAGATCTGCATCAATTGACTGTTTTGGCTGTATCTCCAGTTTTTCAGTACATGAGAAGAGCATTGCCAATACCGGAACAATCAAGACCCATATTTTGTATTTGTTTATCGTATTTTTCATGACTATTGGTATTTAGCGTTAGAATGAGAGATTTACACCAAGAGTATAGGTTCTTGCCTGCGGTGCAGTGTAGAAATCATATCCCTGGATGATATTATTGTTCTGCGTGGAACGGCCGGTTCCCAGATAATTGACTTCAGGGTCCCATCCCTTGTACTTTGTCAATGTATAGAGGTTCTGGATGCCAGCATAGATTCTCACTGATGACATTTTGATGCGTGAGGTCAGGCTCTTGGGCAGTGTATAGCCAAGGTTCACGTTACGGAACCTGACATATGAACCGTCAGAGAGGTATCTGCTGGAGACCTTGGTTCCATTGCCATCTCCCAGGCGTGCCTGGGGCACATCGGTGATGTCCCCCGGATTCTGCCATCTGTCCAACTGGTCCACAGTCTGGTTGTCAAACCAGTCGCCGTTGGCCGACTGATATACGCCTCCGCCGTTATAGACCATATTCCCGTAGACAAAGCTGATGAGGACATTCAGGTCAAAACCGGCGTATTCAAAATAGTTGTTGAAGCCGCCCGTGAAGTCGGGATTGGGAGAACCGACAACCTGCTTTTCGGCGAGGTTGTAGTTGCTGGTAGTCTCATCGCTCCCTTCGGTTACATAGTAGAGTGCATCGCCGTTATCCGGATCGACGCCTGCATACTTAACGATCTTGAATACACCGATAGGCTGTCCTTCAATGACGTAGTTGATGCTGTTCGGTGTGATCTCAGGTCCGTTGATATCAAGGATGGTGTTCCTGTTGAATGCCATGTTGAAGTCGGTGGTCCAGATAAACTTGCCTGAGAGGTTGTTTGAATGGATTGCGAATTCAATACCCTTGTTCTCCAGTTCACCAACATTGTTCCAGATGCCCTGATAACCTGATGTGGCCGGCAGGGTTCTGTAGAGAAGCAGGTCAGTGGTCTTCTTCCGGTACCAGTCGATTTCACCGGTTATTCTGTTCCTGAAGAAGCCGAAATCAAGACCGATGTTCACCTGTTCAGTGTTCTCCCAGCCCAGCTCACTGCTCGGGAGCTGTATGGCCTCTATTCCGGTACGACCGGCGTAGTTAACTGACGAGTAGAGTGCAAGATGAGCAAAGTCGGGTATTCCGGAGTTTCCTGTTATGCCCCAGCTGGCTCTTGCCTTCAGGTAACTGACCACGTCAGCGATGCCATCCATGAAGTCTTCCTGCGAGATGATCCATCCTGCCGATCCAGCCGGGAAGAACCCGAAGCGGTTGTCCGCACCGAAACGTGATGAGCCGTCAACGCGACCGCTGAGGGTGAAGAAGTACTTCTCATTGATCTTGTAATTTCCGCGTGCAAAGTAAGAGAGATATGATGTTGCTTCTTCCCATCCGCCATAGGTGGTTACTTCTGCAGCATTGTCGATATTGGTGAAGTCATCGGTTGGGAATCCCTTGCCGAATATGTCGGAGCCGATGCTGTTCGACTGCTGGTATGACATGCCTCCCACAAAATTAAGGTGGTGTGTGCCAAACGACTTGTCATATGTAAGGTAGTTCTCCCAGTTGTAGTTTATCACCCTGACTGAACGGTTCTGGGCTTCTCCGGCGGGTCCGCCGGTGATGGTTTTCCTGCCCCAGAAGTTCTTTTCCCTCATGTCATAGATGTCAGTGCCGAACTCGCTTCTGAAGGTTAGCCCCTCCATAATCCTGTAGGCAGCATAGATGTTCGCCAGTGACCTGAAAGATGTCTGGTTGTTGGTTTCGTCCCTTAGTGAAATAAGGCTGTTGTAATAAATGGTCTCGGTATTCAGTTCACCTGTCTCGGGATCGTATACCGGGGTCAATGGTGACTGCGCAACCAGCTGGAGAGGAGTGGCAAATGCGTTGTCGTTCTGCACCCTCTCCATCTCGGTGCGGATGACGTTCATCTGCATCCCGAAGCTGAACCTGTCGGTAGCCTGCTGGTCGAGGTTAAGCCTTGCACTCATCTTGTTCATGTTGTTGCCGCGAAGGATACCCTTTGTATCGTCATATAAGAGACCGGCATAGTACCGGGTTTTTTCTGTGCCACCTGATCCGGAGACGTTGATGCGGTTGAGAGATCCTTTCTGGAAGGCCTCTTTCTGCCAGTCGGTATCATAGCCGTCATCCCACACCGGTCCAACATACATCTCCCAGATATCTTCCTTGGGAAGCCAGTCCCATACCAATCCGTCAACGGATACGTTCTCCATGGATTCATTGAAGAGTTCCAGGTACTGGTCGGCATTCAGCCATTCAACCAGTCGGCTGGGCTCACTGATGCCGGTGGTATACTGTACGTCAAACCTGGTGGCTCCGGCCTTGCCTCTCTTGGTCTGTATGATCACGACGCCGTTGGAGGCTCTTGAGCCGTAGATGGCGGCAGCAGAAGCATCCTTGAGTATCTGTATTGACTCAACGTCAGTCATTGCCAGGTCAGCCAGCGGGCTGGTAGGCTGGTTGCCTGAGTTGGAGAGGTTCTCTGCTGTGATGGGAACTCCGTCAACCACGTAGAGCGGCTGGTTATTGGCAGATACCGATGATGATCCCCGGATCCTCATCTTCACTGTCTCGCCCAGCTTTCCGCTGGCCTGCTCAATAAAGACGCCCGAGGTCTTTCCCTGTATGGCTGATTCGAAGCTGGCAACCGGTACTTCAGCAATACCCCTGGTCTCCACCTTGGTGATAGAGCCGGTAAGCTCCCTCTTGATTGCTGAACCATAGCCCACGACTATGATCTCATCAAGGCCCACATCGTCAAATTCCATGGTTACATCAATGACATTTTCGGTGCCAACCACAATTTCCTGCGACTTCATGCCCACATATCTGAATACGAGGGTGTTGCCTGGTTCTGCTGAGATGGAGTACTTCCCGTCCATGTCAGTAGCAGTGCCCACAGAGGTTCCCATGACAAGAACTGTTGCACCGATTACGGGTAATCCGTCATCTCTGTCTGTAACTACCCCGGTAATGGTTTTCTGCTGTCCGAAGGCAGAATATACCAGGACACAGTAGATCAGACTCATTAAAAGTAGTTTTCTCATGTTCTGAAAAGTTTGAGTTTGTAAAAAAAATTGACTAGATAATATAATGACCGCTAAAATATTGTTTTGTGACATTTAGGTTTGGAGAAAAATGCGAAAAATTGTTAAAAAAAGGTCTCGGGATGCCTTAAAATCAGGCTTGGGAAGGCTCTCTTCTGACAAAGAATGAGAAGTTTACGTTGCCATATTTGCGTTGTTCCAAAAAGCTGTTCAGATGCTTGAAAAGCATTGATTTCGGGTGCTCAAGGATGAAAAGGGTTGAATCATGCATGGCTCCTGATTTCATGACCATTTCTGGCAGCTCCGGGAGCCACCGCAGGGCATAGGGCGGATCAGCAAAAACAATATCATACTGCTTGCGGCATATCTTCAGCCAGTCGCGCACATCCAGCCTGTGCACCTTTACTGTGGAGAGCTCCAGGCTCTGCAGGTTACGCCGCAGAAATTCACAGTGGCGCCTGTCGGTCTCAACAATGTCAATATCGGTGGTGCCGCGTGATGCAAATTCGTAGCTGATGGCTCCGGTGCCCCCGAAGAGATCCAACAGTGATATCTCTGAGAAGTCATACCTGTTATCGAGGATATTCAGCAGTCCTTCGCGTGCAAAGTCTGTCGTGGGCCGGGCGCTGAATCCTGCCGGCGGCTCGATAAGCCTGCCCCTGAGTCTCCCCCCGGTTATTCGCACGATGCTGCCGTGAAGAGGTTGAGCCAGCGGTGGAGATGCACCTCATTCATCACGTAGCTGAAGCTGTGCTTTATCAGCGGGGTGGAGAATTTAATGTTCTCCGCGAAGTTCAGCAGTGAGATATGGCTCTCACTGTAGGGCTCAACCGTTCCGCTGACATGAATCGTCTCTTCTTTTGCGATGCCTCTCCTGTCCAGTACATTAAAGAGAAAGTAGCCCGTGTCGGTGACAGCTGAGCAGGCAAAGCTGTTGCAAAAGACAAGGTTCCTGTTCTCGGCAATGATGACGGTTATGAAGCTCTTTTCAAAGTGGAGGTGTATATACCTGTCATCCGAGGCCCGGCATGCAGCCGATACGTGGTGCAGCAGCGGCCTGGTATGATGCAGGGGGGTTATGTCAGGCCATACGGAGGCAAGTTGTCCGGCAACATCCTCTTCTGCGGAGAAGAGTACAATGCCGTCGGGAAAATCGAGCCTGTTGGAAAAGACTGCGGTCTCCTCAGATGAGTGATGGTTAAAGCGGAAGTAATCTTCCTTCAGTGCCGGCTCATAGACGGGTGCAGGCACCATGGTGTAGCGCAGCGAGGGGACGGTGATGAATACCCTTCGGTACTTTCTTTTCAGGAAGTCATCGGACTCAATGATCTCGCTGATTGGTCTGAGAACAGTGTCATCAGGAATGGTACGCGGGTAGTGTCTCAGCATGACATACTTGCCCCGCAGGAGGTCAAGAACCGCCAGTGAGACGCCCTCTTGAGAAAGCTCGAGTGATAAGTCGTAATTGTCTGTCGCGTTTATGTCGAGGGTCTCGTCGAGGAGCTCCAGGGGATATAGCTGCGACCTGCTCATCAATCCTCCCAGTTCCCGGCATTGTTATTGGGAACCCTGATGTCACCCACCTTCATGCCCGGGAAACCGGTGATTTTGGTCCTCTGATCATTGTAGTTCACCACCAGCTGGCGGTCAAGATCACCGAGGAAGACATCGTTGAGGACATAGGCCTCAAATACGTTGACCAGCACCATTGAGGTGGTCATCACCCTGCCGGCCGACATCTGGAACTCGGTATTCTCCATTCCGGGGACAAACCTGAGGCTCTCAATGGGATATCCCTGGTAGAAGATGGAGTCACGCACCGGGATGTAGCTGGTATCCCTGCTTATAAGTCCTCTTCTCACGGCTTCTCTTTCGCTGGTGATCCCCTCCGCTATCATCTCGTCAGTGAGTGCGCCACGTTTGAAGACGAGAGGCAGGGAGTCGGTCTTGAGGAAAGTTATCAGCGTGTCAAAGCTTCCGGTATAGTATCCCTTTACTGACTTGAAAGCCTCCTGGGCGGTACGGATGTCAATAAGACGTTCCTTGATGGCTGCTTCCCTGGCATCCTTTTCCCTGTTGAACCGGATGGGTTCCATGATACTCTGGATAAGGAAATAAGCCAGCACAAGAATAATCACTGAAAATACGATGTTGAGAGCCGTTTTCATATTTTTCCGATAGATTGTTGAGTAACTTTGTGCAAATTTAAAAAAAAAGCTGACCGGTATACGGATTGGAAAAAGAAAATGAGGAAGGAGAATATCTGCAATCTGCTGGAAAAGAATCTGGGATATATACCTACCGCAGATCAGTCCGACTGCATGCGTCTGCTGGCGGAATTCATCGCTGCCGGCACGAATGATGTGATATTCCTGTTGACAGGTTATGCCGGCACTGGCAAGACCAGCATCATAGCCTCACTGGTCAGTACTCTCTCCACGCTGCGGCAGAAGTCTGTTCTTCTTGCGCCAACAGGCAGGGCTGCCAAGGTGCTGAAGTCCTATTCAGGCCAGGAGGCCTACACCGTCCACCGGAAGATCTACAGGCAGAAGTCAGCCACTGACGGGGTGGGCAGGTTTGTCCTTGACCGTAACCTGCACAAGGATACATACTTCATTGTTGATGAGTCGTCCATGATTCCCGATGAGTCTCAGGAGGGTTCGATGTTCGGCAGCGGAAAGCTGCTGGAGGACCTGCTGGAGTACGTCTACACGGGGCGGGACTGTAAACTCATACTGGTGGGAGATGTGGCTCAGCTGCCACCGGTGGGCTCGATTGTCAGTCCGGCCCTGGATGAGAATGTGCTTCGGGCTACCGGATTTGCACTTGAGACCTTCGAGCTGCGCCAGGTGATAAGGCAGAGCGAGGGGTCAGGCATACTGATGAATGCCACGGCGGTGAGACAGCAGGTAAATGACGGCGACCTGTCACTGCCTGAGCTGGTCCTGCAACCCTATGATGATATCGAGCGACTGAGCGGTAACGACCTGATAGAGAGGCTGAGTGAGTCGTATGACAGGTGCGGCACCGACGGGGCAATTGTGGTGGTCAACTCCAACAACCTGGCAAACAGGTATAACCAGGGGATTCGCAACCGTGTCTTCTTCCGTGAGGAGGAGATCAGCACCGGTGACATCGTCATGGTTGTCAAGAACAACTATTACTGGCTCAGGGATGAGGAGGAGGGCTCCTTCATTGCCAACGGGGATATCGCAGAGGTGCGAAGGATAAAGAGGTTTGAGGAGTTGCACGGCATGCACTTTGCCGACATGACCCTCTGGTTCCGTGATGCGGAGCTGGAGATCGAGGCCAAGGTGATGCTTGACACGCTGACGCTGCCGACACCGTCTCTTTCAGCCGAGAAATCGCGCGAGCTCTATTTCTCGGTGCTGGCTGACCATCCGGGAATCAGGTCGAAGAGGAAACAGTATGAGGCCGTACGGGATGATCCCTATTACAATGCCCTGCAGATCAAGTTTGCATATGCCGTAACCTGCCACAAGTCGCAGGGCGGACAGTGGGAGAGGGTCTTCATTGACCAGGGTATGTTCAGCAGGCAGGAGCCTACGATGGATTACCTGCGCTGGTTCTATACGGCACTGACAAGAGCGACGGGGAAGGTCTACCTGGTAAATTTTCCGGACAGTTATTTTAGGGAGTAGGGAGTAGGCAGTAGTATCTACAGTGCTCTTCCGTCGGCAGTTTGAGGCTCCGACATAGGAGGAG
>CAYPKP010000002.1:0-42231 GCA_964411345.1 uncultured Rikenella sp. | reverse complement strand
AACCTGTCCCGATGAAGTCGGGAGTGTCAGGACGCCGATAGCCTGCGGGTATTCCGGGCAGGATGATTATATTTGCGCTTTCTCCGAACGGTGCAAATCACTGAAAAGCTTACATACCGAAGGATTTTCATGTTTTGGGGGCCGCTGGCTCTCACCTGGCTGATGATGTCCGTTGAGCAGCCCTTCCTGATCGCCTTCATTGCCCGGCTGGGAGAGGCAAAGCTCAATCTTGCCGCCTTTGGCATAGCAGGGTCGTTTGCCCTTATAGTTGAAGCCCCGATAATAATGCTGATGAGTGCCTCCACCGCCCTGGTCACCGGGCGTCACTCTTACCTGAAACTGAAAAGGTTCACGGATATCCTGAATGCAGGCATCACCGGGGTGCAGCTTGTCATTCTGATCCCGCCGGTTTTCAGGTTCATCGTTGCCGATCTTATGGGAGTGCCGGAGGATGTGACCAGGCTGGCCCACGTAGCCCTGGCTCTTTTCCTGCCGTGGGCTGCTTCCATCGGTTACAGGAGGTTTTACCAGGGCATCCTGATCAGGCATAACCTGACCAGGCGTGTGACATACGGTACCATGGTCAGGCTGCTGGTAATTGTAATCATGGGACTTGTACTCTATTCTGCCGGTGTCAACGGGGCGTATGTCGGTGCGGGGGCCATGTCGCTGGCGGTCATGTCAGAGGCATTAGCCACCAGGATGATGGCCTCGTCCACCCTGAAGAGACTCCTGCGGACAGAAGATCCCGAGAACGGGCAGATGGGCCTCAGATCGATCACCAGATTCTATTACCCGCTGGCGCTTACCTCTATACTGTCTCTCGGGGTGCATCCCTTTGTCACCTTCTTCCTCGGCAGAAGCTATATGGCGGTGGAGTCGCTGGCAGTGCTACCGGTTGTCAGCTCACTGGTATTCATCTTCAGAAGCATGGGTCTCTCATACCAGGAGGTGAATATTGCCTTAATAGGTCGGGAGAAGCAGAACTACAGGCTGTTAAGGAATTATGCAGTGTACCTGGGAATAACAGTGACGGTACTTCTCACCATTCTGGCTTTCACCCCGCTCGCCGATCTGTGGTTCATTGATGTGTCGGGGCTTACCAATGAGCTTGCGGATCTCTCATACCTGCCGCTTCAGATTATGATACTTCTGCCGGCACTGACTGTTCTCCTGAACTTCCAGAGATCGCTGCTGGTAATCAACGGCACAACGGGCCCGATATCAAAGGCCACTGCGGTGGAGCTCATCACCATCATAATCGTGCTGCTTGTCTGTGTGGTGTTCCTTGAGATGGCAGGTGTTGTTGCTGCCGCCATTGCCTTCACGGTCGGCAAGTGCATGTCGACACTCTACCTGACTCCCAGGCAGGCGGCCACCGTCAGGGCGTGGCAGGTTTAACCTCCCCCCGCTGACCTTCAGGGTGGTCTGAAGCCCGGATTGTTGCGGGGTGATGCGGATCACGCGACATTGCACCCTGAACAGGCAATGTGTGCTCCCCGGTTTTTTCAACCAGGGATATTACTCACCAATGATTTTTACCAGTATCCTTTTGCGTCTTTTGCCGTCATACTCGCCGTAGAATATCTGCTCCCAGGAGCCGAAATCAAGTCTTCCTTCAGTAACGGCGACGACAACCTCACGGCCCATGAGCTGCCGCTTCATGTGTGCATCGGCATTGTCTTCGAAGCCGTTATGGCGGTACTGCGAATGCGGTTTCTCAGGGGCCAGCTTCTCAAGCCATACCTCGAAGTCGTGATGCAGTCCGCTCTCATCATCATTGATAAATACGGAGCTGGTAATGTGCATGGAATTTACAAGCACGAGGCCTTCTTTGATGCCGCTTTCATGCAGGCATTGCTCTACCTGGGGTGTAATGTTGATGTAATCCCTGCGGTGGGGTGTTTCGATAACCAACTCTTTCCGGTATGATTTCATGGTGGTCTCCTACTTGAGTTTCATGGCGTCAATGACAGCATTGATTCTGTTGTCAAGCGCCTCCCATTCTGTTTCAAAGTGCGTGGTGTCTGACAGCGCTGTGTTTGCGCTGAAGTAGAACTTGATCTTCGGCTCCGTGCCGGAAGGACGTACGGAGATCTTGGTGCCGTCGGCCAGGAAGAACTGCAGTACGTTTGACTTCTCCATTTGCAGGGGACTCTTCTCACCCGTGACAGTGTCCGTTGATACCAGCGTCAGGTAGTCATTGTACATTATCACCTTGCTGCCGGCAATCTCATGTGGCGGATTGCTTCGGAATCCTTCCATCATGCTCTTTATCTCCGCTGCACCCTCGGCTCCCTTCCTCACGACATTAACCAGCTTCTCGCGGTAGAGGCCGTACTCCGCATAGATGTCGAGCAGCAGCTCCCACAGCGATTTTCCGTTGTCACGTGCCCAGGCAGCCGCTTCGGCAATGAGGGTGATGGCTGACACGCCGTCCTTATCGCGCACATAGTCGCCCGCGAGGTAGCCAAAGCTCTCTTCTCCGCCGCCGATATATTTCTCCCTGCCCTCGAGATCGCGCATCAGTTCGGCAAAGAACTTGAAGCCTGTCAGTACCCTGTACGACTTCACCCCGTTCCTGCCGGCTATGCTCCCCAGAAGGTCGGAAGTGACAATGGTATAGATGATGTATTCGTTGCCTCTGAGCTCCCCGTTCTTTTTCTTCCGGGAGATTATGTACCAGGTGAGCAGTGCGCCGGTCTGGTTCCCGTTCAGCAGGATGAAATCACCCGACGGTTTTCTGACAGCCACCCCCAGGCGGTCGCCGTCGGGGTCGGTGGCCATGACCAGGTCGGCCCCCTTCTCTCCGGCCAGCGCCACGGCCATGGACAGTGCATCCGGTTCTTCAGGGTTGGGAGAGCGGACAGTAGGGAAGTTGCCGTCGGGTACCGACTGCTCCTTAACCGTGTGCACATTTGTGAAACCGTACATTGCAAGTGCCTCGGGGACGATCCTGTAACCCGTGCCGTGTAGCGGGGTGTAGACTATTCCTATGTCATGATGCCGACTGATCACATCCGGATTTATGCTGAGGGCCTTTACGGCATCCAGGTATTTTTTGTCTGTCTCCTCACCGAGCATGATGATCCGTGACCCGTCGCCGCCGGTTTTGATCTCACTCACCGACCTTATATTGCGGACCTCTTCTATAATGCCCTTGTCATGGGGCGAAACCACCTGTCCGCCGTCATTCCATGACACCTTGTAGCCGTTGTACTCCTTTGGGTTATGTGAAGCAGTGATGTTGACCCCTCCGTCGCACCCGTAGAGTCTTATGGCGTAGGAGAGTTCAGGGGTGGGCCTGAGCGACTCAAAGAGATATGCGACAAAGCCGTTGGCAGTGAAGATGTCTGCTGCCACCCGGGCGAAATAGCTGCTGTTATTGCGGCAGTCATGGGCTATAGCCACCTTTATTGCCGAAGGGTTGTCAGCGTGTTTTTTAAGGTAGTTTGCAAAGCCCTGTGTGGCCATGCCGAGGGTATAGCGGTTCATCCTGTTGGTGCCGGCACCCATTATGCCGCGCAGTCCCCCTGTGCCAAACTCGAGATCCTGGTAAAAGGCATCGATGAGTCCTTTTTCATCATTGTCAAGGAGGTTTTGTACCTCCCTGCGTGTTGGTTCGTCAAACTCCTCGCCAAGCCAGGATGTGGCTTTTTTCCTGATTTCGTCAATGTCGATCATATTCGGTTGATTTTTGAGATGCATCTGTTAAGGCTGGTTCGCCAGTGGGGTATTGTCAGGCTGTAATGCTCCCTGATCTTGCTTTTGTCGAGCACGCTGTATGCCGGTCTTCTGACCTTCGACGGAAACTGCGAGCTCCTCACCGGCAGTACTTCACAGGCTGATCCTGCGGCTGCCACGATCTCCGTTGCCAGGTCATACCAGCTGCATACTCCCTCATTGGCGTAGTTGAAAATGCCGGGCACGAAGAGGTGCCTGTTCTGGATTACGCCGCTGATGATGTCGAGGATTGCTGCCGCGAGGTCTGCCGCATATGTCGGTGATCCCACCTGGTCAAACACCACGCTGATGCTCTCCTCAGAGCCGGCCTTTCGAAGGATCGTTCTTACAAAATTGCTGCCGTAGGAGGAGTAGAGCCATGAGGTGCGGATGACGAGGGTATGGGGCCATTTCATTGCAGCCATCTCTCCTGCAAGCTTGCTGCGGCCATAGGCCGAGAGGGGCGAGGGCGGATCATCCTCGGTCCATGGTGCCGGGCTGCTGCCGTCAAAGACATAATCGGTGGATATCTGTATCAGCCTGCAGTCGGTTCCCGACAGAGCGCTGACGATATTCCCGACGCCCTTGCCGTTGATGAGTGTTGCAGTCTCCTCTTCATCCTCGGCCCTGTCAACGGCAGTCCAGGCTGCACAGTTGACGATCCAGGAGGGATTGTGTGCGGCGATGAATGCGGAGGTCGAAGCAGGATTGGTGATGTCAAGCTCGTCAAGGTCGGTAAAGACGAAGTTGTATCCGCTGTAGCGGGAAGACCTCTCTCTGATCTCGCTGCCGAGCTGTCCGGAAGCACCGGTAACCAGGATGGTTGTCATTCACTAAAGATAAAGGTTGTTTCAGTTTCCCTGAACAGCGGCTGCCGCAAATCTTTGGGGCTGATGATCTCGCTGCCCTTTTCAATCATCCAGTTTATGCCGAGGTCGGGGTCCATGGCGTTTATGCCCCGCTCATGTGCCACGGAATAGTTGTTGTCACACTTGTAGAGCACGATGGCCTTTTCGCTCATAACCGAGAAACCGTGGGCAAAACCTTTGGGTATCAGGAACTGCAGCTTTTTTTCAGAGTCAATGATCAGTCCGTACCACTTCCCGAAGGTGGGGGAGCCCCTGCGGAGGTCCAGGGCCACATCATAGATGCGTCCTTCGATCACCCTGATAAGTTTTGCCTGCGCAAAGGGCTCTTCCTGGTAGTGCAGTCCGCGGATGACGCCTTTGGATGAGCTTGATTCATTATCCTGCACAGGTTCGTATATGACCCCGTTGTCACTGAACCTGCGCTTGTTATAGCTCTCGAAGAAGTAGCCGCGCGCATCATTGAAGACGTCCGGTTCAATTATCAGAAGACCGGGGAATTCGGTTTCATGTACTTTCATGTCAGTTCTGGTCGTTTGCCAGTTTAAGCAGGTACTGGCCGTACTGGCTCTTCACCAGTGGTCTGGCCAGCTCCACCAGCTGATCTTTGGTTATAAAGCCGTTCTTGTAGGCTATCTCCTCGATGCATGAGGCACTCAGACCTTGCCGCTGCTCCAGGGTTGCGATGAAGTTGGATGCCTGCAGCAGGCTGTCGAAGGTGCCGGTATCGAGCCATGCTATACCGCGTCCCAGGAGTTTCACCTCCAGGAGGCCCTCTTCAAGATAGAGCCTGTTGAGGTCTGTTATCTCCAGCTCGCCGCGAGGGGAGGGCCGGAGAGTCTTTGCCCTGGATGCCACGGTGTTGTCATAAAAGTAGAGTCCTGTTACGGCATAATTGGATTTCGGCTTCTGCGGTTTCTCCTCAATGCTCACCGCCCTGTAACTGTCATCGAACTCAACCACGCCGTATCGTTCCGGGTCATTGACGGCGTATCCGAAAACGGCAGCGCCCTTTTCCAGGGTGGCGGCCTCCCTCAGTATTGTACCGAAACCATGGCCGTAAAAGATGTTGTCGCCAAGGATCATGCATACATTGTCGCTGCCGATGAAATCCTCCCCGATGATAAATGCCTGCGCCAGCCCGTCGGGTGAGGGCTGCTCGCGGTAGGAGAACCGCATGCCAAGCCTGGATCCGTCGCCCAGCAGGGAGCGGAAGCTCGGCAGGTCACGCGGTGTGGAGATAAGAAGAACATCGCGTATTCCGGCAAGCATCAGCGCCGAGAGCGGGTAGTATATCATCGGTTTGTCATAGACCGGCAAAAGCTGCTTGGAAACGGCTTCGGTGATGGGGTGAAGCCGTGTGCCGGCACCGCCGGCAAGAATAATCCCCTTCATCAGCAAGAAATTTAGTTATCCAAAAGACAAAAATAGAAAAAAGGAGCAATCTGAACGTTGATGTTCCGTCATGGGTCCCACTATATTCTTAACGGCTGAAAATCTGCTTATTGTTCTTTTGCTGAATAAAAAATTTGCTATCTTTGCAAGCAATTTTTAAACAACATAATGTCTAACTTATTAATTGTCAATTAATTTATTGAAATGAGTGAAAACAAGGAACAGGTCGGAAACGAGGACCTTAATGTAACAGAGAGCGGAGCTGAGAAGAAGGCCGCCAAAGAGGTAGCTGCAGAATCGGCACGGGAAGAGGTAGCGGCAGAATCGGCCGCTGAAGAAGTAACTGCAAAATCAGCCGCCAAAGAGGTAGCGGCAGAAGCGGCCACTGAAGAAGTAACTGCAGAATCAGCCGCGGAAGAGGCAGCCGCCGAATCATCAACCGAAGAGGTTGTCACCGAGTCGGCAGGCGAGATGGTTGAGGAAGAAAAACCGATGCTGAAGGAGAAGAAGGAAAAAAAGGTGAAGGCCGGTGATGCCGATGCTGCTGTGGCAGCGGCGGCAGCGGCAGCATCGCCTGAAGAATTTGACTGGGATGCCTACGAAAAGGGAGGCTTCACGGCACAGTCGAGCCGTGCAGACCAGGAGAAGCTCTACGAGGAGACGCTCTCAACGGTAGCCGTTGACGAGGTCGTCGAGGGCAAAGTCATCTCGATGAATAACCGCGAGGTGGTTATCAATATCGGACAGAAGTCCGAGGGTGTTGTCAGCCTGAACGAATTCCGCTATAATCCTGACCTCAAGGTAGGAGACACCGTGGAGGTTTACGTTGACAGCCAGGAAGACAAGAGGGGTCAGCTTGTTCTCTCGCACAAGAAGGCCAGGGCCTACAACTCCTGGGACAGGGTCAACTCTGCCCTTGAAAACAATGAGATCATCACCGGTTACATCAAATGCCGCACAAAGGGCGGTATGATCGTTGATGTATTCGGCATTGAGTCATTCCTGCCGGGTTCGCAGATAGATGTCAAGCCCATACGCGACTATGACGTATATGTGGGCAAGACCATGGAGTTCAAGGTTGTAAAGATCAACCAGGAGTTCAAGAATGTTGTTGTTTCCCACAAAGCCCTCATTGAGGCTGAGCTCGAGCAGCAGAAGAAGGAGATCATCTCCAAGCTTGAAAAGGGGCAGGTGCTTGAGGGTACCGTCAAGAACATAACCTCCTACGGCGTATTCATTGACCTCGGCGGCGTTGACGGGCTCATTCACATCACCGATCTTTCATGGGGCAGGGTCAACCATCCCGAGGAGATCGTACAGCTTGACCAGAAGCTGAATGTGGTGATACTTGACTTTGACGACGACAAGAAGAGGATAGCCCTCGGCCTGAAGCAGCTTACGCCTCACCCGTGGGATTCGCTCAGTGAGACTCTCAAGGTGGGTGACACCGTCAAGGGCAAGGTAGTTGTGATGGCAGATTACGGTGCATTCGTTGAGATTGCCAACGGCGTGGAAGGTCTCATTCATGTATCTGAGATGTCATGGTCACAGCATCTTCGCAGTGCACAGGAGTTTATGAAGGTAGGTGATGAGGTTGAGGCAGTGATCCTGACCCTTGACCGTGAAGAGCGGAAGATGTCTCTCGGCATCAAGCAGCTCAAGCCCGACCCATGGCAGAACATAGAGCAGAAGTACAGCCTCAACTCGCGTCACAAGGCACGTGTCCGCAACTTCACCAACTTTGGTGTCTTTGTAGAGATTGAAGAGGGAGTTGACGGACTGATACACATCTCGGACCTCTCATGGACCAAGAAGATAAAGCATCCGGCTGAATTCACCGCCATCGATGCGGAGATCGACGTGGTTGTTCTTGAGATAGACAAGGATAACAGGAGGCTGAGCCTCGGCCATAAGCAGCTCGAGGAGAATCCCTGGGACGTGTTCGAGGATCTCTTCACCGTTGACTCGATACATGAAGGAACGATCATAGAACTGTTTGACAAGGGAGCAATCATAGCTCTGCCTTACGGTGTTGAGGGGTTTGCTACTCCCAAGCACCTGGTCAAGGAGGACGGAACGGCAGCTGCTGCTGATGAGAAGCTCGACTTCAAGGTTATTGAGTTCAACAAGGGAGCCAAGAAGATCATTGTATCGCACAGCCGTGTATATGAGGATCTCAAGAAGGGAGCCGAGACTGCAACGAAGCGTTCAGAGGCTGAAAATACCCGCAAGGCAGCCCGCAAGATCAAGGCCGGCCTTGAGAAGACGACTCTCGGTGACATCAGCGAACTGGCAGCCCTGAAAGAGGAGATGGAAGAAAAAGAGGCTAAAAGTGTAGGTAAAAAGAAAAAATAACTTTACATTTAGTTGCCAAAATTATTAGCCATGGACTTCAACATTGAGAACAAGAAACAGTGTACGGTTATCAGTATCGAGACAGAGAAACTCGACACCCACATTGCCCCCTCGCTCAAGTCAGAGCTGGTGCTTATCTCCGGCAAAGGAGAGAGGAACATCATACTTGATCTTCAGAAGTGTCAGTACTGTGATTCCTCGGGTCTGAGTGCAATACTGGTGGCCAACAGGCTCTGCAAGAATGCGGGCGGCACCTTTGTGCTGTGCGGTCTCAACGAGGCTGTGGAACGGCTGATAACCATTTCTCAGCTCGACACTGTGCTTTCCATAACAGCAGATATCGAGGAGGCAGAGAAAATCATTTCCTGATGCCAGACGGCAGAATGTCGTTCAGGCTTACCATATTGGGAACCAGTTCTGCTCTGCCGACCTCTGACCGATATCCTACCGCTCATGTGCTCAACGTGCATGAGCGGTTGTTTTTGATAGACTGCGGGGAAGGCACGCAGATGCAGATGCGCAGGTACCGCATCCGTTTCGGAAAGATCAACCATATTTTTATAAGTCATCTTCACGGTGATCACTTCTTCGGGTTGTACCCTCTCCTCTCTTCATTCAATCTCATGGGCAGGACCACGCCGCTACACCTTTATGCCCCTGCGCCCGTGGAGGAGATGGTATCGAGGCACCTCTCCGATTTTGACATCCACCTCGGCTTCGAACTGAAGATCCATACTCTCGGCAGCCGTGGCCTCAGTATGGTTCTGGATGATAAAAGAGTTGAGGTCTTCTCGTTCCCCCTCAGGCATCGCATACCCACCTGCGGCTTTCTCTTCAGGGAGAAGAGGGCTGAGAGGAACATAATCCCCGAGATGATTGGCAGACACCGTCTTACCATTGCAGAGATAGCTCTTCTCAAACGGGGTGAGGATATCAATCGCGAAGGCGGTGAGGTTGTCAGTTGCGAAGCCGTAACCCTCCCTCCGCCGGAGCCCGTGTCATATGCTTTCTGCAGTGACACGGCATGGTTCCCCGACCTGCCGGAGTACATCAGGGGTGTTGACCTGCTTTATCACGAAGCCACTTTTGGTGACGACAATGAAGAGCTTGCTGACAGAACAGCTCATTCCACCGCCCGGCGGGCAGCGACAGTGGCCCGCGATGCAGGAGTGAAGAAACTGGTCATAGGCCATTTCTCTGCCCGCTATAAGACGGCTGACATTCTTGAGCAGCAAGCCCGCGAGGTGTTTGAAGCAACAGAGGCAGCCCGGGAGGGCACCTCTTATATAATAGGCTGATGGGTTGTATGGCTCAGAATGATTATCTTTGAGCCCGACAAATTAAATCAAATACCCCCGCGTGCAGGAAAAGATTCTGATCCTCGATTTCGGATCCCAGTATACGCAGCTCATCGCCAGGCGTGTCCGTGAACTGAATGTGTATTGTGAGATCCATCCCTTCAACCGTTTTCCAGCTCCTGACGAGAGCGTCAGGGGAGTAATTCTCTCCGGCAGTCCCTTTTCTGTCCGTGATGCCGGTGCCCCGGTGCCCGACCTAACAGGTATCAAGGGCCATCTGCCCCTGCTGGGTGTCTGTTACGGAGCACAGTATCTGACACAGGCTTATGGCGGAGAGGTTCTGCCCTCTGACACACGCGAATACGGACGAGCCAGGCTGGTCTCTGTCGATATAGATGATCCGCTCTTTACCGGTATCGTGGCGGGAACACAGGTATGGATGTCGCACGGTGACACCATTGCACGCACACCCGAAGGGTACAGGATCACGGGATCAACGGAGGATGTCAGGGTCGCTGCCTTCAGAATAACAGGGGAGGAGAGCTGGGGAATACAGTTCCACCCCGAGGTTTATCACACCACCGAGGGTCTTACGATCCTGGGCAATTTCGTCAGGGCCATCTGCGGCTGCAGTGCCGGGTGGACCCCGGAGTCGTTTGTGGAGATGACCGTGAGGTCACTCCGTGAACAGATCGGCAATGACGGGGTGGTTCTGGGTCTCTCCGGCGGAGTGGACTCATCTGTTGCTGCCCTGCTGCTGGACAGGGCCATAGGTGACAGGCTTACATCCATCTTTGTCGACAACGGATTGCTGCGCAAGAATGAGTATGAGTCGGTGCTGGAGGCCTACAGGAGAATGGGCCTCAATGTCAGGGGTGTGGATGCCTCTGACGCTTTTGTGCAGGGTCTCAGGGGGGTGGATGACCCGGAGACCAAAAGAAAGATCATCGGACGCATATTTATTGAAGTATTTGACCGTGAGGCCAGTAAGGTGCAAAACGTTAAGTGGCTGGCGCAGGGTACCATCTATCCTGACGTGATAGAGTCGGTTTCGGTCAATGGCCCTTCAGCGACGATAAAATCACATCACAACGTGGGCGGTTTGCCTGAGAGGATGCATCTGAAGGTGGTGGAGCCACTGCGCCTTCTCTTCAAGGATGAGGTCAGGAGGGTGGGGCAGGCACTCAACATGCCCCGGGAGATACTGGGCAGGCATCCTTTCCCGGGACCCGGCCTGGCGATACGTATCATCGGCGATGTCACGCCGGAGAAGCTGAGTACCCTGCGCGAAGCTGATGCCATCTTTGTGAACGGCCTTAAACAGGGTGGCTATTACGACACTGTCTGGCAGGCAGCCGTCATCCTGCTGCCGGTGCAGTCGGTAGGCGTCATGGGTGACGAGAGAACATATGAGAATGCTGTTGTGCTCCGTGCCGTCACCTCCACAGACGGCATGACGGCCGACTGGAGTCATCTGCCCCATGAGTTCCTCGCCGACGTCTCCAACCAGATAATCAACAGGGTCAGAGGCGTCAACCGCGTGGTATATGACATAAGCTCAAAGCCCCCTTCAACCATTGAGTGGGAGTAACGGGCACAGTAAACAATCATGACTGAACTAAAATGGTAAAGAGATCTCTATTTATTCTGACGGTATTGACATTCATTCATTCTTCGGGACTGAGTGCCCAGGGGCTGACACAGGAGACCTTCAAGATCGGCAAGACCCTGGCGTTGCTGGAGGCCATCTATGTTGACAGTGTGGATATCTCCGGGATCGCCGAGCAGATGATAGTCACCACCCTCAGGAACCTGGATCCTCACTCGGTTTATATTCCGGCCGAGGATGTACAGGAGGAGAACGAGCCCCTGCAGGGTAATTTTGAAGGCATAGGCATACAGTTCAATGTGCTCAACGACACAATCATCATCATATCACCCATACCCGGCGGACCTTCCGAGAAGGTGGGAATCCAGTCCGGAGACCGGATAGTGGTCATTGCCGGGGAGAAGGTGACCGGAGTGGGAATCTCCACCACCGGTGTCCAGAAGAGGCTCAGGGGAGCAAAGGGTACCACGGTGGATGTGACCATCTTCCGGAAGGGTGAGAAGGAGCTGCTTGACTTCACCATCACGCGCGACAAGATTCCCGTCAACAGTCTTGACGCCGCCTATCTGCTATCCGATAATACGGGATACATCAAGCTCAGCCGGTTCTCCGACCAGACTGCGGTGGAGTTTGAACAGGCGGTGGAAAAACTGCGCCAGGACAGGATGGAGAGCCTGATCATCGATCTGCGTGGCAACTCCGGCGGATATATGGTTCCGGCTGTCCAGATCGCTGATGAGCTGCTGCCGGCAGAAGAGCTCATAGTATATCTTGAGGGACTGCATACTTCAAGGCAGGAGTACCGCTCGGCACCGTCGGGCAGCCTCACCGGTGCCCGCATAGCAGTACTGATTGATGAAGGCTCTGCCTCTGCCAGCGAGATACTAGCCGGAGCGGTACAGGACTGGGACCGGGGAATAGTGATCGGGCGCAGGAGCTTTGGCAAGGGATTGGTTCAGAACGGCTTCTCTCTGCCTGACGGATCCGAGATAAGGCTCACCATCGCCAGGTACTACACCCCGTCGGGGCGTTCGATACAGACCCCGTACAATGAGGGCTTTGACAGATATTTTCAGAAGTATTACAGCAGGTACTTCAACGGCGAGCTGATACATGCAGACAGTCTCGGACTGCCTGACTCGCTTAAGGCATATACAATACCCAACAAAAGGATCGTCTACGGCGGTGGCGGCATCACACCTGATGTATTTATACCAATTGACACCACCTATTATTCCGATTATTACCGTGACATGATCCGTACCTCAACCATCACCAGTTTCATGGTTGAATACACTGACAGGAACCGTAAGTCGCTTCTCCGCAAGTACCGGACATTTGACCGTTTCAACAGTGAATTCACCCTTGACAACGAGACCATTGAGGCGCTGAAGGCTGCCGGGGAGAGGAACGGTGTGAAGTTTGACGAGGCACAGTATGACATTTCCGCACCGGAGATGCTGAAGGTGATGAAGGGACTCGTGGCGCGTGATCTCTGGGATATGAATGAGTACTTTATGGTTGTCAACCAAAAGGATCATGCCATTGACAAGGCGGTTTCTATATTGAATGATCCTGCGCTCTACAACCGCTTTCTCGGTTATAGCAGTGAGGGGCAATGAGGCTTCTTGCCAAGACCCTCCTGGGACTGGAGGAGCCTCTTGCCTCTGAGCTCCGGAAGCTGGGGGCAGAAGATGTCACTCTCCTCAACAGGGCCGTGGCCTTTGAGGGCCCGAAATCGATGCTTTACAGTGTCAATTACAACAGCCGCCTGGCAGTCTCTGTCTTAATGCCTGTTGCCTCCTTTACCATAGCCGGCAGGAGGGATCTCTACAATGAGGCGGTGGCCATTGAGTGGGACCGCTGGCTTGACAACAGCATGACCTTTGCCGTGACGGCGGTTGTAAACTCGCCTCATTTTGACCATTCGGGCTATGCGGCGCTGGTGGTCAAGGATGCCGTTGCCGACTTTTTCCGGAGGCTGACGCAGAAGCGGCCTTCAGTCGACCAGAAGTCGCCGGATCTGCTTGTCAACCTGCACATCAGCAACGAAAAGGCGACGGTCTCTCTCGACACGACGGTCACCCCTCTCTACAGGAGAGGCTACCGGCGTGGTCATTCCGGCGCTCCCCTGAACGAGGTGCTGGCGGCAGGGATGATCGCTCTATCAGGATGGAAGGCTGACAAACCGCTCGCTGACGGCATGTGCGGGTCGGGAACCATACCCGCGGAGGCCGGACTGATTGCATGCAACATTGCACCCGGTAAATTCAGGAGGAATTTCGGATTCATGCGGTGGAAGGATTATGATGCCGCCCTCTTCAGGTCGGTGAAGTTCGACGCTGAGAAGAGAGAGAGGCGCTCTCCCGTGAAAATATACGGGTCAGACATTGATGAGGAGGCCTGCAGTACTGCGATGCTGAATATCAGGGAGGCGGGTCTTGCTGACACGGTGGAAATATCCGGGCGCGATTTCATGACAAGCCCGGCGCCGGCAGAGGAGGGGACACTGATACTCAACCCTCCGTACGGTCGCAGGATAGTCACTGAAAGCATCACAGAGTTCTACGGTGCTGCAGGCTCAGCACTCAAACACAATTACTCAGGATACACCGCCTGGATACTGTCAGGAGAGCCCGATGGGTTTAAATCATTGGGCCTCAAACCATTCAGAAAATATGACCTGCTGAACGGCGATATCAAATGCCGGTTTGCCGGCTATGAACTGTACAGCGGTTCGAGGAAGAGAGGGGTTCCATCCGGCGGATGACAGTCACATTTTCAGCCCCCGGTGCAACCCTGTTCAAAAAAAGCTTGTCAGTTAATAAAATAAAATGGCATTTGGGTAAGTTCTCTATTAGCGACAAACCTTTTATATTTGCACACGGGCCCGATGAGCTTTGATCTTGAAAATCTTGTGAGTGACCTTGACATCAGGGGCGCGGTTCTCTACTTCAAGGGAAACGTTGACTCGGAGATAATCAATAAAGCTCTTGACCTGGTGGAGGGCAAGCTGCTGGCTACGCGTGAGACCCCGAGAATAAGGAAGAAGGTCTACAACGTGCTGGTCGAGAGCCTGCAGAACCTTTATCATCATGCCGACCTGGTGCCGCGGGGCTATCATGCTTCAAGGCCCGACAGGTACGGTCTGGTGGTGATGGAGAAGCTGGGCAGGGGTTACAGGGTGACCACATGTAACTTTGTGTCAGCTGTGCATGTGAGGGAGCTTGAGGAAAAGCTGACAAGGATAAACCGTTCAACGCCTGAGGAGATCAAGGAGCTCTACAAGGAGATACTCAATCACCAGGAGATAACGGAGAAGGGACTGGGAGGACTGGGGTTGCTTGACATAGCCAGAA
Organism: uncultured Rikenella sp.; assembly: GCA_964411345.1. GTDB lineage: Bacteria > Bacteroidota > Bacteroidia > Bacteroidales > VadinHA17 > SR-FBR-E99. Next base: position 27,626 of record CAYPKP010000002.1, on the reverse strand, counting down.
AGACAGGTCACAGGATTGACTTCAGGTTCAGGAAATATGACAACCACAATACAGCTTTTCGCCTCACGGCAATGATAGCGACAGAATGAGACAATCAACAAAAAAGGATAACTATGGAACCGATCATTATCGAAGGAACACCCAAAACACCGTCAGTTAAATTTGATGCCTCCGAGGGCATTTTCGAGATCAAGGGGAGGTCCATCCCCGAGAATTCGGTCGAGTTTTATAAGCCCCTCAACGAATGGCTTGACAACTACATGCAGGTGCCTCTTGACAAGACAACGGTGAACATCAGGCTTGAGTACTTCAATACCAGTTCATCAAAATGCATCCTGGATGTCTTCAAGAGGCTGGAGGCCATCCACAAGTCGAAACATGATGTGGAGATCAACTGGTTTTACGAAGAGGATGATGAAGATATGCTGGAGGCAGGGGAGGACTATGATTCAATCATCAAGGTTCCCTTCAAGATGATTGAGATCGTTGAGTAGCCCGGTACCGGAAAAGCAAAGCATCGGTTGCCGGAAGATTAAAGGATCGGTTGTTTGATAAAGCAGAGGGTGTCAGCCTTTAGGCCGGCACCCTCTGCCTTTTTTTGTGTTCGTAATATCAGTCACCCCTGTGACGGTGCCTCCATGCCTTCTTCAGCTTTACGGAGGAGTCGAGGATCCTGTACAGCACCCTGAAATAGAGCAGCAGGTAGAGGATGGCCGTCATGACCCAGATGACGCCGGTATTTACCGCCAGGGTGCCGGCATAGACCCCGAATATCCTCTTGCGGGGAGCGTAAAAGTGTGCCTTGATGAACATGTTCTCCGGGTCCTGGAAGATCTGGTCATAGTTCTGATATAGTCTGTCCTTGTACCGTTTGATCTTGGTCTTCTCATTGTCATTCCTTACGAACTCCTCGAGTGATTCGTTGGTATACTGCTTCTTCATTTTGATGAATCCCTCGCGGTCGGCCCGTTCAAATGCCATGATGCTATGGTCGCGGGCTGCCACAGCCTCCTTTGACACCTCGATATAATATCTGCGGATCTTCTCGATGTATTCGCGTGCAGCCTCCACTGCCTCCGGGCTTATATTGTCAGGGTCAATGATCCCCGGATCAAATGGGATTGCAGGCGTGAAAGCGAGCTCCTCCTCAGTCTCGTTGCGGATGAGTATCATATCGTGCCTGTCGGAATCATCCAGCCTTTCTCTCATCATGTTGCTCTCGATCCTGGAGAGTATGCTCCTCATCTCATTGTACCAGATGTCCTTCTTGAACTTTGCAATGCTGATGACCTTGTCATACTGGTAGAACTGTTTTTCAAACCTGTTGTTGATGAACTGGTCTACAGCCAGTGCCTCGTAGCCCCATCGGGCTGCTATGACCTCTCCGTAGAGAGGTATGGATACCGGCGAGGAGATATTCGGATTCAGCCGGTCATATTTTACTATGATGCCGCTGAGGATTATCTGCGGTATGACGAGGAAAGGAATAAGTATATAGATCGTAACCACCGTCTTGAAACTGTCAGAGATCAGCAGCCCCATCATATTCGCTGTCGCCCAGCAGGAGAAGAGCACGATCCAGTATTCGAACCACATTCCCCTGATGCCGAAGATGCTGTTGCCCACCGCAACGAACATGGCGGCCTGAATGGCTGAGATGAGGAACTGCACCCCTATCTTCGAGAGCAGGTAGCTGTTCCGGCTCAGGTCCAGGAAGGATTCGCGCCGCAGTATCTTTCTGTCCTTGATGATCTCCTCCGCGCTGACGGTGAGCCCCATGAAGATGGCTACGATGACTGACATGAAGATATATACGGGGAGGTTGCTGTTCTGGATGAGCATGTATGCCGGTTCCCGCACACTCTCGTCAAAATACCTTATTATATATGCGAGGAAGAGAGCCAGCACCGGGGCTTCCAGCAGTGTGACAGCAAGGTATTGTGCGTCTGAAAGCTTGGTGAGTATGTCTCGTTTGGCGTAGACGAGAAACTGCCTGAACCTGCCGGGGGTCTGGAGGGTGATCTCCGGTATGCCGTTCCCCGGTACCGGTGCGGCAGGCATCTCCTCACGGTGTGTCCTGTAATAGGCATTCCATTCGGCAGGGGATATCTTCCGCGTCTGCGTCGGACGGCCGAATTCATCGAGCACCCTTGACTCCACTATGCTGAAAATCTGCTCGGGATTGACATTGCCGCAGGCGGGGCATTCGCTGTCGTTGTACCTTGGAAGCTGCATCCTGTCCTTGAAGTAGCCTATTGAGCTTACAGGGACACCATAGTAGATCATATAGCCTCCGCTGTCGAGGAAGATGAGCCTGTCAAACATCTTGAAGATATCAGACGATGGCTGGTGTATGACTACAAAGATCAGCTTGCCCTTGAGCTTGAGGTCATTGAGCAGGTCGAGGATGTTCTCCGAATCAAGTGAGGAGAGTCCGGATGTAGGTTCATCCAGGAAGAGGATAGCGGGTTCCCTGATCAGTTCAAGGGAGATGTTAAGTCTTTTGCGCTGTCCCCCGGAGATCTTCTTGTTGAGGGGTGTTCCCACCTTCATGTCCCTGATCTCATAGAGTCCGAGGCTGTGAAGCACATCCTCGACCTTTGAGGTTATCTCCGGATCGGTGAGGTTGCCGAAGCAGAGTTTGGCGTTGTAGAAGAGGTTCTCGAAGACTGACAGCTCTTCAATCAGAAGGTCATCCTGGGAAACAAAGCCCACCAGCCCCTTTACCTTGGCACTCTCCTCATGGATATTTACTCCGTTTATCAGTACTTCACCGGCGTGGGGTCTGTTTATTCCGTTGAGGACACTCAGCAGTGTCGATTTGCCGGCTCCCGAGGCGCCCATAATGCCGATGAGTCTGCCCGATTCTTCAGTAAAGCTCATGGAGTGAAGTCCCAGGTCCCCCTCCTTGAACTTGTATTCAATGTTGCGGACATCATAAACAACCCTTGATGCCAGCGCCTTCTCATCAAGGAACTGTCGGATCACCTCGCTGTAGTAGATGGGCTTGCTGCTCATGAACTTGAGGGAGGCGCCGCGCTCAAAGAGATAGACCCTGTCTTCATGCCGCAGCTGACCGCTCAGCAGCAGCTCGCCGGTGCCGAATGACCTTACGAAGAGCATGTCTGCCTGGGGAAGGTTGAGGAACCTCACCTGGCCCCGCAGTGTCTCATTCCTGATGTGGTGGGTCTTTTCAAATTTCTCTCCCGGTTCACTGTCGATGACAAGCACCCTGGATGATTCCGGCACCTCTGAACGTGAAGAAAGCACGAACTCCCGGATCAGCTGGTAGTCTTCGGGGTCAACGTTGAAACCCTCGGCAGCCGTGATGATGAACTCCAGCTCGGTGCCGCTCACCCCGGCGCCGTCAGAGCGGCAATACTCAAGGAGCTGAACCAGTACGATGATCTTCTGGTTAAGGGTGAGCTGAGTTCCGATATCAAAACAGATTTTTATTATCCTGACTGAGATAGCCGCGTTCCTGCGGGCCTCATTGCCCTTTTTGAGACGCTGCTGCGCCTCGGTGTAATAGTTGTCAAAGATCTTAAGGTAGGCATCCACTCCCTCCTGGTTGAGCTGGGGCCTGAGAAACGCCTCCACAACCCTGCGCCTGTCCGTGCCGTTGCCCTGTGCGGGGGCAATGATGGCAAAGAGATGCATCAGGGTCCTTAATATCTTCTCATTCATCCCGGAGTGATTTTGCTCGCGTGTAATATAGTTCTGAGTTTATTATAACGAATAGCTGAGGGCTATAGTATCCGTAATCTGTCATATTGGCATGAATTATCCTCTTCGGGCGGTGTGGCAAAAAAATTGAACGGAAAGAGAAAAAAAGCAAGCAATATGAATTTCGAAAATTTCACCATTAAGGCTCAGGAGTCGGTTCAGAAGGCGGCCGAGGTAGCTGCCGGCAAGGGGCACCAGGCCATAGAGTGCGGGCATCTGCTCAAGGGGATGGTCACCGAAGCTGAAAGCATTATGTCATATATACTCTCCAAAAGCGGTGTCAACGGCTCAGTTTTTAACAAGGCAGTTGATGATCTGATTGAGAGCTATCCGCGCGTTAGCGGCGGTGAACCATACTTCTCCAAGGCCTGCTCATCGGTCTTCAGCCGTGCGGCAGACCACGCTGCAAGGATGCAGGACCGGTTTGTGTCTGTAGAGCACATCCTGCTTGCCATACCGGAGGGGTCAGATGCGGCCGCAAGGCTTATGAAGGAGCAGGGTATCACTGCAGACAACCTCAATGCAGCCATACGTGACCTGAGAAAGGGTGCCAGGGTCACTGACCAGTCGCAGGAGGAGACCTACGACTCCCTGAACCGTTATGCCATTGACCTGAATGAGCGCGCGCGTGTCGGAAAGCTCGACCCTGTCATCGGAAGGGATGAAGAGATCAGGCGCGTGCTGCAGATACTGTCGCGCCGCTCAAAGAACAATCCTATACTTATCGGAGAGCCCGGCGTCGGCAAGACCGCCATCGCCGAGGGCCTTGCCCACCGCATTGTCCGTGGCGACGTGCCCGAGGGTCTCCTTGACAGGAAGATCTATTCACTGGATATGGGAGCCCTGATAGCGGGAGCCAAATACAAGGGTGAATTCGAGGAGAGGCTCAAATCGGTTGTGAATGAGGTGATAGCATCTGACGGCGAAGTGATTCTCTTCATTGACGAGATACACACGCTTGTCGGCGCCGGCAAGGGTGAGGGGGCTATGGATGCCGCCAACATTCTCAAGCCGGCACTGGCCAAGGGTGAGTTGCGCGCCATCGGTGCCACCACGCTTAACGAGTACCAGAAGTATTTTGAGACGGACAAGGCCCTGCAACGCCGTTTCCAGGTGGTCATGATCAATGAGCCGGACAGGGCTGATGCAATCTCAATACTGCGAGGGCTGCGGGAGAAGTATGAGGCTCATCATAAGGTGATAATAAGGGATGAGGCGATAATTGCAGCTGTTGACCTGTCATACAGGTACATCACTGACAGGTTTCTTCCTGACAAGGCCATTGATCTGATTGACGAGGCGGCTGCCCGCCTCAGGCTGGAGATGAACTCCGTGCCGGAGGAGATAGACAGTGCTGACAGGCTCATCAGGCAGCTGGAGATAGAGCGTGAGGCAGTGCGCCGCGACGGTGACACCGCAAAGGAGAAGGAGCTCTCCAGGGAGATTGCCGACCTCGCGGCAAACCGCGATGAGATGAAGGCCCGCTGGCGTTCCGAGAAGGATCTTGTTGAGAACCTCCAGAAGAAGAAGCAGGAGGCTGAGGAGCTGCGGTTCCAGGCTGAGAGTGCTGAGAGGGCGGGTGACTACGGCAGGGTGGCCGAGATACGTTACGGACGGCTGGTGGAGAATGAGAGCGAGTCGGCTGCATTGCAGAAAGAGATAGAGGAGAAGAGGGATTCAGGCTCAATGGTTCGGGATGATGTGCGCGCTGACGATATTGCAGAGATAGTGTCACGCTGGACCGGTATCCCGGTAACACGCATGCTTGAGAGTGAGAGGGACAAGCTCCTGAGACTCGAGGAGGAGCTGCATAAACGGGTGGTGGGTCAGGATGAGGCCATAGCAGCCGTATCCGACGCCGTCCGCAGATCCAGGGCCGGCCTGCAGGATGACAGGAAGCCTGTCGGCTCCTTTATTTTTCTCGGCACCACGGGTGTTGGCAAGACGGAGCTGGCACGGGCACTGGCGGAATACCTCTTCAACAATGAAAACCTGATGACGCGGATAGACATGACCGAGTACCAGGAGAGACACAGCGTATCAAGGCTTGTGGGAGCGCCTCCCGGATATGTGGGTTATGATGAGGGAGGGCAGCTTACCGAGGCAATAAGGCACAAACCCTACTCGGTAGTGCTCCTCGATGAGATAGAGAAGGCACATCCCGATGTTTTCAACATACTGCTCCAGGTTCTTGACGATGGCCGGCTGACAGATAACAAGGGAAGGACGGTCAACTTTCGGAACACCATTGTCATCATGACATCAAACCTTGGGTCTGCGCTTATACGCGAGAGCATCGGGGAGAGCAACGGGGAGTTTGATGAAGAGAAGGCTGAAAGACTGCGGAATGAGTTGATACAGCTGCTCAGGAATACGCTCAGGCCCGAGTTTGTAAACCGTGTTGACGAGATCGTCATGTTCAGGCCTCTGACGGTTGAGCAGATACGCGAGATAGTAAGGCTGCAATTCGGCAGGGTGGCGCGCATGCTTGAGGAAAAGGGCATCAGGAGTGAGCTTTCGGAGAGGGCAGTAGAGTGGCTTGCCGACAGGGGTTTTGACCCGCTGTTCGGGGCGCGGCCGGTGAAACGGCTGATTCAAAAGGAGATAGTAAATGAGCTGTCAAAGGCAATAATTGCCGGCGAGGTCGACAAGGAAAAGGTGGTAAGGATAGATATCCGGGGAGGTAACCTTGTGATAGGCAACAGCTAGTACGAAGGTCCGTTGCGACGGTAACTCTCGAGACAGCTCTCGCGGTCGGTGTGGATATCAAGGGCCTTGTGAAGCTGCAGGAGTTCGAAGAGCTCACTGGCTGAAGGTGTCAGGCCACAGAGCCTGATGGTGCAGTAATTTGAGTGCGAGACCCTCAGCAGGTGCAGAATCATGGCAAATGCGGTGCTGTCGAGGTAGTCGACGCCGGCAAGGTCTATAACCACCTTCGTGAAGGGGGTTTCGAAGAGTTTCAGGATGCCAGGCCTGATACTGTCGACATTCAGGGCATTGATCCTGTCAGTGGTGAAGCTTACCACCTCAATGCCGTCAATTCTTTCAGAGATCACCATGAGCAACTATCTTGACCTGGAGAGATAGTCCCTTAACTCAGCCGTCACCGTCGAAGCATCGTCCCGGAACTTCTGTATGAAATCGCGGTACCTTTCCTTCTGTTCACCCGCCTTGGCCAACAGCTCAAACTCCTTGAGCATTATGGCGGTATCATCCATACCCATCACTGATACCGATCCCTTGGCCTTGTGAGCCAGAAGCCCAAGCTCATGGTACTTTTCATTCTCAAGGAGCTCATTCATCTCAGTAACAAACTCCGGGATCTGGTTCATAAAGATTCCTGCTATCTCCTCCATCACTTCCGGATCACCACCGGTGACGGTGACGAGGTATTCAGGCTTGAATATGGTATATTCCATTAGAATGAACTTTGGTTCCGGATACAAATATAGAAATAATGTAACCTTCAGCGCTGCAGGAGTCTCTAAAAGAGCGCGGCCAAACATGATTTATCGCATCAATTATTCTGGTTAAAATTGATACTTTTGCTTGTGATACAAAAAGTTTTATCATGAAAAATACTCCGTTTCTTAAGTTCCATGAGGCTCTTGGTGCCAGGATCATTCCTTTTGCCGGTTATAACATGCCTGTTGAGTACGCAGGGATAAATGAGGAACATACAACGGTACGGGAGAAGGTGGGTGTCTTTGATGTCTCCCATATGGGGGAGTTCTGGGTAAACGGGCCACGGGCACTTGATTTCCTGCAGTATATCACCACCAACGACGTGTCGGCGCTGACTGACGGAAAGGTGCAGTATACATGTTTCCCCAACGGCAGTGGAGGAATAGTTGATGATCTTCTCATCTATCGTTTCAGTGTGGACAAGTATCTTCTCGTGGTCAATGCGGCAAACATTGACAAGGACTGGGAGTGGTGTGCCAGTCACGCCGGTCGCTTCGGCATCGAAGCCGGTCCGGGCAAGGAGCTGCACAATGCTTCCGAATGGACTGCCCAGCTGGCGATACAGGGTCCGCTGGCCCTGCAGGCAATGCAGAAGCTGACTGATGAGCCGATAACGGATATGGAGTATTATACCTTCAAGGTGCTGACTTTTGCCGGGATTGAAAAGGTGATCCTGTCAACCACAGGATATACCGGCGCAGGCGGATGTGAGATATATGTCAGGAATGAGGATGCCCCCCGCCTGTGGGAGGAGGTCTTCAAGGCCGGTGAAGAGTATGGCATCAGGCCGGTGGGCCTGGGCGCCAGGGACACCCTGCGCCTTGAGATGGGATTCTGTCTCTACGGCAATGACATCAATGATACCACTTCACCCATCGAGGCAGGGCTGGGCTGGATCACGAAATTCGTGCCAGGCAAGGAGTTCATCGACAGGGAGCTGCTGATCAGACAGAAGGAGGAGGGAACAGACCGGCGCCTGAAAGGCTTCATTATGGTAGACAAGGGCATCCCCAGGCAACATTACGAGGTTGTTGACGCCGAAGGCAACAACATAGGAGAGGTCACCTCAGGGACGATGTCACCCATGCTCAGGCAGGGCATAGGGATGGCATACCTGAAACGCAACTTCTGGAAGACAGACAGTGAGATATTTATCCGTGTCAGGGGGAAAGACCTGAAGGCCAGGGTCACATCCCTGCCGTTTTACAAGAAACAGTAACATCCGTTGCCCCCATGAGAAAATGACACGGAAGTGGCTTGAAATATGCTTTACTCCTGCGCTCTTCAACGCACACGAAGACCGTGAGGCGATAATTGTGGTTGTTGACATCCTGCGCGCCACAAGCTCAATTTGCAATGCCTTTGCCAACGGCGTGAAGGAGGTCATCCCGGTATCCACGGTGGAGGAGGCGAAGGAGATGAAGGGAAAGGGGCATCTTCTTGCGGCCGAGCGTGACGGTTTTGTGCTCAGCTTCGCCGACTTCGGCAATTCGCCATTCAACTTCACCGCTGAGAAAGTGCAGGGGAGGAGCGTGGTCTACAGCACCACCAACGGCACGGGGATCATGAACAGGGCCTCAGAGTGTCATCAGGTGGTGATAGGATCCTATCTCAACTTCTCAACACTCTGCAGCTGGCTTGAGATGCAGGACAGAAAGGTGGTCATCGTCTGCGCCGGGTGGAAGAACCGTTTCAACCTCGAGGATACGCTCTGCGCAGGCGCCATTGCCGAGAGGCTGCTCAGGGACGGCGGGTTTGTCACCATCTGTGATTCGGTCCATGCTGCGACTGACCTTTGGAAGATGGCAAAGGATGATCTTCTGGGATATGTGGAAAAAGCAGCACAGAGATCAAGACTCAGGGACAAGGGGCTGGATGACTGTCTCGAATTTTGTCATACATTTGATGTGACGGAGAAGATACCGGTTTTGCGCGACGGAAAGCTGGTGGCACTGTGACAGGGGAAAGATGACCGGCTGACGGCACCCGGCGACGGCAATTGCATAACGGAATAAACAGATTAACAAAATAAACTTTACAGAGATGAAAAAACACAACTTTTACGCAGGCCCTTCAATCATGCCTCAGTATACCAATGATATGGTGATTGAAGCAATCAGGGATTTTGCAGGCACCGGCCTCTCAATCATGGAGGTCTCCCATCGCAGCAAGGAATTTGTGGCAGTGATGGAGAGTGCGGTTAGTCACGTGAAGGAACTGCTGGATGTTCCTGAGGGTTATTCCGTCATTTTCCTGGGAGGAGGGGCAAGCCTGCAGTTTGCAATGCTGCCGATGAACCTCATGGAGAAGAAATCTGCATACCTCAACACCGGCGAGTGGGCCGGCAAGGCACTCAAGGAGGCACGGCTCTTCGGGGAGGTTGTGGAGGTGGCTTCATCGAAAGACAAAAACTTCAACTACATTCCCAAAGGCTACACTGTTCCATCTGACGCCGACTATTTTCACATCACAACCAACAATACCATTTACGGCACGCAGCTGAAGGAGGATCCTGATGTCTCAGTGCCGCTTGTGGCTGACATGTCATCGGATATCTTCAGCCGGCCTGTCGACGTCTCCAAATATTCTGTCATCTATGGCGGTGCACAGAAGAACCTTGCCCCGGCAGGGGTTACCTTTGTGATCATCAAGGATTCAGTGCTTGGCAAAGTGACACGCCCGATTCCCACGATGCTCAATTACAAGACCCACATTGAAAAGGAGTCGATGTTCAACACACCGCCGGTAATGGTTGTCTTTGCGGCCCTGAAGACCCTTGAGTGGCTGAAGCAGAAGGGCGGACTCAGCGCGATGCAGAGGATCAACAGGGAGAAGGCTGCCATGCTATATGACGAGATAGAACGCAACAAGCTCTTCATGGCAACCGTTCCCGACCATAATGACAGGTCGCTGATGAACGCATGCTTTGTTATGTCAGAGGGTTACACCGAGCTGGAGAAGGACTTTGCCGACTTTGCCAAGTCAAAAGGCATGATAGGGATTGCCGGTCACCGTTCCGTTGGAGGTTTCCGCGCCTCACTCTATAACGCACTGCCTGTTGAGAGTGTGGCAGCCCTGGTTGATTGCATGAAGGAGTTTGAAAAGAAAAACTAAACCGCAGCATCATGAAAATACTTGTAGCCACAGAAAAACCTTTTGCTCCCCTGGCCGTTTCGCAGATACGAGACGTGGCTGAGAAGGGCGGGCATACCCTGGCTCTCCTTGAGAAGTACAGCTCTCCGCAGGATCTGCACGCTGCAGCAGCCGATGCCGATGCACTGATTGTCCGTTCTGACATTGTGGATGCGGCTCTCCTGGCTGCTGCTCCGAAACTGAAGATAGTAGTAAGAGCAGGTGCCGGCTACGATAATCTCGACCTTAACGGATGCACTGCTTCCGGTGTCGTGGCCATGAATACCCCCGGCCAGAACTCCAACGCTGTTGCCGAACTGGCTTTCGGAATGATGCTCTATGCTGCACGCGGAGGCTTCGACGGCAAGACGGGGTCAGAGCTCATGGGCAAGAGACTGGGACTTCATGCCTTCGGATATGTTGGCAGGTGCATGGCCCGCATAGCCTCAGGATTCGGCATGGAGACATACGCGTACGATCCGTTTGTGGATCAGAAGACAATACGTGAAGCCGGTGTCACTCCCGTTGAAACTGTTGAGGAACTCTATTCCACATGTCAGTACGTCTCGCTTCACATACCGGCCAATGACAAGACCAGGGGATCGATAGGCGAAAGAGTGATCTCACTGATGCCGTCCGGCGGCGTGCTGGTGAATACTGCCCGCAAGGAGGTAATCAACGAGGCTGAACTCGCATCGGTGATGGAAAAGAGAGGTGACATCAGGTATCTCTCAGATGTGGCTCCCGACAATGCTTCACTGTTTGCAGAAAAGTTTGCCGGACGCTGTTTCTTCACCCCGAAGAAGATGGGCGCACAGACGGAAGAGGCAAATATCAACGCAGGCGTGGCAGCAGCAAGACAGATAGTCTCCTTCTTCGCTACAGGTGACGAGACCTTCAGGGTAAACAAACCAAAATAGGAATTTATTAATTTTCAGATATGGCTGTTGTTAAACCGTTCCGGGGAGTGCGTCCGCCGGCCAGCATGGCATCGGAGATTGCCTGCCTTCCCTATGATGTCATGAATTCGGCAGAGGCTGCCGTCATGGCTGAAGGCAGGGAGAGATCCCTTCTTCACATCACCAGGTCAGAGATAGACCTGCCCGAAGGCACTGACGTGCATTCGGAGGAGGTCTACAGGAAGGCTTTTGAAAACTTCACGGCCTGGCAGGAGAGAGGATGGCTTGTGCAGGATGAATCGCCCCATTTTTACATCTATGCCCAGACAATGAAGGGACGCACCCAGTACGGCATCGTGGGTGCAGCATCGGTGGATGACTATCTCTCGGGTGTCATCAAGAAGCATGAGCTGACAAGGCCGGATAAGGAGGAGGACCGCATGGTCCACGTGCGATCCAATAATGCCAACATTGAGCCTGTATTCTTTGCATATCCTGCCGTCAGGAAGCTTGACAGGATTGTCGAGCGGATTGTCAGGAAGGAGAAACCGGAATACGATTTTGTGGCTGAGGACGGCATAGGTCATCACTTCTGGGTTGTCCGCGACAGGGATACGAATGATAAAATAGAGTCTCTCTTTGCCGAAGAGGTGCCCTTCATGTATGTGGCTGACGGACATCACCGTACGGCTGCTGCCGCCCTTGTCGGGAAGGAGAAGAGGGAGCAAAATCCTTCGCACCGCGGTGACGAGGAGTACAACTTCTTTCTTGCAGTGCACTTTCCGGATGACCAGCTCAAGATACTCGATTACAACAGGGTTGTGAAGGACCTGAACGGCATGACTCCGGAACAGTTTCTGGAACGTCTTAAGGAGTCGTTTACCGTATCCGCCAGGGGTACCAGGACATACCGTCCCCGTAAGCTGCATAATTTCGGAATGTACCTTGACGGACAGTGGTACAGTCTCACCGCCCTTAAGGGTACCTGTGACGACAGTGACCCGATAGGTGTGCTTGACGTCACCATTCTTACGGAGAAGGTGCTGGCTCCGCTGCTTGACATACAGGATCTGCGGAGGTCGAAGCGCATCGATTTTGTCGGTGGCATCAGAGGCCTCGGTGCCCTGAAGCAGAGGGTTGACAGCGGTGAGATGAAGGTTGCCTTTGCCCTCTTCCCGGTATCGATGCAGCAGCTTATAACCATCGCCGACACCGGCAACATCATGCCCCCGAAGACAACCTGGTTTGAACCCAAACTTAGAAGCGGACTGGTAATTCATAAGCTTGACTGACAGAGTCCATCCGGTATCATGGGAATGATTGCAACGAATATTGAAAACCTGCTTGGGGAGCTTCCCGGGGAGGTAAAGATCGTTGCGGTAACCAAAACCCGCAGTGCGGAGGAGGCACTGGAAGCATACACGGCAGGATTGAGGCTTCTCGGTGAGAACCGGGTACAGGAGCTGACAGCGAAGAAGGACCTTCTGCCACCTGATGTCAGCTGGCATCTCATAGGCCACCTGCAGTCGAACAAGGTCAGGCAGGCAGTAGCCGCGGCCTCCGTGATAGAGTCAGTGGATTCGCTGAGGCTCCTTCAAAAGATTGATGACGAGGCTGTCAGACAGGAAAAGAATATCGATTGCCTCCTGCAGTTTCATATAGCCTCGGAGGAGACCAAGCAGGGTTTCAGTATTGATGAGGCCGACAGCACGCACTGGACCGAGGTGGCAGCCTCACTTCGTGCAGCCCGCATCTGCGGCGTGATGGGAATGGCAACCTTCACCGATGACATGGAACAGGTGAGAAGAGAATTCCGAACGCTGGCACTGATATTCAGGAATATGCGTGAAAGGCATTTCAGTGAGAGCGAATTCTTCAGGGAGATATCCATGGGAATGACCGGCGACTGGCCTGTCGCCGTCGAAGAAGGAAGCACCATGATAAGGGTCGGAACACTTATATTTGGAGAACGAATTAAAAGATAAAATGAGCACAATCAGTACACGTTACCTGGGACTGGATCTGAAGAGTCCTGTCATAGCCGGGAGTTCCAATTTCACATCAAAGGTTGATTCAATAAAGGAGGCAGAGGCAGCCGGTGCCGGGGCTGTGGTACTCAAGTCCCTGTTCGAGGAACAGATAGTCTCCCTGGCTCACTCGATGTCATCAGAAGGATCATATCCCGAGGCCGACGATTACCTGCAATACTATACCCGCACCAACAGCGTCGAGACCTATCTTGAGCTGATCAGAAATGCCCGCAGGAGCGTACAGATACCGGTGATAGCCAGTATCAACTGCTTTTCCGAAAAAGGATGGACCGATTTTGCCGTTGAGATAGAGAAGGCGGGTGCCAGTGCCCTGGAGGTGAACATATTCTTCATACCTGTGGATAAAGGTCAGAAGAGCACGGATGCTGAAAATGTCTACTTCAGGATCATTGAAAGTCTCACAAGGAAACTGAAGATACCGGTTACGGTAAAGATTGGCCTGCGCTTCTCGAATCTGCTCAATTTCGCCTGGCAGACACGTAACCACGGCGCTTCCGGCATCGTCATGTTCAACAGGTTCTATGAGCCTGACTTTGACATAAACACCATGGAGATTGTTCCTGCCTCCGTACTCTCAAATCCTGTTGAACAGCGCTATGTACTGCGCTGGGTGGGGATGGTCAGTGCACAGGATATCAGGATTGACATCTCAGCCACCACGGGGGTGTACACCGGGGAAGATGCCATCAAGTATCTTCTGGCCGGGGCCACCACGGTACAGGTCTGTTCAGCTCTCTACAGGAGAGGTTTCAGGGTTATTTCCGAGATCAATGAGGCAATACATAAGTGGATGGATGACAAGGAGTTCAAGACCATCGATGATTTTCGGGGAAGGCTTAACTACCGTAACATAGACAACCCGGCTCTCTTCGAGAGATCGCAGTTCATGAAGCATTACAGCTCCTACATTTAGCAAACGGCTACTGTCTGAGCACCGAGATAAGCTCCTCCGTCAGTTTGTGCAGGGGAGCGTCAAACTGTGCTATTGCCTTACTCAGGCTGGCAATGAGACTGGTTTTGTCGCTGGCGCTGATTGTGTCAATACAGTTTTCAAGCACCGTGAAGCACTCAAGGGAGGTCATGTAATCGCCGTACATGAAAGCCTCGCCAAGAGGTATGGCATATTCCGAGTAATCGAGTCCGGACTGCCAGCATGAAGATGCCAGCATGGCCTTTGTTTCCGGCTTCTTCACTGACTCAAGCGAACCTATCACCTCAGCGCGTCCCGATCTCTCCTTCATGTCATTGAAAAAGGCGGATATTGCCTTTTTTATCTCTTCCCTCTCCGTCTCATCGTAGAAGCGTGCCAGGAGGCTGATCGCACCCTCAAAAGGTTCTTCGGCCCGGAGTATACTAATCCGGTCATAAATCTCGTTATACTTTGCGTTACTGAGTATTTTGCGTAGCTCAGCAAGTTTCTTTTCAGACTTGATCATTTATGGTAAGTTTTTAACAAATTTATGTGTAATAATAACTTAAGGGCACATTTGATTAATAAAAAAATATATGGTAATTTGGTCGGATGTAAGCCTGTGAACTCTAAAAACCAAGATCATTATGAACATTAAGCTTAAAATTCTGCCGCTTATCCTGGGAGTGACAGCTCTCTCGATCTGTATGGTCATCACCTCATGCAAGGGAAAGACAAAAGGAGAGAGCCCCAGGGCAACCACGGAAGCTGTCAGTGCTGATGAGCAGACCATGGAGCAGATAAAAACCGCGGAGAAGGTTTTCAATGCTCTTCCCACTCCCCTGGAGGTAGCGCAGCTGATCAAGGAGGCAGGAGCCGCTTTTGATGCCACACTGCTTAATCCCGTTGAGAACCGGGCCAACTACACCACAAGCAAGAGTATGGCTCTCAACCTCGGGATTTTTGTCTGTGATCTCAGTTTTGCGAGTATGTATGATGAGACTTCACTCCTGGTCAACTATATGGAGGCAGCCGAGAATATGGCGACAGGGCTTGGAATACTTGATGCAATAGACGAATCCACAATTGAGAGGCTGGAACAGAACATCAACAACCGTGATGTGATCATGGAGATTGTTTCGGAAACCTTCCTCAACTCGCAGGCTTACCTGGAGGATGACGAACAGCATGCCGTTGCCGCCACGATAATCGCCGGCGGATTTATTGAAGGGCTCTACATCTCCACCAATATGGTAGAGATGAAGAACTTCAAGGGCAATAAGCTGGTGGGCACCATCGCTGATCAGAAGATGTCAGTTGATGACATGATACGTCTGCTTGAGACCTACAATGACAACAGCGCCATACAGGAACTGCTGGGTCCCATAAGGGAACTGAAGCTCCTCTTTGACAAGGTTGAGCGTTCGGCGGCGCCTTCATCGGCACAGCTGGACCGGGCAACCGGAGTGACGGAGATCACGGGCTCGGCACTGTCGGAGATGAAACCGGAGGTTTTCACGGCTATCAAGGAGAAGGTAGGAGAGATCAGAAACGCATATGTAAAATAGAGTCCGATGAAACAGATTATACAGACAATAATATTTGCAGTCCTTCTCTCACTTATCGGGGGCGGAGAAGCAGCCGCACAGTGCAAGGGATTTGCCAAGTCGCTGTGCAAAAAGGAGCTGGGGGCCTATCTTCATGACGGCAACTACCATGCGGCAGTGCTTGTTGAAGGAGAGGAGGCTGAGCTATACAAGACCTTTTATTCTGATCTTGATTACCGGCTCGTGATCTGCGGTGCTGACGGACTTCCGCCTATCGAGTTCACCGTGCTCGATGCCACCGGAAAGGTGCTCTACTCGAACAGGGAGGGTGACCTTGCCAATATCTGGGATTTCAAACTGGAGGCAAGCCAGCAGCTTAAGATAATGATCAAGGTGACAACATCAGGCATAAAGGATGAACTTCCCGCCAGCGGTTGCGTGGCCATAATGTTCGGTTTCAAGGCGAAATAAAACAATCGCAGGGTAATATCATCAGGAGGGTGTAATTCAATCAGGAAGGGCACCCTCCTTCATTTCTGCCCCTCCTCAAAGAGCATCCGGCATCTGTTGCAGAGAGTGCTGCTTTTCTGGTCGATATCCTCGACATAGGTACTTGAACGCATGACACAGGTTGGGACATGGCAGTGCAGAAGCCCGAATGTGTGGCCCAGCTCATGTATAACTTCCTTGATGGCTCTGGAGAGAAGCAGACCTTCATCCTTGCCCAGGCCGTAGAGCTCATTCCTCAGCCGGTATATGGAGGCAATTGCAGTCTTTTCACCAAGCACAGCCTGTCCGAAGATGTAAGTGAGGATGGGAATGTAAAGGTCAATCCTGAAAAGACAGATCAGACGTTCATATTTATTGTGGATACATCCGTCAAGATGACGGAGGAGCTTATTTCCGTCATACTGCCGCCTCGCCGGATGATAATAGGGGTTGAGATCCAGGTGACACTCCTCGGTGCTGACCTGGTGCCTGAATTCGGATTCAACTGCCAGTGCGATCCTTCTCAGAAACTCCTTTTCAAACGGGCCGTTGGAGAGCAATATTATCTTTTTCTCTTTCAATGAGCAAGGATCGTTGATGGCTAATCTTTCTGCTTCAGACCATACTTCCTGATTTTGTTGTAAAGAGTCACTCTGTCAACGTTTAAGGCTCTGGCAGAGCGGGATACATTCCAGCTGTATTTTATGAGGATATCCTCAATGTGTCTCTTCTCAAGCTCTTCCAGACTTTCCACGGAGCTGCCGGTACTCTCCTTACCCATTGGGAGGTCTTTCAGCTTAATCTCCTTTCCGTTGCCGATGACTATCGCACGTTCGATCATGTTCTCCAGCTCCCGAACATTCCCGGGGAATTCGAACTTTTCCAGGTGTTTGAGTGCTGCTGCATCAACCGTTATCATGTCGCGGCTCATGGCATTGCAGTACTTTTTTATGAAGTGACTGACAAGCAGCGGAATATCTTCAGGCCTTTCGCGCAACGGCGGAATGTGGATATTGACAACATTCAGCCTGTAGAAGAGATCTTCCCGGAAAGTACCGTTGGCCACCATGCCTTTCAGGTCCCTGTTAGTGGCGCATATTACCCTGAAGTCGGATGTGATCTCCCTGTTGCCGCCCACGCGGACGAAGCTTTTGGTTTCAAGGACTCTCAGCAGCTCGATCTGCATCTTTGGTGAGATGGTTGCTATCTCGTCAAGGAAGATAGTGCCGCCGTCGGCCATTTCGAACCGGCCCTTGCGGTTGAATGTGGCACCTGTGAAGGCGCCTTTTTCATGACCGAAGAGTTCACTTTCGAGCAGGCTTTCGGTCAGCGCCCCGCAATGGACACTGATGAGCGGGAAGTACCTGCGGGCAGAGTTTGAATGTATTGCCCTTGCAACCAGCTCCTTGCCCGTGCCGCTCTCACCTGTGATTATTACAGAGGAGTTTGACTGTGCTACACTCTCAATCTGAACAAGCACCTTTCGGATGGCGTCGCTCTGACCGACAAAATCATCTATGGCTTCCAGGCTGGTAACTCTGTTTTTCAGGGCCTCATTCTCCCCTTTAAGGGTAATCTGTGCCGCAGCATTGCGGATAAGATGCGACAGGTCATCCGGATCAAAAGGCTTGGTGACATAATCAAAGGCACCGTCTTTGAGCGCCTGCACAGCCGTGTCAACAGATGCGAATGCAGTCATGATGATGACGATGGAGTCCTTGTTCAGGGCCTTAATGCGCCTGTGCATCTCCATCCCGTCCATGCCCGGCATCTTTATGTCTGCAAGGATGATGTCAAAATCCCTGAGCTCAAGAAGCTGTAGTGCTTTTTTTGCGTTCTCGGCACACTCCACGCTGTAGCCGTCCTCGATGAACCAGTTCAGCAATGAATCCCTGACAGACTCTTCGTCATCAACAATCAGAATGGAAATCTTTTCTGCCATATCATCCCACTTATACGTTTTTTAAAGGAAAAACCAGTGACATTGTGGTTCCTCTGCCTGTCACGGAATCCACCTCTATCCTGCCGCCGTGATTCTGCACTATCCCGTGAACGATCGGGAGTCCCAGCCCGATGCCCCTGGCATCTCGTTTTGTCGAGAAGAAAGGCTCGAAGATGTGCGGGATATCTTCAGGAGCTATGCCCGAGCCGTTATCCGATATCTCAAGTCTTACAGTATCCCTCTCACTGTTTTTTGTCCGGAGAACGATCTCGCCGTTATCGGTCACCGCTTCGGAGGCGTTTACCAGCAGAGCGATGCATGCCTGCTTTATCTGGTTGGGACTGCAGAAGATGAGATCAGAACGGGCTGACAGATCTGTCAGGAAGGTGATGTTGGCGATCTTTATGTGATGCATCATCAGATCATGCGTCTCCTTCACAAGGTCATTCAGGTGTCTCACCTCGAAGTCATCCTGGTCTTTCTGGGAGAAATCGAGAAGCCCCTTTACAATATCTCCGCAGCGCTTGGTCTCGGCCTCAATGAGCTTGAGCTTGCGGAGCATGTTCTCCTTCTTTTCGGGATCCATATCCTGAGCATCCAGCTGCTTGTAAACCAGTTTCGTATAAACAAGGATCCCCGACAACGGGTTGTTTATTTCGTGTGCCACTGATGCCGAGAGCTTGCCGAGCGAGGCTATCCTTTCAACATTGATAAGCTCATTTTGTGCTTCCGAAAGCTCTTCGGACTTTTTCTGAACCTTGTACTCAAGTTGTTTGGACCAGTTCTCCAGCTCCTCAGTTGCGTTGTCAATGTGGTCGAGCATGTTATTGAATGCCAGGGAAACCATCTTCATATCGTCAAGCAGGTCGGGCCGTATGTCCAGCCTGGTCTTCATCTCGCCGGCCGAAACCGCCTCACTCGCTCTTATAATGCTGTTCAGAGGGTTCTTGATCTTCTTTCTGGTAAAGAGAATCAACGTCGGCACAATGATGACGGTAATGATCAGTGCCATAAGGAGAAACTCCACGGAGGATTTATGCAGGGCATTGTCGAGATCCTTCAGAGGCATCCTTATTATCAGTGAGCCGAGCACCTCGTCGGTTTCACTGTGTGCGTGGCATGAGGCAGTGTAGCATGACATCTCGTTCAGGATCGGCCTCCTTATAAGCAGGTGCCTCTGGCCAGGCCGGTTGGGATTCATGCTGCAGTCACTCTTCTCATCTATGATAGTGTAGCTCCTCTCTCTCCTGGCGAACATTTCACTGAGATTGGAGTGACATGCAATACAGTCCGGGTTACTGTGATATTCCGTTTCAGCGGTGAAGGAAGAATAGGCCAGGTTGTCATTCTGGTCATACAGATTGACATCGTCAATGCCCGGCATGGTATTAATGATGTCCAGTGTTCCGTGGAGGGTGCTCTTGTCATTCTCAAGCATTGAGGTGTACAGTGCTCCCTCCACTATGGCGCCGATGTTATTCCCGTTCTGTTTGAGTACAGTGTTGAAATAATTAACATAAACTGTCCTGAAGATGACAGTGAACGCAATAAAAAGGGCAACAGCTGCAAATGCGATTATGCCCACAACCCTGCTGTAGATCGTTGATTTGAGTCTGAAGCTGCTGATGAGACGGGTCAGCCATGATCTGCGAAGGGGGCTCTTTTCACCGGAGGTTGCCATTGCGGTTGTTTTTAGAACTTCTACATCTCTTCGCAGCTCTGCACCTCTCTTCCGGAGGGGAGTGGCTTGAGTGTATAAATCCTCTACAATGTACAAAAAAATCTTCGGGTAGCCACTGCGGACCTGATGTCAGCTCTTATTTCAGGAACTCATTCTGGAACTCTTCCCAGACCTCAGGTCCGAATTCCCCGAGAAATCCCTCTTTAAACTCACCTCCATCCTGTAAAACCACATGGGCGTATCTTGTTTCGACAGGTCCGGGTATTACCGTGAAAAAATCCCTGATACGTGCTATTTCCTCTTTCAGGTAATCAATATATTTCCCGGCTTTGTACAGCAGGGGTGATTCCCTGTCCCAGTTATCAGGTTCAACGGCATATATCCAGCCCTCATCATAGGGTGAGTTGTTCATTATCGCCGTATCAGCCGACAGCTTCTCATTACGCATGACTATTCTGCCGCTTACCGGAGATTTGATGTCAAGCTGTTTGCCGTTCTGTACGACAGATACCACATGCTCGCCCTTGTGCACCATTTCTCCGGGCTCCTTCATTCTGAGGCGGCTCAGGGAACCGGTTACATGCTGAAGGAAGTCGTCAATGCCTACCCTTACAAGCCCGTCCTTTTCCATGAAAGCCCATGTATGGCCTCTGTCAAACAGTATTCCGGCGGGGGTGATCAGAGAGTTCAGGCTGAAAGCCAATGATGGCTTCCGGTTGGGTATAACGATCTCCTCTGCGCCTGACCTGGTTAACCGGTATATTGCATATGCCGCAGATGTAACTGCCACGACCACAGCCAGGATCCATATCCATGCCCTTAATGCCGGACCGCCTTCGCTGCCGGCCGTCATCAGAGCCTGGTCAGGAACCAATGCATCCGTTCTGATCACGCCTTCTCCGGGTGCAAGGGCTGTAAAGCCTGTTTCCGCAAGGAGGGGTTGACCGCCGGACAGAACATACCTTATCATGTCTGAGGGTGCTCCCGGCAAAGGATTTGCGCTTGAGACAGCATAGATATTATTGCACAGTGCCTTCGGATACTTGCCAATGTAGACTCCTCTGCTGAAACTGTTGCAATCGGCATAGAACTGTTCGAAATAGTCCGACCTTGAGTTGTTGTTCACATCAACAGGTATTATTTGTATGCCATCAATGAATGCCAGTCCTGTTTTATCGGTTATATCCGCCAGGCGGCAGAATGCTATTGCACGGGGGTTACTTCTTACGGCAGCAGGAACGTTGTCGGAGGAGAGCGAGGAAGTGGCTCTGACAAGTGCCGGATCCTTTTTGACGAACCGTGACAGAGCACTTATCAGGCTCATCTCATCAGGTATCAGGACGATGACAGGGGAGGGGTCATCATTATTGAGAATGTCACCCCAGGTGGGTGTGCCGTCGGCAGACAGTATCGCGCCATACTTCTCCGGAGAGATTCCTCCTCTTTCTGAGATGCCGGCAAGGAAAGGACTCGTCGTACTCACAACCGGGACAATTACATCGCGCCCCACAACTGTTTTCCAGGCAGCCGTCTCTCCGGCGCTGCCTGATGAACTGCCGGTGACGAACATAATGTCCGCGCCCGCAAACTCCTCTGAGGTCAGAGTGATCACCTCTGCTTCAGGGTATTCTACGCGAAACCCTTCTATCCACAACCTTGTCAGGGCCTCAGTTTCTGTGTCACTTGCTATACTGACCCGGTTTACGGGATTCTGAGCAGGTTCATTCTTGCCTTTCTGACCGGCCGTGATACCGGAACAAAGCATCATCAGGCACATTGTCAACGGAATTATACTTTTCATTTCTTTAATTGTTGATGATTGACACTAATGTATATTTCCAATTCAATTCCAATGCCAAACGTTATAACATAAAGATATAGAGACACATAACGTGTTCTGCCCAATCCTTATGCCATCCGGAAGTGTTGAAAAATACTACAGATATTATTATCAAACGACGCAAGTAACAGATAACGAATAAAATAGAGTAGTGTTTAAATAATATACATATGTTGAAAAAAGCAACACTCCTATAAGTGATAATACTAAGTAATAGATATTCAATTACATAGAATATCATTCTGGAGGAGCGGCAATTTCAGCTCATTTTTCGTTCATGAGTTGGTTACGTTACTGCTTTTTTTATATTTGTTTATGTTACCGGGTTACGCCATGTGGCTGAAGATTCCCTCATATCAGGTATTCGGGCGGACGAGCCTCAGGTACCGGAGAGTGTGTAAGCTGGACAATCGAAATCAAATATATGGAGAGGCCTGACAATCTGATAATTGTGATTTTTGGAGGCAGGGGTGACCTGGCCATGAGAAAGATAGTGCCGGCATTGTATGCCCTTCATGCTGAGAAGCTGATGCCTGAACGGTACGCCGTGGTTGCCACGGGCAGGACCGCAGTTACTGATGAGGCATATCGCGTGGAGGTGAAAAGGACTCTGGCCGGATCCGCAGATGAAAGGTCCGGAACAAATACCGATGAGTTTGTTGCTTTGTTTCATTACATCGGTTTTGACACATCCGTTGCGGGTGAATACAAACGTCTTCCTGATTTCATGGAGATTATCAGGCAGAAGTTCGGTGTTGGAGGAAACACACTTTTCTATCTTTCCGTTCCTCCTGATCTGTATGATGTTATACCCCGCAACCTGGCCCTACAGGGACTGAACAATGAGGGGGACGGCTGGAAGAGGATGATAATTGAGAAGCCGTTCGGTTACGGTTACAGTAGTGCGGAAAAACTCAACAGGACTCTTCTCGAGACATGGAACGAAGGCCAGATATTCCGTATTGACCATTACCTGGGAAAGGAGACGGTGCAGAATATTTTGGTTACCAGGTTTTCCAACGGCATTTTTGAACCGCTCTGGAACCGAAATTATGTTCATCATGTAGAGATAACCTCCTCGGAGACACTTGGCGTTGAGACGAGGGGATCTTATTATGAAGGTTCGGGCGCACTGCGCGACATGGTGCAGAATCACCTTATGCATCTCGTGGGTTTTGTAGCGATGGAACCTCCGTCATCAATAGATTCTACCTCCATAAGGAACGAACTTGTAAAGGTGTTTGAGTCGCTCAGGCCGATCGGCAGCGACGAGGTACACCGGGCTGCAATCCGCGGACAGTATACCGGAGCTCATGTCAGGGGGGAATGGCTGAAGGGATACCGTGAGGAGGCCAATGTGGACCCTGCTTCAATGACGGAGACATTTGCCGCACTGAAATTCAATATTGACAACTGGAGGTGGGGCGGAGTACCTTTCTATTTAAGAACCGGAAAGAGATTGCCGACCCGTGTCACCGAGGCGGTGATACATTTCAAGCCGACGCCCCACTACCTGTTTTCGGGAGAAAGCATATGCGACGGGTGCAACCAGCTTATTATAAGGATACAGCCGGATGAGGGGATACTTCTGAAATTCGGCATGAAAATTCCGGGAGCCGGCTTCAAGGTGAAAAACGTCAACATGGACTTTCACTACTCTGACCTTGCTGCCGGAAGGATTCCCGAAGCTTATGAGAGACTGCTGTACGACTGCATGAAGGGAGATTCGACTCTCTATACAAGGTCAGACGCCGTACTGGCGGCGTGGAAGTTCCTTGACCCTGTTCTGGAGGCCTGGAGGAATGACAGTTCAATTCCTGTCTACGGATACCCTGCGGGGACATGGGGACCGGAGAAAGCCGATGATCTTATTGAGGAGCCTGAACTCACATGGAGATACCCTTGCAAAAATCTGGCGGAAGATGGTGTTTATTGCGAATTATAATTAGTTTTATGTCCTGATTGTTGCAGAAAATGTCATATTCAGTCAGAGTGTTCCCCAACCGCGAAGCCCTGGCGCAAAGTTTCGCTGCAATGCTGATCAAGGATCTTGACAGGATTGAACCTGACCATTACTACACCGTTGCGCTCTCAGGCGGCTCCACGCCGGAGTTTATCTTCAGGTACATTTCTGACAACTACGCTGACAGGATAAGCTGGGAAAAGATACTGGTCTTCTGGGGTGATGAGCGGTGCGTGGGTCCGGACGACAGTGAGAGCAACTATCGGATGGCATATGAGAGCCTTCTGCAGAATGTGCCGATACCCGATGCAAACGTTCTCAGGATCATGGGGGAAGAAGACCCGGAAGCAGAGGCAAGACAATATGCCGAGCTGGTCAGCTCCATGGTCCCCTTCTTCAACGGGATACCGCAGTTTGACCTGATGCTTCTGGGCCTGGGGGATGACGGCCACACTGCCTCGGTCTTTCCTGACAGGCCCGATCTTTTTGCCACTGCCCGTCTTTTCGACGTGGCTCTACATCCCGCCACCGGGCGCAAGAGGATCACCGCGACAGGCAGGCTGATAAATAACTCATCCAAAATATACTATATAGTTACAGGCAAGGGAAAGGCTTCCATTGTTTCCAAAATAGTGGAAAAGAAATCCGGTTGCGAGATCTATCCGGCATCGTGGGTCAATCCGGGTTCGGGACAGCTGTTATGGATGCTTGACAGTGAAGCCGCCTCGTTGTTGAAGAGTTAGATGTTATCCAATCCTTATAAAAAAATCTATATGATCGCAGGAATTCTTAAAGAGACAGGGAAGGAAAACAGAGTTGCCCTCCTTCCCGGTGAAGCGGCAGCTTTGAAAAAGCTTGGTCTTGACCTTATGGTGGAGCATGGAGCCGGGGAGAGAGCATATGCCCCTGACAGTGAATACGAGGCAGCCGGTGCTTCACCCGCCAAGAGGGCAGATATCCTCTCAAAGGCAGATATGGTGCTCTCTGTTAACCCGCCGGTGTCAGATGATGTCGGTAACTTCAGGGCAGGGCAGATACTGTGTACGGTACTTGACCCGGTTGACAACAGGGAGTGGCTGGAAAAGATCAGGCAGAGGGGAGTTACCCTTCTCGCACTTGACCTGGTGCCCAGGATCACGAGGGCACAGTCGATGGATATACTCTCTTCCATGGCTACGGTCTCAGGTTACAAGGCGGTGCTGGAAGCTGCCTCCATGCTGCCGCGCTTCTTCCCGATGTTCATGTCGGCCGCCGGAACCATCAAGCCTGCAAGGGTTCTGATACTGGGTGCCGGTGTCGCCGGCCTGCAGGCTATTGCCATAGCCCGCAAGCTCGGGGCTGTGGTTGAGGTTTTTGATGTCAGGTCAGCAGTGAAGGAGGAGGTGAAAAGCCTTGGCGGCAAATTTGTCGAGGTAGAGGGAGCTGTTGAGGATGCTGCCGCCGGCGGCTATGCCGTGGAGCAGACGGAAGAATTCAAAAAGCGGCAGCAGGAGCTTATCCAGCAACGTGCTGCAGCAGCTGACGTGATAATAACGACTGCGCAGATACCGGGCAGAAGGGCTCCCGTGCTGATACTCAGGGAGACCGTGGCCAGAATGAAACCGGGGTCGGTGATCATAGATCTTGCAGCTTCGTCGGGAGGCAACTGCGAGCTGACGGAGAACGGAGCTGCCATTAAGGCCAACGGGGTCACCATAATAGGAAAATCAGACTATCCGTCGGAGATGCCCTCCGATGCCAGCCGCATGTTCGGCAACAACATCATCAACCTGCTTAAGATTATGGTTGACAAGGAGGGCAGAATCGTTCCGGACATGGGAGACGAGGTCATCTTCGGAACCACGGCAGTCCACGGCGGAGAGTATGTCAGTCCGAGAGTTAAACAGATGCTTGAAATTAAACAAACTGCATAATGGAAGGATTTCTTGAATTTTTTATGGCAAACAGGGGCATCATTTATATGGTGATCCTCTCAATATTCCTGGGCATTGAGGTTATAAGCCATGTGCCTGCAATACTGCACACCCCGCTGATGTCAGGTGCAAACGCAATCCACGGGGTTGTTATCATCGGAGCCATTATTGTCATGGGTCACGCCGAGACAACGGGGGCAATGATACTCGGCTTTCTCGCTGTTGTGCTCGGCACACTCAACGTCGTTGGCGGTTTCGTTGTCACCGACAGGATGCTTGAGATGTTCAAAAAGAAAAAATAAACCTCTTTTAACCCTACTTCTGCAAATAGTCGCACTATGAATGATGTTACCCAGTTTTCAGCAGGTATCTCGGTACTTGAGATAACCTATATTGTTGCTTCTGTCTTTTTCATTCTGGGATTGAAGATGCTCAGTCACCCCCTCACTGCAAGAAGGGGCAATATAATTGCTGCCATAGGCATGATAATGGCCATTGCCGCCACAATCCTGTTCCATCAGAAGGAGGGAGCGCCCATTGGCAATATCGGATGGATAGTGGCTGCCATGATCATCGGCACAGCTATCGGATGGATCATAGCCGTAAAGGTGAAGATGACCGCCATGCCTCAGCTTGTATCCTTCTTCAACGGTATGGGAGGCGCTGCCGCAG
Organism: uncultured Rikenella sp.; assembly: GCA_964411345.1. GTDB lineage: Bacteria > Bacteroidota > Bacteroidia > Bacteroidales > VadinHA17 > SR-FBR-E99. The sequence continues at coordinate 1,396 of CAYPKP010000002.1, read as the reverse complement.
CCCTCATCTCCATGATGGAATTCCCGCATATCAGCAGTGAGCTTGTCGCAAGGACAGGCATGGCCAACGGTCATGTGCTGGCTATTCTCCTTGGACTGGTGATAGGATCGGTCTCATGGGCCGGCAGTATGATTGCCTTTGGCAAACTCGACGGGTGGATAGGTGATCTCAGGGTCAAAGCTATGAAATATGTCAATGTGACCATTCTGGCTGTCATCATCGGCTTTATTGTCTACATCATGACCCGTGACGTGCAGGCCTCTTCGGAGCTGACGCCGCTGATCCTCATCCTATTTGCCGTCTCTGTCGCTTACGGGGTGCTCTTTGTCATGCCCATCGGCGGCGCTGACATGCCGGTGGTGATCTCACTTCTGAACAGCTTTACCGGCGTGGCTGCCGCAATGGGCGGGTTTCTCTATAACAACCAGGCAATGCTTACCGGCGGGATACTCGTCGGATCGGCAGGGACTATTCTTACAATACTGATGTGCCGTGCCATGAACCGTTCACTGCTCAACGTCATTGTTGGTGTCTTCGGCGGCGGAGGAGCAGCTGCCAATGCTGAGGGCGGCACCGTAAAGGAGATAACGGTTTCAGATGCTGCCGTACTGCTGAGCTATTCAAAGAAGGTGGTGGTGGTGCCGGGATACGGACTGGCTGTGGCGCAGGCACAGCACATATGCCATGAGCTGGATAAGCTCCTTGATGAGAAAGGGGTGGAGGTGAAGTATGCCATTCACCCTGTGGCAGGCCGCATGCCCGGCCATATGAACGTGCTCATGGCAGAGGCCGACGTGCCTTATGAGCAGCTGGTGGAGAGCGACGAGATCAATCCGGACCTTCCCAATACCGATGTGATCGTGGTCATTGGTGCCAATGACGTCGTCAACCCGGCAGCCGAGGATGACCCTTCGAGCCCGATATACGGCATGCCGATAGTCAGGGCACGAGACGCCAAAAACATCATCGTCATGAAGCGCGGGATGGGCAAGGGATATGCTGCCATTGAGAACATGCTCTTCTTCAACGACAAGACACGAATGCTCTTCGGAGACGCCAAAAGCACCCTCCAGGCACTGGTAACGGAGGTCAAGGCGTTGTAATTAGGGAATAGGCAGTAGGCAGTAGGCAGTAGTGAAATTTCTGGCACTGCCCGGGACTGAGATGGATTCTTTTCATCACTGTTGCCTATTGGCTACTGCCTGATGCCTTTATTTATGACCTCCGAAATGTGCGCCCAGTATTTCCTGTGGAACTTCAGGCTGTTCCTGTCAAGCATGGAGTGAAGGGTTGCCGGCTCGTCTTCCGGGGCAAACCTGACCTTTGAACGGTCTTCATACAGGGCTGAAACCTCGGGATGAAACTGTACCGAGAAGACATTCGGGTACCTGACATG
>CAYPKP010000001.1:153241-186644 GCA_964411345.1 uncultured Rikenella sp. | reverse complement strand
CGACCCTCAGCTTGGGAAGCTGATGCTCTACCCCTGAGCTACTCCCGCCTTTGTTTCTTCAACACCTGTGGCGCCTTGCCAATATTGGCTACTGCCTATTGCCTGCTGCCTACTCCGAGCCTCCCATGGGAGTTGAACCCACGACCTGCTCATTACGAGTGAGCTGCTCTACCACTGAGCTAAGGAGGCATATATACAATAAAAAAAGCAGGGCGCTTAAGAAATAAGTGTGGAATAATTATGTCTCGCTGCATTTCCTCGTGCTTGAGGGAATAGCGCCCTGCCGGTGCAAATATAATAAATAATTCAAATCAAAAACATTTTACATCAGCATACCACCGCAGACATTAATGGTCTGCCCGGTGACATATGACGAGAGATCCGATGCCAGGAAGAGAGCCACATTGGCCACATCTTCCGGCAAACCGCCGCGCCGCAAAGGTATCTTTGATATCCAGTCGCTCTTCACATCATCCGGCAATTTGCCGGTCATCTCGGTGAGAATGAATCCCGGGGCTATGGCGTTGCAACGCACACTGCGCGAGCCGAGCTCCCTGGCCACACTCTTGGTGAAACCGAGAATGCCTGCCTTGGAGGCTGAGTAGTTCGACTGCCCGGCGTTGCCGCTGACACCCACCACCGAACTCATGTTGATGATCGATCCGTACTTCTGTTTCATCATCGGCTTGATGGCAGCCTTGGTCAGATTGAAGACCGACTTCAGGTTGACGGTCAGCACCTGGTCCCACTGCTCCTCCGTCATCCTCATCAGAAGGGTATCGCGGGTGATGCCGGCATTGTTCACCAGTATGTCAACCCTGCCGAAGTCCCGGACAATCTCATCCATCACATTCTCTGCTTCAATAAAGACGGAGGCATCCGACACATATCCCTTAGCCTTTACCCCAAGTGCGGCGATCTCATTGACAGTATCGGAAAACTCCTCGTTGTCAATGATGTTGGTGAGCGCAATATTGGCTCCCTCGGCAGCAAAACGCAGGGCGATGCCCTTGCCAATGCCACGCGATCCGCCCGTGATCACAGCTGTTTTTCCTTCCAGTAGTTTCATCTGCACATTTTTATGGTTTTCGAGGGTCAGCTTTTGCTTGCCTGGGGTTATGTCTGAAGGTACCCTCCGGTGACAGCACCCGTGCAAGCTTCCTTTCCTCGTTTCAGGGCACAAACTTACACAAAAAGGTTGATTTTATACGGGGAAGAGAAAATCAACATCTCCACCCCTTGTGCCGCGATGGAGTTTTGCATCTACTGCCGGAGCACCTTAGCTACTGTGGCGCCAATGTCAGCCGGAGACCTTACCACATGAAGTCCGCATTCCTCCATGATCTGCATTTTGGCAGCTGCCGTATCGTTCTTCCCGCCGATTATCGCTCCGGCATGTCCCATGCGTCTCCCCTTGGGGGCCGTCTGTCCGGCAATGAATCCTATCACGGGTTTTGTACCGTGCTCCCTGACCCAGTATGCCACGTCGGTCTCCATCTGTCCTCCTATTTCACCAATGAGCACTATAGCATCGGTATCACTGTCATCCATCATCCTCTTGATGATGTCGAGCGAGGTGGATCCAATCACCGGATCACCGCCGATGCCAACGCAAGTCGACTGCCCCAGTCCTAGCTTGGTAAGCTGATCAACTGCCTCATATGTCAGCGTCCCGGAGCGGGAGATGACCCCTACCCTGCCCTTCTGATGGATGAAGCCGGGCATGATGCCGACCTTGGCTTCCCCGGGTGTGATGACTCCCGGACAGTTGGGGCCTATGAGCACTGTGTCATACTCACCGAGTATCTTCTTGACCTTTACCATGTCAGAGGTGGGGATGCCCTCGGTGATGGCTACTATCAGCCTTATGCCTGCCTCGGCAGCCTCAATTATTGAATCGGCAGCAAAGGCCGGTGGCACAAAGATGACGGAGGTATCCGCGCCTGTCGCCTTCACGGCATCCCTGACGGTGTTGAAGACCGGCAGCCCCAGATGGGTCAGACCACCCTTGCCCGGAGTCACCCCTCCCACAACTTTTGTCCCGTACTCAATCATCTGACTCGCATGGAAGGTACCCTCACTGCCCGTGAACCCCTGTACGATCACCTTTGACCCGGAGTTTAGTAAAATGCTCATCTCAGTCTGTTATGTTTGTTTCATGTAACTCAAAAGTAGCTATTTTTTCTTCCTTTTGTTAAATTTACCCATTATTATGGCATCATGGATTTTGTATTACCGGTTCTGTTTGTAGGCATATCCCAGTCGTTCTTCGCAGGACTGCTTATGGCCACCAGGCGGCCATACTCCACCGCAAGCCGTATCATGACGGCGTGGCTGTTTCTCTTCTGTATCGAGATGTTGTTTGCACTTGTTAACCGTACGGTGCTTGATGTCTATTCCTTCCCCTTTATTTCACTGACATACGGACCGCTTCTGTTTCTGTATGTGCGCCATATGACAGTTCCGTCACGAAGATTCTCACCGTGGCATACACTCCATTTTATTCCCTTTGTGGTATTCTTTGCTGTCTCGGTCATCTTCCGTGAAGAACCAATATTCGATGACCTCAGCGGCTTCCTGGTGATCGACAGGTTCATTCCCCTGAGAATTGTCTACAGCGTCATATTCTTCCTTTCAGTGACCGTATACAGTATTCTTGCCTTCCTCGAGATACGCAGTCATCAGAGGCATCTTCACGACCTGGTTTCGTACACCTCTGCCAAACTGACTCTCAACTGGCTTAAGATACTGTCAATCACATTCTACAGCGGTTATGTGATTGTTTTTATCCTGGGAGGCATTAAGATCCTTGCAGGACTCCTTCCCTTTGACCCCTATGTCATGACTTTCGTATTCATAACCTTCTTTTCCTTCGCCTACAGCTTCTATGCGGTCCGTCAGCCTGAGATCCTGGAGTTCCCGGCTGCGGTGGATGAAGATGATCAAATCAGTGATACTTCAACGGCTGAGAGGTATGCCAGGAGCGGACTTCGTCCCGAACAGGCGGAAGAGTATCTCACCAAACTGTTGAAGATCATGGATGAGGAGAAACTGTTTCTCAACGGAGACCTGACAATTCATGAACTGTCTGTGAAGACAGGCATTCCCCGCCATTATATTACTGAAGTGCTGAATGAAAAATACGGCCGCAACTTCTTTTCCTTCGTGAACGAATACAGGATCAGGGAGGCACTGAGCCGCATGAACGACCCGAAATACCAGCACTACACACTGCTGGCCATCGCCTACGATGCCGGGTTCAACTCAAAATCAACATTCAACAGCTTCTTCAAGGCCTACACGGGCAAGACCCCAAGCGCCTACCGGAATGAGATGGCAAAATCCTCCTGAGGGGTCCTGCCCGCTCGGTTGATACATCTTGCCATAACTCCGCGGGTCCAGACCGTGCGGATCGGTCGATAATGCTCCTGATCATGCTCACCTTTGACGAAAAAGTCAACCATGGTCAGACGTTTTTCCATTGTTTTCCTGTTTCTGCTCGTGCCTCTCATCATGCCGGCGCAGGAGAAGACACTTACTCCCGGGGGCTTTATCAGGGGTGGCCTGTACCTCAGTACAGGAGAATATGAACATGACATCAACGCGGCCTTCGCCGATGCTGCGCTGACGCTGACGGCTGCTGATAACCTTAACTACAAAGGTTACGCTGATCTCAGGTTAAGAGTGGGCAGGCAGTACGGGAAAATTGCAGGCGACCTTCTTGTGAGAGAAGCATGGGGTATGTATTATAACGGTTTCATGAGCCTCTCTCTGGGTAAGAAGATAATCAAATGGGGCAGAACGGACCTCTTTACCCCTCTCTCAAGGTTTAACCCGACAGACTTTATATACAGGAGTCCTGACTTTGAAGACAGGGATATGGGTAACCTTCTGGGTGAACTTACACTCAATGCCGGACCCTGGTTCAGACTGTCGGTCGCCGCCGCTCCCTTCTGGAATCCTTCCCTGCTTATGACCGCCCCTCTTGAGCTCCCGCAAAACATCACCCTGGAGATGCCCGGAGGACTCGACCCGGCTGACGGACTGCACTCCTATGGTTTCAGAGGCGATTTCATGCTGGGTGGCTTTGATGCCGGGATACAGTTCTTCCACGGTCCTGACCTTACCCCCGGGCTTGCCCTCACAGGTGCTGACTATACAAACCCGATGAACCCGGAGATAAGCATCAGGGGCGTACCTTATATAATAAACCATGCCGGGCTTGACTTTGAGACAGTCATCGCACCTTTTGTCCTGCGCGGAACCCTGGCATGGAGCGATCCTGTCGAGGAAAAGGAGGGCAACGAGGAGGTCCCCTTCTCACAGGTTGAGTGGGTGGCCGGCATCGACTGGACACCCGGGGCAGTGAGGATAACTGCTGAATACTCAGGCAAGAAGATCCTTGACTTCTACCCCTCTCCCTATGATCCCATCATCGGCACCGAGCCTGACCTGGCCGCCCTGGCAGAGCTTTTCAACACCCCGGAATTCGACCCCTTTGAATTCACCCGTATGCAGACTGAAGCCTTCGGAAGGCTTTACAACAACCAGATGCACGAGTATTATCATATGGCAGGACTAAGGTTGGAGGCAGAGCTCCTCTACGGAAGACTGATGCCGTCAGTGACCGCCCTCTTCAACTTCACCTCGCGCGACCTTCTTCTGATGCCGGTGGTGGAGTTCAAGCCAGCCGACGGAGTGACTCTGAGCGCCGGGCTTGAACACTATTCAGGCGCTGAAGGCGGCTTGTATGATATAATTGACGATTTCATGAAGGCTGCCTTCTTCTCATTAAAGATTGAGTTCTGATCAAATGGCCGGATTTATAGTAAAATACAAATGGTGGATAATCTCCGTATCAGCAGTGCTGGCGCTGGCACTGGGACTCCTGATACCGACCGTTGAAACGGATCCCGAGATAAGAAATTTCGTGCCGCGCAGCATGGCCTCACGTGTCAGCACAGACTCCATCGAAAAGGATTTCGGGGTACAGGACATGATCCTGGTACTGCTGACAGACAGTTCGGTGCTTACCCCTGAAAACCTCGGCAGCATCAGGGAGATCGACAGGGGTTTTTCCAGGATGGAAGGAATAAGCACTGTCAATTCTCTCTTTACAGCAAGAAAGATAGAGGGCCGCGATGGAATGATGATAGTGGATCCGCTGATACGGAGGATCCCGGACAATGCAGCCCGCACGGAAAGACTGCGCGAAGACATCCTTGCCAACCAGTTCGCCCTGGGCATCTCGGTGGCTGAAGACATGACGGCAGCAGCCGTAACCGGGACGGTCAATCCTGACGTGCCGGAGCATCTTACCCTGAACAGGGTCGACTCCATCATCGCTGAACAGGGTAGCGAAAAAAAGATACTTACTGGCGGCCTTCCCTATATCCGTCGCCATATCGTGGAGGATGTAAACCATGATGCACTGTTTCTTATTCCCATAGCACTTGTAATAATGCTGCTGGTGCTCAAATTGAGTCTCGGCGACTGGAGGAGTGTCTTCATGCCCTTCAGCGTGGTGGTGCTCACGGTGATAATAACTATGGGACTTATTCCGCTTATAGGCTGGAAATTCTCGATCCTGAGCCTGCTGGTGCCTATAATCCTGATCTCAGTGTCAAACAACTACGGCATCTACCTGGTCTCCCGACACAAGGAGCTGAAGGGCTCTGAGTTCCCCCCGGGAAGAAGGGAACTGGTGAAACAGCTCACAGGGTCACTGCGCATGCCCATACTCTTCAGCGGGCTGACAACCATCGCGGGGTTGCTGGGACTGCTGGCACACTCGATAATACCTGCCAGGCAGGTAGGGATCCTCGCTGCCTCCGGCGTTGCGGTGGCACTGGCACTGAGCCTTCTGCTGATTCCTTCACTGATATACCTCAGGGAGAGGCCGGGCATAAAGAGCCGGCCCCCAAGAGACCATTCGAAAGACCTGCTGAGCCGTGCCATCAATGCCATCTCGGCACTGGTCATACGCCGCCCGGGGAGGGTGCTGCTGGCCTCTGCGGTAATAACGGTTGCAGTAGGTACCGGCATCGCCTTCCTGAGGATAGATACCAACCAGGAAAACTACTTTCCCCAAAAACATCCGGTGAGGAGAGCTTCCGAACTGATAAACTCAAAATTCGGAGGGTCACAGACCATCTCGGTGATGATCAGTGGAGACATCAAGGACCCGGCAGTGATGATGGGTATCGATGATCTCACACGCCATCTGAAGCAACAGGACGGTGTCGGAACCGTATTTTCAATAGCCGACGTTGTCAGGGAGATGAGCAAGGCTCTCTATGAGCCTGATGAGGAGGGTTACGACAGGATTCCCGGTTCATCACAGGCCATAGCACAGATGTTTGAACTCTACAACATGAGCGGCAATCCCGACGACTGGAAACAGCTGATGAACTTCGAGAATACAAAGGCACATCTCCTGGTGAAGCTGTCGAAGCCGGAGAATGAAATCATCAGGGATCTGCGCGACGAGATCAGAAGCTTCACTGCCGACTTCCCCGCTGATGTAACCCTGGGGGGATATGCCATCATCATGGCTGATTTTGCACAGAAGATAATAGAGGGACAGGTGTCGTCGCTTCTCTTTGCACTGCTGGCGGTGTTCATACTTCTGTCGGTCATCTTCCGCTCTGTACGCGGAGGACTGATCGGGGCGATACCGCTGGCGGTATCCATCATAATTCAGTTCGGGGTGATGGGATTGACCGATGTTGCCATCGATGCGGCCACAGCACTCCTCTCCTCCATTATGATAGGCGTGGGCGTTGACTTCACCATCCAGTTCCTGTGGAGGTATAACAGTGAACTCCGCAAGGGGCTGAGCCATGCAGCGGCTATTGCCATGACATACCGCACCACGGGAAGAAGCATTGTGATAAACGGACTGAGTGTCATGGCCGGTTTCTCTGCGACATTTATCTCGGGATTCCTCTCAATAAGATATTTCGGCTACCTGGTCCTGCTCTCAATAGGCTCATGCCTGCTGTGTGCAATCATCGTTATTCCCGCCTTCATGCTCTGGTTCAAACCTGCCTTCATTGAGGCGAATCTAAATCGTACAATAATAAAAAAAGAGAAAAATGGAAAAGATGTTTTATCTGCTGACAGCACTGCTGATCACATCACTGCAGGCACTCACCGCACAACAGCCTGATGCCACGCAGCTGATGGACAGAAGCCGTGATCTCACAATGTCCGGCAACCTGCAGTCAACTGTTACGCTGACAATAACTGAGAGAAACGGCGCCACCCGGACACGGGTGGTAGATATGGTGTCAAAAACCTACGGTGACACCGAAAAGAGAATGATGAAATTCCTTGAGCCTGCCGATGTCAGAGGAACGGCAATGCTGATCATTGACAACAAGGAGAGCCAGGATGACATGTGGATCTATCTGCCTGCCCTCAGGCGAACAAGACGGATAGTAAGCACCGAGAAGGGCAAGAGCTTCATGAGCTCTGAATTCACCAACGCCGACATGGCTTCCGGGGCTAATTCCGATTTCAACATAAGTCATATGCCCCAGTCGGGCGAAAACGGATTGTGGGTTATTCAGAGCGTACCTGTCAATGATGACATTGCCGATGAATACGGGTTCTCAAGAAAGGTGACATGGCTTGAGAAACAGGGTCTGAAGATCAGAAAAATCGATTTCTACAATTTTGACGGCGACCTCTTCAAGACAATAGAGATACTCGGAACCCAGCCTAAAAGTGGTGGCGGTGAGGGTTACATCATGACCGAGATGTATGCAACAAACCATCTCAACGGAAGAAGTTCAAGAGTGACTTTTGACAAGCTGAATACCACGGCAAGCATCCCCGACAACACCTTCATTGCGGATAACCTGTCGAGATAGCATATCCAACGTCAAGTGTCAGTTAACGAGCTTGTTGCAATAAGTACGAAGCCCCATGCAAATTTATTTTACACTGGGCCTTCGCGCTATCTTTTCCTGACTGCGGCATGAATAGCCGCCAGAAGGCCATCCTCTGAAACGTCGCCTCCCAGTTCCCAGAACATGATACCGCCAAGCTGGTTGCGAATTGCATATTCTGTTTTCAGCCTTACCGATACCGTATCCTCATATGAGATGAAAATACTGTCTGAGGGATTGAAAAGGTAAGGGGCCAGTGCCGTTTCATCCCAGTGCCTTTCATAACCGTTTTTGTTTTCATAGCCGTCCCGGAGAGCATAATAACGACCGTTGCCTGTCCATGCCTCACCGGCCGGCTGGTACAGCCCGTTATTCCCGGGTGGCACACTCCTCCATCCTTTTCCGTAGAAAGCTGCTCCGATAACTATCTTTGAAGGCTCTATTCCCTCATCGATACAGAAATCAATTATCTCAGCGGCAGACGACGGCCAGGCTGTGTCTTTCCGCTCCGTCAGGGTCTCTGCCGCCGGTGTGCCTTCAATATCCCTTGCGGTCACCGCACCCAGGTTGGTATGGTGTGAGGTATACCTGTCTCCCCCGCCGGCAAAATCGTACGTCATCATATTGATGTAATCGACTTGCTTCATCACTTTGTCAGTTTCAATATGACTGAAGAAATTCCGTGATGCGCCGGCTGCGAATGTAAGGGTCTGCGGGGTGTCAATTCTGTCAAGCGCTTTCCTGAGCTCACGCATCAGTGCGGTGAAATTCTCCCTGTCCTCAGGGATGTATGGATTGCCTGCTCCGGGCTGACCCGGGTATTCCCAGTCTATGTCCAGTCCGTCGAGATCATAATCTTCAATGAACCGTACAACACTCTGAACAAAAATCCTGCGTGTCTCTTTAGACCGTGCCATCTCAGAAAAGCCGCCGGAGCCTCCCCATCCGCCGCATGCTATCATCACCTTCAGCTCCGGGTACTTCTTCTTCTGCTCAGCGAGTTTCTTCAGCAGATGCTCCCGGTCTTCACCCCTGAACTTCATCTCGTTGTCTGTCACCTCGGTGAAGCTGAATATGATATGGGTCAGCCTGTCGAGCTGGAGAGTATCAGGGTCAAAATCATCACCCCGGGGATAGAAATATGCCATTATCTGAAAACCGTCGCCAGCCTGTTTTTCGGGCGCCCGGCAGCCTGTGACGGCGGCCGCAAGTATAAGTGAAAGAATCGCAAGTCTCTTCATCAGAGCGGCTGTATCACAAGGTTCTTCCACTGTACCTTGATGCCTCCTCCGTCATGTATCTGGAGGGCGATTCTTCCGTTGGCCCTGCCAATCTTGGGATCATTGAGATTCACCATCTCCTCCCCGTTCAGCCAGGTGGTGACATCAGGGCCGACAGCTTTTATTCTGAGCGTATTCCATTCACCCGGCTTGAGTATGTTCTCCTTTTCATCGGGGATCTGTATCAGCCAGCCTCTGCCGTACGACTCATAGATACCACCTGTATCATGGTCTTTGGGTGCTACCTCAACCTGCCAGCCTGATATCCTTGTTCCTTCAATGAACGACCTGAAGAAGACCCCGCTGTTGCCGTCGGATATCTGCCTGAAATCGACTGACAGGTCGAAGTCCTTATAGTACATATCCGTAGCCAGGTAGCCGTACTGCTTGTCAGGGCCGCTTTCGCATACCAGCAGGCCATCCTCGACATACCACCTTTCAGTTCCGTAGGCAGTCCAGCCTGTCAGATCGACTCCGTTGAAGAGACTGACCGGCTCCGCCGCTTTTTTTGGAAGCTCTCTGATCTTCATGTTTTTGAACCACACCTTGCTGCCGTGATCCTGCAGGCTGATGACTCCCGTGGCTGACAGACCGTACTCGGGAGCGCCGGCCCACTTGCCGCTGTTCTTGAGCGCAAACCATTCAGGTGTCCAGGCTTCGAACTCAACTATCTTCTCACCGTTGAGCCAGTATTCGACATGCCCGTTGTCAAAAAGTATCCTGGAGTTGTTCCACTCCCCGGCCGGGTTCAGTTTCTTCTTCTCCGGATCGGGCAGGTACATGGCATAGTCAGCCCCTGTCTTCTGCCACTCCTCCAGTTCTCCGGGCCAGTTGATGTCGTCAATGAGCTGGTATTCAGGGCCAGTAAGATATGGCGAATGGAACCTTTCCGACTCCACCACGTGGTATATCACTCCGCTGTTGCCCTCAGGAGCCACCTTCCAGTCGAACACCAGGTCGAAGTTGGCATACTCCTTACGGGTAACGATATAGCCGGTACTGTCGCTGCCGGTTCCGTCTGCAGCCAGACACCCGTCGTCTATGCCCCAGCTGCCTGTTCCTTCACTGTTGTACAGTCTCCACTGGTCGAGGCTGGTGCCGTCAAAGAGCAGTTCCCAACCCTCTGCCTTCTCCGCATCCGTAAGCCGGTTGGCCGTGCCGGCGCAGCCTGCCGCAAGAACGGTGCAGGCAATGGTGATGATAAGTATTGATCTTTTCATAGTAGTTTATGTTTGTTTGAGCATCTAAATTAACACATTATAATTTACCTCCAATAGTTACAGTTCATTTGTAGATCCCGGTTGTGGCCTTGATTTTGAACTGCCCGTGCAAAATCAGGCGTTTTTCCGTAAGTTTGCCATTAAATGGCATCCCACCCATGAACCTGAAGCCTGACACCACCATTGCTGCGCCCGCAACAGGCACCGGCGGGGCCCTTGCCGTTATCAGGGTCAGCGGACCGGATACCTTTCGGATAGTAAGTGAGCTTTTTTTTCCTGCCAGCGGCACTGACCTCCGGGAAGCCGGAGGTTACACCGTGCACTACGGACAGGTGAAGGAAGAGGATGAATTCATTGATGATGCCGTGGTTACTCTCTTCAGGGCTCCTGCCTCCTACAGCGGAGAGGATGCTGCGGAGATAAGTCATCACGCCTCTCCCTGGATAGCTCATAAGATCATGGAGATGCTGCTGGACCGTGGTGCCACGGCCGCCATGCCGGGGGAGTTTACCATGAGGGCTTTCATGAACGGCAGGATGGATCTCTCGCAGGCAGAAGCGGTGGCTGACATTATCGCAGCCGACTCGGCGGCAGCACATCGGCTGGCAGCCTCGCAGCTGCGCGGGGGACTGTCGTCGGAAATTGAAAACCTGCGGCAGGAGCTGCTGCAGTTTGCGTCACTCATTGAGCTGGAACTTGACTTCAGTGAGGAGGATGTGCAGTTTGCCGACCGCTTTTCAATGAGCGAGACTGTCATACGGATAAAGAGCCTGGTGGACAGGCTGGCGTCATCATTCCGGCTGGGAAATGCCATTAAAAGGGGTATTCCCGTGGTGATTGCCGGCAGACCCAATGTGGGCAAATCATCGCTGCTAAACCTCCTTTTGGAGGAGGAGCGAGCCATCGTATCCGATATTCCCGGGACCACCCGCGATACGGTGGAGGAGGTATTGCATGTGGGAGGCCTTCTTTTCAGGTTCATAGATACGGCAGGACTGAGGCAGTCCGATGATGAGATAGAGCTGCTTGGCGTGGAGCGTACAATGAAGAAGCTTGAGGCGGCGGAGGTGGTGCTGGCAGTAGCTGAAGCCACCGACAGTGCAGCCGGGCTGTCAGCATTTGCAGCCTCGGTGACGGAGATGACAGGCAAGGGAAATGCAAATATTATCGTGGTTGTCAATAAAAGTGACCTGATATCAGAAGCAGAGGCAGAGGCAATGAAGAAGGAAGTGACAGCCATCACTGAACTGCCCGTCGTTGTCGTTTCCGCCAGGAAGGCCACCGGGATTGATGAACTCAGGGCATTGCTGCTGAAATCGGTCGATACAGGGGTCATAGACTCGCCTCAGTATATCGTCACCAATGCCCGGCACTACGAGGCGCTGAAGAATGTCTCCGGGAGCCTGCAGAGGGTCCTTGACGGTTTTCGTGACGGGATACCGACGGTGCTGATAGCCACAGACGTGCGGCAGGCCATTTACTACCTAGGACTCATAACAGGCCGCATAACCCCGGATGACATCCTGGGAGAGATCTTCTCACGGTTCTGCATCGGAAAATGACTTTAACAGCAGAGGCGGGCCGCAAACGAGCCCGCCTCCACACCTGAAGATATATCTGTCAGGCATTTTTCATTATCTCCTGCACCATTCTGGTTACGGTCCGGAAGTCTATCTTTCCGGAACTCATCATAGGCAGGTTTTCAATGACAATAAACTCCCTCGGCAGATAAATTGCAGGCAGATCGTTCATCATGCCCCTCAAAATATGAGTCTTGTTAACCTCCTGTGACACCGTGGCCACAATGGTCGATCCCTTCTTCTCTTCCTGTACCTCAACCACACAGCATTGCACGCCTTCGGGGAGATGCTTTTCAAGCACATTCTCAACCTTTACAAGTGATACCATCTCACCACCCACTTTCGCAAACCTCTTGAAGCGGCCGGCATGCCACAGATAGCCATCCTCATCCAGGAAGCCCATGTCGCCCGTATTGTACCAGCCGTCAACCAGGACCTCTGCAGTCAGCTGCGGGTCATCATAGTAACCCTTCATCACACAGTCGCCCTTGACCAGTATCTTTCCGACCTCTCCCGTCTTGCACTCCTCTCCTGTCTCAAAGTTCTCTATCCTGACCGTTACGCCCGGAATTACCTTTCCGGTACTACCCGGCCTGTTGAACTCCAGCGAGTTGGCCGAAATCACCGGTGATGTCTCCGTGGCACCGTAACCTTCCATAAGCGTTGCCCCGTGCTTTTTCATATATCCCTCCCTGAGGGCATCAGGGCACTTGTCAGCACCTGCCACCATTATTCGCAGGCTTTTGAAATCACCGGGTTCGGATTTCTGGAGATAGCCCCAGTAGAAGCTCGGCGTGCCTACCATTATTGTCGGCTTCTCGTCACGTGCAATCTTGCTTATGGTCTGAAAGTCAAGGGGATTGGCATATGTTATCATCGTCATGCCGTAATAGAACGGCACCCAGAGATTGACCGTCAGTCCGAAAACATGATAGAATACCAGGTTGGCAAGGAGAATATCATCCCCACGCAACTTTTCATATTCGCCGAAGCTTTTGATATTGGATGCAATATTGCGGTGGCTGAGCTGCACGGCCTTCGGGTCTTTCTCACTGCCGCTTGTAAACAGTATTACCGCGGTGTCCTGTTCGTCACCCTTGTGAATAGTGTTCAGTATCATCCCAACAGGCATCTTTGTCTTCAGTGCAGCCTTCAGCTTCTCGCCCGTGGTGACGCTCTCCATCAGGTCTTCAATAAGCACCATCCCTTCGATGAGCGGACAGTTGATCTTCTGCAGCAGGGCCTTCGATGTTATGATGGTTTTGAACTTGCATTTCTTCTGTGCGTACCGTGCGTTCGATTCGGCTCCGGTGGAATAGTTGATCATCACCGGAATACGTCCGCTCATCAGGGCGGCAACTGATGCCAGGGCACAGCCCGCCGAGGTCGGTATCATTATTCCAATAAAACCCGGATCATATTTCCGGAATTTTGAACGGAGAATCAAAGCTCCTATGAGAGCCCTGGAATAGGTGACACTCTTGCCGGTGGACTTGTCTTTTATCGCAAGCTTACCGGCATTCTTCTTTGCCATCCGGACAAACTGCTGGTGAAGTAACATGGAGTTTCTGTTTTGGTTATACCTTCTTTTTCAGGGGAGCCAATTTAAATATTTATCCGGTTTGGCAATCATACCGTTTATCTTTTTTTTGAATTATGGTCGAAAAAATATATTCTTATTCGAACAAGTATATGATTGTTTGTTATCAATTTAGTGAATATCCGAAAATGTCCGGACGAATCATTTTCAAAAAGGTCGAAATTATTTCCGGAAGAATCGCTTCACATTTTCCTAAGACAGAGAGGGTGTCCCTGCGCGAAACATGGGACACCCTCTTATGTGAAAGCCTGTGGCCTGAACCGCTAATATGGCGGAAGATTCAGAGGAAGGACTGCATCAAGATACCATACCGTTCCCCTCTTTGATTCAGGCACCCAGAATATGGGTGATGTGTAGTTGTCCTGGTCCTGCACTGCCTTGAAATTCTCACCATTGAGCTGCAGCTCCGATGAGGGATAGCGCAGGCGCTCAGGGCATGGTTTCATCAGCTCGCCCCTGAGAACGAAAGGCTCGAGAAGAGGATGTCGTGTGCGGCGCAATTCTGCCCAGAGATCATACTGATCAGTGATGTTGACATGAATGTACTTCTGCTGCATGATGATCTCCATCTTGTTTTCCTCTCCCACTGCGGCTGCGAAGTCATCGGCTATTTTACCAGCGTATGTGGTGATATCGGCTACTGACTTGACCGGGTGGAGTACTGCGACATCGGTTCTGTAGCTGCTCATCCCGTTAAGCATATACCACCAGTTGCAGGAGTTAACAACTGCATCATTCATATGTGCTGATGCACTCTTGCCAGTATTACCGTAGTTCTTGAGAGCTATCTCTGCAAGCAGCAGGTCTACATAGGCTCTTGTCATCATTATTGCAGGATACTTCTCGTAGTTCATGAAGTAGGTGGCAAAGTTGTACATAGAGACTGCATTCTGAGCCAACGAGCTTTCAAGGTTGTCTCCGTAGGCGTAGTACCTGTGACCGGCATTGTAAAACGGTGTCTGTGCGTCGGAGTCCATCGAAACACCAATATAATCCTGGTTGTTGTTCCATTTTGTGGGCAGCGCTATGACTGGCAGCCTGGGGTCATCAATGCCGGGTTCATAGGTGTTCGTTCCATGATTCATCCTCCTCAGTATAACGTTGGGAACGAAGTTGGCGTATGTCCTTTCATACATGCCGCGTATGATAGTGCCGCCTCCGGACGGGTATTCATAGCTGTAGGGTCCGAAATAGAGGTCCTCCTGAGGCAGGTTGGTGAGTGCGCTGGCCATGAGAGGAACAGCAGTGGCCTGATCCACACCGGCGAGTTTGACACCGTACTGCAGTCTCAGGGCATTGATGAATTGCACCCACCTGGCAATGTCACCCTTGAGGGCCACATCCTGCACCGCGAAGAACGCCTTGTTGTCAGCGTTCATCTTATTGTATGCCGCGGTGAGACCTTCGGAGATATCCCTGAAATCGGTCAGGATCGAAATATAGATCTCCTTTGGATCGTCATACTTGGGATACAGGATGCCAACGTTGCCCTGAAGAGCTTCAGAATAGGGAATGCTGTTGAAGAAATCGACGCTCCTCAGTGCAAGCAGATCCTTGAAGACGGTGGCTAGCATGTAGTATACCTCCACCTGTTCTTTCTCGGCATCTGACATTGCGTCAATCTTCTCTTTCATCAGGGCCCATTCCTTTACTTTAGTGTAATGGTAGCCGAATGCATTTGTCACAGCGCTGGGGTCAAACCCGTTGACACCGGTTATGACATCAGCATAGTCAACGTAATAGGGATAGTACCTGTCAGTGATATACCTGTGTGCTATCTGTGCATAGGCCGGTATGCCCCAGCCGCTGTTCTGCCACCAGTACTCACCGTAATCCTTGACAAAAAGCTGCCACTGATACAGCATGCCTGAGTACATGCCGGCTACAGATTTCTCTTCCGGCGGGTTGACAGTCTCCGGATTCTTGTACTCGTCCTCCAGTACATCCTGGCATGAAGAGAGAGCCAGTGCAAGGAGGGTAACTATTGTTAATAACTTTTTCATATAATCCATTTCTTAATCGTTTAGAAACTGACATCTATCTTAAACCCATAGCTGCGAAGCTGAGGCAGAGGCGTGTACTCAACAAACTGGTCGTTGCCCAGCAGTGATTCGGGATCGATGTTGGGCATTGTCTTGTAGAGATAGAGGATGTTCCTGGCGACAAGCGAAAGTGTAACTTTCTGCAGCTTGAGCTTATTGGACAACTCCTGCGGAATGGTGTACATCAGGGCAGCTTCCCTGAACTTGATGTAGTCGTTCTTGTACAGCTTATCAGGTGCGAACCACTCATTCATATCCTGAATATAGGTTGACCAGTACTCAATTGAGGTAATGATGATGTCATTGTCTTCATATACCCCGTCGGAAACCTCCTTGACACCTTCAAGAATGAGGCCGTCATGATAGACCCTTCCGTCGCGGGCTGCTGCCGGAGCTGCCTGGTTATGCTGCCAGGCTATCCTGTCGCCGGTGGCATCGTCGATGTAATAGGCCAGGCCGCCGCGCTCCTCATCCCTGTATTTCAGAGACTCGACACTCTGGCCGTTTCCCAGAAGGTAATAGTTGGTATGTGACAGGAAGGTGCCGCCGAATTTATAGTCAAAGCCCAGGTGGAGGCTCAGTTTTCCGTAGTAGAGGTCAGTCGTCAAACCGCCGATGAAGTTGGGATTTATGTTGGCAGCAGTCACGAATTTCGAGTTGTCACGTACATAGAGCCCCGAGCTGTTGACAACCCTGTTCCCCTGCGGATCACGCAGATAGTCGTACATCTGAACGTCACCAATGGGTTTGCCTTCGATGGCCATGATTGAGTAGCTGTTGGAACCTGCAATCCGGTATTCGGTCATGCCCGGGTAGAGCTTGACAACCTTGGTGCGCTGGTTTGCGGTGGTGAATGTCACATCCCATGTGAGTTTGGGGGTTCTCAGCGGAGTGTACTTCAGTAACAGCTCATATCCCCAGTTCTTAACGTCGCCGGCGTTGATCTTGATGGTGCTGAAGCCACTGGCCGGTGTAATGCCCAGGCCCATGATCTGATCGTAGGTGTGGGACGTGTAGTATGAGAACTCAGCCACAAGTGGCTTTTCCACAAACCACCTGGTATCAAATCCGATCTCAAATTCACGTTTGCGTTCGTTCTTTATGTCAGCCGTAAAGAGTGCGCTGGGCCCGTAGGTGGTGATGGCGCTGGTGCGCTCGATCATCCCTACACCGAAGTCGCGGTTTGTCCAGTATGGTGTGGGCGCTGCACGTCCCACATCGGCGAATGACATCCTCAGTTTTCCATAGGTGAGCTGCGGCACGGTGAAGGTGGAGCTGAAGTTCCATGTGGCCGAAATGCCGGGATAAAAGTATGAGTTATTGGCCGGAGGCAGCAGTGATGACCAGTCATTCCTGGCAGTCAGCTCCACATAATATGTGTTCTCCCATCCGAATGATGCCTGACCCAGGACACTGTAGTTGGTGTAGGAACTCCTGTTGTGCGAACGTGTCTGACCGAAGCTGCCGGTACTCGTCTTTGAGGCGTTGAGCGAATACCATCCGTCAAACTGCAGGCCTCCTACAGTGCTGACACCTATATTATTCTCCGTGAAACGAGTGAATTCGGGACCGGCAAAGATGACAACATCAAGCCTGTCATCCATGAAGGTGTCGGTGAAAGTCAGGAAGGCATTGTAGTTCTGGTTGACAATGTTCCTCCTGCTGAACTCATATTTTCCTCCCTCTACGGATGGAAGGACCCTGATGACCTTGTCCATTGTCGTGAAATCCCAGTCAGTGAAGTCAGTTCCGGCATTGGCAGTGAGAGAAAGCCAGTCGGTGAATTTCAGATCCATCTTGACAGCACCGGTAACATGCAGCTTGTCGTCAATATCCCTGTTCTCAAGCTGGTCCCAGAGCATGTTCATGTATCCGTACTGGTCAAATGAAGCCGGGAAACCGTAATCGTCAAGAACAGCCTTCTGTCCCAGGTTGTCCTTGTACAGATATTTCAGTCCCTGGTAGTCAAGGTCACGGTTAAAACCATACGATACCAGCCTGAACATGTTCTGATACCTGTTCTGGGTCTGAACCTTGTGGATATTGGTATAGACCTCGAACCTGGCCAGCTCGGATGCATTGATCTGCCCGCTGAAGCTTACCGATTTGGTCTTCTGATAGAAATTTTCCATCATGCCCTTGTAGTCCCTGGTGGTAAAAGCAAGACGCATGGCGCCCTTTTCATTAGCACCGGCGATGGCTGCTGTCAGACTGTTCGTGTTGGTCTGGCGGAACATATTGATCCAGTTGTCAGGATAAGCCTTGTAGGTGGTCATGGTACTGTCATAGTTCATGATCGGCGAGCCGTCGAAAGCGGGACCGAACTGGAACCTGCTGTTGTTCATTACCCTGACCGTCTGTCCAAGCTTGTTGGTACCGTAAATGGTATCATAGACAGAGGTCCCAGACCCGAATTCATTCTGCCACTCGATGGTGTTCACCGGCTGTTCAAATGTGTTCTGGTAGGTCAGCGTCACGCCGAGGCCCCTGGTAGCCTGTCCTTTCTTCGTTGTAATCATCACCACCCCGCTGCCGGCACGGCTGCCGTAGAGGACCGTGGCTTTAGCTCCCTTGAGGATCTCGATTGACTCAATATCCTCGCTGTTGATGTCGTTGATACCTGTACCATAGTCAGGTGAGTTGAGAGGATCATAACCCCTGTTTGCCATGTTCGAGTTTTCGTCGAAGATGGGCACGCCGTCAACAACGAAGAGCGGACGCGTCTTGGCACTCACGTCCAGTCCGGCCGATCCGCGTATCTTGATGTTGACACCGCCTGTCGGCCCTGCTGTGCCAAGCTGTATTCCTACGCCGGCAGCCTTACCGTAAAGTGATGCCAGAGCGTTCTGAGGCGTACCTGCCACGGTAATCTCTGCTGCCTTGATGGAACTCACCGAGTAGCCAAGGGCCTTCTTGTCACGCTTGATACCGAGAGCGGTGACAACAACATCCTCAATCATTTCCGTGCCTGGCGCCAACGCAACATCAACTGTAGTGCGGGTACCGACCGAAATTTCCTGGTCATTGTAACCTACCATTGAAAAAACAAGCAAGTCTGAACCTGAGGGGACATTGATCCTGTAATTCCCGTCAATGTCGGTGGAGGTTCCGACAGTCAGTCCCTTTACAATGACACTGACACCGGGAAGCCCCGTGCCGTCATTGGCATCGGTGACCTTGCCGGAAACGGTTTTTTGTGCCAATGCTGCCTGAAATCCGCATAGCAGCATTGCCACCACAATCATGATTAGATTTTTCATAAGCTGGTTTTAAGTTGGTTAACTGAAAATAGTTGTAGATGATCAAAGACAATCCGGGGATAAAGACCCGGAATAGCTGATCTACGGAGAAAAAAGGGATGGATTTTTCATGGATTTAGAACTGGTTAGAGTAGTGAAATAAAATAAAAGATAATATACAAATAAGCATCGCAAACGTTTTCCCTAATAGTTTACTGACTTCTACCAGGATTCAAATGTACAAAATAATATTTTTAAATAACCATAACTTATGTCATATTTAAAACAACAAGTAGAATGAACCCTTCTTACCGTTCCAAAGATTGGCATATTGGTTACGCTACTGCATTGGCGTAATATAATTTTTGCTGTCCGGGCAGGGAAGCGGAACTAATTGATGAACCCTGTCAGTTCTTAACACATCTTACTGAAATCGCGTCCGGTTCATAATTACAGGTGCCGGCTCCAAGACCGTAGGAGGAGCTGAATATCACAAATCCCCGGAAAATGCCATCATAATCATCATAGTAATTTGTGGATGTAAACCAGTTCCCTGAGATGCCCAGCCCGTCAAATTCTCCGTCTGTCCACCGTATACCTGCAGGCAGGGCCCTGAAGCCGGTGGCATTACGCTTGGCAGGATAGTCGGTATTCCCAACCGCGCCCTCGGCTGATGAGGCAATCCAGTTTGTCAGCGAAGCCATCGCCTTTGCTATCTTGTTGCCGCTGGTGGTGCCGTCATAGTTGTAGCCATTGGCAATCAGGTAGTCCTGGAGAGTGATCCATTCGTCATAGGAAGGTACGTGCCAGCCAGTCGGGCAAACGCCTCTCGGATCCGTTACAGCATACCATGTATAAAGCCGCCCGTAAAGCTCCGCATTTGCCTCATTGCCATCATAGGCCCACTGATATTTTGGCCTTCCTGCATTATGCGACTGATCACTCAGGTCAAGGTCAGCGGGAGAGGTCGTTCCTATCGGATCCCCGTTGTTGTATTTCGTGACCTTCAGATTCTCTGCCATCCACCACTGAGTTCCTATTTCCACTATCTCATATTCATTGCCTTCCGTGTCAGTGATCGTGGGTATCTCTTCCTCCTCAGGCTCAATCTTCTCACATTTGTTTGCCATTGTTGCCAGGCCGGCAAAGATCAGTGCACATATCCAAATGCCTCTTGCTTTTTTCATGACCTTTTTGTTTAAAGTTACAGAGGGAAAAGAGCCGAAGCAATATCGGTTGAGCAAAAGAGCCCTTCCGGTTAGTAAAAGCCCTGTCCACATTAGCAGCTGACACGGAAGAAAACCTTTATCAATACAAGATGACCTTTGTATGCAGGCGATAAATCAGTGAGGATCTTTCAGGTAATGTTATCCCCCGGCCCTGGTCATCCCTGTCATATTTCAAAAAAAAACTTAGATTTGGATATCGATGGACCGTGACAATCAATAAACTCATAGAATATGCAAAACAGGAACACAATCAGGAGGAGAAGATTTCTGAAGCTCTCTTCTACTGCCATGCTGGCCGGATTTGCCGGAAAGATATCCGCCGGTCAGGGCCTGGCAGGCTCACAGACATCCGATGATCTTCTTCTTAAAGTGGGAACACTTCCCCGACGCAAGCTGGGCTACAGCGGCAGAGAGGTTTCGGTCATGATTGGTGCCGGAGATATGTCTCCCCAGCTGGTGGAAGCCGGCGTCAGTTGCGGCATGAACTACTGGCATAAAGCCAACCGCTGGATGAACGGCGGTGCGCCCGAAATTATCCTTAAAAACAGGGATGCCCATTACTGCCAGGTCACCGTTGACAGGGTCGGTGGCGATCACTTTCAGGGACATTTCGACGAGGAAGAGCACTGCAGGTTTGTAAGGGAAGCAGTAAGGAAAACCGGACTCGGTTATTTTGACGACATGCAGCTTCACTATGGTTACCATAACGCTGCGGAGCTCAGAGATGACAGAAGCTTCATACGTGCATTCGAGCGGCTGAAGAAAGAGGGACTGGTGAAACATCTCTGCCTCTCCCAGCACAGCTATGACGGCAGTCCCAGGGTAGAGAAGGGCGAGAGTGCTGCCGCCATAATGACGGCTGTCATCGAAGACGGCAACTATGAGCATGCTCAGTTTATGTATTCATACGGCGGAGATGACGACCTGGATGAATTCATTGATCTGGCGAGCGAAAAGAACTTCGGGACCATAGCCATGAAGACAGCACGGGGCATCGGACGCATGCGGCAGGATCAGTCGTTTCTTGATAAACTGCCGAAAGGTACTTCACCTCACAATGCACTGGCGAGGTGGCTCACTACACGGACGAAGCTTGACGCAGCTGTCATCAGGGTAAGGAACATGGAGGAGTTTGTCGATACATATTCCGGTGCCGGCAGGGAGTTGCGTGCAGAAGATGAGCAGCTGCTGGGCATGATGACTGCCAGGGCAAACACAGCGGCCTGCCGACTCTGCGGCAAATGCCAGTCGCACTGCCCGCAGCATATACCCATAACGGATATCCTGCGCTTTGAGCGCTATGCCATGGACGATCACGACTGGGTAATGGCAACCACACTTTATGCCGGGTTACCCACAAAGGGAGACATATGCACCGGTTGCGGAACATGCGTTGAGCATTGTCCTATCCGTCTGCATATCCCTGACAAGCTGGCAAAAGCCCATATAATGATGAGCTGATACTGTAAACGATATCCGGCTCAGGCCCGGGTATTACAATGCCTCACCCCGATGCCTGAGCTGCCTTTAGAAATTTTAAGAAAACTTTAACAATGAGCACATTGCGGGCTTAATTAATTCAAATTCAACTAAAAATATCTCTCTGACGTCTCCTCTACCCTGCCCGGTGGTCTCTCCCCTCTTGTATATGTGATTTTCCCCTTTTTAAATTTGCATTCCGTATGAAAAACATAGAAAAAACAGGAGGAAATTCTTATGTCACCACTGAAGAAACTGACTGCTCTTTTTTTTATCCTTTCATCTGGGATAGTCTCTTACGGCCACAGTGTCGTCGCTGAAAAGGACAGCTTACTGCTGTACACCCCATTCACCAAGATCAGTGTCCCCCCGGGAGAATCTGTTGATTACACCCTGGACTTCATCAACCAGGGTGATAAGCTTGCCACCCTGGACCTTGCGGTAACCAACCTGCCCCGCAACTGGAGCTACACACTCAAGTCAGGGGCCTGGAACGTTAAGCAGATATCTGTGCTGCCCGGAGAGAAGAAAAGCCTTCAGCTGCACGTCGAGGTTCCCTACCAGGTAAACAAGGGTAACTACAGAATATATGTTGTTGCAGGCGCCGGCTATACCCTGCCTCTGACAATAAACATCTCGGAGCAGGGCACCTACAAGACCGAGTTCACAACGCGGCAGTCGAACATGGAAGGCCATTCCGGTTCCACGTTCACCTATAACGCCGATCTCAGGAACCGCACCGGAGAGATGCAGAACTATGCTCTTCAGGGTGAGGTGCCGAGGGGATGGACGATTACGTTCCGTGCCAACGGAAGGCAGGTGACATCGGTGGAGGCTGAGCCCAATGGTACTGTGAGTGTCGCCGTTGAGATCAAGCCCTCAGACCAGGCAGAAGAAGGCAACTACTCCATTCCCGTCAGGGCAGTGGCAGGATCAACAACGGGGGAACTCAACCTGGAGGCAGTCATCAGCGGGACATACAAGATAGAGCTGACAACACCCACGGGACTGCTCAGTTCCAGCATAGTGGCCGGCGACGGGAAGAACATCGATCTTATTGTAAAAAACACAGGAAGCTCAGTCCTCAGTAACGTAAAGCTGAGCAGCTCGGCACCGGTCAACTGGGAGGTGACCTTTGACCCGAAAGAGATACAGACTATCCTTGCAGGTAAGGAGGCCAGCGTGACAGCAACCATCAGGGCTGACAAGAAAGCCATACCCGGTGACTATGTAACCAGTCTTGAGGCAAAGACCCCTGAAGCCTCCTCCAAGGCCTCCTTCAGAATGTCGGTCCGCACCCCGATGCTCTGGGGATGGATCGGAATACTGGTGATATTGGCCGGCATAGGCACGGTGTGGTATCTGTTCCGGAAATATGGAAGGAGGTAGCCGTGACCGACAATATTATTGAACTGAAGGGACTGACCAGGAAATACGGACAGTTCACAGTTGTTGACTCTCTGAACCTTGCAATAGAAAAGGGAGAGATATTCGGGCTGCTCGGACCCAACGGCGCCGGGAAGTCAACCACGATACTGATGATGCTGGGCCTTACGGAGCCTGACAGCGGCACGGTAAGCGTATGCGGCTACGATCCTGTCACTGACCCTGTCGAAGTTAAGCGGAGAGTCGGTTATCTGCCTGAGGAGGTGGGGTTCTACGATGAACTCACAGGGATGGAAAACCTGACCTACACGGCCCGTCTTAACGGTTTCTCGGACAATGATGCGCGGACCAGGGCAGCGGAGCTGCTTCAACGTGTAGGCCTGGCCGGTGAGGAGGGCAAGAAGACAGGCAAATACTCCAGGGGAATGAGACAGAGGCTCGGCCTTGCCGATGTATTGATAAAGGATCCGGAGGTGATCATTCTTGATGAGCCGACCCTGGGAATAGACCCTGCAGGAGTCAGGGAGTTCCTTGAACTGATTGTCAGGCTCAGCCGCGAACAGAAGATCACCGTCCTCTTCTCCTCCCATCACCTGCACCAGGTTCAGCAGGTGTGTGACAGGGTGGGGATATTTGTGAAAGGAAAGCTCCTGGCTGTCGGAGACGTTCAGAGCCTGGCAGCACAGCTTTTCAACGGAGACGGCCGGAAATCCGGTTCAAAAAAAGAGTCTTACAGCCTTGACGATATCTATTTCCGTTATTTTGAAGGAGGATTGGATCATGAGTAATGCTGTACTGTCAATAAAAGCAAAGCCTTCCCGTACAGGGGAGAGAATAAGGCACCCGTTCCGCGTGATTGTCGAGAAGGAGATGGCAGACCATATCCGCAGCTGGAGATTTGTCATTCTCATTGCCATTATTGCCCTCACCTCCATCGGGTCACTGTACACTGCCCTGGCAAACTTTTCCCAGGCTGTAAAGCCCAATGACCCGGAAGGCACCTTCTTCTTTCTTAAGCTGTTCACCATCACCGACGGCACCATGCCCTCATTCACCGTCTTCATCAGCTTCCTGGGGCCGCTCCTGGGTATTGCCCTCGGATTTGATGCCATCAACGCGGAACATAACAGGGGCACCCTCGGCCGTATGCTGTCTCAGCCGATACACCGTGACTATATCATAAATGCCAAGTTCACAGCCGCACTTGCAGTGATAAGTGTCATGCTGGCAGCACTCGGGCTGATGGTCATGGGGGCAGGACTTTTCTTTATCGGCATCCCTCCCACTGCGGGAGAGTTTATGCGGATCGTTTTCTTCATCCTGCTGAGCATTCTATATGTGGCATTCTGGCTTAACCTCTCGATACTCTTTTCGGTACTGTTCCGCCAGCCAGCCACGGCTGCCCTCTCGGCAATAGCTGTCTGGCTGTTCTTCTCGGTGTTCTACCCGCTGATAGCAAACCTTATAACAAAGTCACTTGCACCATCTGAGATGGCTGCTCCCCAGACCATAATTGCCTTTGAGCAATTCCGGCTGGCGCTGCTGCGTGTGATGCCCAACCAGCTCTTCAGCGAGGCTACCACCACCCTCCTGATGCCCTCCGTGCGCAGCCTCGGACCACTTACCATGGAGCAGATGATAGGCGCGCTGCCCGGGCCGCTGCCACTGGGTCAGAGCCTGCTGATGGTATGGCCTCAGGTAACAGGACTGGCAGCAGGTACTATTGTCAGCTTCGTTATTTCATATATACTCTTTATGCGACGGGAGATACGGTCGAGGTAGAAGTATCTGTCACAGGGGATCCGGGGTTTTGTTACGGGCAGTGTGTGGTTTGTCAGGAAATCTTTGCTCCGGCACGGGCCAGGTCATCAAAAAAACCGGGATATGACTTATCCACCGCACCGGCACCTGTTATTGTGACTGCATCGTCTGCCGCAAGAGCCATCACCGCCGCCATCATGGCAATACGGTGATCATTGTGCGATGATACAGTTGCGCCCCCTGGCCGGCTGCCGGTGACAAGCATCTCGTCACCGGTGATCAGAACCCTGATATTCATAGCGCCAAGCAGGTCGGCTATGGCTCCTGCCCTGTCACTCTCCTTGTGCTTCAGCCTGCTTACACCGATGATCCTGCTGGTGCCTCTGCAGTACGACGCCAGCGCCGCCAGCGGCGGGAAAAGATCAGGGGAATCGGTGGCATCAAAGACGAAAGCCTTAAGGTCACATCTCTCAGCTTTCACCCCCGCAGCCTCCGCCAGAGGCATGCAGCCCGCATCCTGCAATGCCTTTATGATTGCACTGTCGGCCTGCAGACTGCTGACGTCGAGGTTATTTACCTTCAGCGCACCTGCCACTGCCCCGGCGACGAGCAGAAAAGCCGACCCGCTCCAGTCGCCCTCAACAGTGTAATCGCGGGAGCGGTATAACTGCCCCCCGGGAATTCCGAAGTGCCTGAAGCTGTCGTTAACGACACTGACACCAAAATCCTCAAGCAGCTTAAGTGTCATTGCTATGTAGGGCCTGCTCTTAAGGTTCTCAACAGTGATCTCACTGCCCGACTCAAGCAACGGCAGTGACATCAGCAAGCCCGTCAGCAGTTGCGAGCCTCCGGAGCCATCCAGCAGGGCTTTCCCGGCTGAGAGATTCCCGGTCATGGTGACAGGCAATAATCCGTCTGTGGATTGTATCTTCACACCAAACCGGGGCAGCGCTTCGGATATCATCGTCACCGGTCTCTTCACCAGTGATCCCTCCCCTGTAAGAGTCACCCGGTCTGCAAGCAGGGCTGCCACCGGGGCAAACATTCTCAGTGCCAGTCCTGACTCGCCGCAATTCAGGGTCACCGGAGAAAGAACTCCGGAACCTCCCCGGATGGTAATTGAGTTTTTATCCCATGATACCGAAGCACCCAGTGCACTGGCCATCCCGATTGCCGCCAGGGAGTCGTTGCAGAATGAAGGATTATGGATTATCGTGGTGCCACTGGCCAGCAACCCGGCAGCTATAGCCCTTTGCGTCAGACTTTTGCTCGACGGAGCTGTAACACTGCCAGCTATTTGCGACGGATGAACGGTAACCTCCATGGATTGAGTGATAGTTGAAAATATTTACTCTTTACCGGTATGCTAAATTAATCTTCTTTCATCACTTTCATCTGGTGTGTGATCGATTCCTGGTGTATAGCCTCCAGGAAGATCTGAATAAACTCGGGTGTCAGCCCTTTTCTCACTCCCTTGTCCACTGCATTGTCCTTCACCTCCTTCCACCTTGTGCTCTGAAGTATGGTGATATTGTGCTCTTTCTTGTACCTTCCTATTGTCTCAGCCACCTGCATCCGGCTCTCCAGGATATCCAGCAGCAGGTTGTCGTATACGTCAATCTGGCTCCTGAGGTCCTCAATTGTCTCCAGGAACTCCGGGTCGTCCGATGTTGGTGACCGCAGCACCAGCCTGCCGATAATATCTGCCAGCTCTGACGGTGTGACCTGCTGCTTCCTGTCGCTCAGGGCAGTTGCAGGGTCAAGGTGCGACTCAATCATCAGACCGTCGTAGTTCAGGTCCATAGCCTTCTGCGACAGGTCGCCAATGAAAGATCTGTCGCCGCCCATGTGACTGGGGTCGCAGATCATCGGCAGATCAGGAATGCGCTGGCGCAGCTCCACTGGTATCTGCCAGCGGGGCTGGTTGCGGAAGGCACACTTCTCCCATGTTGAAAAACCGCGATGGATGGCTGCCAGGCGGGTGATACCGGCCTTGCTGATGCGCTCCACGGCCCCTATCCACAGTTCCAGGTCAGGATTGACGGGATTCTTGATGAAGACCATCACGTCAGATCCCTTGAGGGCAGATGCTATCTCGTTAAGCGCAAACGGATTGACGCTTGTGCGGGCCCCTATCCATACGGCGTCGACGCCGTGCTTCAGGGCTTCGTAGACGTGTCTCTCCGTGGCAACCTCCACAGCGACGGGGAGTCCGTAAACCTCTCTCACCTGCCGCAGCCACTTGAGCCCGACGGTGCCCACGCCTTCAAACTGGCCGGGGCGCGTACGCGGCTTCCAGATACCGGCACGGAACAGGTCAACCCTGCCCGTCGCTGCCAGCCCGGCGGCGGTGCCCATCACCTGCTCCTCGCTCTCCGCACTGCAGGGCCCGGCAATGAGCAGCGGGCGCTGCTTATACAGGGGCCACTCCTCTATAGGAGTTATATCCAGTTTCTTTTTGGTTCTTGTCGTGTTATCGGATGTCATCTTCTGTTTATTGACTTATTTATCAAAATGTCTTTATTTTTTTCGCCGTATGGCACATGTGTGAAAATGAATGTTCAATTCCTTTTTCTCTGCTCATGCTCATTCCGGTTTTATTTCAGTATCTGCCCTATTTCGTTGGCTGAGAGCATCAGCTCTTTCAGGGCATCACCGTTGCCATTCTCAATATGTTTCCTGAATAGACGCATCTTCTCAATATAGGTATCTATTACTTCAAGTATGGGGCCTGAGTTGCCAAGGAAGATCGGAGCCCAGGTATCACCACTGCTCTTCGAGAGTCGTACGGTACTCTCAAATCCTCCCGCAGCAAGGGCCATGATGTTTTCACTGTTTTTCTCCCTGGCCAGGACGCACAGGGCAAGGGCGAAGGAGGTTATGTGCGATATGTGCGACACGTATGCCACATGCACGTCATGGTCTGATGACTTCATATAGCGGATATGCATGTTGAGCGACTGGAACAGGGCCGTTATGAGCTCCAGTGCATCCGTGTCGCTGCTCCCCGGGTCACAAATGATTGCCACCTTGTCGAAGAACAGTCTGTCAAGGGCTGCCGCCGGGCCGGAGTGCTCTGTGCCGGCCATGGGATGGGCTGACACATACCTGCCCCGTGCCGGATGCGATGCCGCCACGGCAGCAATGTCCGACTTGGTCGACCCCATATCGGTGACCACCCTCGGAGTATCATGAATTAAATCAAGTATATGGGGAAGGAGCTGACAGTTGACATCCACAGGCGCACAGAGGATAATGATATCCGACTTGGCAACGGCCTCGTCCAGCGGCAGAAACTCATCTGCCAGGCCCCGGTACATGGCAATGGTGCAGTGATGCGGGTTGCTCTCAACACCCGTTATCCTGCCGGAGAAACCGTTAAGCCTGAGGCTTCGTGCGAGTGAGCCTCCTATGAGACCCAAACCTACTATACATATATTTGCAGACATATTTTCCTGAATTGTTTGGTTATCTGATATTTTATAGTGTTTTCCTTGATTTGACTCTTTCCAGTGCAGCATTGAGAAGCGTCTCATCGGCACAGAGGGAGATCCTGATGTATCTCTTCCCGTTCTCGCCAAAAACTGACCCCGGTGTGATAAAGAGATGGTATTCACTGAGCAGTTTTTCTGTCAGTTCAACAGCATCCGCATATAAAGCGGGGATTTTTCCCCAGAGAAAGAGCCCCGACTGCTCCGCATTAAAGCTGCAGGAGAGGGCGTTCATGATCTCCGCGGCAACAGTACGGCGACGCAGATAAACAGAGTTGAGATCTGCATACCAGGAGTCAGGCGCCGCCAGAGCCCTGGCGGCTGCAGCCTGTAAAGGAAGGAACATGCCGGAGTCCATGTTGCTTTTGAATTTCAGTATATCACTGATGAACTCATGGTTGCCGGCAACCATGCCTATCCTCCATCCTGCCATGTTATGCGACTTGCTTACAGAGTTCAGCTCCAGCGAGATGTCGAAGGCTCCGGGCACTGAGAGTATGCTGAGGTAATCGTTGTTCAGAATGAAGCTGTACGGATTGTCATGGCACAACAGAATGCTGTTCCTGCGGGCAAAGGAGACCAGCTTTTCAAATAGTCCAGGTGTGGCTCTGGCCCCGGTTGGCATGTGGGGATAGTTGATCCACATCATCTTGACCCTCTCCATCCCTGCGGCCTCGATGGCCTCAATATCAGGCATCCATCCGTTCCCTTCCGTGAGATCGTAGGGCCTGGCAGTGCCGCCTGCCAGCTTTGCGGCGGCGCCATATGCAGGGTAGCCGGGGTCAGGCACAAGCACCTCATCACCCGGGTCCAGAAAGGCCATGCTGATGTGCATTATACCTTCCTTGGAGCCAATCAGCGGAAGTATCTCAGTCCCTGGATCGAGCTTCACATTGAAGTATCGCATGTACCACGATGCAAAAGCGTTTCTCAGTGCGGCTATGCCCCTGTAAGCCTGATATCCGTGGTTGCGGCTGTCAGAGGCACTCTGCACAAGCTCGTCAATAACAACGGTCGCCGGGGGCATATCAGGACTGCCGATCCCCAGGTTGATGACGTTGATGCCCTGCTGCCTCATACGGGCTATCTCGGCCAACTTGGCTGAGAAGTAGTACTCCTCAACATGTTCAAGGCGTTTTGCCGGCACAATCATTTTACTCTCCATCTCAGTTCAAAAAAAAAAGTCCCGTTCTCACGGGACTTCCATCATCATATTGTACTGTTTCTTTATGCAGACATACAACTATCCGGCCCCGTTGCGGAGTGATAATGGTAATAATAAAAATAGCCGTATGTTGTTGCTCTCATCATATCTGTGGCTGCTAAAGTAAACAAAATATTGACACTTAAGCCGTAGGCCGGAAAAAAATCACAATCCTTTCAGGAAAAACTTAAAAGCCTATCTTTAAAGGCGAAAATGGCAATGGAGATTGAAAGAAAATTTCTTGTCTGCGGCGAGTTTATGGATCAGGCCACAGAAGCGACGGAGATCGTGCAGGGATATCTCTCATCTTTGCCTGGCCGGACCGTGAGGGTGCGCGTCCGTGGAGAGAAGGGCTACATTACGGTCAAGGGAGGTGCAGATAAGTCTGGAATTGCCAGGTATGAGTGGGAGAAGGAAATACCCGTCGAAGACGCAAGGGAGCTTCTCAAGCTATGCGAACCATGGCCGGTGGAGAAGACACGTTACCTGGTTCCTCACGGAAGTCAGATCATTGAGGTGGATGTTTTTCACGGGGCGAACAACGGATTGGTGATGGCGGAGATAGAGCTGAGGTCGGCAGATGAGCCCTTTGAGAAACCCCCGTGGCTGGGAGACGAGGTCTCCGGTAATCCGAGGTACTATAACTCTGCCCTCTCAGTCAAACCCTACAGTCGCTGGTAATGGCAAGGAAGAGCCGGGCGGAGATAACACGGATCATTATTGCAGTGCTGCTGGTGGCAGCAGCCATTGCGATAGCATCAATGACCGTGGGACGTGATATTTATTACGGCTCGCGAGATCAGGGATTGCTTTCTTTCGCCATTGTGAATGCCTGTGGCTATCTCTTCTTTCTCTTCATGCCGGTGGAAGTGGCATTCATCTATTACCTCCAGGGTGGCATCAGTGATTTAGAACTCAGTGCCGTGGCCATTGGCACGGCACTCTTCTCACAGTCGATCGACTATTCCATTGGCCTGCTAATGAGCAACAAATTCATTGACAACTTAATTGGCCGGAAGAGGTACATCAAGGCGGAAAAATATATTGAAAAGTACGGCAACCTGACAATTCTTGTCTTCAATGCCCTGCCGCTCTCGTCACCTGTCATCTCTCTTGCCGCAGGGATGCTGCGGCACAGGATAAGGGACACGGCAATTTGCACAGTCCTGGGATTGATGGTCAAGTACCTCACCCTGACCCTTATCTTTTGAATCCGGACCGGATGCAGAGGCAGCCACATCGGGATTAACGAAAATCTTCCCCGCCTGACCTGCCACATCGCGGTTATCCTGGCAAGGTTGTCCCTGTCGCCGGCAGAATGAAACCACGGATTCAGACCCTCAGCGAGCCGCGGAATCCCCTGACAGCATAGTAAGAGGATGCACCATTGTGATATACGAAGACAGTGCCGTAGCGACGGTCGGCAAAAAGGGCGCCGCCGAGTTTCCTGATACTGTCAGCTGTTTTGACCCAGCTCGAGGTTTTGTTGTCAAAATCACCGAGGTTTTGCAACTCACGGTACTGTTCCTCCGTCAAAAGCTCTATGTCCATATCGGCTGCCATGCCCGTAGCATTGCCGGAGGGAGGAAACGATTTCCTTGATTCCATGGCTTCCTGGTCATAGCATACATTTCTGCGTCCTGCCGGGCTCTCTGGTGAGCAATCGAAGAAAATGTACTCTCCGGTCGTTTTGTCATAGCCAACCACATCCGGTTCACCGCCGGTTCTTTCCATTTCATGCAACGACCATAATTTCCCGGGACTGGCTTTCAGTTTCAACTGTACTTCAGACCATTCCATGCCTTCATGGCGGTGTATGTTTCCTTCAAAACGCGATTTCAATATTTTGATGAATTCCTCGCGTTGCCCGGGGGAAAGCTCCTTGCCTGATCCAACGTTTGACATGATCTCAGTATAAGGCTGCCGGCATTTTTAATTTGCCGAAAGCTATGATTCTTTACTTGCAACAACTTTTTCAGGCATAAGGTTCAACTTCACTGAAGAACCATGGGACATCTGTAAAAGCTGTCGCGCTGGCAAGAGTGTAAAAATCCAATAATGAAACTGTTCCGTTTAACGGGCAGACAACATTTCTATTTTGTCCGGTTAAAGGGCGGTCAAAGTTTATCAGTAAATATACTCCTCTCCATCGGTCACTCTGACAGGGAATCCGGTTTCAAGGTTGTAATCGTAGGAAGTTGTTGACTCTGAGTAAGCCGGAATACCGGGAGAAGGATCATAGTGGATTGTTATCGTTTTGATTATGTTATTCGCATTTGTATAGATACCTGGATTGCCTCCCTGTTCAAATATTTTGTAGGGATTGTGGAATGAATCATATTCATAGGTGATCTTTGCCATGTGTTTAGGGGCAGCACCAGATGTTATGAACAAATATGTATAATAGTCTTCCTCAATCACATTGTTCCGGGAATCATACAAGTAGGTTCTGAATTGAGTGACGACATTATCGCTGTTATAAAGAAGTACTTTGGAAATCAGGTTCTTATCGTTGTATTCAAACTCTCTTTTGGACCTTAATTCGTCGTTGCCTGTTTGTGGGATATAGTTAAGCTGCACTGTAAGCCTGCCATTGTCATCATATTCATATATATGGTACATTGAAATACCAGTCTTGTCAGGATCGACAAATTCATGGGTTGAACCCGGCATAACCGACGAACTGTGAATGTCCGGGGAGACAGCCACCTCCTCCTTTACCAGCTTATGGCTCTGACTGTAATGGAATCTTCTGTAGAAGAAGATGCTGTGTACTTCATTGACAAGATTATCCTGGTTGTATGAGATCTCTTCAATAACATACCCATCACTTTTAATCTTCTTCAACAATCCGTATGAGTCTGTCAAATCCCCGTCTTTTGAGCAGCCGGAAGAGACAAGCAATATTGCTGCAGCTAAGATTGACCAGAAATGGAAAGTTATTTTTTTCATTGTTACGTCATTCAGACCAATATGATTGATGATTCTTATACTATTATAGCTTCGTCACCGTAAAATTACGAAACTTACATGAGCAGACAGACATAAATGTGAATGATTTTTTTCAATGCAAGCTTCATTCGACCAATACAATAAGACAGGAATGATCATGATTTTCAATAAAAAAAGGAGGCCCTGCGAGCCTCCGGTGTTAAACCTTTACAATCTCTAAAACCTGAATATACAAATATTTAAGGCGTGTGTCTGCCTCAGGCCTGCCTTGCGTACTGCACCTCGCAGAAGATACGCACGTCGTCGCTGACCAGCACGCCGCCGGCCTCCAGGGCTGCATTCCAGTTCAGCCCCCACTCCTTACGGTTGATCTTGCCTGAAATACTGAAGCCAGCCTTGAGATTTCCCCAGGGATCCTTGCCGATACCGCCAACCTCAACGTCAAGCTTTACCGGCTTTGTTACATCCCTGATGGTAAGATTGCCGTTCAGAGCGAAGTTCTCATCATCCACCTTTTCCAGTGAGACGGATTCAAACTTCAGCTCCGGATACTTCTCAACATCAAAGAAATCACCACTACGGAGATGTTGGTCCCTTTGATCTGAATTCGTGAAAACGGATGCCGTGGCTGCCTGAAACTTAATCCTTGCGGTTGCAAAGTCATCGCCCTGTGTCTCCACCTCCGAAGAGAACTCCTTGAAGCTGCCTGTGACAGTGGTGATCATCATGTGCTTTACCTTAAACTGAATTTCACTGTGCGAGGGGTCTATTGTCCATTTTGTCGTTTCCATGATATTGTACCTTTTTAATGTTTTACCTTATCCTGTCTTGAAGATAAAACAACATTTTTTCGGGATTGTTCAACAGATGTTGCACAAGATGCCGGTTCTCAGCCGGCAGCCGGCAGTAGACACTACGGTCGGCATACCGGTCGGCAGCTCTCAGTTGATCGTCGGTACTCCGGTCGGCAGCTTTCAGTTGGCCCTCGGTACTCCGGTCGGCAGCTCTCAGTTGGCCGTCTGTGCTACGGTCGGCAGCTCTCAGT
>CAYPKP010000001.1:85103-153141 GCA_964411345.1 uncultured Rikenella sp. | reverse complement strand
CTCTCAGTTGGCCGTCTGTGCTACGGTCGGCAGCTCTCAGTTGGCCGTCTGTGCTCCGGTCGGCAGCTCTCAGTTGGCCGTCGGTACTCCGGTCGGCAGAACTCAGTTGCCAGTGGGCACTCCGGTCGGCAGCTCTCAGTTGGCCGTCTGTGCTACGGTCGGCAGCTCTCAGTTGGCCGTCTGTGCTCCGGTCGGCAGCTCTCAGTTGGCCGTCGGTACTCCGGTCGGCAGAACTCAGTTGCCAGTGGGCACTCTGAAGCCGGCAGTTGCCGGGAAACAACTTCTTGATTTACTGAATACTGCAGACTGAAGACTGTGAACTGCAGACTGAAGACTAAAGACTGTGGACTGAAGACTGAAGACTGTGGACTGCAGACTGAAGACTGTGGACTGCAGACTGAAATCAGATCTGGTACCTGACGCCGGTAAGCGATTCGGATACCTCCCACAGCTTTGCGGAGAGATCAGCATTGAACATCCTGCCGGCCTCATCGGTGAGTGCAGGGTAACCCTTGTGATTTCCAAAACCGTCAGGACCTATATATTCACCTCCCCGCAGTTCAGGATTGGTGGCGGCGAAAAGTGTTGGCAGAGCGCCTTTTTCAGCCGGTTGCGCCACGATACGCATCAGGGCCTTCATCACCTTGCCGGTCTCCTTGCCCGAGCCGCGCGACAACAGGTTGGTGACACTGATGCCCGGATGGCAGAGGACACTTATGGCGGTGGAACCTGCACGCTCAAGACGGTGCTGAAGCTCAATGGAGAAGAGCAGGTTGGCCAGCTTGCTCTGCCGGTAAAAGGTCATAGGGTTGTATCCGTGCGTCCCGTCAAGATTTTTGAAGTTGATACTGGCTTTTCGTGCGGCGATACTGCTGACAGTGACCACCCTGGAAAGAGGCGTAGCCATAATCTTTGGCAGCAGAAGGGCTGTAAGGGCAAAGTGCCCCAGATGGTTCGTGCCGAACTGAAGTTCAAAACCGTCCTTCGTCTTTGAGTAGGGCGGCACCATCACGCCTGCATTGTTGATGAGTATGTCAAGCCTGTCAAAACGCATGGTGAACACCGAGGCAAACTGCCTGACAGAGGCAAGATCGCCAAGATCAAGATGCATTACAGCAACCTCGGCTTCAGGGTGCAGTGCCCTGATATTTTCAGCTGCCCTCTCCCCTTTTGCCATGTTCCTCACTGCCAGCACCAGTGCGGCCCGTTTTGAGGCAAGCACCCGTGCAGCTTCCAGCCCGATGCCGCTGGCACCGCCTGTAACGATTACAACCTTTCCCTTAAGATCACCTATATTGTCAGTACTCCAGTTACTCATTCCTTTAATTGTCGTTTAGCAGATAACAACATCTGCCTGCAAAAGTTCGGCAAATATAGGGGATTTGGCGGAGGTATCCCAACGGACCGAAAGAATGAGAATAAGGCACCGGAGCTACAGCTTCACGGAATAGGTTACTCCAAGTATGTTTTCGTAGGCAGGCTTGGTGACCCTGCTGTCATTGTAAATATACTCCAACCCGAAAGTATGCCTCTTGTTGAACGTATATTCCGCGCCTATCATCGATCGCCATTTGTCTGCGGCATATTCGTTGGGATCGAACAGCAAGGTGTGCATCTCCACATTGACATAAGGCTTAAGAGGCAATCCCCTGATATCATATTCAAGTTCAAACCTCAGCCTGTGATACCACCCCGGAACCTCGTCATGCGGATCTTCGATATATGTCCTGATCTGCTGCTGAATTCTCGACCTCACCGAAAAGGTGAAACGGCAGAACTCAGGGGAGCTTCCCTTAACCTGAAGAAACCAGCGGTGTCGGATATGATACCTGTCGTCATCCTCACTCTGTTCAATGAGACGGTAATAGATGCCGGCAGCCAGGTAGTCGTTGAATTTGTACCTGACTCCGGGCTCTATGTAAAACTTGTCAATATGGGATGCATCCCGGTCTGTACGTATGCTCGCCTCAAGATCCAACCGGAGATTGCCAACAACCTTTTTTTCGGCCTTGGCCTCATACCAGATACCAAAATCACTCTTCTGCCCGGCAACCGCTGCCGGCAGGAGAAATGCAAGGATCATTATGATAGCCGTTCTATTCGTCATCATCGTTGTCTGGTTTGATAAAGCCATCCTGGTCGGCAAGATTGACGGAGCGGCTTTTGTCATCGTAATATATTATCATCCTGCACGTGTCCTTCAGGAAGTTTATTGATCCTATCTCTACCTTCTTGATCTCCTGAATGCCTGTACGCTGACGGAGGTCAGCAATCATCTCGTCATACTTCTCCGGCACTATCAGATTTATCTTCTCATAGACAATTGCTTTTGAAGATGTATGCCTTAGGAGCCACACCTTCTCCAGGCCAAAGGTGATGAGCAACACGGCAAGGTTGGCAAAGAGGATCTCATAGATACTGGTGCCGGCCGTAAGGGCGTTGATCACGGAGACGCCGATGACCAGGAAGAGATAGGTCATCTCCTTTATGGGCATGGGGTTGGTACGGTACCTGATGATACCGAAGATGGCAAAGAGCCCAAGTGCGAATCCTATCTGCAGGGTGACGCTCTCAAGCAGGTAGCAGAGGAAAAATACTACAGTGGATATGAGAATGTAAGTGAAGAGATAGTCCTTTCTCCTGCTGCCGGAATAATAGAGCCACCGCACCAGCAGTAATATGACTGCCAGGTTGATGCCGAAACGCACCAGCAGCTCCGGGAAGCCGTTAAAGCTGAACATTTCCGATACCGCTGCCGTCGTGCTGACGTCAGGCTGTGCCATTCCTGTAAAATTCATCCCTGATCCTGTTTAGAAGTAAAAACTTTGGTTTGATGCTGTTCTGTTTCGGTGCACCGTTCAGAAGCGCCATTCCTGTTACGTATTTGCTGAATCCCGTGCTGCGTATGCCCTGGCTCTTGAGCTGCATGAAGAAGGGTGACAGGGCGGTCGACTTCTCACTCTTTATCTCTGCTATTGCCAGGTATGGCATCTCAAGACATTCACCTTTAAGGTTGTTCCAGGAGATATTGTAGTCAACCGTGATCCTCTCTGCATGGTGCAGGTTCACCAGCGTTATGCGTGTAAAACCTGTGTTAAGCACCGGCTTCAGGGAGGCGGCATCCGCTGATATCAGCTCTTTTATGAACTCACGGGATTCGTCGAGATGGTCCATTTCATCCATCGCCTTACCCTTCTCCTGCCTTGTTTTTGAGGTCCTGCCCTTGTTCGACTTCTGCTTGACCTCAAGAAAAGTGAGACCGTTGCTCTCATAGCTTCTGACCCTGACTTTTGTCCTGTTCAGTTTTCCCGTTACATGCTGAAGGTAGAAGATCAGGTCGGGAGTATCAAAGTAAACCGTCTTGTAGCAGAACTCACGTTCGTTCTCTATCTCGAGCGCAGAGTACAGCGACCGTACACTCTGCAGGAGCAGCGGCAGCTTGCTTACCGGGAAGAGGTACTTGGTGTCAATGCGGTTCATATACCTGACAATATATGTCCCGTCAAGACCTACCGGCTCAAAACCCTGCAGTATATCATTCAGTTTAGTCAAACCCGCAAATAATGAAGCCGTAAAGATAGCAGACTTTTCAGTCATGGCAAGACCGCCGGTCTGCACTCACAGATGCATTCTGATAACGCTGACCGGCGACGTGATATTTCATGTCGGGTCGAATAAAGAAACCGGATGAGGGACGCTGCTTTCTCCTTCTCAGTTATCCATCAGGCCGAACCTCCACCGTGGATTTTGCGAGCTCCTGTGCTCCTTCTCCACAATTGCGCTGACCCTCTTGATAAGCTCAGGGTTCTCCGCAGCAAGGTCATGCATCTCCTGCGGATCAGCTGCGAGATCGAAGAGTTCGAACCTCTCATTTCCCTTGTGCATATCCCTGCGCAGTGCCTTCATGTTGCCGATCATCACAGCCTGCTGCCCGCCGTATTCAGGGAATTCCCAGTACAGGTACTCATGCTGCTGCTGCTTTCCGCCCTTCAGTTCAGGCAGGAAGCTGAGGCCGTCCGTGCCTTGCGGAAGCTCCGTGCCGGTGATGTCACAGAGTGTCGGCAGGATATCCTGGAAGGCCGACAGATGATCAGAGACCCCTCCTGCCCTGATCACACCGGGCCAGAAAGCTATCATCGGAACGCGTATCCCTCCCTCATGGAGAAAGCCCTTGCCGTAGCCGTAACTGCCCCTGAAGGGAGCTGCACTGCCAAACCATTCGGGATCGGTGCCGGCATTCCATGCCGGACCGTTGTCGCTGGTGAAGAGGATGAGGGTATTGTCATAGATGCCAAGCTCCTTAAGGTGCGATACAAGCCTTCCGATCTGGTCATCAAGGTATGAGATCATGGCAGCATAGGTTGCATGCGGGTATCGCACCGGAAAGTAACCCTCTTCGCCGGTATAGGGTTCCTCCTCTCCGAACTTGTCAACATAGCGGCGGACCCACTCATCAGGAGCCTGAAGGGCGAGGTGCGGTATGGGCGTTGCCCAGTATAGGAAAAACGGATTCGGGCCGCAGGAGTCAATGAATGAGATCATCTCTCTGAACATCAGTTCAGGAGAATAGTCTCTCATGTTGAACCTTTCATAGCTTGACGGGTCATAGGGGTCCTCCCCGGGACCAAACCCGGTGTGGGGAGCCACCGTATCGTTCCCGAGCCACACGCGGGAGCTGTTGCGCCACAGATGTACAGGGTAGTAGGTATGAGCCATGCGCTGGCAGTTGTACCCGTAGAAGAAATCAAATCCCTGGCTGCCGGGTCTGCCTTCCGTATGGGGAGCACCCAGGCCCCACTTGCCAACGGCGCCGGTGACATAACCTTTCTTCTGCAACAGTGAAGCTATGGTTTGTGTACCCTCGGCCAGCGGCTTTTGCCCTTCGAGTGTCGAATCTGCTATCATGGCGCGGTAGCTCCACACTTCTCCCCTTTCGGCCCATTCATCGTTGCCCCTGACCTGGGCATGCCCCGTATGCATGCCTGTCAGCAGAACGCATCGCGAAGGGGCACAGACGGCTGAACCGGCATAGTGACGGGT
The DNA here is from genome assembly GCA_964411345.1 of uncultured Rikenella sp. Classification (GTDB taxonomy): domain Bacteria; phylum Bacteroidota; class Bacteroidia; order Bacteroidales; family VadinHA17; genus SR-FBR-E99. Next base: position 148,101 of record CAYPKP010000001.1, on the reverse strand, counting down.
GAACCGCATGCCACCCTCAGCCAGACGGTCTATATTGGGAGTCTCAATCTTCTCCTGCCCGTAGGGCCCCGTATCTCCGTATCCCAGGTCGTCGGCAAGGATGATAATTATGTTGGGCTTTGCAGGCTCACCGCCACTGCACCCTGTGTTGGCCAGTGCGAAAGAGGCAACAAGAAGCCCGACAAGGAGACAGGTCTTCATGAAATCAAAATCCCCTGAACCAGCTTTGAAACTGCTCTCCCAGCCAGGGAACGGGCTTCATGACATCCTGTGCCGACCATATCAGACTCATGAGCCAGAATATGAACAGCAGGATGCCTCCTATAAACCATATAACCTGACCCAGCACCGGGATGACATTGAGTACCGACAGCGCTATACTTATTATTATGAATCCCAGATTCTGCCGTATATAATAGCTGGCATACTCCTCCTTTTTGTTCATATTGACAACAAGTGCTATGATCCAGCCTATTACAAAGAGGTGTGAGACGATCGCCTTTGTCTTCGCATTCATGGTTTCAGTTTTTATGGTTCATTCAAATTTATGAATTCTGCCCGTGCCGGCGAAATTTTTTGACGGATTAGGCAAAAGATATTAACCCGACACAACAGTGTTGCCTGCTTTGCATATTTTTGTGCCCTGAAATATTTCTTAACGTGGCTGATTATATTGTTGCTCATACCGGAGAATTTGCCGCTCTTGCGGTGGCGCTGTTCTGGACCATCACCGCCCTGGCCTTCGAGTCGGCAAGCAAAAAGGTGGGCTCGCTCACTGTGAACATCTTCAGGCTCTCGCTGGCTTTCTTCTTTATTGGCATTCTCACCCTGTTCACCAGGGGGCATTTCTTTCCGGCGGACGCCACAACTCACAACTGGATATGGCTGGCGCTTTCAGGGCTGGTAGGACTTGTTCTGGGCGATTACTTCCTCTTCAGAAGCTATGCCCTTATCGGCTCCAGGTTTGCCATGCTCATCATGACCCTGGCACCACCCATGGCTGCCTTCTTTGGTTACCTGATGCTGGATGAGAGGCTCACGCTCATGCAGTTTGCCGGGATGATAATCGTTCTCACCGGCATAGCACTGGCTATTTTCAACAGACCTGTAAAAGGTGAGAGGCTCTCCTTCAAGCTCTCTCCCAAAGGCCTCCTCTTTGCGTTTATCGGTGCCCTGGGACAGGGCCTTGGAATAGTGCTGAGCAAATACGGAATGGGCTCATATGATCCGTTTGCATCCACCCACATCAGAATTGTTGCCGGAATAGCTGGCTTCGCATTCATAATTACAGTAACGGGAAGGTGGAGACAGACACTGGGGTCCCTGCGCGATGTGCCGGCAATGAAGGCCCTTGCACTTGGCGCTTTCTTCGGTCCCTTTCTGGGGATCTCCTTCTCCCTGCTCTCCGTGAGGCATACCGAGACAGGCATTGCCTCTACCATCATGGCAATAGTGCCTATCCTGATAATAGCGCCGGCAGTCTGGTTATACAAGGAGAAGCTGACACCTGCCGAGATCCTGGGTGCAGTGATCAGTGTAGCCGGTGTGGCAATGTTCTTTATTTAGAACTCTTGCACAAAATCACTTAGCCTTCAACCCCTCAAGAAGGGCATCCAGGAGCATGCCGTCAATATCTTCGGTATATTCCCAGAACATGACTCCGCCCAGTCCCATGGACCTCACGTAATTCATCTTTGCCTTTAACGATTCCACATCGTCGTATGAGATGAAGACGGAATCACGCTCGTTCCATAAAAACGGTGCCACGGCAGCCGTGTCCCATAACCGCACAAAACCGGTGTCAGCCAGTGCAGCCAGCACATCACTGAAAGGGATACTCTCACCGGTGGTTGCCGCCTCGCGGTACAGGCCGCTGTTTGCCGGCTCAACGCCCTTCCAGCGCCTGCCGTAGAAAGGAACACCGATGTTCAGCATTGCCGGACTCACCCCTGCGTCAATATGCATCCTGACGCTGCGCACTGTGGCATCGCCGTAAGGATAATCCGAGGCTGAGAGCCGGAGGTTGCTGTGATGACCGGTCTGCGATGTGAGCCCGTTATGGTAGTCATAGCTCATGATGTTGATGAAATCAAGATATTTTGCAAGTTTGCCAAGCTCCGTATTTGCAACATATACCGAGTCGCCGCCTGTAGCAATGGTGAGCAGGAACGGTTCCGTCCGGCCAAGTGACAGAGCCAGGGAGTCAATATGCCTGCGGACGCTTTCAAGCAGCAGCGTGAAGTTATGCACATCCTCAGGCCTGTAGATGTTGCCGGCACCAGGTTGGTTAGGGTATTCCCAGTCGAGATCGATGCCGTCAAGCCCGTGGTCAAGGATAAACTGAGCCGCACTGGCAGCAAAGCAATTGCGTGACGAGTCAGTAAGTGCTGCATCGGAGAAGTTACCCGACCAGCCCCATCCGCCAACGGAGACAAGTATCTTCAGGTCTGGATTGACCTCCTTGAGTGACAGCAGGGTTTTGATGTCTTCAATGTCTCTGTCGGTATTGTCAATCATGTCACTGCCGAATGCCACCCTCCCGTCAATTATGTTGGCAAACGCGTAATTGATGTGTGTGAGCTTTGTGGCGTCAATTCTACTGAAGTCATAATTCCTGAAACCGGCAACATACCCGACCACCATATGCTCAGTGATGGCAGTGTTGCTGCCGCATGACATCATGAAGAGCATAAACCCGGAAACAAAAAGGAGGATCATTTTTTTCATCGGCTTGAATTTCAGTTGTTACAGAAGTGCAATGAAAGCTATATTCAATTTATTAACTGTCAACGCAATGAGCTGTTTGACATGCAAATTTCGCTTCTACGTTTATGAGATTACTGAGAGCAATATATAAAAGTTTCAACAAATGCCGGAATATGGAATACAATCCCCGGGCAGACTTTGCGTTATCCGTTATATTTGTTCCGGATATATACCTGGAGACAATGACAGAAAAGGATTTTGACAGCAGGGTCAGGCAACTCTTTGAAGAGCACTCTGCTCTTGTCAGCCGGCGGAACAAAAGGAGAACAGACGGCAACGGAATCTATGACCGTTATCTGTACCCTATCATAACCCGCGATCATACACCGGTATTCTGGAGGTATGACCTCAACTACATGACCAACCCGCACCTCATGACACGGCTGGGCATCAACACCACCTTCAACGCAGGGGCGATAAAACATGACGGCAAGTACTGCCTGGCTGTCAGAACCGAAGGGTTCGACGTGAAGTCGTTCTTCGCCATAGCGGAGAGCCCCAACGGCATCGACAACTGGCGTTTCCGCAGTCACCCCATAGTGATGCCCGTCACGGATGATCCCGAGATGAATGTCTATGATATACGTCTCACCAGACATGAAGACGGATGGATCTACGGCCTCTTCTGTGCAGAGCGGAAGGATAAGAGCAAGCCGGATGATTCATCAGCCGCTCTTGCAAGCTGCGGCATAGCCAGGACCAGGGACCTCGATAACTGGGAGAGGCTTGATGATCTGAGGTCGTCAGCAGCGCAGCAGAGAAACTGCGTGCTGCACCCGGAATTCGTCAAAGGGAGATATATGATCTATACCCGGCCGCAGTCGGGATTCATTGAGACAGGCGACAGCGGTATTTCGGCAGGCTTCTGCGACAGCATGGAGCATGCCGTCCTGGGAGAGGAGGTGCTTGTGGATGCCAGGCAATACCATACTGTCAGGGAGGTTAAGAACGGTCAGGGTCCTGCGCCGCTGAAATGTGAGCACGGGTGGATTCACCTTGCACATGGAGTGAGAAGGACGGCAGCCGGTTTGCGCTATACCCTCTATCTCTTCCTCACATCACCGGAGGAGCCCTGGAAAGTGATCAGAAGACCCTCAGGTCATTTCCTGGAACCGCTTGATGAAGAGAGGGTAGGCGACGTATCCAATGTAGTCTTCAGCAACGGCTGGATAGCAGATGAAGACGGCACGGTATTTGTCTACTATGCAAGCTCAGACACCAGGATGCATGTGGCAACAACAACAATGGACAAACTGACTGATTATGTGATGAATACACCGGAAGACGCGGGACGCACCCAGCTGTGTGCTGCCCAACGTGATGAGATGGTGAAAAATAATCTGAAAATAATTGCTCAGAAGTATCCGGATATTGAAATTTAATATATGTTTGCGCCTCAATTGAAGGCCATCACTTCAAAGGACCAAAAAGGAACAGTGAATAACTTCCCGCCATAATAGTTATTAATCTGACTGTCAGGCAGCAACAGGCGGACAATCCCTGTTGATATCTTTCCCCGGCCATAATTTTCGCACCTGTTCCATTTGATATCTTAGCGGAAATTTTTGAAATAAAATATTCACTAAAAACAATTAGAAACAACAACCAGACAAAGAAGGTAAATTATTTTACCGAAGTATGAACGCTAACAGAAAAGAGGCTACGGTGACTCGTTATGAGCACCGCCTCATGGGCTGTTCTTCTGACGAAGAACCTGGCGCGGGTACCATGATCTTCCCGCAGATCGGATCCCACGATCAGGCAGTTAGCAACCGGAGTTCGGAATTCATACGCCGCTACTTCCCACTAACAAATGTTAATTCCTGGAATGACTGGCGCTGGCAGCTTCGCAATTCCTTCACCACGGCCGAAGCCCTGTCGCGCGTCATGACGCTCACCGACGACGAGAAGAGTACTCTTCACAGGCTGAAGAACAGGTTGCCGTTGCGCGTCACCCCCTACTATATGTCTCTCATCTATGATGCCGAACCTGACGCACCGATTCGACGCACCATGATACCAACCTCGGGAGAGATGATTATCACCGAGGCCGAGAAGGCAGACCCGCTCGACGAGACAGGCAGCAGCCCCGTACCGGGTATAATCCACAGGTATCCCGACAGGGCGCTTTTCACCGTAACGCAGTTCTGCTCATCATACTGCAGGTACTGCACACGGTCGCATTCGGTCGGTAAGCTGGGACACCTGACAAAGGACGAATGGGAGATCGCCTTCAGGTATCTTGAGGAGCATACCGAAATACGTGATGTCATTATCAGCGGAGGCGATCCCCTGACGATGAACAACAACAGGCTGGATTACCTGCTCTCACGGCTTAGATCCATAAGACATATTGAGATACTGAGGATAGGAACCAAAATACCTGCCGTGCTCCCGCAGAGGATAACCCCTCAGCTGGTGTCAATGCTCCGGAGATATCACCCGCTCTTTCTCAGTCTGCACTTCACCCATCCCGACGAGATGACGAAAGAGACGCGCAGGGCTTGTGAGATGCTTGCCGATGCAGGCATACCCCTGGGGAGTCAGACGGTGCTGCTGAAGGGGATAAACGACGATCCCGCAACGATGAAGGATCTGATGCACAAGCTGCTGACAGTGCGCGTGAGACCCTACTATATCTACCAGTGCGACCTCATTCCCGGTTCAAGCCACTTCCGTACCACAGTGGAATCAGGGATAAACATTATAGAGAACATGCGGGGTCACACCAGCGGTTATGCAGTGCCTCAGTTTGTCATTGATGCTCCCGGCGGAGGAGGCAAGATACCCATCCTGCCATCTTACGTCGTAGAGAGCGGTCCCGAAAAGTGGGTGCTCAGGAACTACAAAAACAACAGGTATACCTATCCCAATAAAAAGTAACTGACTGATGAGGATAGGCCTTACCTATGATCTCCGTTCCTGGTACCTTGAACGGGGCTATACCATGGATGAGACTGCCGAGTTTGACAAGGAGGAGACGGTGGCTGCCCTCGAGGCAACCCTGCGCACCCTCGGCTACGAAACGGAACGCATCGGAAATCTCTTTGAGCTTGTGCCACGGCTGGCCGCCGGACACAGATGGGATATGGTATTCAATATTGCCGAAGGACTCCACGGCGACGGACGTGAGTCGGCCGTTCCGGCACTGCTCGACCAGTACCGGATACCCTATGTCTTCAGCGGCCCGGTGGTAATGGGCGTCTCACTCAACAAATACCTGGCACGCCTGGTGGTTGAAGCTGCCGGCGTGCCGGTATGTCCCGGCATCATTGCTGCCTCTGTCGAAGACCTTGAGCGGGCCGCCTCACTGGCTTATCCCCTCTTTGTCAAACCTGTGGCAGAGGGGACAGGCAAGGGCATCAATTCAAAAAGCGTGCTGCGCGACCTTGATTCCCTGGTGACAGCTGTAACCGGATTGCTGGAGACCTATCATCAGCCGGTACTTATTGAAGAATACCTTCCCGGCAGGGAGTTCACCGTCGGTGTCACCGGCACAGGCAGCGAAGCGAGGGTAACGGGCGGCATGGAGGTGATATGCAGGGATGACCTGCCCTATTCCGTCGAGGTGAAGGAGAATTATGAGGACTATGTCAGGTACGAAGTGTATGACGAGAGTGTGCGCGATGAGTGCAATGCGGTGGCGCTCGGAGCATGGAATGCTCTTGGCGCCGTGGATGCCGGCCGCGTCGACATGAAGGCCGACCGTAACGGCAGGATATGCTTCATAGAGGCGAACCCGCTGGCCGGACTGAACCCGGTACACTCCGACCTTCCCATGCTCTCACGTATGAACGGCATGGGCTTTGAAACTCTTATTGAGCTGATAATGGACTCGGCAAAAAAACGTTACGGACTTGCATGATGGACCGAAAATGCCTGATTATCTACAATGAACCTGCACCGGACGCCCTGCCGGACGAGCTTGACGTCATCGACCAGGTCCATTTCATTGAGGCGACCCTGACAAAAATAGGCATCAATGCGCAGCGCAGAGGCATCACCGAGAATTTCTTCAGCGAGATGGCACGTATTGCAGAAGAGGATTTTGACTTTGTCTTCAACCTGGCAGAGGCGGTCGGAAAAAGGGCTGAGATACTCTATTTCATCCCCGCCCTGCTCAACATGCATCATATACCCTATACTGGATGCTCCGTGGAGGCCGCTTTTCTCTCAGGCAGCAAGGTGCTCGCACGGCAGATGATGAAGGCCCACGGAATACCTGTTGCAGACGGGTACAAAATATCCGAAGCGGCTGCCATGAAACCGGGAAAAAAATATATTCTCAAGCCGGTCTGGGAAGACGGCTCACTGGGTATCACGGAAGAGTCGGTCTTTACCTCTGACGGCTCCATGCCTGATATCCTGAAAGGCAAGGATGACAGCCACTGGTTCATCGAAGAGTTCATCGAGGGCAGAGAGTTTAATGTAAGTGTCAAATCGGGCCCTGACGGCCCCGTGATGCTGCCACCGGCAGAGATTATCTTTCACGATTACCCTGATGATCTGCCCCGGATAGTGAGCTATAAGGCAAAATGGGAGGAGGATACCTTTCAGTACCACAGCAGCAGGAGACACTTTCCTGATGACCTGGGCAGCAACCTTCTGGAGAAGCTGAAGAAAACGGTACTGGCATGCTGGACTACATTCGGACTAAGGGGTTATGCAAGGGTTGACATGCGTGTTGACGCCGGGGAAAACGTTTACGTGCTGGAGGTCAATGCAAACCCCTGCATCTCTCCCGACGGCGGATTTATAGCGGCAGCCCTTCATGCCGGACAGACGCATGAGGAGATAATCGGTGATATAATCAATGACCTTAACCGTTGAAGCCATGACGGAAATTTCCTTTGAGATAACACATGCCGACAGGCCCGCTCTGGAAAAGATACTTTCATCATCCGGATACTTCTATGACTTCGAGATAGAGGTAGCTCTCTCCCTGGCTGATGAAACGGCTGAAAAAGGCCAGGAGAGCAGCGGTTACTACTGGGTGCGGCTCCTTGATAACGGTGAGGTTATCGGTTTTGCATGTTTTGGTCCCAACCCGTCTTCGGTGCACTCATGGGATCTCTACTGGATAGCCATCCAGGAAGAACAGAGACAGAAGCACTACGGGTCTGTCATTCTCAAGAACGCCGAAGAGCGAATCAGCTCAATGAAAGGAAAAATTGTCTGGATCGAGACCTCGGGCAGGCCTCTCTACGAACCGACAAGGCACTTTTATCTCAGGAACGGTTATGAGCTTGCGGCCACACTGCGTGAGTTCTACGGTCCCGGTGACGATAAACTTGTCTACCGCAAGGTATTATGAAAGGTCTCTGGTCAATCCTGCTGCTTATTGTCTCCAACTCATTCATGACAGTTGCCTGGTACGGGCACCTTAAATACCAGAACATTTCAAAGAATGCGTTGCTGGGTCTTGCGGGCATTGTACTGGCCAGCTGGGGAATAGCCCTGTTTGAATATTTCTTCCAGGTGCCGGCCAACAGGATTGGCTACCGCGGTACGGGAGGTCCATTCTCTCTGGTTGAACTTAAGCTGATCCAGGAGATCATTTCCATTTCGGTATTTGTGGTTTTTACCCTGCTCTTCTTCCGGACAGAATCTTTCAGGCTCAATCATCTCTTCGCCTTCCTCTGTATTCTGGGTGCTGTCTACTTCACCTTCAGAGGCTAACCAGCACATCACAGGTTTTTCGTATATCATCCTCGCTCAGATCGAGGTGAGTAACGAACCTTATGCTCCTCTCCCCTGTCTTCAGAGCCAGGATACCGTGCTCTTTCAGCTTATCAAGGAAATCCGTGGCTTTCATTCCGGGCACCAGTGTAAAAATGATGAGGTTGGTTCCTCCGTAACTGACCTGTTCTACCATACTGCACTGTTTCAGGGCCCCCGTGATTGCTGCAGCGCTGCGGTGGTCTTCTGAAAGACGCTCCAGGTTGTTGCGGAGAGCATAGATACCCGCCGCGGCAATATATCCGGCCTGCCGCATGGCTCCACCCAGCACCTTCCTGATCCGTTGCCCCAGCCTGATGAAATCCCTGTCTCCCAGCAGCACGGAACCTACCGGCGCCCCCAGTCCCTTTGAGAGGCATATCGAGACCGAATCAAACAGTGCACCGTACTCCTCAGGCTTCCTGCCGTCGGCAGTCATGGCGTTGAAAAGCCTGGCACCGTCGAGGTGATAACCCAGGCCATGACTGTCGCACAGCTCCCTGATCCTCACGAGCTCCCTGAAGTCCCAGCATGCCCCGGCACCCCTGTTGACGGTGTTCTCCACCTCTACCAGACGTGTACGGGCTTTGTGCCAGTCGTTGGGATTATTGATATGCCGTGCCACCTCTTCAGCGGTGAAGGTGCCGTTTTCTGAGTCAATAAGCGCCACTGAAGCACCCGAGTTGAAGGCCACTCCTCCCCCTTCAAACTGGTAGATATGTGCCATCCGGCTGCATATGACCTCATCACCGGGACGGGTATGAGCCTTGATTGCAATCTGGTTTGTCATCGTTCCCGAAGGACAGTAGAGAGCTGCCTCCACACCGAACATTGAAGCCGACATCTCCTCAAGTTCATTCACCATCGGGTCTTCACCGAAAATCATGTCTCCCACGCTGGCTTTCATCATGAACTCAAGCATGCCCGGGGAAGGCTTTGTTACGGTGTCACTTCTCAGGTCAATCATAGCTACTAAAATAATGAGGTTCAAACTTACATAAAAACGCCTGATGTTGCATGGGCAAATATTGATCGATCCTATATTTAAAGGAAAAATATCTGTTTAGTGTCTCGTCATTCGGTAGATAAGGCAGTTCTCCGAAAAATGGATATATTTATGCTCGTACAGTATACCCGGTGACAATGCAGGTAAGGATCGAAGCAGGATGGAAGGAGAAGCTGAAAGATGAATTCAGCAGCGATTATTTTGCATCACTGACCGATTTCGTACGGGAAGAGTACCGTACCCGCCAGGTCTTCCCGCCTGCAGGAAAGATATTCAATGCCTTCGATCTCTGTCCTTTTGACAGGGTTAAGGTTGTGATTATCGGCCAGGATCCATATCACAATATTGGCCAGGCACACGGACTCTGTTTCTCTGTCACCGACGGCACCGAGTTTCCTCCCAGCCTTGTGAATATCTTCAAGGAGCTCAACAGGGATATTGGAGTGCCTCTGCCCATATCGGGCAACCTTGAGCGATGGGCAAGACAGGGTGTGCTACTGCTCAATGCCATTCTGACCGTGAGGGCACATCAGGCACTGTCACACCAGAACAAAGGCTGGGAACGGTTCACCGATGCCGCCATCAGCGCGCTGAACCGTGAGCGTGAAAACCTGGTATTCATGTTATGGGGCAACTATGCCCAGAACAAGGGCGCATCAATTGATCCCGCAAAGCATCTGATCCTAAGGACCGTACATCCTTCACCCCTCTCCGCCTCACGCGGTTTCTTCGGATGCTCGCACTTCAGCAGGTGCAATCAGTGGCTAACCGCCAGGGGCATTGAGCCGGTGCAGTGGTGATCAGGAACCCAAGCCGCGCTCAATAACCTGCGAGATAACCTCGCGGGACTCAAAACCGACTGACATCCTGATCATTCCCGGTTCCGGGTATTTGACGCCCCAGACGGGCTCTACAGGCATAAGTATGGTGTGGGAATCCCCAAGTGTGGGTATAAGCCTGATGTCGGGCCAGACAGCGGCTATGAACCTGTCACGACTCTCTCTCTTCTCACCGGGAGTGTCACCGGCAAGGTCGAATGTGACCATCGCACCATATCCCTTGCCCCCTGTAATCTCCCTGCATACGTTATGGGTAGGGTGTGTTGCCAGTCCCGGATACAGAACCGTGCCGACACGCTCTGAAGAGCTCAGCATCTCTGCCACGGCCAGGGCATTTTCGCACTGCTGCATGAACCGCAGCTCCAGGGAGGCCAGCTGTGTCTGCAACCTGTATGCATCATCCGGAGAGAGCATATGACCTATGAACTTGCGATACTCTACTGCACTGTGCAACAGATCACTGTCATTGCCGCAGATAACCCCGGCTGTGAGATTGCCGTGGCCCGAGAGGTACTTTGTGGCGCTGTGGATCACCAGGTCGGCGCCGTCATCAAGTGGCTTCCACAACAGGGGTGTGCCAAAGGTGTTGTCAACAATGACCCGGGCACCCTGTTTTTTTGCCATGGAAATGATGCGGCGTCCGTCGGCAACAATCAGAAGCGGATTGGAGATGGTTTCAAAGTAGACAATATCAGGTTTCATCTCAGCCAGCATCCTCTCAAGCATCTCATAGTCATAGTCGTTCCCCGTCGGGCTGAAGAAGCTTACTCCCTGGCCCCTGCGCCTTATCAGTATGCTGTTGATGTACGAAAGAGTACCTCCGTATATCTCCGAGAAGAAGAGCCAGCTACCCTTGCTTTCCGCCTCCTGGAAGATGGAGAGTGCAATGTCTATGGCTGCCATGCCCGACTGAGCCAGCAGAGCCCACCGTGAGCCCTCAACGGCCATGACGGCCTCCTCAGCTGCCACCACGGTTGGATTGCGGTAGCGGGAATAGATGTAGAGATCGGGCTCCCTCTCATGAGCTGTCTCCGCGGTAAAGGCGCCCGATGTTGTAGCGGCCGTTGGCAGCTCAAAGCCGGCATCACGGTATACCGGAGTCCTGACACTGTTTATCTCTCTCTTTTTCATTCGATTATTGATTTTTCACTTTATTGTTCCAATGGAATTTGCATGAAACCAGATAATCATAACCGCTTGTGAGTTGCTGCTCATGCAAGTTTCATTCGTGTAAGTCAGTTTCTACCCTGTACCGGTGCAACCCGCATAAGATTCTATCTTTCATCCTTATTTGAGCTATTGCTCATGCTGGTTTCCCATTCTTTTGCAAAGTGTTCTTTAATTGTGTTTTTAATATTAACGGGATTGAAATCGCAGTAGAAAAGCAGCCTGTCTGCCACGACTCCTGCCAGGAACAGTACCAGCGCCGCACCGTCGGCTACAGGAGTGTCAGGGTAGAGCAGCATAAAGACGACCGGCAGCACCAGTGCCCTGAAATAATAGAGATTCCGCACAAAGGGAGCTCCTTCTGCAGACCTGTATCTCAGAACCACCGAAATTGCAGCCAGCATGGAGAAGAGGAGGAAGAGCGTTGCCGGCTCCCGGAACCATGACACGGCAAATATACCTGCAAAGAAAGCCTGGCCGGAATGCAGTTTCAGTGACAGGCTCCTGTGGGCAGCAAAGAAGACGCGGTCGACGGATATAAGTGCCAGCAGCGCGGTGATTGCCCCCACTCGTGGCGGAATAAGCCCCGGAGATATCCAGTTGAGAAGTGCGATAAGGGTTAGCAGGCCTGTCAGCAATATCTCCTGACTCAGCGGTGAGGAGGTGATGTTTATTGCTGCCCTCCAGGCTTTGGCCGGCACCCCGAGGTGCGCCACAGACACAGCCATTGCCGACGTGAGAAGCAGAAAAGGTATTAACGCCGGGATTATTGTATCCGAAAAGCCGGTGATTATCATCATGGCGGAAGCAGATATCAGCAGGAGAGAAAAGAGGATCAGGCTCCACTCCTTCTTTATCCTTTCGGGCAGCCCTGCCGGCGGCAGTTCATCCTCTGTATCATCCGCCTCTTCCGACGGGATGACTGACGGTCCCTTTAAGCTTGCAGCCTCTTTAAGTACCAGCGAAGGGCCTATACCAGTTTCAGGGAACCACCCTATGCCGACAGGTTCAAACTTTTCCTGCCCTGCAAACCTGAGAGCGCCTGTCGGACAGGCTGTAACGCAGGCCGGATCGATGCCTTCGCCTGCTCTCTCAACGCAGAGGTGACATTTCTCAATATAGCCTTTGGCCTCATTGATCTTCGGTGCATCGTAGGGACACCTCCAGGTGCAGTAACCGCATCCCATGCACCTGTCGGCATGGTGGATCACCACCCCGTTGTCCTCAACGGTGTAGGCCTTTGCCGGACACCCCTCCGCACATGCCGGTTCTTCACAGTGGTTGCATGCCAGTGAGAGGCTGATCACCCTCATCAACGGCAGGGCTCTGTCGTTCCAGGTAAATATTCTTCTCGTACCGGCCTGCAGTCCGTTCTCCAGAATACAGGCAGCGCTGCAGGCCCCGCAGCCGACACAGAGTGAAGCGTCGAATGCAAATCCCCTTCTCATGGCGTTACCTTTTCGATGTCTGCCCGGGTATTATGAAAGGCTGCTCCGTAGCCCATGTCAGTCTCTGCCGGATGGATAAGCCTGTTTACTCCGCCACCTTCGGCAAACCATATGCCGTTCGGGTAAACAATGCTCCCGCTGCTGACGCGTGCGGTAACCTTCACTTTGCCTTGTACTTCACCAAGCGAATTGAATACCCTGACGGTGTCACCGCTCTTCAGCTGAAGCCTGCGGGCATCGGCAACGGAGACCTCCCAGGCAGGAGCTTCAATCACACTCCTGACAACCTCAAGGTTGCCAAATTGAGAGTGAATACGGGAAGCTATATTGGGAGTCATGAGCCTGAAGGGAAGATGCGCCTCACCGAAATCTTCAAGTGGTTCATAGCTGGGCAGCGGGTTGACGCCCCAGAGCTTCACCGCACTCTCTGACCAGAGCTCAATCTTGCCGGAAGGGGTGTTGAAACGCCCGTCGGCATATGCGGGATTCTCATTCTGTTCAGGGACTACGGGATGCTTCAGCAGTTCCTCACGATCAAACCCCGGCGTGCTGCTGATGCGCTCCGTGAGCCATCTGTTGTAATCACCGGGAGCAGGAATAACGGATGCACTGTTCTGCTCACTGACTTCCCCCTGCACCGTGAGAGCCGCTTCACCCTGTTGCCTCTTCACGCCCGGCTGCACCGAGTCGTCTCCACTGCCTCCTGCTGTTAACCGCATCATCTGCGCCAGGCGCCAGTAGACCTCACTCTCCGGCAGCACCTCACCGGGAGGGTCAGCCACAGCAGGCTTGTACTGCACATAGGGGTTCCAGTATGATCCCACTATATCAGACTGTTCAAAGAGACCCTTTGCGGGCAGAATGATGTCTGCCATGGCCGCTGTGTCTGTCATAAACTGTTCAATGACAACCTTGAAGGGTACCGACTTCAGGGCATCTGTTACTTCACTGCTTCCGGGAAGCTGAGTAACAGGATTGCCACGTTCGATCCAGGCCACCTCTATACCGGGCTCCGGGAGTGCATAAAAGTCGGTACCGAACCTTGCCATTGAGATGGCACGCCGGAAAGGTTTATCTGATTCCTTGTCAGGATAATAGCTCAGCGGTTCCTTCACCTCATCAAAGATATAGCTCTGAAGGTTGGCAAAGTTGAAGCCGCAGCCTGGCCGGCCTATCATGCCTGTGATGACAGGTATTGAAAGAATGGCACGGATAGTCTGACCGCCGTTGGTATAACGCTGCAGCCCGTAGCCGGCCACAACCGTTAGCTGCCCGGCCCCCGCGGCCATCACTGCAATCTCTTCAATTGTTTCGGAAGGTATACCTGTGATCTCCTGTGCATTGAGAGGTGTTATCTTAAGTGACGCTGCAAACTTTTCAAAACCCGCTACATTCTTACTGACAAACTCTTTATCGACAAGATTCCTGTCTATAATCACCTTTGCCATCGCCAGTGCCAGTGCTGCGTCGGTGCCGGGCCGTGGCCTGAGCAGTATGTCAGCCTTGTCAGCCGTGGGGGTTCGCCGCGGATCGATAACAATTATCCTTGCGCCGTTTTTCCTGGCGCGGTCGATGTGTATCATCTCCTGCACGTTGGTCTCTGCAGAGTTCTTGCCCCATAGTATTATGAGCCGTGCATTGGCAAGATCCCATGGCACGTTGTGCTTCACCTCCCCCAGGGTAAGCCTTACGGCCTCAAGGCCTGCCGGCCAGCATAGATTGCCGTAGGTGGTGGTGGCGCCGCCAAAGCGCCTCCAGAAGTTGCCTGCAATATCATTGCTCAGGCCGGAGTATCCGCTGCCCTTGTAGAAAAGAACCGAGTGCGGACCATGCTTCTCCCTGGCAGAGAGCAGCTTGCCTGCAATGATCCCCAGTGCCTCCTCCATTCCAACCGGAACAAATGAACCGTCCGGCTGCCGCTGCAACGGCCTGGTGATCCGTGACGGCGAATATTCACGTTCGAGATACGATAATCCCTTGATGCACGGCCCCTCCGGTGTCGCCAGGTTACCCTCATACGGAAGGATCCGTACCACCCTGCCCTCATCGGTGAATACCCTGAATGTGCAGGTGCTGTAACAGTTCCGCGGGCAGACAGTGATAAACTCCTTCATATGCCTTGATTCGCGAAAACTCAGAGAGCGCCCTCCGGCACTACGTCGGTGTCAAGTTCTCTACGTGATTCATTGCTGATGAAAATCTTGTAGGTGATTTTCATGCGACCCATATATTGCATATAGGTGTAATCCTGCTTCAGCGTTGCATAGCTGTAGCTCCTGATATTGAGAGAAATATCTGCTTTTGGGTAAGCCTTGTCAAACCTGTGGTACGCAGAGTATGTTCCCGGGGTGACCGTTCCGAAATTATATTCGCCGCCTGAGGTATTTACAACAACATTCTCAAAGAGCTGGTCAGTGTTGTTGTAAACCCTGACATCCGTGGGACCTTCCGGTTCAATTTCAGTCTTTTTGCATGCTGTAACAACGGCAAGCAGGCATAACGCCAGGAGGATTCTTTTCATAGGTTCTAAATGTTTCTGAAACCGGCAGAAAAGATACGAAAATTGTCTGTACAGGCTATATCTTTTCCATGCAGTCGCCTCTCACCCACCCCTTGTTGCCGTCCGGGAGCTTCACCTCGAAGAATTTGCCCAGCTCCTGTTCAACGGTTACTGCAGTTCCTGAATGAAGGACAAACAGCTCGCTGCCGTTTTCTCCGGGGGCACTGCGGCCGGTGACGATACTGCAGGTGATAACGGCCCGTTTGTTGTTGTTGACAAGTGAGTTATTGCGTATGGCGAGCGATATCATCACTGCCGACAGCATCAGCGCCGTAAGTGCCAGCCAGAAAGAGAGGAGCCGGCCCCGGGCCCTTGATTTGGTAAGGAAGATAAGTGCCAGCAACAGTGAGACGACAAACATCACCAATGCTGCCGTGGCCCAGCTGTTTGTGGATGCTAGAAGGGAGAGAAAATCAAACCACCTCGCAAAGAAAAGGCGCGGGACGGTCTCAAACCTGTCAGTGACCCTGCTCCTTGCGATCTGCAGATTATACTCTATATCCTCATCGGCCGGAGCCCTGAGCTTCGCACGCTCATAAAAGAGGATGGCAGAGGCATTGTCTCCTGACCTGAAAAATGCATTGCCGGCATTGTAGAGAAGGTCCCCGCTCCTGTAACCCTCCTCATAAAGCTTCCTGTAGATGGCAGCTGCACCGGAGTAGTCTCCTGAACCGTAAAGCTCGCCTGCCTGGATATATCTCTCATCGGCCGACTGTGCCGTAACGGTCGGCAGGCTGCAGATCAGAACAACAATTATGGCAATCGCTCTTCGCATCTCATTACAATTTTAATCCAGCACATTGTCAAGCCTGCCGATAAGCAGGGAGGCCCTCTCAAGCAGTGCAGCAGGACTCTCTCCCTCACTCCTGGGTGCATACTGCGAATACTCGGTGACAGATATTATGCTGTCAAACTCCGTGATCAACCCTTCATCCACATTCCTGGCTCTCAATCCTGCATGGCAGTTTTCCCTTGTGATCTGCGACTGTGGCATTGAGAGTTTGTCGGCAAGATAACCCCACAGGGCCTTTGCCAGCTCGGAGCCGGCCTGTTCCGTCATGCCAGAGCCAAGCAGCGACCTGGCCTTCGCCAGCCTTCTGCGTGCATTTCTGGCAGCCTTGCGGTTCCGCAAGCCCGTAAGGTCAGCGTTACGGCGCATCTGCCCGCGCCGCAGAAGAAGCACCACCAATGCCACAAAGAGCGCGAGGGCAAACCAGAGCCAGTAGTATGATGTCTTCACCAGGGGCTGCCTGATGACAGTCAGGTTACCGCTGCCGCTCCTGATGAAGCGTATATCCTGCCCCAGGTACTTCACATCCTCTCCAGGAATATAGACCGGCGCTGCAACCTCTGCCTGATCACCGCTGCCGGTGACGGTGATGCTGTATCCTTCACTTCTCAGCGTGACATATTTCTGCTGTTGCGGGTCAAAAACCGTATATGATACCGGAGGTATCTCGAAAGTGCCGCTGTTCCTCGGAATGAGGAGGTATTTAAAGGTTTTGCTTCCGGAGGCAGTGCCGGAACTCCTGACTGTGACTTCAGGATCATACTTCTCAATTCCCTGCGGGAAGTTGATCACAGGCTCTCCTGCGAGGTTGAGATTACCAGATCCTTTGATGCTGATTATCAGATCAACAGCATCATTTACCTCAACCTCTGATTTCGACATATCGGAGGTGAGGGTGAAGGAGCCGACAGCACCGTGAAAGTCGGCAGGTCGTGGTTCGGGAAGTGGCTTTACCCTGATGGTAACCGGCTGTGAGGAGACCGATCGCGGGACTGTTGAGACGCCGGAAAAGAAGCTGTCAAAAAACGGGTCGTCGAAGAAGGGATCGCGCATGCTCGTGCGCTGCTGCACCATGGCAGTCATCTGCACCGGTTCGATGCGAATCTCACCTGAGATCTGCGGATAGAGGAGAAAGCGCTGAAGTACCCCTGTCCCGTACTGTACTCCGTCAATTACTTCATTTTCAAGGCTTCTGAGCTCCGGTGTCTCCTGGTCTTCCCTGAGGAACCCCTTGAAGTCGGGGTACTTCAGTTCATTGATGCCCGACAGGTTCACCCGCGTATAGAGCTTGAGGGTGGCCGCGACAGGCTGTCCTACGTATACTTCCCGGGTGCTGACCTGGAGCCTCAGTGAGATATCCGTGCCCCCGTCTGCGGCCTGCAAACCTGAAGGCTGCCCTGACCCCTGAGCCGGCACCTGACTCTGGGCCTGCCCCTGACCCTGTGTAGGGGCACTGCCGCCTGCGACTACCTCAATCTCCCTCGCCGGAGCGGTGACCGATACATTTTTGCTCTCGAAACTCGCCGCAGGGATGGTATATCTTCCCGGCACGGTGGCAACAACATAATAAATCAGTGTTGTTGTCGATACAGAGCTCATCTCACCGTTGATCCACTGCACATTTCTACTTGTAGACTGCTGCGGGCCGGAGACACTGAAAGAGGGATCAAAGGCAGGTGGACTGAACTGACCCCCTGTTGCGTTGACGGTATAGACTATCCTGAAACGCTCTCCTGCCACGGCTCTCGCAGGAGCATCGACAGTCAGATTAACCTCCTGGGCAGAGAGTGTCAGTGCTGCCAGAAGACTAAACAATGTCAGGATATATCTCTTCATCAACGCCAAAATTACCAATTTTTAATCACCCTTACCCTCGCCTTTGCGGCCTTCTCACGCTGTACCTTCTCCTGCGTATCCTTCTCGTTGGCCGCCAGGGCATCAAGGAGTCGCTTTGCATCTTCCCTGCTTATTGACTGCTCCTGCTGTTGCTGCTGTTGCTGCTGCTCCTGATCCTGTGGCTGCTCCTGCTGCTGATCCCTGTTCTGCTCCTGCTGTTGCTGGTCTTGATTTTCTTCCTTCTTATTGTCTTTGTCCTGCTGATCCTGGTTTTGATCCTTATTCTGCTCCTGCTGCTGTTGCTGCTGCAGCTGATCCTGCGCCCAGGCGAGATTGTATTTGGCCTCCATGTTGCCGGGATCGAGCTTCAGGGAGTTGATATAGGCCCTGATACCTTCCTCATACTTCTGCTCTTTGATCAGTGAGTTCCCGAGGTTATAGAGGCTCTGTGCCGTCCTGACCGTGTCTGATTCACCTTCAACTGCCGACCTCAAAAACTCGTCGGCAGCCTCCCCGTACCTGCTCTGCTTGTAAAGGGCATTCCCCAGGTTGAAACCGGCATCTTCAGTTGACCGCTCCTGCTCCTGCGCCCTTCGGTACATGCCTTCGCTGCCGGCAAACTCGCTCTTTTTGTACAGCCTGTTCCCCTTCCTGATATATTCACGCTCATCCTGTGCGGAGAGTGAAGGAAGTGCGAGTAATATCCCCATCGCAGTCACAATGATCCTTGCTATGTTTACCCTGTTTCTCATCTCTCAGCCTTTTTCAAATCTGATGCCACTATCCCAAGCCGCCTCATAAGATGGCTCCTGCGGTCGGCAAGAAGCAGATCGGCAACCAGCAGCAGGAAGAGAAGCACGGCCAGCACCAGGAACTGGTCATTGTATTCGGTATACATCACCGTATTCGTTTCGCTCTTCTTCATGCGGCCGATATCATTGTAAATCTCATTCAGGCCAATGCTGCTGTTGCTGGCCCTGACATAATTTCCTCCCGTAACGGATGCTATCTCCCTGAGCGTCTTCTCATCAAGCTTGGAGATGACGGTGTTGCCCTCCCTGTCCCTGAGGTAGTCGGTCCTGCCGCCTGCCGTTACCGGTATCGGAGAGCCTTCCGGCGAGCCTATGCCTATGGTGTGGACAGTAATGCCCTTTTCGGCTGCCAGGCGGGCCTGCTCCACTGCATCATCCTCATGGTTCTCTCCGTCGGTTATTATTATCAGCGCCCTGCTCTTTTCGCTCTCCGGAGTGAATGACCTGATCCCAAGCTCTATCGCTGCACCTATTGCCGTTCCCTGCTTTGAAACGGCATCAGGGCCGGCGGAGGCGAGGAACATCTTGGCGGAGAGATAGTCATTCGTGACCGGTATCTGCGTGTAGGCATCACCGGCGAAGAGTATCAGCCCTATCCTGTCATTCCTGAGCTGATCAACCAGCTGCGAGATAGCCTGCCTGGCACGCTCAAGCCTTGAAGGATTAATATCGGTAGCCAGCATTGAGTTGCTGACATCCAGTGCTATAATAACCTCAACACCTTCGCGCCTTACCTCCTCGAGCCTCGAACCGAACTGGGGTCTTGCCACCGTCAGCAGTGCAAGAACAAATGCCGTCAGCCTTATGAAGAACTTCACAGCCATACGCGCCGGCGAATAATCGGGAGTGAGCCTTCTGACAAGCCCGGGGTCGCCAAAGCGATCCCTTGCCAGTCTCCTTCGCCTGTTGCCTGCAGCCCAGATAAGGATCAGTACCGGCACCAGTAGGAGCAGGTAAAGAATATCGGGATTGGCGAATCTGAAAGTATCCATGGCTTGCTATGACATATTTTTAAGGAAGAGATACCTGAGCAGCAATTCGAGGGTGAGGATGATTGCCGCCGCCAGTGCCCACGGCATGAATACCTCCTCGCGTCTGCTGTGCTCCCTGGTCTCTATCTTTGATTTCTCAAGCTTGTCTATCTCGCTGTAAACCTGCTGCAGACTGCTGTTGTCGACAGCCCTGAAATACCTGCCTCCGGTCAGGTCAGCTATCTCTTTCAGCAACGCCTCATCTATCTCCACCTGCATCTTCTGATAACGCATACCAAAGGGGGTCTGCACCGGGTAATCGGCGTAACCCCTGCTACCTACGCCGATGGTATAGACCCTTATGCCGAAGGTGTGTGCTATTTCGGCAGCGGTCATTGGGTCTATAGATCCCATATTGTTCACACCGTCGGTAAGCAGGATGATGACCTTGCTTATTGCATCCGAGTCCTTGATCCGGTTGATGGCCGTCGCCAGTCCGACACCTATGGCAGTCCCGTCTTCTATCATTCCGCTCTTTATCTCCCTCAGAAGGTTTATCAGCACGGCATGATCAGTGGTCAGCGGGCACTGTGTAAAGCTCTCCCCGCTGAATACCGTCAGTCCTATGCGGTCATAGGGCCTGCCACTGATGAACTCGGTGGCAACATTCTTTGAGGCCTCGAGCCTGTCTGGACTGAAGTCGCGGGCCAGCATGGAGCCTGAGACGTCAAGAGCCAGCACAATATCGATGCCCTCGGTTGTGGAACTCTGCCATTTATCGACGTTCTGAGGCCTGGCAATGACGATGATCACCAGTGCGATGACTGCCAGTCTCATGGCAAAAAGAACATGCCTGAGCCAATGGCGGAAGGTATTGCGGCTCTCTCCGAAAAAACCGGCAGTGGAGAGCTTCAGTGCAGCATGTGATCTGTTCTGGCGGTAGAGATAATATGCCAGAAGCAGAGGTATGACAAGGAGGAACCACAGGAACCATCCGTTTTCAAAGACGATGTTATGCATGACTGCCTCCTTCCCCTGCCATCTCTCCGGCAGTCTCTTCCGTCTTTTTTGTCTCTTCTACAAACTTCAGGGCATCCTCATAACATTTCTCATGCAAGCTGGTCTCAGGAACATATTTGGCGAATTTCACCATATCTGAGAGAGACAGTATCTCTTTGACCACTGACATCTGCGGGCCTGTGGTAACAGCTGCCTTTTGAAGCATCCGCACGGTTTCATCGGTGGTCAGTTCGGGGGAACTGATGCCGTAGCGGTTATCGATGTACCGGCGCAGGATATCCGACAGCCGTGAATAGTATTCCTTGACCTCTCCCTTCTGCCACAACTCTTCGGATCTCAGAACCGACAGCTCCCGCAGTGCAATAACATGGGCCGGCTCCGGAGGGGGAAGAGGCCTCACAAATCTCCTGAGAGGGTTTCGTGGCAGGAATCGGGCCAGGAGATATAGAAGTACTGCAGCCACTAAGGCTATCACAAGCCACGGCAATATCTCCGCAAAAGTCACCGGCGCCCGGCGCGGAGGAATGATATCGAATATCACCTCGGTGCTGTCAGGAGGCGTGACGTCGGGTCGCAGGACCCTGAGGAATGAGTCATCCGAATAGTACCTGAGAAGGGTATCTCCGGAGGCCACTTCCGCATAAAAGGGAGGTATGGTGTAAGTTCCCGAATCGAATGCCGTTATCAGATACCTGTCGGTGATTATGATTTTCCCGTCGGGTCCTGCAGCACTGTCCCTGGGGCTTCTGCGCAGTATAACGATCTTGCCGGCGAGGGTGTCTCCTGCTTCGCTGAGGCCTGCCGCCGTGCCGGCGGGCATCACCGCCGAGACGGTAAACCCGGTCTGGTCACCAATGAGAATCGCTGTGGTGTCAGGCACGGAGGTTACCGTCACCTCCTGGGCAGATACCGCAGCATGTAACAGGCACAAGGCTGATATGAGGGTTAAAATCCTTTTCATGCCTTACCTGTGCTTGAAGAGTGATATAAGTGGCTTGATGTAGTCAGCGCCCGTAGTGACGGTGGCCACATCCACCCCGCAGTTTACAAATGTATTGCTGACGGACTCGTCGTGCCTCTTCCACCGTTCGGCATACTCCCTTCTGATTCGGGCGGAAGAGGTGTCGATCCAATCCTCTTTCCCCGTCTCCGGGTCAGCAACCTTTACAAAGCCTATGTCAGGCATCTCCCTCTCCCTCCTGTCACTGATACGCAGGGCCACAACATCATGCTTGCCCGATGCAATACGCAGCGACTCGGTGAAGGGTGGCGCCATGAAGTCCGAGAGGATGAATGCCGTACACCTTTTCCTGATGACATTTGTAAGATACCTCAGCGGTTCTGACAGGGATGTGCCTGAGCCGGCAGGTTCATAGCTGAGCATCTCCCTGATAATGCGCAACATGTGTGCCCTGCCTTTCTTGGGAGGTATGTACTTCTCAACCCTGTCAGAGAAAAGCATCAGTCCCACCTTGTCATTATTGGCAATCACCGAATAGGCCAGCACGGCTGCTATCTCCGTCATCAGCTCTCTCTTCGTTGAAGCTGAGGTACCGAAATCACCGGAGCGACTGACATCCATGAGCAACATGACCGTCAGCTCGCGTTCTTCCTCGAATATCTTTATGTAGGGATGGCCTAACCGGGCTGTGACATTCCAGTCGATGTTGCGGATGTCATCCCCGAACTGGTATTCGCGGACCTCGCTGAATGCCATTCCCCGGCCGCGAAAGGCACTGTGGTACTCACCGGCAAAAATCTGCCTGGTAAGACCCCTCGATCTTATCTCGATCTTCCTTACTTTCTTAAGCAGCTCTGTCGTTTCCACTTTTCACTCTCTTCTTTGCCCTCTCCCAGGTGACTGTAAAATAGTAATCGTCACGCCTGAGGCTGACATCTATCTTCCCGCTTTTCTCCGTGTAGCTCCACATGTTGAGCAGGCCGGGCTGATACATCTCATTAAGTTCCCTGATCCTGCTGTCATAACGGCTGTTGGCACACGTTATCCTTACCCCTTTGCAGATCCCTTGCTCATCAAGAAAAATAACCCAGGTCTCCTGATTGTCCCCGGACAGATACTTCAGATACCTTACACTGCTGTTCCTGACGTCGCTCTGCAGCACCAACCCCGGGTGTTCCATATCCATTGAATGCATGATATCACGCTCATGGAGCCCTATGTATCCCTGGGATTTAAGGGAGAGCATGCAGAAAAAGAGCAGAGTTGCCAGCAGGATCCTTTTCATGGCTACTATGGCACTTCAACAGTATTGAGTATCTCGGAAATAATATTGTCCTGCGTAATGTTCTCTGCCTCGGCTTCATAGGTCAGGCCTATGCGGTGTCTGAGCACATCAGCACATAGAAATCTCACATCCTCAGGCACCACGAAGCCTCTTCTCCTGATGAAGGCGTAGGCTTTGGCAGCCATGGCAAGGTTGATGCCGGCCCTTGGAGATGCCCCGTATGAAATCAGGGGGGAGAACTTTTCCAGTCCGAATTTCTCCGGGCTGCGGGTCGCAAAGACAATGTCGAGGATGTAATTCTCGATCTTCTCATCGAGGTAGACCTCCTTTACCACGCTCCGTGCTCTCAGAATATCATCAGGCTTCAGTATGGTGTTGGCCGTGGGGAACTGACTGGCGAGGTTCTCACGTATGATCATCCGTTCCTCCTCCTTGTCGGGATAGGTAATAACCACCTTGAGCATGAATCTGTCAACCTGTGCCTCGGGCAGCGGATAGGTCCCCTCCTGCTCTATGGGGTTCTGCGTTGCCAGCACCATGAAGGGCTCATCAAGCTTGTAGGTGTGCTCACCGATGGTCACCTGACGCTCCTGCATGGCCTCGAGCAGTGCGCTCTGCACCTTGGCAGGCGACCTGTTGATCTCATCGGCAAGGATGAAGTTGGCAAAGATCGGACCCTTGCGTACGATGAATTCCTCCTTCTTCTGGCTGTAGATCATGGTGCCTATCAGGTCCGCAGGAAGCAGGTCGGGAGTGAACTGTATACGGCTGAATTTTGTGTCGATGACCGACGCCAGCGTCTTGATGGCAAGAGTCTTTGCCAGTCCCGGCACACCCTCAAGCAGTATATGCCCGTTTGACAGGAGGCCGATAAGCAACGAGTCAGTAAGGTGGCGCTGCCCCACGATCACCTTGTTGATCTCCTGCCTGACAAGGTCAACAAAGGCACTCTCCCTTTCGATCTTCTCATTCAGGAGCCTGATATCTGTTGTGTGTTCCATTTTGTATAGTATTGTTTATCTCCGCGAAAAAACTACCCGCAAAGATCATTTCTGATATTAAAAATCCTTGTTAAAGGTTGTTAAAGTAGTGTTAAAGCTCCTTTCCAAATCCGCAGTGACTGTAGAGTCTCACAGTTATTATCAGCACAAGGGGTATGAGGGCCGGATTGATCCCCTGGCCGGCAATGAGTGACACCGGAAGCCATGAGAGGGAGATGAAAAAAGCTGTCCTGCTCAGCAGGACTGCCTTGTTTCGTGTGAAGAGCAGCACGAACAGCACAGGGATGAGGATATTTATCCCAAGAAAAAGGAGGTTGAAATGGAGTGCATCATGTTCGGAAAAGAGATTGGTGAAAACCAGCAGCAGTGCTATGACTGCATAGATGAAATAAATCACAAAATCTGCCGCTTTCTCCAGCTTCGGCCTCCTGATAAAAAATGTCATCAACAGAACGATCAGCAGCAGAAGCCAGAAGATAGTCTGCGGCACCCAGGCCTTTGCTGCCGGCCTGACAGACTCGGAGAAATCGGCAACAATCTCGGCAGGCCCTGTCAGGGCTTCCTCAACGCCGTCATGTACAATGACTGTACTCAGCATGTTGTTCATCAGATGGTCCGGAAGGAACATTTCATCGAAGGGTGTGGCCTTTCTGTCGGCCTGCAGTCCCAGAAGCATGTCAGCACCCAGGTCGAGCCACGGCAGTACCTTTTGTTTTGGATCGACAAGTCTCCGGAAACTTTTCTGCCTCCGCCTCTCCTTCTCAGGAAATATTACTGTATCGGTTGCAGCAGCCGCTACTATGTCTCGCACGCGGGTGGCACAGTTGTCGAAGAAGAAGTCATACCTGTACTTGACATTCTCAGGCTTCAGGTTTTCATTTAGCAGTTCGAAGAGTCTCTCCTTCTCCGTGTTGGTCAGGTTCAGCTTCTGAGACCACACTGACCGGCCTTCGGAGATATACTCCATAAGAAAATCCTCATATCCGTAGGCTCCGAGCATGTAGTCAAGTCTTCCCTTGGCAAACCGGTAGACAAAATTGGGAGTCGAAAAGTCAAATATACCCCAGTTGTAGACCCTGTCAATGGTTGTACCACGGACGACAATGCGCAAGGCCGTATGGCCGTATATCGAGTAGCTCTCAGTACCCGGAGCGCAGGTGATGATGTACACATCCGTGCTGTCAGCAACGGTTGCACCTGCCCCGCTGAACTGCAGCAACAGAAGTGCCGCAACAACAAAAATGATCTTCTTCATGCCTCTGATTTGAGGCGTAAACCTACTTAAAATTCCGTGATAAAAAAATGGTAAAATAATAGTAATCAGGAAGGCATCTCAACCTGTCAACAACCTTTCTGCATCTTGAATCATTTCTGCTGCCTGAGTTTTTCCAGAATCCTCTGCGCGTTTTTGTTTGCCGGGTTGAGTGCCAGCGACTTTTCATAGTTTGCTATTGCCAGCTCATTGTTGCCAGCCACCATGAAGCCTTCGCCAAGGCTGTCATATGCCCTGTATGAAGCTGGAAACAGATTGACATTCAGCTTGAAAAGCCTGAGGGCATTCTCAATGCCATCATGAGTACGCATGAAGGTATACCCGTACCTGTTTATGGCTTGCTCACAATGTTCACCGGCCTGTTCTCCCGGCCGCATCATCTCATTGGCAATCCTCATGAATTCAGTGGTATCGTTTCCGGCCAGGGCCAGCCTGAGATCCTGATGAGGCGAGATCTTCTCCGGCAGCGGAGGCTCCTTCATCTTCATCCCTTCATCTGCCAGCGAGTTGTACAAACGTATAAAGCTGAGCGGACCGGCACACATTGCTTCCACCAGGGCTTCCCGGCCCCTCTTCTGCTCAATGAACCACGCCATATAACCTCCGGCAATGTAAAACGATCTCTCTATGATCCCGGTCTGCCATGCCGCCTTCCTGATGCTGTCAGAGGAGAGATATTCTGCCTGTTCGAAGAGGTTATCCACTTTCTCAATGTTCTTCCTGACCTGTTCAGGGTCTTCCATCATCCTGTAGTCAGGCACGAAATCGTTCGGAAAAAAATCACGTGCCGAAAATGAGACATATGTTGCCATGCCTTCATTGAGGAGAAAGCTCAGAACAAAATCCAGGGGTTCGCTTTCAAGCTCATATTCGGTCCGGCATGCAATAGTATTCGCAAAACCGCAGTGATAGACCTCATGGGTGATTATATTCATTATGACTGAGGGATCACCGTTAAAGCGAGGTGAGTTGACGTTCATCAGAATCCCTCCCGGATAGGCAAAGGCTGCAGGTTTTATATCAGAGATAAGGTAGACTGGTACTTTGACGGGGGGAGCATCTGCCGGAAGAAAAGAGCTGATATGGTTAATTCCTCTTTCCATCAGGACCGGTATCAGCTCTTCGATGCCCCTTACTGTCAGCATAGCCGGCTGTTCGTTTGCCTCCGACTCCGTAAGGGCAGCTATCTCCCGGGTTCTTGCTTTCCATTCTTCCAAATCCAGTGGAACGCGGTTGTTATTATGGTACTGGACGGTCAGCCGGTAGCCCTGGTTGCTGTTCCAGAATGAATCAACATTGCGCAACACCTCATGAGGCTGATGATACAGAGTCTCCACTGCCGAGACATCAAAGCTGATTTCGGTGCCCTTGCAGAATTGCAGTCGATCGACACCTTCAGAAGCGGGGTTCTGGGAATGTGCTGACTTTATCCCGAATGCCAGAAGGATGAACAGAATACAGTGCGTTTTCATTTCCCGGTCTTTTGCAAAAAGACAGTGGATATGCCAGATTCGCTGCATGATTCGTGGCATATAAACCGTCCAGTGTCAATATATTATCCTTTATCAGCGGAAAACAGTTGAAGAGACGGCTCCTTTCGGGAACTGTTGAACCAATCGTCAGGTGTGGGCATCATCAGCCCATGCCGCCGATGCCCTTACCGCACGGTGCCAGCCGCCAACAAGAATGCCTGCCTCACGCGGCTGCATCAACGGTGAGAAGGTTCTGTCAACCTGCCACTGACTTTTCATTTCATCAATGCTGTTCCAGTAGCCTGTTGCCAGTCCCGCAAGGTATGCAGCACCCAGGGCAGTGATCTCGGTGATTTTCGGGCGTACTACGTCCGCCTGCAGGATGTCAGCCTGGAACTGCATCAGCAGGTTGTTCACGGTGGCGCCGCCGTCAACTCTTAACTCCCTTATCTTCTGCCTGGAATCATGCTGCATCGCAAGCAACACATCATGTGTCTGATAGGCAATGCTCTCGAGTGCTGCACGGGCAATATGTGCAGCGGAGATGCCACGGGTAAGGCCGGTGATCATTCCCCTGGCATCCTGGTTCCAGTGGGGTGCACCAAGGCCGGCAAAGGCGGGAACGAAATATACACCCTGGCTCTCAAGAACAGAGGAGGCCAGCTCCTCCACCTCGCCGGATGATCTTATGATTCCAAGTCCGTCGCGAAGCCACTGGACGACTGCACCGGCAATAAAGATGCTGCCTTCCAGGGCATAATCAGTCCTGTTCCCGATCTTCCACGCCACCGTGGCGAGAAGCCTGTTGCCGGACATTACCGGTTCAGGTCCGGTATTCATCATCATAAAGCAGCCGGTGCCGTAGGTATTCTTGACCATACCCTGTTCGATGCACATCTGTCCGAAGAGAGCCGCCTGCTGGTCGCCTGCCGTTCCGGCGACGGGTACTGCTGAGGAGAACAGCCCCTGGGTATGGCCGAGGAGTTCACTGGAAGAGCGTACCTCGGGAAGCATTGATGCAGGAATATTGAAGATGCGAAGCAGCTCGTCGTCCCATTCCAGTGTATGGATGTTGAAGAGCATGGTGCGCGAGGCATTGGTGACATCCGTGAGATGCATCCTTCCTGCAGTGAGGTTCCAGATTAGCCAGGAGTCAACGGTGCCAAAAGCCAGCTCTCCCCTGTCGGCCATGGCCCTGGCTCCCGGTATGTTGTCCAGTATCCATCTTACCTTGGTGGCAGAGAAGTAGGCGTCAATTATGAGCCCGCTCTTCCCGGCTATTACTTCCTCAAGGCCTTCTCTCCTGAGCCGGTCACAAAATCCGGATGTACGACGGTCCTGCCAGACGATGGCGTTGCAGATCGGCCTTCCGCTCTTTCTCTCCCAGACGACTGCCGTCTCACGCTGATTGGTGATGCCAATAGCCGCAATGCGTGAGCTGTCGATGCCGGCCCTGGCCATAGCCTCTGCAGCAACGCCTGCCTGTGATGACCATATCTCTTCCGGGTCATGCTCAACCCACCCGGGCTGCGGAAAGATCTGCGTGAACTCCTTCCTGGCCGATGCTAGCGGCTGCCCCATATGATCGAAGATTATCGCCCGGGAACTGGTTGTTCCCTGGTCAAGCGCAAGAATGTACTTATACATGGTTAAGGGTTTTTAATCATCTGAAAATACTCATGATTGATTACCACAAAATAACTCTTTTTAAGGCCTCTTCCAAACAGGCGTGCAGCAGAGTGTTTATACCGCATGTAAGAATAAAAAATTAATTTTACACAGGGAAAAAGTAATACAGATGACAGGCAAATATATAATCACCATCGGGCGGCAGCTTGGCAGCGGCGGAAGGGAGACAGGTCAGAAGCTGGCTGCCGTCCTGGGCATCGCTTTCTACGACAAGGAACTGATCAGGCTTGCTGCAAAGGATAGCGGCCTCCGCGAGGAGTTCTTCGAAAGAGTGGATGAGCAGAAACACTTCAGCCTGTTTCCGGGCCTGTTTGGTATTCGGAATTCGATCACCGAAGATTTCTTTTCTAGTTATTACCTGAGCAATGAGACCCTTTTCAAGATACAGAGCGATGTTATGCGCAGGCTGGCAGATGAAGGGTCCTGCCTCTTTGTGGGGAGATGCGCCGACTATGTCATGAAGGAGAGAACTGAATGCCTGAATATCTTTATCAGCGCTGACATTGATGACCGCATCGCAAGAATTGCCAGAACACATGACCTCACCGAGGCCAGGGCCAGAGACCTGATTGAGAAGACGGACAAGGGAAGGTCATCGTATTACAACTATTTCACCGGCAAGAAATGGGGCGACGCCACATCATATCATCTCTGCGTCAACTCGTCTCTTCTCGGCATGGACGAAACTGTCAGGATGATAAGCGGAGTTGCCCGTACGAGGTTCAACATTGCGGGCAAACCCTGACAGGTTATCAGAACAGGGTTCCTGCCGGCAGTTTGTTGTTCCTCATGGTGTCTGACAGTGCTTCCGACGAGGTGTAATTGTAGCTGTAACCATACCTGCTTCTGATTTTTGAAGGATCAATCAGTACCGGGTAAAGGCTGTATGAAAGGGAACACGGTTGCAGATTGAGAATACGAAGGTTCCACAGTATCCAGAGCATCGGCCTGAGTGCATGAACGGGAAAATCAACATATCTCTTCCCCGGCAACAACTCTCCGACAACCGAGCAGCTGTCTGCTGCCAGATTGTACACCCCTTCAATTTCGGGGTCATCAGCCACTCTTCGGATAAGGTTCACAAAATCAGATTCGTGAAGGAACTGCACCTTTTTGTCATGAAAGGAGCCTGGAAGAAATGGCAGGCAAAGCAGAATGGAGACAACTGACCTGGGCTTGCAGTATTCAGGTCCCACTACAGTACATATCCTCAGTGAAATCACCTGCAGATCTTTCCTTTTCACGAATGTAAAAAGGTCATGCTCAATCAGCTTCTTGTTGATGCCGTACCTGTATTTACCGGGATTGACCACAGCTGTTTCACTTAGCCATGAGCCGTTACTCCGGCAGGCACCATAGATGGCGGCAGAACTGGAATAGATGAGCTTCCTGACCGAGAGGGTCTCATTGCACAGTTCCATTACGTTGTGCGATCCGGCAACGTCAATCTCGTACTCTTTTTTCCTGTCCCTGACCTTGTTGAAGCTGCAGGCAAAATGAATGACGGTTGTTGGCTGTACCTCCCGGAAGATTCTTGAGAGAGATCTCCTGTCAGTAATGCAGCAGTTGAAGAAACGAAACTGTTCTCCTGCCGTTATCCATGGATTCTCCTTAATGTCAATCCCGGCCACTCTCCTGCCTGCGCTGATCAGGTCTCCTGCAACGAGCCTGCCAAAATAGCCCGACGATCCGGTTATCAGAATGCTCATTTTCGCAATTCTTAACAACGAGCCAATGACGATAAGCCAATCTGTTATTTCATTCGGTCAGCTATATATTATTAAATATAATAACAAATATAAATTATATTTTTAATTTATAAGGAATTTTTAGGAATAATTATTTAATTTTGTGATTACAAGCAGGAGGTCCTGATGGAAGAAATCATTGCCGGATTACTCTGTTGTCCTCACTGCAGGGGAGATCTTGCTTCCGGCCGGAATGAGGAGACCGGAAGCAGTGCCGGGCTTACCTGTTACAGATGCGGCAGGCACTATGACTGCAACGACGGTTACCCCAATTTTCTCGACGGATCAGGGCTCCTTTACAGAAGCCGCCGTGACAAATTCATCAGGACAGTTTATGCCCGTACATACACTCCTGTGACCAATTTCATGTTTCTTTTCTGCGGCGGTGCAGCAAGCGCCAGGAATGAGGTTATGCGCCGGCTAAAACTAAAATCCGGCGCATATGTTCTGGAGACAGGTATGGGTTACGGGGAGAATTTTCTCTGGCTCAAACGGCACATGGAAAGTCCGAACCTGTTCGGACTGGACATTCAGCGGGAGATGATGGCAAACTGTGCCAGAAACCTGGACCGCTGGGGTATCAGGGCAGGAATCGTAAGGGCTGACGCAGTGCAGGTGCCTTTCAGGGATAACACCTTTGACGTGGTATTCCATCTTGGAGCCATCAATCTGTTCAGCGATAAAAAGAGTGCCATCGAAGAGATGATAAGAGTTTCAAAGCCGGGAACACATATTGTTATCGCCGACGAGACGGAGAAGGCAGGAAGGCTATTCAATCTGTTCACCGGTCCCGCTGACAGGATAATCCCCCCAATCGATCTGATACCCGAAAGCATGAAAAACATCGCCATGGAGACGATCTGGCGGGGATATGGCTACGTGATCGAATTTGACACCGTCTGACACTTCATCCCTCTCTGCGGCAAAAAAAAAGTCCCGGCATCTTATGCCGGGACTAAGGTCATTGGTAATGCACTCTGTTGTTAACTATGCTAGCTTTACATTAACGGCATTTAAACCTTTTTTGCCTTCCTGAAGGTCGAAAGTAACCTCGTCATCCTCCTTTATCCTGTCTATCAGGCCTGTGGAATGCACAAAATACTCCTTGTCAGAGTCAGCGTCCTTGATGAATCCAAAACCTTTGGATACGTTGAAAAATTTAACAATTCCTTTATTCATTACTGATGATTTTTATTTGGCTGCAAAGGTAAGGTAGTTTTTCTATTTATTATCCTTTTTCATGATTTTTATGATATTTATTGGGCCTTCAGGCTTCATCTGCCCTATTTCTTCCAGAAAGAACCGGTGAACAGTGCTATGAAGGTGAAGATCTCAAGACGTCCGATTATCATGAGCAGCATCATGGTATACTTGGAGACGCTGTTGAAATGGGCGAAGTTGCCCATGTTGCCTGACGCACCGAGGCCGGGGCCCACACATGAGATTGAAGCCGCGGAAGCACCTGCAGCCTCTTCGGCAGGAATGCCTGTGATGACCATGATCAGGGTGCCAGCGATGAACAGAATGATATAGAGCTGAATAAATACAGACATCAGGCTGTTGATGCTGTCAGGCACCACCTTGTGATTGAGCTTTACGGGTGTGACGGCATTGGGATGCTGCAGCCTGATGACGGTGTTTCGCAGGTTTTTCATGGTTATCAGATGCCTGGCCATCTTTATTCCTCCGGTTGTCGACCCCGTGGAGCCGCCTGCAAAAATGAGCAGGAAGATAACCATGTACGCTGCCTGCGGCCACAAAGTGTAGTCGCTGGTGGCATAGCCCGTCGTCGTAACTGTTGAGACGACCTCGAAAAGCGAATGACGGAATGCCAGTTCAAATGATCTTTCGGTACCCGTCAGGAGTATCATGGTCACCAACACCACGGAAGCCGTCGTGAAGAACAGGTAAAACCAGAACTCCTCATTGCCGGTCACCTTGCTGAAGTTTCTCCTGACAATATAGTAGAACACCACATAGCTGGTAGCAGCAAGAAACATGAAGATCGTGATTACATACTGAATGTAGCCCGAGTATCCTGCAATGCTGTCGTTCTTTGTTGAAAAGCCCCCTGTCGCCACAGTACCGAAGGAGTGGCAGATACTGTCAAAGAGCTCCATGCCACCGGCAGTGAGCAGGATTATCTCTGCAACCGTAAGTGTCACGTAGATCATCAGCATCACTCCTGCCACTGATTTAGTGCGCGGCAGGATTTTATGCTTCAGCGATGACTCCAGTGAAAAGAGGCTGTAGCCTCCCACTTTAAGTGTGGGGAGGACTATTATTACAAGCAGTATGATCCCAATTCCTCCTATCCAGTGCGTCATACTCCTCCAGAAGAGTATTGACCTGGGCATGCTTTCTATATCAGTAAGTATTGATGCTCCTGTAGTTGTAAATCCTGATACGCTTTCGAACAGGCTGTTGGTAAACCCGTCGAATGTGTTGCTGTAAAATAAGGGAAGGGATCCCGCCAGCACCAGCGCAATCCACCCCAGGGTGACACTCATGTAGCCTTCCCTGATGGTTATTTTTTCATGTACCTGGCTGGGTATAAGAAAGTAAAGCGTCGCTCCTGGTGTCATTGCCGTGACAAATGCCAGCAGGAAGGGAGACAGTGGCTCGGAATATATAATTGCCACAGGGATGCAGAAGAGGATGAAAGCTGCAGTGATCATCAGGGTGAGTCCGATAATCCTGAGTACCGATTTGAAATTGATGGTCTTCATTGACGTGCCAGGTGCCAGCGGTAAGCTGACACCAGAACCGTTGTGATTCCGGAGCGACTCGAACGCTCGACCCACAGCTTAGAAGGCTGTTGCTCTATCCAACTGAGCTACGGAACCGTTGAGCGGTTTTTAAAAAACCGCCGCAAATATAATCACATTTTTCCGTTTGCCAACCCTGCGGCAACAGCTGAAATAACTTCTACACGCTCCTGATCCAGTTGACAAGACCCTTCTTTTCGATTATCTGCTTCAGCTCAGGAGGCAGCGGTTCAAACCTGAATTCCCGTTCACCTATCGTCATTATGCCGCTGTCAAAGTCGATTTCAACAGTGTCTCCCGGTCTGTAAGCCTCAACGGCCTCACGGTGAACTATCAGAGGCAGCCCCTGATTGATTGAGGATCGGTAGAAGATGCGGTTCACCGACTTGATGATGACAGCCCTGACACCCAGGTGAGCCAGTCCGACCGAGGGGTGCTCGCGTGAGCTGCCACAGCCGAAGTTGTCACCGGCTATGATGATATCGCCGGCACGGGCATTCTTGCTGAACGACGGATCGAAGTCGCTGAAGAGCAGAGGCATAATTGCATCCGCATCAGAACTCATGACACTGTAGGTATGCTTTCCGGCAAACATCTGGTCGGTGTTGAGGTTGTCAACATCGGAATAGTTCCAGACGATGCCTTCCCTCCTGTTTTCACCCTCGCTTATGGTGTTGGTCTTGCTCTGCGGAGGATTAAAAGGAAATATCTCCTCTCCCTTCCTCGCCCTCGGGTCACTGATGACGCCCGTCAGTGCTGAGGCAGCAACTGTTGCGGGTGATGCCAGGTAGATGGAGGCCTCCTTGTTGCCCATCCTTCCCAGGAAATTGCGGTTTGCAGTGGAGATTACCGTATGGCCGCTGGCGGGTATTCCCTGGCCGGTGCCGAGGCACGGCCCGCAGGAGGGACTGAGTATGTTGGCCCCGGCCTCAATAAGGTCAGTGATGATGCCTTCCCTGATCGCTTGCAGGTAGATATCCCT
This sequence comes from uncultured Rikenella sp., assembly GCA_964411345.1. Classification (GTDB taxonomy): domain Bacteria; phylum Bacteroidota; class Bacteroidia; order Bacteroidales; family VadinHA17; genus SR-FBR-E99. Next base: position 113,989 of record CAYPKP010000001.1, on the reverse strand, counting down.
TGAGGCAGGGATGATGTGCAGCTGGAATCCCGGCTTTATCCTTTCGCCTCTGAGTATGCCGGCAGCGATACGCAGATCCTCTATCCTGCCGTTTGTGCAGGTGCCTATAAGGCCTTCATGTACCACCGTTCCGGCCACGGAAGCAACTGATTTTATGTTGTCAACGTGGTGGGGGGCAGCAACCAGCGGGAACACCGTGGAAAGATCTATCGAGATTCGACAGCTGTACTCAGCTTCCTCATCAGCCCACACACCCTCCGTGTCGGAGCCGATAAACTTCTTCAGCACCTCGTCAGCCGGGAAGACGGCATTCTTGGCACCCATCTCGGAGGCCAGGTTGGCCACTGTCATCCTCTCGCTTATACCCAGGGTTGATACTCCGTCGCCGTGAAATTCAATTGACATATAATTGGCTCCGTCAGAGCCCAGCATGCCTATTATCCAGAGCGACAGGTCCTTTGCACTGACGCCGGGATTAAGTTTGCCTGTCAGGTCGATCCGCAGCGACGGTGGGACAAGAAACCAGGTCTCACCACGCTTCCAGATGCCTGCAGCCTCAGTACGGTCAATACCCGCAGCCAGCGCATTGAAGGCACCGGCAGTACATGTGTGGCTGTCAGACCCGACGATTATCATTCCGGGCCTGGCGTGATATGACATCATCTGGTGGCAGATACCCATTCCCGAGTCATAGAAGCTGCCTATGCCCTGCTCTGCCACTATATCCCGTATGGACTGGTACTGTGTTGCCAGTTTTGCATCGGCAGGAGGGGCATTGTGGTCCAGGACTACCAGCATCTGCCGGGGGTCAGCTACCTTCTCACCCCCCATCTTGCGGAAGGTCTGATAGATACTGGAAGTGTTGTCATGGGTGAGCACAATGTCAGGCTTCCTGAATACAACGGCTCCCTCCGGCGCTCCGAGGATCTTCTCTATGAATGTACGTGGTTTCATGTGCAATGATATAGTTGTTAGATTTTTCCCAATAAACCGCCCCTGACATATATCTCATACTGTGCATCATAGAAAGGATTGACGGTGGTGGTCAGTCCGTTCCGTTCATTGATGACATCCCCGGTCAGCAGATTCACCGCGATGATGTCATGATCCGCGAGGTCGATCTCCTCCAGCGAGGCATAGGTCAGAACGGGGAATGCAGCATTGATGGCATTGCGCTCATAGATAGCCCCGAACGATCGTGCCATAACCGCCTGCACTCCCAGTGAAACAAAGCAGTCCACAGCCTGCTGACGTGAGCTTCCGCTGCCGAAGTTCTTGCCGGTGACGATTATGTCGCCCGGCTCTGCTCGCTTTGCGAACTCCCTGTAGCCTTCCAGATTGTCAAAGGCATACTGTCCCATCTCCCGAATGTCGGTAATGGCCAGGTACCGGTTATGGAAGATCATGTCGGTATCAATATTGTCGCGTTCTATCAGCCATACCCTTCCTCTTATCACTGTCGGCTTCTCTTCACCTGTCTGCCTGTGGCTGCTGTCAGCAGGTTCCTTCCGTGAGGCTGTCCTTGCGAACTTCGCCGGTTCGTCAGGTATTGCGTCAGGAGTTGTAATGTAACCTGCCACTGCCGAGGCGGCCACCACGGCCGGAGAGGCGAGGAAGACGCTTCCCTGGCCCTGTTTGCCGGGGAAGTTTCTGTTGCCGGTGCTGACGGTCACCTCTCCTTTCCCGTTCTGTCCCACCTGCCCTGCCGCACATCCGGCACATCCGGCATTGGAAACCAGTGCTCCGGCCTGCTTGAAGACGGTCAGGAGACCTTCATCAAGACACTGCTTCCAGACGGCATCCGTGGAGGGCACTATCTTCAGCACAACTCCCGGCGCCACCTTCCTGTCACGGAGAATAGCCGCCGTAATTCGCATATCCTCCATCCTGCCGTTGGTACAGCTGCCGATAAAGGCAGAGTCAATCTTTGTCTGAGGCAGCTCCCTTACCGGCACAGCATCATGAGGCTCGCCAGGCCGCGACACCATTGGCACGAACCTGCTCACGTCGATATCAGCAGTGAGCTCATAGCTGGCATCAGCATCAGCATATACCGGTTCGAATGATGACCTGGCGCGTGTACGGCAATAGTTTATGATCTCCTCCGACGGGGGGAAAAGGATGATGATGGCTCCCATCTCCGTTCCCATTGAGGCAATGGTGATGCGCTCATCCAGAGGCATGGCATCAACAACCTCTCCGTACAGCTCTATGCTGTATCCCAGTAACGTATTGGCCCCGTATATGCTTAAGAGGTTCAGGATGACATCCTTGGCGGTAACATTGCCGGGCAGCTTGCCGACCAGGTTTATCCTTGCCGAGGCCGGCACCTTAAACCACACTTTGCCACTGTTCCAGGTGGCTGCAATATCCATGTCTCCCATGCCCTGACCGAAGGCACCTACGGCTCCCAGGATGTTGGCATGTGAATCGGTGGATACGGCAGTGGCTCCGGGCCATACATACCCCTCTTCAATCAGCAGGTGAGTTCCGATGCCGGCATCAATATCATACAGTGGGATATCATTGTTACGTGCAAACTGCCGGCATATATGCTGATTGACGGCATATTTCTGGTCTGACCCCGTAGGGTTGCAGTCGAAAGTAAAGAGTGTCTTTTCCGGGTCAGCTACCGCCAGACCGTATTCGGTCAGATTCCTGACCACATTGGCGCCTCCGAAATCCCGCGCAGCCCGCGCATCGATCGTAATGTCTATGATCTCTCCCGGTCTTACCGTCTCATATTTGGAGTGTGATGCAATTATCTTCTCAGTGATGGTCATTCCCATAGTAAGCCTCCTGTTTTTTGATTGTTTAACTGCAAATTTAGCATTAAGGAACCAGTGCCGGCATGAAAAAAGTCATCTGGTTTGTCAATTCAGGGCACCGGTTCGTTGCAGGGCATCAGCTCCGGTACTGCGCCCTGTAGTCGCGCGCCGACATGCCTGCATGTTTGCGGAACTGCTTGTTGAAGTTTGACACTGTGGCGAAGCCGCATTCAAATACTATCTCGTTTATCTGATGGTCAGTCTCGCGAAGAAGATAACAGGCCTTGTTGGTTCGCACCTGGTTGACGTAATCGACGAATCCGCTGCCCGTGCTGCGCGAAAAGAAGCGGCTGAAGGAATGAGGGCTCATCTTTGCAATGGCTGCGACCTCTTTTACGGGTATGGGCCGGAAGAAGTTATCCCTCACAAATGCGCAGACGGCGGTGAGCCTGCTGTCAGTCATATCACGGGTGCCGGCGGCAGCATCTCCTGCCAGAAACTTGTATTTCTCCGCCGACGAGAGAATCTCAAAGAGCCGGAACAGGCTCACCATCTTCTTCATTCCGGTATCGGAGAGAAGCCTTCGCATCGGCTCTTCGGCAGCCCTGCCGGTCTCGGCAGTGAATGCTATGCCTCTTCCCGCCTCATCAAGCAGACGGCGCAAATCGACCATCTCAAACTGAGAGAGAAGAGCCTCTCCCAATGACTCACGCCTGAAATGGCACATAATGGCATGCTTCTCCCGGTCGTCCCCGCCGTTGTCGTAAAAATTCCAGAAGTGACGGAGGTCGGGACCGTAGAAGACCAGGTCATAATGATCGAAAATCTCAACGGAGTCTCCGGCAACACGGGTGCCGTTTCCGGTGATATTCAAAACTATCTCATATTCAGGATGGACATGAAGAAAGCTGCTCTCATTGTCAATCCACCCGGCCCTGAAGCCTGAGCCGTCGTCGTGCCTGATGGTAATTATTTCAGGTATCATAAAAAATATCTGTTTGGTGCAGTGCCTGGTAATGATCCGATATCCCGAATAAAAATAAGCAAACTAAATGAGATGGCAATCCGCCCTCCTAGAGATAGATTCACAAATAATTCAAAAATTTGCTTTGTGAAAAATAAAGTGTTATATTTGTCAAAAGCTAATGCTTTAAAATAAAAAGAGGAGAGTAAGGGTTACCTGTGGGAATCAATAGGATTGTATTGCAGACATTGACTTTCACATGGACCTATAGGCTGACTACCATAGGTTACTTCCTTTTATCAGACAGTAGATTCCGGGATTATCTCATAAGCCCGTTCCTTAAAGTACCACGGTAACCCTCTCCTCTTTTTTCTTTTGCACCTGCCAATGAAAACTTTCCTGAGAAGATTTGAGAATAACAGGGACCTGGTAATTCTCTTCGGGACGTGGGGTATTGATGAAAAAGCATTTTCAAATCTTTGTACCGACAGGTTTGATTTCATCCTGTTCTACAACTATTCCGCCGACGAGCCGCTTATTCTTCCGGAGATGAAGACCTACCGCAGGGTGACTGTCATCGGATGGTCACTGGGAGTCTGGGCAGCCGAATATTACAGCCGCAAGATGGGGATCAAGCCTGACCTTACAATTGCCATCAACGGCACTCCGGTGGCTGCCGATGACAAATACGGCATCCCTCTCAGGATATTTGAAGCAACACTGGAGAATATATCGAACTACAGTATGGGAAAGTTCTATCTCAGGCTTTTTGGCACCAGAAGCCGGTTCGAGATGAACAGGCAGAATATCCCGTCACGTTCGGAAAAATCGCTGCATGATGAGCTCAGATGGCTCTACAACAGGATGATGGAACCGGTGGAGACAGGATTTGCATGGGACTATTCGCTGATAGGCTCTGAGGACCGGGTCTTCAGGGCGTCAAACCTGATCAGCTATTGGTCCATGCACCCCGAGACCAGGCAGATAATAGTTGATGCGCCACATTATCTCTTTGACAACTGGAATTCACTGGAAGAGCTGATACGGTATGTCAGACGGTTCCGCCTCTCTCCCTTTCGCAACAAGTGACCTGTCAGAGGTCCCGCAACAGAACATTGCCTTCGGATGATGCAACAAGTGTCTCGAATCTGGTCAGGGCAGCATCAATCTTCCTGTATTCGGAGTTGTTGATGACGATCTTGTGCATGGAACCTGATGTCTCAAGTTTCTCCAGCAGAAACGAGAGTGTCATCTTGTTGATGTCCGTGCCGGGCTGATAGATATATCTCTCCCCGGCATCATCCCATACTTCTGTCACCATCCCCGAATCCCTGAGCAGATCAAGACATTCATGCACCGTGCGCGCCGGCAGGCTCAGCTGCTCTGATATCTCTTCCGGGGCCTTGGGCCTGGCTCCCCGGATGAAATCCGTGACAAGCGCATGCATCACCAGCAGCGAGAGCCTCTTCTTCTGACGGGGAGATACATTCTGTACGTCAAACTCAAACTCATACCGGGTAATGTTCTGCATGTAATATGACAGCTGGGCACCCATCAGCAGTACAACCCAGCTCATCTGCATCCATATCATCAGCAGCGGAATGGCCGCAAAGCTACCGTAGAGGGTACCTAGCCTGGTGAGGCCAACCTGCGCTTCAACATAGAGTATCTGGATGAGCTGCAGGGCTATGCCTGCAATTATGCCTGCGATGATTGCTGACCTGACCTTGACCCGGGTGTTGGGCATCACAAGAAATGCAGCCGTCGATACAAGACAGAGCAGGATGAAGGGAAGGAGCTGAACAAGGAATGAGACAACCGGCTTCAGTCCCTCAAGCATGTCAGACCTGCTGAGCAGTTCGTTCAGCCTGGTGGTTGCCAGTACCGTTACACTGCTGGAGGCAATGAAGATCACAGGCACAAGGAAGATGATGGCAAGATAGTCGGTCAGCTGACGGTACCATACCCTCGTCTCTTCCACCTTCCAGATGGAGTTGAAGGTGCTCTCAACATAGCTTAGAAGCTGTCCTACAGTATAGAAGAGAAAAGCCACCCCGATACCTGCGAGCCAGCCGCCACTGGTCTGCTCAAGGGTGTTGTTGGCAAAATCAAGTATCCAGTTCATCACCTGCTCCTGGTTATGGAACTGCATGATGATCTGAGCCCTCAGCTCATCATGGAGCCCGAAACCCTTGGCAATGCCAAATGCCAGGGCTACAAGGGGTATGACGGACAGGATTGAAAAGAAGGTGAGCGCAGAGGCTTTTATGTATATGTTATCTCTCTTTATTCCCTTGTAAAGGAGATAGATGATCCTCCCCTGTCTCACCCAGTAAGGCTTGGAACTCCTGATGCTGCCTGCAAGGATATTCCAGACCTGTCGGGATCTCTGCCGGATTGCCTGGCTTATTTTATCGAGCGATCTCATCGGTTTTTGGTCCTCAACTCACGGAAAGCAAATTTAAGAAATCATCTTCAAACAGTATTGTTATCTTCACACTTTGAACTTTAACAGATGGAAATCACCATAAAAGAGTTCGTCAAGGGGGCTCAGGAGGCTCAGGGTGTGACAGTTGTCATCGATGTCTTCCGCGCATTCAGTACGGCATGCTATGCTTTTGACAGCGGAATAAAACGCCTGATTGACGTGGCAACACCTGATGAAGCCTTTGCCCTAAGGGATAAACTTGGGGCAGACACAATTATTGCAGGAGAACAGAATGAAATGAAACCTGAGGGATTTGACCTCGGCAACAGTCCCACAGAGATGCTCACCGGCCGGCTGGAGGGAAAAACCATGATACACTGCACCACCGCCGGAACAAACGGCATTGTCAATGCGTCAGGTGCCACCTGGGTATTTGGCGCAGGACTTGTCAATGCAGGGGCAGTGGCCTCATACATCACAATGCTGAATCCTGATCAAGTGACACTTGTGGCCATGGGTTACAGGGCCGTCGAATCAGCGGCAGAAGACCTGTTGTGCGCCCGTTATATCAAAGACCTGCTAATGGGTCACGAAAGAGATATCTCACCGGAGATTGAGGCACTGAGAAAAGATTCGGGAAGAAGGTTCTTTGACCCTGCCAATATCAACTTCAGTCCGCCAACGGATTTCTTTCTCTGTACCGATCTGAACCGCTTCAACTTCGTGCTCAGGGCAGTAATGACAGGCCCCGGCCAGGCGGAGATATTGCGGATGGACATCAACCACTGACCTGTATCTCCCGGTTATGGCAGGAAAATTGTACAACTGAAAAGGATCAACCACTCAACCAATGAACATCAGACACCTCGCAGCAACATATATCATTGCTTTCATCTCTCTTGCCGGAGTCCTGAACGGGCAGCCCGGCCACTCAATCAGCGTAACGGTCGACGGTGCTCCGCACTCCGGCATCAGACTGGCATATCATGTCGGAGCCCAGCAGTATGTCAGAGACAGCCTGGTTGCCGACAATGGCGGCCGATGCAACTTCACAGGTCCTGACCGCCTGCCTCCCGGCGTCTATATGATCGTCCTTCCTCAAAATACCTTCTTCGAATTCCTCGTGGGAGAGGACCAGCATTTTGATATCAGATGTGATGTAAAAAACCCGGGAGCGACACTCTCCTTCAAAGGTTCAGATGAAAACCAGAGGTTCCTTGAATATCAGAGAAAATGGAAGGTGCTTCAGGAAGAGGCAGTCAGTCTTTCATCCGGACTAAGGGATTCGAGCCTTTCCGTGAAGGAGGCTGCTCTGCGGAAGGAGAAACTTGCAGCCCAGGAGAAGAGGATGAAAGAGTATCTTCATCAGACTGCGGAAACCAACAGGGGAACCCTTCTCGGTGCAATCGCCAGATCAATCATTCCTCCCGAGCCTTATGTTCCTGTGCTCCCCCCCGGCACGGCCAACCGCGACTCGGTAAGCAGGCTGCTTTCGTACATCCATTATAAGGATCATTTCTTCGATAACGTCGACCTCACCCAACCCGGACTTATAAGAAGTCCGATACTGGGCGGCAGGCTCGAGCAGTTTTTCAGACAGGTGGTCATCCAGATGCCCGACTCCATCATCATGGAGGCCGACAGGCTCCTCGGAAAGAGCGCCGTGAATGACGATGTCTACCAGTACGTGACCGTCTGGATCATGAACAGGTACGCTTCAAGTGAGATCATGGGTCATGACGCGGTTGTAGTACACCTGGCAGATAAAGTATACCTGGCCGGCAAGGCCCCGTGGGCAACGAAGGAGTACCTTGCAGAACTGGAAAAGAGAGTCGGCAGGCTGAGACCAAACCTGATTGGACAAAAGGCGCCGGAACTTCTTATGAACTCCTTTGCCGGCCATTACGTCTCTCTTTATGACGTTGAGGCTGACTATACAATAGTCTACTTCTGGGAGCCTGACTGCGGCCACTGCAAGGTGGCCACACCCCTTCTGCGCGATTATTACAAGGCGAACAGGAACAAGGGCATAGAGGTCTTCGCCGTTTGCACCCAGCACGACAGGGAAAAATGGGAGAAGTACATTGTTGACCACGGACTCAGCTGGATAAACGGCTGGGATCCTGAACGGATGAGCCGGTTTGACTATTTTTACAATGTCGATTCCACTCCTCTCATCTATATTCTCGACAGGGAGAAGAAGATCATAGCCAAACGGCTGGCTGCCGAAGATGTTTCATCATTCATTGAAACATACAGAAAATTCAGCGGTAAGTAATACCGGCATTCAGGCATGTGAGCCAGGGAGATGACAGGCAAACCTCTCTTCAGACAGGTGAGCATTCGGAAATGATATGTGAATCACTCTTCAGACAGGTGAACCATCAGATCATACAATGTATGATAACATATTGATTCCGGGCCTTCTGTAAGCGTCCATTGCCAACCCTCGTTCTCTCTGCTGACCGTAATCTTCACAGGGGCCTTCTGATCCACGGTGTATCCACATCTGCCAAGAGCCTTTTCTGTAAGGCTCAGGGCAGGGGCCTCGCCCGTGAGCGCTATGCCGCTCCTCTTTCCTCTTACAAAGCTGAAGGTGCCTTCCTTGCTGCTGAAGGCGAGCAGGGGGCTCTCAAAGGCATGAGCCATGGTGCCCGACAGTATCAGGTCTTCCGGGGCGCCTTCAGTGATGCCGTCGCCGTGCATAAGCCATATCCTGTCAGCCTCGTTGAGTGCCGTGTCGAGGTCATGGGTAGAATAGACAACGCATTTACCCTTTTCCCTGGTCAGCTTTCTCAGCAGGTTTACGATGCCATATCGCGAAGGCAGATCAAGAAACGCCGTTGGTTCATCCATGACCAGCAAATCAGTATCCTGTGCCAGCGACCGTGCTATGAGTGTCCTCTGTCTCTCGCCGTCGGAAATGCTGTCGAGCCTGCGACCGGCAAGCGCCAGCATGCCGGTGTCTTCAAGAGCAAGGTCAACCGCCTCCCTGTCAGCGGCCGTCATGGTGCCGATCCAGTTGGTATAGGGAAAACGTCCCAGTGACACTGCCTCGCGTACCGTAATATTACGCTCAGCCACAGGCTCTGTGGAGGTGAAGCTGACCATCCTGGGCAGCATGGCGCTGCCGATTGCCTGGAGGTCTCTTCCGTTCAGCCGGATGGTTCCCTCAACAGGAGGCTGTAGTGACACCAGGGTCCTCAGCAGAGTGCTCTTGCCGGCACCGTTACGGCCTATGAGAGCCACGAGCTCACCTGCTCCTGCACTGACGGAGAGATGCTCCATGACCCTGACGCACCGGCGGCGCGATGAGTAACCGATTGTAAGATCATGGGTCTCGGCAACCACAACTCCTCTTTCCTTCATCGCCTCCCTCCCATTGCGTTCCTGCCGAGTATTATCCACAGCACAACAGGTATCCCGATCAGTGATGTGACGGTGTTTACCGGAATGATGCGCCCGCCGCCCGGTGCCGTGGAGATGAGGTCGCTCGCCAGCAGTATCGCAGCACCGCAGAGTGCCGTACCGGGCATGAGTGTGCGGTGATCGGTTGTTCTGAAGAGCAGTCGTGCCACGTGAGGCACCGCAACTCCTATGAAGGCCAGGGGCCCGCAGAATGCCGTTACGCTGCCGGCCAGAATACTGGCTGCAGCAAGAAGCATCAGCCTCGTACTGCGCATGGGCACGCCAACGGTACGGGAGAAGGTGTCTCCCATCAGCATTGCATTCAGGGACTTGACCATCACAAAGGCCAGCATCATGCCTGCCAGGACAGCTATGGTCAATGCCCTGAGCTGCTGCCATGATATATTGCCAAGGTTGCCCATTGTCCATATCACGTATGTCCTCAGCATCGCCTCATTGCTGAAATACTGCATCAGGCTCACCACGGCAGAGATGGCACTGGCGAGCATCAGACCGACAATCAGCACCGTCATTATGTCACGCATGCGGGAGGAGACCGCCATGATGATCACCATCACCGTCCCGGCGCCGGCCCAGGCAGCAAGGATCATGCTCCATCCCTGCAGGGGGCTGCCTGCAGAGAAGGCAAACAGAGGCGAGAGGGTAAGTACTGTGACTGCTACGCCGAGGCCGGCGCCTGAGCTTATGCCCAGCACATCAGGACCGGCAAGAGGATTGCGGAAGAGGGTCTGCATAATCAGCCCGCTGACAGATAGCGCAGCCCCGGCAATGACTGCCGTGAGGGCCCTGGGAAGGCGAAACTCCATCACTATGATCTCACTCTCCGGTGACCCCGCTCCAAAAAGAGCCCTGACAACATCCGCAGCCCCAACAGGCGTGCCTCCAAAAAGAAGATCAGCACAGAAGAGCAGCAGTGTGACCAGCAACAACCCGGTCATCGTCAGGGAAAGATTAAGGGATGGTAACCGGTCTCTCATTCCAGCCTCCTGTAGAAGTAGTGCACGTAGCCGGGAAGCATCTCAGGATGCAGGATGGAAACCATATCCATTAGCAGGATGTCAGGACGAACTACGGCTGTCTCCCAGTAGTCATTGCCTCCTGCAGGTGTCATCCTTTTCCTGTTGTTCCACACCCGCCCTTCACGGCATACCGGCAGGCGGCTGAGACGGTGGTCGGCAGCGCTGATATCTTCAAGGCTCTCCGCAGTACCTGGATTTATCCAGAAGTCAGCATCAGCGGCACGCCTGAATACAGCTTCCACTGAATAGGGAACCGAATTGGCTTCGGTCAGGTCAGAGAAGAGATAGTCACCGCCGGCATCTTCTATAAGCCTCCCGGTGTATGAGTTGGCAGGTGAGACATACCATACATCCTCCCACGGTGCGCCCAGCAGCACGGAAGGCCGTTGACCTGCATTCTCCCCGACTCTTGCCGCGAGATCGGTGTATCGTAACGATACTTCGGCAAACAGACTGTCAGCCTTCTCCTTCCGGCCTGTCAGCAGGCCGAAGAGCCTTATCCAGGCAGCACGTGCAAGCGGATGCTCCTCCAGGTAATCTGCATTGTATATCACCCTGACACCAAGCGATGAGAGCTTCCCCAGCTGACCCGCCGACGGATCCGCAACACCGTAGGCCATCACCAGGTCCGGCTTGAGGGCAACGATCAGTTCATTGTTGAGATTTCCCTCGTATCCGACATCACGTACCGACCCGCTGGCGACGGCTTCACGGATAAGGGTATCATAGAGCAGGTTTGCACCGGAAATGCCTGCCAGCAGATCAGTTGCACCAAGCGCGGAGAGCATGGCAACATGGGTGGTTGACATGCAGATCATCCTCTCAACCGGCACGCGGATCACCCTTGCCGTGTCAAGAGTCCCGGGCAGGGTCTCTCCGCGCGCAAGAAGAAAATATTCGAGCTCAGTCCCCCGGGTATTCTGCCACGGATCACGTATCACCACCCTGTAATAATTCTCCTTCTCTTCAATGATGAGCCTGGAAGAGGCAGGAGAAAGCCGGGTGTTCTGCTTTACCCTGCTTTCACTGCCGCTGCGGCATGAAAAGAGGATCAGTGCCAATGCTGTGATGAAACAGAAAACTCTCATTACCTGGAATCGGCCTTTATCAGTGTGCCGGTATAAAGAACCGAATCGTTCCTGAGACTGTAGTGATATATGCCGGCGGTAAGCCAGGAGAGCTCCACGGGAAGGATCCCCGGGAATATGTTGCGGTATTCTCCGGCATAGACAACCTTCCCCGAGTTGTCCCACAGGCTTAACGAAGTCTCAGTCACGCCTCTCCCGTCAAGCTCGAAACAGATGTCGGAGATGAACGGGTTTGGAAAGACCTTCAGGGGGGGTGTCTCCTTTTCGGGATCCTCAATATTGTTAAGGATCGTATTGTCAACCATCACCACACTGATGCCCAGTGATACTGGCTTCGGGAATGTGGGATGCTGTGTGAACGGCAGCCAGGAGGTTCCGTTGCTGAACCACGCCGTGTTGTATGAATCGAGAGGCCATGCATCTGAATGCTTCACGGCGAACTGAGGCTGCGGCAGCATCATGCCGCTCCTGTAGTACACCTCATAACCGGTATAATAGGGTCCGGTGACCTTTACCGTCTGACCGAAATCGATCTGCAGCTCTGCACTGGCCTTCACCTCTGTCAACCGGATCGTGCGTGAGGCCATAGTTGCTCCGGGAACGCCGCCGCCGCCCAGGACAAAAACACGCAGCGAGTCAACCGACGAGAGCCAGGAGACCGCAGCCACCTTCAATTGTACCCATGCTATCTCACCTGTTCCGACAAATGGGAAATATTCAGCATATCTCCTGAGTCCGTCAGAGTTATTGCCGGTTGAGTATCCCCAACCGGGTGGGACATAGGTATCGGCAGTGCCGGGGTCTGAGAGAGGCAAATTATTGAGCGTGTCAGCAAGAGAGAGGTTGTAGGCATACGGATCGCGTCCCCCGGCTACTGTGGCACCTGATGAAACGGGATCGAGCCAGGGCCTGAGATGGGTGGAGGTGATGGTGGTGATATTGAACATCCGGCTGATCTTTGCATAAAAGTCATTTGTCGGTTCCGCACATGTGGCACTTCCGCCGGTGAGAGTCCCCCGGACCCTGCCGTTCTGGTCAAAGAGCGGCCCTCCTGATGAGCCGGGCTCTGTTGCCCCCAGCTCCCATCTCAGAATGCGCCAGAAACTGTTGACTGCATACCCTGATACAGGATAAGAGGCAGTTATAGGACTGTTGTCATCAATGGTAATCTTCATGACATCACCTTCAGGGTGATGAAGGGTAAAGGTGCTGGAGGGGACTGAGGCGGTTACGTCCCATCCTGCGAACCAGGGCCTGTAAACCAGCGGAGGAAACTGCAGCAGCTCCACCAGGGTGAAGTCAACATCAGGATTTGTTGCACGCAGTATCGACCCCGTCAGGGAGTGTGCGCCTGTAACGTCAGGACCGTCACACCAGGGACTGGCATAGTTGAAAACGAATACCGTTTCATCTGCCAGGGTTGGGGTGTCAATGCAGTGGTTGGCAGTGAGCACATAGGCCTTGTACTCACTTCCCGTGTTGTTGACCATCACACCCGTACACAGCTCTGCGCCTGCCACCAGCAGCCGCACCACTGACCGGCTTGCGGTCAGGTAGGTACTGTTGGTGGAACATCTGAGATCCGTTTCGCAGCTTCCTGACCGGCCGAAATAGATATCCTTGACACCATCAAGCTCAAAAAAGCCCGCAAAGTCATGCGCCACCTGCTTGATTCCAATGGCACCGGCAGGAACTGAACCGCCCGGGAAATGACACTCCAGGACCATCCTGTCACCCGGAAGAGGCATAACCGGCATAGTCACCCTGCCCGCACCGCTCTCTGCCGTAAATGCCCCCCTGACCACCCTCCGTTCGAGGTCATATACATAGATATATGATCCTTCGGGAAGTCTGAAAGGTGACAGGATGAGATTGAGAGACAGGGCTCCCTTTGATGAGAGAGGCATGACCCATACGGTCTCATTGCCTCTCTGAACTATAAAACCCGCATTCTCCGGAGTCAAATTCACAGGCACCGGGATGGCAAACCTGTACGGTTGATCCTTTGGCTGGTCAAGTGACCGCAGCACCTCCACCTCCAGGGGATCAACAGATATCTCATGCCAGTTACGTATGTCGGGATAGAGTGCACTGCCAACAGGAAATTCCATCTGACCCTTGAGTGCCAGGGAGAAGAACAGGAACAACGCTGCTATGAATACTCTTTCCTTCAATCTGTTATATTGTATTACCAAAAATAGTCAAAAACTTACCACTCCTTCATATAGCGCATGAAACCGGGGATAATTCCTGCCTTTTCAGTATCTACAAGTTCCCCAAGGCTGTTGAAAATCAGCAGGTCGCCCTTCTGCTGGTAATCAATGGCATCTGTGACAAAAACCCGCCCGCCGGGTGCTGTCGCAAGATCATAGAAGAGCCTCTCCCCCTGCTCTATGAAAGCTTCAGCGGGAAGTGAGGCGGCGCTGACCGGCATCCTCCTGACACCTTCATGAAGCCAGTAGAGGGTGTCACCGGTGCCGTTGAGGGTCAGCGAAGCAGGATAGTCCGACACTGAACCGAAGATCATTTCACTCTCCTTTTCATAGGTAACGCTGTTTATCCTGACTAATTTTGGAAGATCCTGCATATATCCGCCTGTGCAGAGCACCCATAGCTTGCCGTTTTTGTCAATCACCATGCTCTCCGGCTCTGTTCCTGCCGTCACAGAGCCAATGAGTTCTTCGGTTTCAAGATCGACAACCACAATCCGGTCACCGGCCACCCAGTTTGAAGCGAACAGTACCCCGCCAGAGATAACTGTTGCCTCGCTGGTGCATCCGATATCAATGTAACCGGTCACCTCAAGAAGATCAAGGTCAATGACGGTCAGCTCTTCGGAGGCGATGGAACTGATATAGGCTTTACGACCGCTGATTGCCATCTGCCGGGGAGAGCTGAGTCCGGTAACCGTACCGAGACTCTCCATGGTAAGCATGTCAACAGCCTCCAGGGTACCTGAATTGTTGACTATGATGTATCCTGTGGTGCCGTCTGTTGCGATGAAGGTGGGAACATCCCCCAGGGGTCTGCCGTTCATGGTCCTGAAGAGGTCGTTGTAGATCTCACCCGTCTCCAGGCTGTAAAAGGAGACTGTCCCGTTACCGGCCATGAAATTGCCCTCATTAAGAATAAACATTCCTTCTCCCTGCGGAAAGAGCCCTGGCTCGACATTGTTTCCCTCGCAGGAAATGAATATTATCGGCACCAGGAAGGCCATCAACCTAATCTTGTTCATTGCTCTTGTTTTTATCGGTAAAACTTACGGTTAATCTAAGGCTGAAGGTCCGGAGCGGCATCGGGTAATTGCGGACACTCTCCGAAGAGCTGTTGAAGATATTTTTTGTGCCAAGCTCTATTCCTACTATTGTCTTGCCTGCGGGGAGCACTGCTCCCACCTTTGCATCAGCAAGAAATGATGGGGGCAGCCATTCGCTGTTGTCCGAGGTGGTAAAGCGCCTGTCCTGATACAGCGCTGTCACTCCTGCCCTGAGCATCTTCCAGCGCACTCCCAGATTCAAATTAAGCAGGTTGCCCGGGACATATATCAGCCGGCTTCCCACCGCATTGTCATTGGGTATCTCAGAGGCGGCGACCACACTGCGCGTGAAGCCATAGTTCAGATAAGAGGATATTACCAGCTCATTAAAAGGCACTTCAGAGCCTATTCTGCCCTCCAGTCCGTATACATTTACACTGCGGACGTTTTCGGCACTCCATATTCCGGTCACACCCGGGATCCATTGTATCAGGTCATTGACCCGTTTGGCGTGGAGCGCAAGATCAAGGCTGTTCTTCATTCCTGACGCGGCAATAATCACATAAGAGTATGATGCCTCACCTCCTGTGGCATTTTCATGTCTCAGGCTGCTGTTGCCGCCGGGAACCCAATACAGGTCATTGAGGCACGGCAGCCTTGCAGTGCGGCTAATGCTGG
The DNA here is from genome assembly GCA_964411345.1 of uncultured Rikenella sp. GTDB lineage: Bacteria > Bacteroidota > Bacteroidia > Bacteroidales > VadinHA17 > SR-FBR-E99. The sequence continues at coordinate 98,359 of CAYPKP010000001.1, read as the reverse complement.
CTTTCAGCAGGTGGGCGCCGTCCGGTGAGAGTGCCACTGCAGCCCCGGCCGTAAACTCCGGTTTTATGACCATTCCTGTGACTATCATCTGCCGTGCCTGGAGCAGCAGTCTCACCCTTGTTCCCGGATTGATCCTGGCGGAGAGAGATGTTGAAAAGAGGTTCCGTCGTTCGGTGTCTGAGTAACCAAGCGACCGGGCGCTCTGGTATTCATTTCCCGCATTGATGCCGAATTCGGCTTTTCCGTTCAGACGATATGCAAGAGCGGTGCTGAACATCAGGAGTGACGACCTGTTGTCACCGTTGTAGTCAGGAATCTCATGATAATAGAGGTTTACATCAGAGGCTCCTCCGGCTGTTACCCTCGCCGAAACCTTTCCCTTCTCCAGGGAGTAGCTGATCACACTGCGAAATGACCTGTCGCTCTGCCGCTCGCCAAAATCCTGCTGAACAGTGGTCACCGGGCCCGGAAGTTCCCGCTCCGAGTTGCTGTACCAGAGGTGCGCGGCAACAGTGGAGCTGCCGGATCTGTATGCCAGGTCTGTAACTGCGCCTCCCGAGGCACAGGATGAGTTGACCCTTCGCTCCTCCTTAGCTCCTTCAGGGCTATTGTCGTTTATGAAGAGAAAATCATTCTTCGCCTTTTCGCCCCACAGACTCATCCTTGCCGAGAGGGACTCACTGCCTGTGCCTGTGACTGCCGAAGCACTGTAGTCACCGTAGCTGCCTGCCCCTGCCGCAACTGAACCGTATAGCCCTGTCTGAAAGAGAGGCTCTGAGGAGAGTTCCACCTTACCTCCTATGGATCCCGATACATCGTTAAGGTCATAGCCGCCCTGGGTGATCTTCACTGATGAGGCTGCCTGGAGCGGGATGAGAGCAAAGTCAGTGTATCCGTTGCCTGCAGCATTGACAGTAAGTCCATGCCATTTCACCGTTGTATGACTGCCGGGCAATCCCCTCACCGACACGGAAGCGAGACCATGATTTCCGTAACGCTTTACTGCCAGGGGAGTGGCGTACATCAGCAGTGACGCCAGGTCACTCTCCATATGACCGGCCATAAGGGCAGAATCAATCACAAAAACGGAGTAGGGTGTCTGCCTTTCCGAAGCAGTAGCAGTTACAGTAACAGCGGTGATGGTAATGGTATCTCCGGTGAACATATCCTGTGCTCCGGCCTGCGTTGCCACGGACAATGACAGTGACAGCAGTGCAGCATGCAGGGCATTGCGGCTCACCTTTAAATGGACAATATAGGCAGATGACCTTTTGAACATAACTTTTATTCCCGAAAGCTCCCTGTTACAGGACACGTTCTGGCAGGTCTTCTGACTTATCCCTACTCACCGGGCCTTCCCGTCCGCCAGCTGGCAGACAGTGGCGGGAATTCCGGCTGTAATGATCCGCAAACGGCGGAACAGGCTTCACAGCAGCGGGTACTGTCCCTGATTCCAACAGGGTTCCCTTTTCACTGCCGGAAAAAACCGGCAGCACCAGAATGATACAAAGGTAATGAATTAGATCATCAGTGACAGATGATAATTATCAACAAACCGGCCGGTGCTGTTCATTTCATTGTAAACCTCAGCTCTCCTCCCGACATTATCTCCTCATAGGTGATATAGTTACGGTCCAGTTTTATTCCGTTCAGGAAAACGTCACCGACATTTATCCTTGTTGCTGAATTGTTCTCAGCAACGACTGTGAATATTTTTCCTTCGGGCAGTGAGATTTCCGCCCGTTCCAGCGCAGGACTGCCCAGGATAAACCTGCCGTCAGCAGGGTTGACGGGGTAGAAACCCATAGCGGAAAAGAGATACCATGCAGACATCTGTCCGCAGTCCTCGTTACCGCAGAGCCCGTCTTTGCCATCGGTGTACATCTCATCCATTATCCTGCGAACGGTAGTTTCAGTCTTCTCCGGCTCACCGGCCATGGTGAAGAGATAGGCTATATGGTGGGATGGCTCATTACCGTGTGCATACTGGCCTATGAGGCCACTGATGTCAGGTGAGGCATTTTCGCCCCTCACCTCCTCGTTCACGTTGAAAAGACTGTCGAGGCGCTCAAGGAATATCTCCCTGCTGCCGAAGAGAGATAACAGGCCTTCCACGTCATGAGGCACAAGCCATGTGTACTGCCAGCCGTTGCCTTCGGTGAAATCCGACCGTGTATGATGGGAATAGAGCGGATCGTACCCGGGCCGCCAGCTGCCGTCACTCATCCGTCCGCGCACAAACAGGATGGTTGTGTCAAACAGGTTGCGGTAGTTTTGCGACCGCAGAAGGAACTCCCCGGCAACATCTGGCTGCCCAAGGTCACCGGCCATCTGGGAGATGCACCAGTCGTCAATGGCATATTCCATGGTTTTTGCCACCGATTCATTCTCAAGCTCCGAAGGTATATAGCCGTAGCTCCTGTAATGGTCAAGGCCCCGGAAATCAAGTGAGGCAGAGTGTATGGCAGCGTCCAGGGCTCTCCCGTAATCAAATCCCGTCATTCTTTTATGTACCGCATCGGCCAGCACAGGTACGGCATGGTAGCCAATCATGCAGTTCGTCTCGTTGCCTACCAGTGACCACACGGGCAGTTTGCCCTGCTGGTCCCTGATGGTGAGCATGGTATTGATAAAGTCAGGGACCATTCCCGGTGCCGTGATGGTAAAGAGCGGATGGGCTGCACGGTAGGTATCCCACAGTGAGAAGACACTGTAGTTTGTGAACCCTTCCGCCGTGTGCACCTCTCCGTCGGTGCCCCTGTACCTGCCGTCGCTGTCACAATAGAGTGACGGTGCAATCATTGAATGATAGAGAGCGGTGTAGAATACCTTCATCACGGAGCTGTCTGACGATTCTGCCCTTATGACATTCAGTCTTCTCTGCCATGCCTGTCGGGCGGCTGCGGCTGCGGCATTAAAATCCCGGCCTTCAGATTCGGCTTTCAGGTTGCCCGATGCCCCGGCCTCATCGACGGCCGAGATGCCGGTCCTGATCAGCAACTCATCTCCCTGCTGGACATCAAAGGCGAGAATAGCAGCGATGTTTCTCCCGCTAACCGCCGTATCACCTGCCGGGATACCCGCGTTGAGCATAACGACGGAATCAGGTGTCAGCGAGAAGAGAGACCAGAAGTACTGGTACTGCCTCTCAGCCCACCCCTGGGAGATGCGCATGCCTGACAGGGCAGAGCCGTTCCATCGCAGGCTGCAAGCGGCAGGCCGGTCCCAGTTGATGGCAAACCCCAGGTCCACGAGAACATACATTGTCCCGGCACCGACGGCCGTATATCGCTGTATGCCGGTCCGGGGTGTTACGGTAAGCTCTGCATTCACACCATTGGCAAGGGCTACTGCATAGTAGCCCGGTCTTGCCTGCTCAGCTTCGTGAGAGAAGAGACTCCTGTTGATCTTTGCAAGTGATGCCGTGCTGTCAGGCAGCTCCAGGGTGAATTCATGCATCGAAGGAAGGAACAGAATGTCACACAGATCCCCGATACCGGTGCCGCTCAGATGGGTGTGGCTGAAGCCGGCTATCACCGAGTCAGACCAGTGATATCCTGAACACCAGTCCCAGCCGGAGGTGCCGTTGTCAGGACTGAGCTGCACCATGCCGAAGGGTGTGGCGGCACCCGGGAAGGTGTGCCCGTGTGCTGCGGTACCGATGAAGGGATCGACCCATACGGTAACATCATCCAGTGAAGGAGAGCTGCATCCGACGGCAATCAGAAGCGGCAGCGCCGCAAACAGGAAAGCTTTTCTTATCATGGCACTCTATCTTATTTTCTTCAGTATCTGTTCTCCGGTACCTATCCGGTAGCCCTCCGAGGAGAAGAGTATATTACCCTCGCTGTCGCAGCACAGAACCACAGGCAGGGGTCTTTCGACACTGCCACCGCCAAACACCGATCTCATGAAGGCCATCTCTCTGTCTTCCGCGAACAGTGTGCTCTCAGGTATGCCGCTGATCTGGTCCGCGACGAATCCGGGCGGTGTGCGATCAGGGTCAGTGAGTATGATGAAGTATCCGCCCCAGGCATCAAACTCACTCTTCAGACGCGGGAGATCATTAAGTATGTGGCGCGTAGGCTCCCTGCCCGGTTCTATCCATATGAATACCAAACCCTTATCTGCCACGGAGAGAGGTGTGACCAGCTCGCCGCTGATGAGACGCAACTTACCCGTGAGGTCTGCTTTGCCTGACGGTGCAGATACCTCTTCCAGCTCACGGGGCCGGACAGCGACCGTCTTTTCCTCACCCGGGGCCAGGGAGAAAAAGGTTACCGACGCCAGCACATTACCGTCATCATCCCTGTTGCCTGTAGTAAGCATGTACATTCCGGGATCGAGGGGAATAAGCTTTGGTATCTCAGTCAACTTTCTCCCGTACCCGTAATCGAGGGTATTATACTTGCCATCCTCTATCCTTGCCAGGGAAAAATGGACGTGGTATTCCGGTACGGGATCATCGCGGTCAGAACTAAAGGTAATGTAACCAACTGATCCTGATGGCTTTACTTCATCTGAAAACCACATGTCATGCCATACTCCGTCTGCATGGTACTGAGGCCTCCCCGTACCCGGTTCCAGCCTGGCGGGGACACCGGCGCTCCTGGAGAGGGCCACCGCAAAGATCCTTCGCGAATGACTGTCAGCACGACGCAATCTCACCACTCCTCCGGGTGTGAGAGGAGTACCGTAGTGGTTCTCACTTTCGGTGATTGTGATGACAGTATCGACCCACCCGGTTATGCAGGAAGGGTCAGACCTGAATTTCTCCATCATTGCAGAAGGGATATTCCCGAGGGCGCTCCTGAAGGGAGAGAGGATCTCCGTGGAGATACGGGGTGACAGCAGATACCTGTAATATATCCCTGTGTCAATACCAGGATCCGGTTCCGGCGCATTCACAAGATGATCTGAGAGCACCTCTGCCGGTGTGTCACGCAGGTCCTTGGAAGAGATGTTCTCAAGGAGGCTCACTGCCAGCTCTCCCCTGTCATCAGATGAGGCAAGGAAGTCAGCGACGGACCTGTAGTTACCCATTGAGGCAGTGAGGATCTCCCTCACCCTTTCGGGAGTCACTCCGGCTCCGGCAGCCAGCTCTTCCACTGACACATCTTTCATCCATGAGCTGATATAAGCGTTTCGGATGCTGTCTCCTCTTCTTACGACAATGTTATTCTGCCGCACCAGTTCCCCGTCAATGCCAGGCAGGGGTGTCAGGGCCGGCGGCACCGAGATGTCGAGACTGACCGTCTCCTCCTTCTGCCTTGATGATATGGAGACTACTGCCAGTGTATCCGCCGGGGAGGCAAGAGCGAATCCGTGACGCTCTCCGTCACCGGCCCAGATGAGGAGTGACCCCATTCCCGTTGTCAGTGAGCACTCTCCCGAGCGGTCGCATTTCAGCCTGGCCAGCGGATAAAACTCAGCATAGTTGTAAATCATGTACCCTGCCTCAGCTTCCGGTACCGGCAAGCCTGCGCTGTCAGTCACCAATACTCTCAGTTCCCTGGTCACTGCATATCTGTCCAGCGTATTGATCTCCGCAAAGAGAGGTTCTTCCCTTATCACCTTCTCATTGCCCCTGTACCTGCCAAAGGCCTTGGTATGAACCAGCATGGCTCTTCTCGCCGGCTCGGTGAACCAGCCTCTGTCAGGCACCGGTTCAGGTTCGCAGGCCCCCAGATAATGCCACTCTCCTTCAGCCATGAACTCCACCCAGGCATGGTTGTCGTCAGTATGGGCCCACCGGGGAGTGTATACCTGCCGTGCCGGTATGCCCACAGTGCGCAGGGCCGAGACAGTCAAAGTAGACTCCTCGCCGCAGCGCCCGCGGGCGGAGAGCATCGTTGCCAGTGGTGCTGAAGTGCGAGAGTCGGCAGCCTGGTACGAGACCTTCTCCTGGCACCACCGGTTTATCTCCAGGGCAGCCTCAATCATGTCCAGACCCGAGACCCGCTCTTTCAGCTCGTCATAACATACCTGCCTGAAGTTGTCGGGGTTTTCATTGTTTACTCTCGGAGGCAGGACAAAATGGAGGAAAACATCCAGCGGGATACCCGGCCCCCAGGGCATCTCCTCCCTGGTGCGAAGGGCGACGGCGGCATTATCCACCACATATCCGGGTTCAACGGCAGAGAGGTCACTCAGCGGCATGTATGCCAGAAGGAACTGAACGGCAACCTTCAATGCATCATTACTGAGGGTGTCAGCCATGGCAAAGAGATCGCCGCGGGTTGAGGAGTATGTTTCCGCGCGGGCGCCGTAATCAGCAGCGAGCTCATCCATCAGTGACTTGTCGACAATAAGGTTGCCGTTGCTGCAAGAGAGCAACACTGCCATGGCGATCAGCGCCTGCAGCCTGAAGATCCGTTTCATTGAAGTCTATTTTGCGTAAGAGCCGCAACTGCTCCTGACGACAAGCTCCGGAGACATGTTCACCTGGCGCTTGTATTTGCTCTTACCCTGGTTTTTCACTTCTGACCAGACAATATTGGCAACCTTCAGAGACATTGCAGAGAGAGGCCTGCGCAGTCTTGTCACCGGGGTGCCGATGAGGTCAAACCCAATGCCGTCCTCCATCGATACCAGCGCAACATCCTGAGGTATGCGGATGTTTTTTTCCTGCAATGCCTGGTAAAGCGGGAAGACCAGGGGAGAGTTGATGACCATGATCGCATCGCTGCGGTGCGGCGGCCTCAGAAAATTCTCTATGGAGGCGAAGTCAAACTTCTCTCCAGCCTTTGGCAGCCGGGCAACCGTAAAATGTACCGAATCATAATTCTTCGATTTCTTTGTGGCTGCCTTCAGCTCATCAAGCATCTCCTTGTCATAGGATGCCGTATCTTCACCCGAAACAATCAGCAGGTTCTTAAGCCCGAGCGAGGTGAGATGCTGCGTCATCAGGCCGGCACCGGCTATCCTGTCAGTGCATACGGTGTTTACCCTCATCCTTCTCATCCGCTTTTCAAGAAGAACAATCGGGTATGAATCCCTGCTCAGAGCCCTCACCACGCTGTCATCGGCAGCATTGCCAACAAGAATCATCCCGCTGAAGAACTTCTTCAGCGAGGTTGTAAGCCTGTTGAAACGCATGTCGTCAGGATCCCTGGTGAAGACCGAGAACCCGAGGCCTATGCTCGAGAATGCCTTCTGAAGATAGGGAGTGATCTCATAAATGAAAGGATCATTCATGGAGGGTACGATCATCCCGATGATGCCCGGCTTCTCTTCCGCCGGAACTGTTTCGCCCTTCTCGGCTGCTGCGCTGAAATAGCCCATCTGCCTTGCAACTGCAAGAACCCGCTCCTGTGTCTCTTTCTTGATTCCGTGCTGATCGGCCTTATTGTTCAGCACCAATGATACCAATGTGCCCGAAAGACCAAGTCTTGCGGCAATGTCTTTGTTTTTTACCTTCTTCCCCATTTTAAAAAAATATTTAAAGAACTAATTCAGGACTAAATTAGTTTAAAAAATTGTTTTAGAAACCCAATTTTTTAAAAAAATGCTGAATAGCATTTTTTTTTGCTACTTCTTTTTAGGAACCTTGTACCCGCTTCGTTTCTGTGCCTCCTCAAGTCTCAGCTGCCACTTCGATTTTTTCACCGGTTTCTTCTTGTTTTCCTCTATCTTTTTCAGGATTTCGGCCTCATTCACAAACCTGCGCGACACCTGAGTCTGAATAATGGTTATAACGTTTGCAAGGAAGTAGTAGTAGGTAAGCCCTGCAGAGAAGTTATTGAGGATTAGCATGAACATGACCGGCATCATGTACATCATGGTCTTCATTCCGGGCATCTGTTCCTGTCCGCCGGAAGGATTGGTGAACTTCGTGGAGATGATTGTGGAGACAGTCATCAGAAGGGTGAAGAGACTCACATGGTCGCCGTACATCGGTATGGTAAACGGCAGGTCAAGGATACTGTCATAGGTGGAGAGGTCCTTCGCCCAGAGGAAAGACTCCTGCCTCAGTTCGATGGATGTCGGGAAGAAGCGGAACATGGCGAAGAGGATGGGCATCTGAAGGAGCATCGGGAGGCAGCCTCCCATGGGACTGACGCCGGCCTTCTTGTAGAATTCCATTGTCGCCTGCTGCTTCTTCATGGCATCCTCCTGCTTGGGAAACTTCTTCCCTATCTCGTCAATCATGGGCTTCAGGGCCCGCATCTTGGCCTGGGAAATGAACGACCTGTGGGTCAGGGGAAAGAGTACGATCTTGATCAGCAGTGTAAGAATGAGGATGATGAGTCCGTAGTTGACAATAAAATTATCCAGAAGGTTGAATATCGGGATGATGACAAACTGGTTGATCCACCTGATGATATTCCTCCCGAGGAACACCAGTTCCTCCAGCTGCAGGTCATATTTCTTCAGCAGGGTGAAACTGTTGGGGCCGAAGTACATCCTCATCTTAACCGAAGTGCTGTCACCATGGGTATAGGGAACTCCTATCTCCGACTCGAAGAACCTGAGATACCTGGAGGTGGGATCGGCATTTGTTGATGAAACCGATGCATTGAGGAAAAATCCGTCGGCAATGAGTACCGAGGAGAAGAACTGATCCTTGTAGGCTATCCAGTCGGTCCTCATCAGGCTTTCGGTCACCACATCCTTCTTCTGCCTCTGCCTTGCTCCTCCTACATCCTCCACACCCTCCTGGTAGACCTTGTATTTCAGGCCGGTGTACATATCCTCGTTCTGTCTGCCCTTCTCCTGCTGGGGCAGGTACATCTTCCAGTCGAGTGCCAGTGAAGTGGTATTGGCCGGAATTACTGAGCCCATTCCGTTGAATCTGGTTTCAAAGCCGATCATGTAATCATCCGGCTGAACCGTATATATATAGTCGATCCAGGCTCCGTTGCCGGCATCAAGCCTCATTGTCAGGCTGACCGGTTCCTCATCGGCAACGAGCGGCCCGTCATACTCCAGCGGAGTGAACGTCAGGGCATCAGTGATGACAGGCTTATTGTCGAGGGTAAAGAATTTATACCCAAAGACTGTGGAGTCGCCGTTGAACAGCACAACAGGCAGGGAGTCATACCTCTGATACTCTTTAAGCTTAACGGAATAGACTTTCCCTCCCCTGGCGGAGAGGGTCATGACCATCAGATCGTTTTCGATGACATAAAACTCATTCTCCTCGGCAACAGCCGTGGCAAATGCACCGGCAGCAGCGGCATCAGCCTCTGCCTGTTCCCTGCCCGCTGCCGTCAGTGATGAACTGTCGGGAGGCGCCGTGACATCCGCACTTTCCCGGGCTGCTCCACCGAGTCCCAGCATGCTGTTGAGCTCTATCACCTTTCCTTTTGTGGCCTCATCCTTGGGCCTGTAGCCCAGGGCTCTGATATAGGCCTCCCTGGCCTCGTCATAATTGCCGGCATTATATAATGAGTCGGCATACTCGGTCTCTGCCTCGAAGAACTTGCCTGTCCTGTGATTGTTGTACAGGCTGAATCCCAGAAAGATAACAAAGATCAGAATGATGCCGGTTACTGTATTCCTGTCCATTATTAATTCGTCCCCTTTTTATAGTTTATTGGTTTATTGTCAGTATCAATGCATGCCTTCACGAACCCGGTGAAGAGCGGATGCGGTCTCAGTACCGTGCTGCTGTATTCCGGATGGAACTGAACGCCCACAAACCACCTGTTGGAAGGGATCTCCATTATCTCCACCAATCCTGACTCAGGATTGGTTCCGCACGGAATCATTCCGGCATTTCTGAATTCGGTAAGGTATTTGCTGTTGAATTCATACCTGTGCCTGTGACGTTCCGTAATCTCTTCCTTTCTGTAGCATTTCCATGCCTCAGAGCCATGCAATATCTCGCACCTATAGCTGCCCAGCCTCATGGTGCCTCCCTTTTCGGTCACGCTCTTCTGCTCCTCCATCAGGTCAATCACCGGATGCTTTGCCTTCGGGTTTATCTCCGTGGAATGGGCACCCTCAAGCCCCAGCACATTGCGGGCAAACTCAATCACCGCACACTGCATCCCGAGGCATATGCCAAGGAACGGAATGTCATTGGTGCGGGCATATCTTGCTGTTAGTATCTTACCCTCGATACCTCTCGACCCGAAGCCCGGAGCTACCACAATGCCGTGATATCCGGAGAGCTTCTCAGCATAATTTCCCTCTTCAATATCCTCTGAGTGAATGAATGTCAGATCCACAGAGGCGTTGTTAGCAGCCCCGGCATGGACGAACGATTCGGAGATCGACTTATAGGCATCAGCCAGCTCGACATACTTCCCAACCAGGGCTATCCTGACACTGTACGCAGGGTTCTTAAGCTTGTGAAGAAACTCTTTCCACTCATCAAGTGCCGGCTCGTTTCCCGGAGGCATGTCCAGCTTGCGAAGCACTGTCAGGTCAAGCATCTCCTCACGCATTCTCAGGGGTACCTCGTATATAGTCGACACATCTATCGATTCCACCACGGCGCCGGGCTCCACATTGCAGAAGAGCGCCACCTTCTTCCTTATGTCTTCAGTAAGACTGTGCTCCGTCCTGAGCACAAGTACATCAGGCTGGATCCCCTCTTCAAGAAGCATCTTTACTGAGTGCTGCGTGGGCTTTGTTTTCAGCTCGCCGGAAGCGTGGAGAAAAGGGACAAGGGTGAGATGAATCACTATGCAGTTGTGCTGCCCCTGCTCCCATCTCAGCTGCCTTACAGCTTCTATATAGGGAAGTGACTCAATGTCGCCTACCGTCCCTCCGATCTCGGTAATGACAATATCATACCTGCCCCCTGATCCCACCATCTTGATGCGGCGCTTGATCTCATCAGTGATGTGGGGTATGACCTGCACGGTCTTGCCCAGGTAGTCACCCTTGCGCTCCTTGTTTATCACCGACTGGTAGATTCTCCCCGTGGTAACATTGTTGGCCTGGGAGGTGGGCACATCAAGAAAACGCTCATAATGTCCCAGGTCGAGATCTGTCTCCGCTCCGTCGCCTGTCACGAAGCACTCACCGTGTTCATACGGGTTGAGGGTTCCCGGGTCTACATTGATGTAGGGGTCAAGCTTCTGGATGGTGACACTGTAGCCGCGTGCCTGAAGCAGCTTGGCGAGAGAGGAGGAGATGATGCCTTTGCCCAGTGACGATGTGACGCCGCCAGTCACAAAAATATACTTTACTTCAGTCACTTCTTCGGTTTATCATGGTTTGGGGAGTCAGGAGGCTTACTCATCAATCGAGCTGTCAATGAGCTTCATCTTCTCTTCGAGTATCTTGATGTTCTTCTTTGCCTCAGCAATCTTCTCCTCCACCTCCTTGATCATGGTGTCAGCGTTCGCTGACTTGGCGAAGAATCCGATATTGTTTTCCCAAAGTACAATGTCACTCTCAAGCTGCTTGATCTTGCTGTAGAACTTCTCGCGCTCTGCACGCACTTTTCTTGCTGCCCTGGGGTTTGACCTGGCACTGTCTACCTTGCTGCGGTATCTCAGAATATTCTTGTCCTCGTCATCAAGCTTGAGCTTGTCAAATTGCCTGTTGAGGGCATCCTTGTACCTGTGTGCGATCTCATCTTTCCTGTCGATGGGCACATACCCTATCTCCATCCAGCTTTTCTGAATCTCCTTCAGCTTTTCAAAGGCGGCTTTGCTGTCATCACCCGGATCAAACGCCTCAAGCTCCTCGAGGAGCGCAAGCTTGGCCTGCAGGTTCTCTTCGTAGGAGGTCTCCCTGCCGGCAAGAAACTCCGACCTGCGGGTAAAGAAAGTGTCGCATGCCTTGCGGAACCGTTTCCATATCTTTTCGGAATACTTTCTGGGCACGGGGCCAATCTCCTTCCACTCCTTCTGAAGCCTGATGAGCATATCGGATGTCTCTTTCCAGTCCGTGCTCTCCTGCAGGGCCTCAGCCTTCAGGCAGAGCTCGGTCTTAAGCTGCAGGTTGTTCATCTGTGTCTCCTTGCTCTCTGCAAAGAAAGCACGCTTCTTCTCGAAGAAACTGTCACAGGCGGTCCTGAACCGCTGATATATCTTGTTGTTGTGCTTTTTCGGAGCGAATCCGAGTGCACGCCACTGTTTCTGGTATTCAATAATGGCATCCGACTTCTCCCTGAAATCGGCAAAGGTCAGTATCTCACTCCCGGCAATCTCCTCAACCTTTTCACACAGGGCTGTCTTTGCTTCGAGATTCTTTCTCTGCTCGTCCTTCTGCGACTCAAAGTACTCATGATGCCGCTTGTTGATCTGGGAGGTAGCCTCGCGGAACCTCTCCCAGACATCGTTCTTGTTCTCATGAGGTACCGGGCCTATCTCACGCCACTGATCGTGAAACTCCTGCAGAAGCCTGAACGCCGTCACGGCATTGGGCTCTGTCAGCAACTCCTCAGCCTTCTCACACAGAAGGATCTTCGCCTCCAGGTTCTTCTTGAGATCGAGATCCCTGAGCTCACGGTTGATCTTGATGTAATCATAGAATATCTCCACGCTGTGGTGATAGTTCTCCCACAGGTCCTTGAGTGCGGACTGTGGCACGATCCCGGTGGAATGCCACTCGTTCTGAAGGTTGCGGAAATCCTGGAAGGTCTTGTTTATCGCTTCCTCACGGTTGACCAGCTCCTTGATCTGCTCGATTATCTCAAGCTTCTTGCGGAGATTGTCCTGTTTTTCACTCTCCTGTACCCTGTTGAAATCACTCTTCCTGTTGCGGTATACCTCGAGTACCGATTTGATCCTGACCTCCAGCTCGTCAGGTTCGGGTCTGAAATCATCAATATTACCCCCCTCCTTGGCATAATTCAGCCTTGCCTCGTTGAATTCAGCCTTTGTCTTTTTATAGAAGAACTCCTTGATCCTGGAAACGTCGTCACCGATCTCGGCAGGAGGCCTGTTCTCTACAATGAGAGCGAGGGTTTCCACCAGCTCCTTTCTTGAAAAACCGCTGTAGTCTACCGGGGGCAGTTCTGCAGCTTCCTCCTCTGTCGTCTCTTCTTCCTTGTCCTTATCTTCATCCGCGTCAGTTTCTTCCTTCTCCGATGGTGCCTGATCTGCCTTGTCCTCTTCAGCGGCAAAGGCTTTTTCCTCCGGTGTTTCCTCCTCTTCCTTTTCCTCCTGCGCGGCGGTGGCTTCCTCCTCGTGTGGTGCCTGTTCCGCAAGCTCCTGTTCAACCGCTTCAACCTTCTCCCCGGATGCCGGTTTTCCAGATACCGTCTCAGCAGCGGCCTCCTCCGGTGCCGGTTCCTCAGATACCGTCTCAGCAGCGGCCTCCTCCGGTGCCGGTTCTTCAGACACCGTCTC
>CAYPKP010000001.1:0-85003 GCA_964411345.1 uncultured Rikenella sp. | reverse complement strand
GCAGCGGCCTCCTCCGGTGCCGGTTCTTCAGACACCGTCTCAGCAGCGGCCTCCTCCGGTGCCGGTTCTTCGACAGGTTCACCGGCTTCCGCCGCTGTCACCCGGGTCAACTCCCCAGCGGCCGGAGCCTCTTCCTCCGGAGCTGCTGCATCATTAACCTGTGAAGCCTCGCCGGGCTTCACTCCGGCATCACCATCCGGGATGGTCTTTTCACCTTTTTTGTCATTCTCCTTACCCGCAGATTCGAGCTCTTTTGCGTCAGCTTCGAATTGTTCATCATGAACAGAGTTTTTCGGATCTTCAGTTGTCATCAGCAATCCTTTTTCTTCAGTGCGTCGTGCCGGCGCAAACAGTCCGGCATCCCCCGTTTTTTTCAAACCACGAAAATAATGGATTAATTGGTAAAACTCAAACCTCGGTGCTATTTATCCGGCTTTACCTCAAAAACGAAACTCAAAATCACTAACTTTGAAGGTTCTGTTATCATTAACAATAACCATGGACAAGAGAGATATAATTATTTTTACCGCACTGCTGCTTCTCACTGCACTGAGTCTCTACCGGCGATATGCTGCCAAAAAGAAGAATGAAGGCGGGATGCCTGGAGGGGTGCCTAAGAAGGATGACGGTATCACGGGGCAGCCTGACGATTACGAACCCTATTCGGGGAAAAAATAGCTTCGAAATTTATCTTCCGAGCTCAAGCTGGTCCCTGACCAGCCTGTGATAGGTGCCCTTCAGGCGAAGAAGCTCTTCATGTGTCCCATATTCGGAGAGCTCTCCTTTCTCAAGCACTGCTATTATGTCGGCATGACGTACGGTGCTCAGTCTGTGAGCCACGACGACCACCGTTCTGCCCCGGTAGAAACCGGCCAGGTTCTCCACTATCATCCTTTCGTTTGAAGCGTCGAGGGCGCTGGTGGCTTCATCCAGCAGCAGCAGGGAGGGTTCCCGGTATATGACCCTGGCAATCAGAATCCGCTGCTTCTGCCCCTGGCTGAGTCCGTGACCGCCAGGTCCTACCCGGGTCATCAGGCCTGCAGGGAGAGTATCTGTCAGCGATCTGAGGTTTGCTGCTTCAATTGCCCTGCTGACCTTCTCCATATCGGGTTTGTCATCACCGGGAGCGATGTTTCCCAGTATCGTGTCAGGGAAAATGTAGCCATCCTGCATTACCACACCGGTTGATCTGCGAAGCGAGGTTATGCTGTAGTCTTCAAGGAGATTCCTGTTAAGCCTGATAGTCCCTTCAGCAGGCTGGTAGAAGCCCATCAGGAGTTTCAGTAGCGTGCTCTTGCCCGATCCGCTCTCACCCACAACCGCAGTTATCTTTCCTGGAGCTATCACCATCGACAGGTCTTTCAGGACCCAGGGCGAGCCCGGACCTTCATACCTGAAGGAGAGGTTTTCAATGCTGATCTCCACCCTGTCAGGCGCAGGCAGGCGCTCTCCCTCACCCCGGTCCTCCTCGGGCTCCATGGCATGCACCTCCGAGAGCCGCTCCAGGCTTATCCTTGCATCCTGCGTGGATTTCATAAAATCGATTATCTGTGAAACAGGACCGTTCAGCTGGCCTGTAATGAACTGCACAGCCAGCATCATGCCGAGGGTCATGCTGCCGTTGATGACCAGTGTTGCCGAGATAACGGTTATTATGATATTTGCCGCCTCATGAATTAAAGTGCCGCCGGCAGCCTGAAACTGCATCAGTCTCAGACCTCTGATGCGCGTGCGGTGGATATCCTGCTGCTGCTCTTCCCATCCGCGCCTGTTGGAAGCCTCATTGCCCGCCAGCTTGATATCCTGCATGCCGTTGACAATGTTTAGCATCGTGTTGCCGGCATCAGCCATCTGCCTGAACCTTATGTTGTCAAGGCGTTCACGGGCAGGCATGAAGAGGGTAACGTAGAAAACATAGAGTCCTGTTCCTGCCAGGAAGACCAGCAGCACCGGCAGGCTGTATATGCCCAGCACGATGCCGAAAACCACGAAATTGAAGAAGGAAAATAGTATTGCCAGGCTTGAGGAGGTGAGATAGCTTTCAATACGGCTGTTGTCATCAATCCTCTGCAGTATGTCGCCGTTCATTTTGGTGTCGAAGTAAGCGATGGGGAGACCCATCAGCCTGGAGAGAAAGTCAGATACAATCCTGATATTGAGCTTTGTCCCCAGGTGAAGCAAAATCCACCCCCTGGAAAACTCCACGGCCAGGCGTCCGGCCGTGAGTGCCAGCTGGCCGGCAAGAATAAGGTAGATAAGCCTGATATCCCGGCCGGCAATACCCCTGTCAATTATTGCCTGGGTAAGAAAGGGAAAGACGAGCTGTATGGCGCTGCCCGCCACGAGGCCGGCGAGCAGCAGCACTATCTGCCGGCGGTATGGTTTCAGGTACGGCAGCAGGAAGGAAAACCCGCCTTTGGGCGGCTGGTCCTCAGCGAGAGCCTGAAATTCCGGTCCCGGTTCAAGCAGAAGCGCGGTGCCCGTCGGCTCTCCTCTCTCGTCTGACACTGACCATCCCCTCAGAAACTCTTCCCTGCTCATACTCATCCTGCCGACTGCAGGATCGCTTACCCACACCTTTTTTGCGGTGATCCTGTTGACAACAATAAAATGGTTCTGCTGCCAGTGCACAATGCATGGCAGTGTGATCTCGCCGGCGAGTACAGAAAAGGGAATCTTCACCCCTTCAGCCCTGAAACCCAGGCTCACGGCTGCAGACCTCAGGCCAAGCAGGGATACGCCTTCACGCGTTATCCATGCCCGCCTGCGTATCGACTCCAGCGAAATACGCTTGCCGTGCCACCTGGCAATCATGCCTATGCAGGCAGGGCCGCAGTCCATCGCATCATGCTGTCTGACAAACGGATACATTAACGGACAGTGAGGTGTTTCAAGAAGCTGTAAATATATTCATTATTGTCACTCCTGAGATGCAGGGCGCCACAAAAGTGCTGCGCAGTCATTTTTCTCAATTCGGCCCATAGAAATACTATATTTGCCAATTATACCTTTTTATTGGGATTATTCAGGAAGTATTCGGACGGTGACATCATCGATGGGATCAGGAGGCAGGAGAGCAAGATTCTTGCCTACCTGTATGATGCGTACTATCCGCTGATCAGGGATCACCTGAAGCTTAACAGCGGTTCCGAAGACGATGTGTATGATGTTCTTCAGGAGAGTGTGGTGATACTCTACAAGCAGGTCACAGGAGATGATTTTGTCCTCACCTCAGACCTTAGGGGATATTTCTTCGGCATCGCCAGGAACGTATGGAGCAGCCAGTTGAGGTACAGGTCACGCTACTCTGCCCTGGAGACCGATATGGCTGACACTTCGGAATCCGAAGAGGTCAATGCGCGCACTCTGGAGCGTATTGTAACAAGATCGTTTGCCCTTCTGAAGGAGGATTGCCAGATGGTGCTGAATCTCTACAGCGACGGTTACAGTTATGAGGAAATTGCCCGTAAGATGGGCATGACTTCCGAAGCCTATGCGCGGCGGAAAAAATATCTCTGCAAGGAAGCCCTGATGGAGATAATCAAAACCGACCCCGAATATCAGGATCTGGGCGCCCTGTAGATGATCGCAAGAAGCAATGCCGCCGATATCAGGAAGAAGAGCAGGGCTGCATAGAGCCTGATGCTGTCATACCACAACGGGGTGTCATCACCGTAAATCACCAGCGCAGACCAGAAGTAGGGATGCGAGCGCGTCTGATCGGCAGTACGGAGAAACTTCAGCCGGGCACTCCGCAGGGCAGTGCTCTTTGCCTGCCCGCTCCGCATGTTCCTGTAGAATGATCGCATGACCTCCGAGGCCGAATTGTCATCTACCGCCCACATTGACATTACCACCGAACGGCTTCCGGCATAGAGAAATCCCCTTGCCAGGCTGAGGATACCCTCGCCGGTGGCCAGCATCCCGCTGCCTGTGTTGCATGAACTGAGCACAACCATCATCGCGTTCAGGGTGACGCTGTATACTTCATAGGTGTTCAGCATGCCATCCTCAGCCTTCCCGGGCGATGAGGAGAATATCATTTTTGAAAAGAGCGGATGGAGATCATCAACCAGGGTATGCATGGCAAGGTGTACAATGTCATATCTTCCCGCTTCTGCCTTGTAGGCCTCCTCAGTGGCCTCTGCTCCCACGAAGGCCCTGCCACCGCACTGATCCACCGCATCCTCAGCCTCAATCAGTGCATACGGCAGATCCCGGATCTCTCCCCGAAGGTTTGGGTAAGCCGTCAGGAGACTGTCATCCAGCTCCATACCGTCATAGTCAGGAGCAAATGCAGCCAGGTCATTCGAGAATTTCCGGCTTCGTCCCATCGTCTCTGAAGTAAAGGTGACGCTGTAAATGTATGAGAAACGGTATCTCTTGAGTGCAAAGGGAACTTCACGGTATAAAAGCTCAGGACTTCGGTATGGTTCGGTTACCAGTGTCTCAAAGGGGATATATGAGAGGATGTTGTCAGGCGAAATGACAATCTTGTCACCCCTGATATAGGGAACGGCGGGTTCGAGCAGCTCCCTGTAGAGCTCATAGGCAAGATCCATGTACTCATTGAACGGCTGACGCGAGCCGCTGGTAGCCGGAACAGATGAGAGCATATCCCGGAACCGGACCAGGGAGGAGATCAGTGATGAGTCGGCGTCGCGCCTGATAACCTCAGTATGACGCCTGTTCGAAACAATTATAAAGAGTCTCTGGTCGGTCAGGATATAGCTGATGAGATTGCTTCCCCTGCCTACCACATCGGGAACAGCTTTCAGGGAGGCTACCTTACTCTGAAACTTAAGGTTATAGTAAGAGGGATACTGTTCTTCAAAGACCCTTTCCAGGGAGTCGCGCGATCGGAGGAGAGAAAAGGTGACACTCTCCCATGTCCTGATACGCTGGGTATCAGGTGCAGCCTTTTGCTGTTCTGAAGCTATCAGCTCCCTGTACAGGCCTACCTTTTGCCTGATGCCGTTGTCCAGATCAACAAGCTCCGGCGGCAGGGAGAATTTTGCGGCGTTAAGTTCTCGCATCGAGGCAAGGAAGCCCGCCACCTTGCTTCTCTCGGAAAATTCAAAGATTCCTTCCAGGGAGGCGGCATCACGGTCGCGCCCGTAGATCTCATAATAGTTCTCAATTATGCCGGTGTAGAGCTCACGCGAGAAGGCGCTGAGCCTGGTACGGCTATCCTCCTCGCTCATTTCAAGTCTCAGTCGGTCAAAAAGAGAGACTATCAGCCTGCCTGTCCTGACAGCCTCACTGAGATAGTCACTCTCGCCAGTGGTTTCAGCAAGGGCATCAAGGGCGCGATACCGGGCCATGAGCACTCCCATCTCATCTTCGGAATATGATGAGAGCGGGGAGAGTCCCCCACCCTGTTCTTCCGCGGCTGTAAGCCAGACCTCATCACTCACCTCCAGAACCCTTTCATAATCACCTGCATCGAACAGGGTGCCGGCATAATTCAGTGTGATAAGCTTTTTCAGGTAAATATCCCACGGATGCCTTCCGGCATATTCAAAACAGTCATCATAGATCTCAAGTACCCGGCGGTTATCCCCTGTAGTCTCATGGAGGAAGTCAGCCCTGTGTACCAGCATCATGCAGTATTCACGACTGTCTGTACCAAACTCCCTCTCCACCTCGGCCAGGCCGTCGGCAAGCACCCTCTCACCCTCCTCCGGCCTTCCAGTCTCAGCCAGGAGATCAGCATAATTGATGTAGAGAAGAGCTTTGTCCTGAATATTGTTCCCGGCATCAATTGACAGTCCCCTCCTGAAATACCCCTCAGCCTCCTCCCGCTGATTCAGCCTCCGGTGCAGCTGGGCTATAGTATTAAGTATAAGCAACCTGGATGTAACATTGCCGGCTCCGGCTCTGTCATATAGACGCAGGGATTCGCGACAATAAACAAGTGATCTGGTATATTCGGAGGTACGGTACAGACTGAGACCAATGACCTGGTACAGGTCAGCAGTCAACACTTCCGGGACCCTTCCCGGGAAAAGATCCGCCAGCCTGAGGCCTGCCTCAGCGAGTTCAATGGCCCTGACGGGATCATTCATCTCGAGGCAGATGCTGGACAGGTTGAGATAGTTTGCAGCCAGTGCCGAGGAGTCACTTTCCAACAGGGCCCTGCGGGCGCGGAGCCCGTTCAATCCCACGCTGTAGGCAGTGATGAAGTCGCCGGACCGGAAAAGTACAATGGCCATATTGCTGATGCCGAGGGCATGCCTGCGGTCGTATACCCCCACAGACTCACGGTAATCTGCTGAGAGGGCGAAGTTGTCACGAGATCTTTCATAACCGTTGTTCAGCAGATAATGATGTCCCAGGAAGTAGTGGGAGTCGGAGAGCAGCAAAGTGTCAGTAACATTTCCTGTGGCAATCATTCCCTCAATTCTTCCGGCGGTCACAGATCTGGATTCCGACCCGGGGTCGACGGAAATCAGCCCGGCAAGCTCGTCAATCAGAATCTTCAGCCTTAACGAAACAGAATCACGGTGCGCCAGCTCCCCTCCATCCTGCAATCCGCCGGCAACGGAAACCGAGGCAGGTTGCCCTGCAATAAAGGCGGTTATCATTAATGACAGGATGAGCGTGTGCACTCTCAGACTCATTATTGTGGTTCTTCTTTCTTCCCGGGATAAAAGTATAAAACAAACCAATATCGTGGGCCACGATATCTGCATAGTATATCGCCCTGAATATCAATTTATTGTATTTTTTTTGAAAAAAAGTTGAATTTTTTGTGTCACAAATGGCCATCTTCTGACATGTACGGTATAGAGAATAGAGTAAACCGTAATAAATAAAAAAACTACATCAAGATGAAAACCCTGAAGATTGAAAACCTGGCTGATTTTGTTCTTTCAAATGAAGAGATGATTAATGTTCGCGGAGGAAACGGACGTATGGGGATAGCTGACGGCAATCCCACCAGACCTCCCATCATCATAGAGATCTGAAACTGTTTTTGAGGAGCCGGTTTTTCCGGTCTGAAGGTTAACAATACGTATCAGGCCTCCCTGCCTGCGGCAGAGTACCTGATGCCCTGAGACAGCATCTGCAAATGCTGTCGGTAATGCCCGGAAGGGGAAGGCGTGGCATGTTGTAAATGACTATCTGAACAGTAGTTTTTTATAAGTGTGAAATAATAATATGAAGAGATGAAGACAATCAATGTCAACAACACGATTGAAAGCTTCCTGAGCGGCAATGCATCCAATGCCGAAAAGAGCTGGCTAAACAGGGAGATGAAGAAGGACCCGGACCTGGCAAGGGAGGTTACTCTCAGGCGCAGGACCGATGAAATACTGGCTGACAGGGAGATCCTCAATCTGAGGGCAAAACTCAATGCCGTTGAGATAAGGAAGCGTTCTGCAGGAGGCTTCCGCAAGGTTGCGGCAAGGAGCTCCAGGTACGCTGCAGCGATCCTGGTTGCTGCTGCAGTAACCTCTGCGCTTTACTTTATATTGCGGCCTGATCCGTCACCCGAAAAACTGTACGCCTCATATTATGAGAGGTATGAATCGCCGGGTGCGTCAAGGTCTGCCGCCACCTCAGGCAACATTCTGATGGAAAACGCTATAGCATCATACTCTGCCAAAGAGTACCATAAGGCTATCGGGTATCTCGAGCAGATCATTGCAAACGAAAATGGCAACATGGAGTCTGTATTCATGCATGGCATGGCCAATATGGAGGTCAGCAACTATCCGGTGGCCAGCGGATCATTTACAAGGGTCATTGAGCACAATGACAACCTCTACCTGGAAGATGCCGCATGGTATCTCAGTCTGTGCTACATGATGACCGGAAACAGCGAGAAGGCGTTGAGCCAGCTGAATGCGATCGCCGATTCCAGAAGCAGATACAGCAGGCAGGCAGCCAGGCTTGCAAAAAGAATCAGATAAGGATGCATTAACCTCATTGATACGCCTATGTTTGAATTGCTTCGCAATAGCGTTTACAGTAACAGAGTGGTGACAGGGATGAAAGAGGAGGAAAAGATGAAACAATTGCTTTACAAGCCACAACTGCTTGCGGGTGTCTCACATGAAGTGAGAACACAGATGAACTCTATAGTGGCATTCTCCTATCTGCTTAACAATTCCAATTTTACCGAAGGAGAAAAACGTGAGTTCTCCGAACAGATAATTACATCCTGTGAACAGTTGATCGGACTTTTTGAGAACTTCTTTGACACTGCCATCCTTGAGTCAGGCGCTGCGAAGGAGGATACCATGGAGACCGATGCCGTGAGACTGTTTGAATCTCTCGCCTCTGATTTCAGGGTTTTCATGAGAAAGAGGGAGAAGGACCACATCGTGCTCATCCAGGAGGATAACCTACCCGAAAAGCTGATGATCAGGATGGATACCTCACGGACCATCCGAATTATGAATAACCTCTTCAGAAATGCGCTGGGAAACACCTCTTCAGGGTTCATTAAGATCGGCTGCACATATTCTGACGAGATAATAACAATATATGTCAAAGATTCTGGCCAGGGTTTCCCCATCAGCAGTCACATGCTGCTTTCCGACAATCCTGAAATCCAGTATTCCGAATGTCAGGATACCTATTCCGCTATGAATTTAATCCTGGCCAGAAATCTTATTTCGACGCTCGGGGGCAAAATCAGGGTTGAGAACAATGATGCCGGAGGCACATCGGTATTTGTCTCTCTGCCTGTAAGGGAGTGCTCCGGAATAGAGATGATAACCGGTACTTCTTCAGAAAAGAAGATTGCAATCTGATTTTCTGAGGCACTACGACTGTCTGCTAGAAGAAGGAAGGGAGGAGGGCGACTTGCAATGTCGCCCTCCTTAGTTATTGGTACCTTCTGAGAGGATCTTGATCTCTGTACGCCTGTTCTGTCTCTTGCCGGCAGGAGTGATATTGTCAGCTATCGGGGAGGTCTCTCCGTAACCGTGCCAGAATATCCTCTCGGCGGCAATGCCTCTTTTTATCAGGAACTCTCTTACCGATCCCGCGCGCCTCTCCGAGAGACGCTGGTTATGCTCCTCGCTACCGTCGGAATCAGTGTGTCCGCCGATCTCGACAACCACCGTATGATTTACTGTCAGGAACCTCAGCAGCATCTCCAGCTCGGGCATGGATGCTTCAAGGAGCTCCCACGAATCCGTGTCGTAAAAGACATTGTACATCCTCATCAGCTCCCCTTCACGCACTTTGTTAAGCCTTATTGTCTTACGGTATGGTTCAGCTGATGAATAGCCCTCCTCAAAATCAAAATTCTCTGAGAATATCATATATCCGTCAGCCGTCACATTCAGGCCGTAACTTGACCCGCCGGGCAGGCATACAAGGAATCCCCCGCTGTTATCGGTCATTGATGATATCACCCCTATCCCTCCGGTGAGGTCTGTAAGTTCATACCTTGCAGTAATCGGACGCCCATTTTCCTTATCTATGACTGTTCCCCTGAAATATGATACAGGTTCAGGCTGGATCGTCTCAGGAAGATCTATGTAGAAGATGTCCTTGCCCATTTTCGGGTTGCGCACCGACGAGAAGAATGCGCGTTTTCCTGAAGACTCAATCACAAGCCCTGTCTCATCGGCAGGGGAGTTTACCGCCGGTCCCAGGTTGACAGGCTCTGTCCAGGTTGAGTCTGGGTTCAGTGTGGAAGTGTAAATATCGTGTCCTCCGAACGACTCTCTCCCGTTGGATGAAAAGTAGAGAGTCCTGCCGTTAAAGTAGATGAAAGGCGAAAACTCATCACCGGCGGTGTTGATCACTTTGCCGGGGTTCACCGGTCTTTGCCATGTTCCGTCGCTGCTACGCAGGGAGTACCAGATATCCATCCCTCCCATTCCTCCCGGCCTGTTGCTGACAAAGAAGAGCATGCGGCCGTTGGCGCTGATTGAGGGCTGCGACTCCCAGTATGTTGTATTGACCGGCGTGCCGAGGTTCACCCCTGGTGACCATCTGATGCCGTCATAGACTGAATGGTAGATGTCGCACCTGCCGTAACCGTCCTTACGGTCACAAGCCGTGAAAAACATCGACCTCCCGTCGGCCGATATTGACTGCGCACCCTCGTTGCCTGCTGTATTTAGAGGGGCACCGGCGTTACGTGCAGCACCCCAGTATCCGTTGCTGTTCCATCTGCTGATGTAGAAATCCTCCTGTCTGTCCCTGCCGTATCCTGAGGCCCTTCTCACCTCTCTTGTAAATATCAGCTCCTGTCCGTCGCCTGTCAGGCTGGGCCAGTACTCATCGAGTGCGCTGTTCACCGAATCGCCTGCGCTTACAGGCTCAACCTTAAAGAGTGAACCCGGGAATGATAGTGCGAAGAGACAGTCGGCAACCAGCTTTTCGGCATCAATCCGCAACCTGGAGGTGGTCTTCGGCTGATTCAGGTAAGCCTCCAGGTGTCTCTTTGCCTCACTGTACTCCCCGATACGCATCTCTGCCCTTCCCAGGCTGTAGAGTGCAGGAGGAAAATAGAGGGAGTCAAGCTCTATCGCCCTGCGATAGTGCTTCACCGATTTTTCCCACTGGCCGGTGTCGCTGTAGAGCTGCCCCAGCAGAAGGTGCGCCTCATAGAAGCCGTCATCCTCCTCGGCTGCCAGCCTGAGGTTCTGCTCTGCACGGTCATAATAGAGCAGGTCATAGTCCCTTTTGCCGGTGTCATAAAGGCGCAGAGCCCTGTTTGACCGGGTGTGGAAACCCTGGCCTGTGACGCTGCACTGGCTGAGAAAAACCATAAGCAGTGTCAGTATGAAAGCTCTTCTGCTCATTCAGGGTATATGCATGAATTTATGTGCCTGTATTGAAACCATCCATCTGCTGTTCCTTTTAACATAATCGGTTATGGCAGCTATCATCTCCCTGTAGCGGCTCCACTCCGGCTGAAGCATAAGCTTGCACGTCGGGCTCACCCTGGTGCTGTACTCCTCTGCTCTCTCAAAATCAGTGCCATCGGTGATAACAACCTTAAGCTCGTCGGCCATCTTCCATATCTCAGGCAGCGGCGGCGACTCCCTCTTGGGCGAGAGGGTTATCCAGTCCCAGCTTCCTGTCAGGGGATGGGCCCCCGATGTTTCAAGATAGGTCTTTATGCCATTGTTTCTGAGGAGGGCACAGAGAGGATCAAGGTTCCACATCAGGGGCTCACCGCCGGTGACAACAACGGAGTCTGCACCTGATTCCATGATCCGGTCTGCAATCGCGCCGATGTCTGCCAGGGGATGCAGATCCGCATTCCAGGCATATTTTGTATCACACCAGCTGCAGCAAAGGTCGCATCCGCCTATCCTGACGAAGTATGCAGCCTTGCCGGTATTCCAGCCTTCTCCCTGTACAGAGTAGAACTCCTCCACCAGTGGGAGGCTGAGGCCGTCACTCTCTTTGCTCCGGTCCTTCATCTCTCTCTTTTGCCCGGGAAGAGGATCCTCATGAAGTCACTGAACAGCTCAGTATTGTCCTGCACTCCGCTGAAGGCCATGGCCCCGGGGCCATAGGCAAAGACAGGCACCATCACGCCCGAATGGCCTTTTATGCTGAAATGGGCTGAGACCTCCCGGCGTGAGACGTCTCCTCCGGTGATACTCATCCCTCCCGTCTCGTGGTCTGCAGTGACGACGACAAGCGTCCTGCCGTTGTCCCGGGCAAAGTCGAAAGCCACCTTCACAGCCCTGTCCATGTCAAGTATCTCCTCTGTAACCATGGAGGTGCTGGCACTGTGTCCCGCATCATCAATCTCCGACCCCTCGACCATCAGGACAAACCCCCCGGGGTTCCTTGAGAGCACCTCAATGGCTTTCGCCGTTGCCCGCGACAGGTAGCCGGGATCCCTGCCCTCGAAGAGCCGGGGCATGTCATTGTCCGACATCAACCCTGCAATACGACCGGCATCTGAAGCCTCAAACTCCTCAAGAGTATACACCACATCATAGCCACCGGCCTTCAGCGCCGTGACGACATCGGTCGATTCGACCCTGTTGCCGGCAGAATCAAGCTCTGCCTCAAAGAAGTTCCTTCCGCCTCCGGCAAAAAGATCTGCCGCCCCGTTGGCGTACTGGGCGGCAATCTCACGGTACATGTAACGCAGGGGCACATGCGAGACAAAAGATGCAGGAGTAGCATCGGTAAGCGAACTGGTGGATATCACTCCGGTTGACTTGCCCCTCTGACGGGCATATTCCATAAGGGTGACCAGAACAGTGCTGTCAGGACGCATTGAGATAAACCTGTTGTTTGTCTTTTCCCCTGTGGCAATAGCTGTACCGCCGGCAGCCGAATCAGTGGAATAACTGTTTGCCGAGTGCGTAATGCTGAAACCGGTAACCGGGAACCGGGGAAAGGTCATCTCATTGCCTGAGACAGTCATGGCGGCATATACATGTGATACACCCATCCCGTCACCAATGAAAACAATAAGGTTATGAGGTTTCTGCCTGTCGCTTCCGGCTGAGGCAAGCATAATCGCAAGCAAGGTAAGGACAAAGGTTCTTGTTAAATATTTCATCTGAAATGTCTGATATCAGTTTTTTCCGAATAGCAGCTCCCTTTCTCTCTCAGCAGCTGCCGAAGCCCACTCTTCAGGGATTATCTTCCAGTCGGCCAGGGGTACCGGACTGATGGTCCCCTTTTCCCTTATCCATTCTGTCATATAGTACCTCAGATCCCTCTCAGTGGCGGTGACGATTCGTCTCTCCAGTTCGCGACCGGTAATTCCGGCTGCCGGGAAATGGCCTCCCCCACCGTTGGCCCTGTAGGAATTTACTGCTACGGTATAAGTTGCACTCTCACTGAAAGGCGTTCCGTCATCCAGTGAAATGATATTGACCCTGGCGCCCTGCGGTTTGCTCACGTCGATGGTATAGCTGATACCCATTGCTGATTCAAAGTTGTAGGAAGGATTCCTCAAACGTGCGGTTCCGTTCATCATTACCGGCTCTCCGCTGTCGTCGTAACGGTATCTGAGCATATGGTCGTCAATGCCTTCCATGGTGTCAAACCAGAGGCCGGAAGCATGCTCAAGATGCCTGTCAATCTCACCGCCCGTCATGTTGACTGTGTAGAGGAAGTTTTCGAACCTGTAGAGGCGGTACATGTCACGTATCCGGAGCTCCCCCTCACTTATTACCTGGTCAAACGAGAGAGGTGCCGCCAGGGATATGTCGGCACCGCTGATATCAAGCTGCATCTGGTGGATCAGGTCTACGAAGGCCGAGGGCCCGAAAAAGGCATCACGGGTACCGAACGATGCGGTGGACCTTCCAATCACCTGCGAGGTATAGGCCCTGAGGCTGTCGGACACCTTCCTGTATCTTTTGATGAAAGCGAGTGATTCAGGCAGATCTTCCATGGGTATTACCCTGCCGGAAATCTTCTTTTCAACAGTACCGTCAGGATTTTTACCGAATGTCACGGTTGCATTCATGAGTGCTTCCGCCCTGCTTCCGCCGTCGAGAATAACTACCCGGTCCCCGTTCACGGTTGTCACCTCCGTCACATCCTGCCTGTGATCATGACCGCAGAATATTACGTCAAATCCCGGAACATTGACCGCTACGGCAAGCGTGCTGTTCTCATCCTCACCGGTATCGTCCTCATCACCCATTCCCGAATGAAAAAGCCCCACTATTATATCTGGATTCTCAGCCTTGATGAGAGGCATCCACCTGGCGGCAGTCTCAACCATATTGTCGAACCTGATGCCTTCATAGAGCGATTCAGGCAGCCATCGGGGCACGGAGGGTGTTATCAGGCCGAATACCGCGATCTTCAAACCTCCCTTCCTGATGATGGTGTAAGGCTCGAAGTAAGGTTCACCGCTTTCGGAATGAACGGCATTGGCAGCAAGAAGCGGAAAGTTGTACTGCCTCCTTACCCTGTCGTAAACTGCATGTCCGGCTTCAATATCATGGTTCCCGACAGTAGCTGCATCATAACCCAGGTGGTTCAGTATGTCGGCGACGACATGCTCGCCGGTGGTGTCGATGAAGTTGTAATAGTAGGCCAGCGGGTCCCCCTGCAGGATATCCCCGTTATCAAGAAGAACTATCTTAGTGGTTTCCCTGCTCTTCACAACCGATGCTACGTTGGCCAGGGAACGCCCGGTTGCCTTGCCTTCCGTATTGTCAAAAGGCAGCAGCATTCCGTGGAGGTCTGTCGTGGCATAGATCTCAATCTTATCAGGCTGCTGCTGGCATGAAACCGTCAGCAGGGCTGCAAGAAGCAGGATATATGCATATGTATGTTTCATGATTTATTGATTGTTAAAGGATCTCTGTTTCGGTTTTGCTACTTATGAGATTTCTGCCATCCCTTTTCTTCTTCAGCATAAAATGATCGACCAGCGAGCCTGAGGCGTCATAGGCATTGTATGTCAGAATACTGCCGTCAACAGTGATCTCCTGCCATGTCTGTGTGAAGGTCATGCCCCTGTCCCACCACGGAGTTGCATCCTGCTGATATTGCTTTACCCCGCTGACAGAGACAACATATACCGTTCCGGCTCTTCTTCCCCTTTTCTCCAGACCGTCAGGCATCACCTGCCCTCGGGCATAGGTGTGATCATGGCCTGTCAGCACCAGGTCAACATTATATCTGTCGATGAGCGGCTTCAGGTGCTCCCTGACAGCTTTGTTGTCCCTTCTGGCCGAAGTGGAGTATAGCGGATGGTGAAAAGTCATGACAGTCCATTCGCATGGATTCTCTTTCAGCACCTCCTCCAGCCAGAGGGTCTGGCTCTCTGCGTGAGACTCGTTCCTCATCATCTCATCGGAGTTAAGAAAGATAAATCTTACCCCCTGGTAATCAACATAGTATGCCGTCTCTTCAAGTCCTGCCGGTCCGTTATCAGGAAGTGTAAAGCCCGGCCTCCAATAGCTGTTGAGGTCGCGCTTGCCTCTCACCAAAGGATCATAATGCTCATGATTGCCTGGTGTAGCCAGAACGGGCACCTCGGCATGGATGAAACCGCCGGCTTCGTGCCAGGCACCCCACTCCTCGTCATGTGAAATGCCGCCGGAACCGCCGTCCACAAGATCTCCGGAAAATATCATGAGCGAAGCATCGGGTGCTGACCGGTATGCCTGTCGCACAACCCTGGCATACACGGCGCTGCTTCCCTGCGAATCTCCCAGATAGAGAAATGTCAGACGCTCCGGTGCAGCAGAGGCAGTTTTAAACGTAAACCACTCGCTTGCATTGGCGCCGGACCCTACCCGGTATGCATAATTCCTGTCCGGGGTGAGACCGGTGAAAGTGACCGAGTGGTATCTCGACACAAAGCCGCTTCCCGGAACATCCGTATAAGTGCCGGTAACCGTCACCGCACTGTCTGCCAGTCGCACTGTGGGCAGATTCGGAGCCAACTGCGCAAATGATTCATGAACAGTGGTATCAGTCCGCCATGTGACGGACATGGAGGTGGCTGCCTCTCCGCTGATATTCAGTATAATTCTGTCAGGATCAGCCGAGGGCCTGTAGCTTGAGATGCGCTCCCGGGCATTCAGATTGATGTATGAAATACCAATTATTATAAGAAGATTCAAGAATTTTATCATGGTGCTTTTTGACTTTATAACAAATAACCCCGCAGGGTGGTTGCAAATATACCGATTTATTTAAATCGCGGGAAGACCCTCTCCTTGCAGCCATGGCGCTTTTGATTATTTTTGCACAGTTATGAATGTACTATCCGGACTCGACGTCGTATCACAGTGCATGCCTTCAGGGCTGCGCAACAGGCGAATCGGCATTCTTTGCCATTCGTCAAGCATCACCTCCGATTTCAGGTTCATTACTGAAGTCTTCCACAACAGCAGCGGTTGCACCCTTGCTGCACTCTTTGGTCCTCAGCACGGCCTCTCCGGGCAGACGCAGGACAATATGATTGAGTGGGAAAGCACTACTGATCCCGTCCTGGGTATCCCGGTCTGGAGTCTCTACGGAGAGCATCGCAAGCCGACACCCCGTATGCTTGAAGGACTTGAGGCTCTTGTGGTTGACCTGCAGGATGTCGGTGCCAGGCTCTATACATACATATGGACTGTCAAGCTGTGCATGGAGGCCTGCGCGGAGGCAGGCATACCAGTTTATCTGCTTGACAGGCCCAACCCTATCGGCAGGGTTCAGGCTGACGGTCCGCTGCTGCTGGAGGAGTACTTCACCTTCGTCGGCGGTGCATCCATACCTCTATGTCACCGGATGACAATGGGCGAAATGGCCATATGGATCAGGGAGAAGCATCTGCCAGGGTGCGAGCTGCATGTCATCAGGATGGAGGGGTGGAGAAGAGACTCACTCTTCAGGGAGACAGGACTTCCCTGGGTGCTGCCCTCACCCAATATGCCTTCACAGGAGAGTGCAACCGTATATCCGGGCACTGTACTCGCCGAGGCACTTAACCTCTCCGAAGGTCGCGGCACGGTGATACCTTTTGAGCTTACCGGCGCACCCTGGATCAACGGCCGGGAACTTCTCGGCGAGCTGCGAACCAGGGATCTGCCGGGATGCAGCTTCCGCATCCATGACTTCATACCTACCTTTCACAAATATGCAGGCGAATACTGCAGAGGCATACAGATACACGTGACCGACGCTTCATCGTTCAGACCCGTGGCGACGGCACTGCACCTCTTTGATGCCATAATAAGGACCTCACCGCCGGGATCGCTGCAATTCAAAGAGCCTCCGTATGAGTATGAGTACAAGCTTATGCCGTTTGACATCCTGTCAGGTGACAGCCGCATGCGTGAGGTTCTCGAAAAGGGTCTTTCCCTCGCTGATGAGATCGCACGGTGGGATGAATCCATTGAGGATTTTACGACTGAATTCGGACAGATGGCCCTGTACGAAGAGTAGTATGATAACGGCTGGCAATATCATACTTCTCTCACTGATCATCTTCACAGCATCCGTTGTCAGAGGTTTTACCGGTTTCGGCCTTGCCCTGGTGGCAGTGCCCCTCATACAGTTTCTGATGCCGGTGACTGACACGGCTGTTTTCATTGCAATGGTCAATTTTGTCTTTTCTCTGCTCTACTACCGTCGTTCAAGCAGGGTGATCAGCGGTCAGCCGCTGGGAGCCATGGCATTGTGGACAGGTGTCGGCGTGGCTGCCGGCACGCTCATACTGAAGTTTGTGAATCCGGCATACATACAGCTTGGATGGGGAGTGCTTATAATCTTCATTGTCTATGCACTGTTCCGTGGATTCAACTTCCATATCGGATCCGATAAGAGAGCACTTACCCTCAGCGGCCTGCTCGGCGGGACGCTTGCCGGCGCCACC
Source organism: uncultured Rikenella sp. (assembly GCA_964411345.1). GTDB lineage: Bacteria > Bacteroidota > Bacteroidia > Bacteroidales > VadinHA17 > SR-FBR-E99. The sequence goes on along the minus strand of CAYPKP010000001.1, from coordinate 67,719 downwards.
GGCATAACAGGCCCGCCCGTGGCCGTGATACTCTCCTCGATGAAGACACCTAAGGAGAAATTCAATGCGGTAATCTCCGTTTTCATACTTTTCGCTGTCTCATATGCACTGGTGTTCTACCTTATCACAGGACTGGTCAGAAAGGAGACACTGCTGCTGGCCCTCTGCACCCTGCCGGCCCTTCTTGCCGGACTGTACACCGGCGACAGGCTTGTTGCACGGATAAGTCAGAAGGCATTTACCAACATTGTCTATATTGTTCTCGTGATAATGGGACTGATAACGCTCTTCAAGGGTGCGAAGGCCCTTTTCGGGATCTGAAACAACATATCTTCGGTAATATGACTCTCTTCTCCGATACCTATAAAACCATTGACTCTGAAGCAAAAGGACTTTACAGGGCGAAGGGCAGCAGGTTCATCGCCCATGCCATTCCCGTTTCATCACAGGAAGATATCAAAACGAAGCTTGAGGAGCTGCGTAAGGAGTATCATGATGCCAGGCACCACTGCTACGCATGGGTCCTTTCACCCGACAGGCAGACATGGAGGGTGAACGATGACGGCGAGCCCTCGGGCACCGCGGGTAAACCCATACTTGGCCAGATCAATTCCAGGGAGCTGACAAACATACTGGTGGTGGTGATCAGGTATTTCGGGGGAACGCTTCTGGGCGTCAGCGGCCTCATTAATGCATACCGCACCGCTGCAGCCGACGCTCTTGAGAATGCAACGGTCAGTGAACGCCACCTCACCGAGTACTGGCTGATCAGATTCCCCTACCTGGCGATGAACGACGTTATGAAGGTGCTGAAAGAAGAGAGCTGCGGACAGTCGGCACACCAGTACTCAGGGCAGGAGGTTTCGCTGGAGGTCTCCTTCAGGGCATCCCTCTCACTGCAGGTCACCGAGAGGTTGAACAAGATAACAGGAGTCAGTGCGGAATGGCTCCGCACAGACTGAGAGAGTTATTTTTCAAATACTTTTTAACACCCGGGATTTTCCGGCAGCAGTTGTCATAAATTTGTACAGATCCGGGCATCAAAAACGCATTTTTATGAAAACCAGAAGCTTAGTATCAATTGATGATCTGACCACCGCGGAGATCATGAAGATCCTTGATCTCGCCGCCGAATTTGAGAAGGAGCCAATTCAGGATATCCTTCGCGGCAAGGTGGTGGCAACGCTCTTCTTCGAACCCTCCACGCGAACAAGGCTCAGCTTTGAGAGTGCCGTCAACAAGCTGGGAGGCAAGGTTATAGGCTTTACCGACTCCTCCAGCTCCAGCGTCACCAAGGGAGAGACACTTAATGACACCATCAGGACTGTCAACAATTATGCTGATCTGATAGTCATGCGTCACCCGATAGAGGGAAGTGCGAGGTATGCCAGTGAGATATCCACCGTGCCTGTAATCAACGCGGGCGACGGTGCCAACCAGCATCCCACGCAGACGCTCCTCGACCTCTATTCCATCCTCAAGACGCAGGGCAGGCTTGACAATCTCAACATATGCATGGTGGGTGACCTCAAATACGGGCGTACGGTGCACTCCCTCCTGATGGCAATGTCGCGGTGGAAAACCTCCTTCAATTTCGTTGCGCCGGAAGAGCTGATGATGCCTGACGAATACAAGCTCTATCTAAGGAACCTGGGGCTGAGTTATTACGAGACCTCCAATCTGGCAGAGGTGATAAACATGGCAGATATCATATACATGACACGTGTTCAGCGCGAAAGGTTCTCGGACCCGATGGAGTACGAGAAGGTAAAAAATGCCTACGTGCTTCATGAAAGCATGCTCGGAGAGACAAAGCCCGACATGAAGATTCTCCATCCCCTGCCACGGGTGAATGAGATCAACACCGACGTGGATGACAACACCAAGGCTTACTATTTTGAACAGGCGCTCAACGGGGTCTTCACCCGGCAGGCTATCATAACCACATTACTCGGACTTAAATAGAAGGTCATGAAGAAAGCAAATGATCCGAAGCAGTTGCTCGTCAGTGCCATAGAGAGCGGCACAGTGATAGATCACATACCTGCCAGAACCCTTTTCAAGGTTATCAAGATACTGGGTCTCGACAGGATAAAGAACCAGATCACCTTCGGCACCAACCTCGACAGCAAGACAGACGGCAAGAAGGCAATCATCAAGATCGCCGGTGTCTTTTTCGAGGATGATGACATCAACCGCATCGCCCTGGTAGCCCCAAACGCCAAGCTTAATATCATCAGGGATTACGAGGTGGTTGAGAAACGTGTTGTGGCAGTGCCTGACACCATCACTGCCATTGCCAAGTGCATGAACCCCAAGTGCATCACCAACTTCGAGAAGGTTACGACGCGGTTCAGGGTTGTATCAAAGAAACCGGTGGCGCTCAAATGCCACTACTGCGAGAAGATCACAGACCAGGAACGGCTGGAGATTATCTGAGCCGGTCGTAGGATTTGACCAGCAGCTCATCCCGGAGAATGGCACGGTGGGCAAGCCATGCCAGTATGGCCGAGACAAGCGGAAAGAGAGCCCTGACCTTCCACAGCACCGTAATGTCAATCTTCCTGTCAAACATCACTACATAAAAGGCACCCAGAATGAGTGTACCCAGTGACAGCAGGAGTACGATCATTGTGATACGCATCTGGAGTGGTCTCTTCCTGTAAAGGAACAATGCAGCCAGTGACAGTACAGGCACCAGCGCAAGAAGGAAAGTGAGCGGCCACAGACGCTGAAGTATCTCCCCTCCTTTCTCTGAAAGCCCCATAAAGTTTATGCTGAAGAGAGTCCCGCTGCCGCTGTCCATCATCACGAGATCACCCGTAAGCATAAGCCCCGACAGCAGTGTCACGCCAAGCAGAAACAATGTCTGAATCCTTTGTATCATGTTAGTTTACAGTTATCTGGATGAAAACAGCTTTCTGAAATTATGGTAGTCAAGGTAATACAAAATTTTCAAAGAGATGCTGTTTGTCTGGGGCATTGAAAGCATATCCGTAAAATTGCTGAGGGCATCACTGACAATCACGCTGCCCTCGGAGTAGATCGCATTCTTCCATACGAGCGACAGCTCACTGCCGGGAGCAAATCGCCAGGTGTATACCAGGTCAACATTCAGGAAGTTGGTATTGACATCACTGTTATGTACTATGTCAGGTGTCAACAGTCTTGTGAGGCTGCCGTCATCCAGAAGCTCAAAGTAGCTCTCATCATAGTCTGCAGCTGACCAGTAATGCCTGGCTCTCAGCGTGAGGTAGGAACTGGCACTGAATATGAACGCACCTGACAGGGTGTTGGTTACTGTTTTTATATCGCGCCTCCCGAAGATCGTCATCTCTGCCGGGTCTGTCATGACATAGCCTATGTCATTGAACATTCTCTCCATTCCCAGGCTGTATTCAAGTGAGAACCTTCTGTTCACTTTGCATTCAGCCTGCAGCGACCATGCAAAGCCATGCTGACCGTATTCAGACCACGCCCTGTAGTACCCGCCCTGAAGCTCGGCATAGAGCTTCTTGCTCTTGTCGGTGTCACCCCTGAAGCCGGCCTCAAATGCTGCAGGACGGTGATAAAACTTTGACATGTCACGCGTCCGGGGCTCAAAGTAGTCATCTTCACCCCAGGGCGTGAATTGCATATCAACAGAAAACGACCAGTAGTTCATAAGGATAATCATTTCACTGAGACTGACCGAAGCAGAAGTAAATGCGCGAGGGTTATACAGCTGGTCATAGTTCATATCTACCGAACTGCGGGTTGTCATTATGCTGCCCCTGGGTTCGTAGGTGTTGTATGAGAAGTCGAGTGAGTGTTCAAGTTCGTTGTTTCTGCGCAGATATCCCATGTCATTCGGGTCATAGCTGTCACTCACTGCCGAGAAGTTATAGTCGGCACGAAACTTCCCTCCCGTCTTTCCGATGTTCAGACTGACCGAATGACCAAGGCCGGTCTCAGCGGCGGAGTAATATTTCTGGCTCAGCGCCGCAGCAGCGGATGCCGAATAAAGCCTGTTTCTGGTCTTCAGAAGGGCCTCGGCGGCAGTGACGTTGGCAGTATAGAACTGCTCATCCTTTTCGGCAGCCCTGATGACGTATGTGTTGGCGAGACTCACATAGGAGTCATTATTCAGGGTCTGATCCAGCACTACCATGTTGTAATTGGTCAGAGGTTCCGTCATAACTCTCCGTGTTGCCCCCGTAACCGTATCCCTCAGTTCAGCGTACATGCCGGATGTTACGGCGTTGAACACTCCTATCCCGAGTCCCCCGCGCGTTCTTCCCGACACCTTCGTGGCATTGATGAGACTTACTTCTGCAGGGTTGTTGGCAAGAATCTCTCCCGGCCTTGCCATGTCATGAACCTCTCCCATGAGGTGCGGCGTTCCTCCTATCCTGCGCGAGTAAAAGATATCTCCCCGGTTGAAGAGTTCGGTCCCCTCCATAAAGAATGGCCTCTTCTCATTGTATTTCACCTCATAGGGAGTAAGGTTCAGTACGCGGTCATCCGACTGCACCTGGCCAAAGTCCGGAATGAGGGTGGCATCCAGTGTAAAGCTCTCCGAAAGGCCAAGCTTGAGGTCAAGACCGCCGTTCCACGACGTACCTACCCCCTGCTGCTCTGTGCCGTGCTCAAGGTAACCGGAGACGTAGGGCACAAGTGACAGTCGCAATGGCGGTCTGATGTCAGCAATGCCGGTCAGCTCACCCATATGGGCTATTGTTCCGCCAAACTCCCTGGTCACGAAGTTCCACGAGGAGGTCTCCCTTATTCGACGTACCTCGCGCCAGAAATTTACGCCCCACACCTGGCTTGATGATTTGGAGAATCGCAGTGCCGAATAGGGTATCATCAACTCAGCACTCCATCCGTCGGCGCCGATCTGTGTACGGCTGTTCCATACTGCGTCCCATGTATCATGGTGCTCCCAGCTGTCGCCCGTTGTCAGCTTGTTGTCAATCTGCACATTGGAGGCTGAGACCTTGAACATCTCTCCGTTGAGCCCGTCGTTGAACGGGGAGATCTCAACATAGAAGTGGTCCGCATTGATGTCTCCCGCATCCCTCTGACCCAGCCCGGTAAAAATGCTGTCGGGGTGATCATCATACATCATGGCACCAATGTACAGCGCATCGTCGTCATACAAAACCCTGACCTCTGTCCTGAAACGTGAAGGAACGCCGTTGTAGGGACTGTAGATTATAAAGTCCGTTGCCGCAACGGCATTCTTCCATGAGCTCTCATCCAGTGCCCCGTCAACGGTGATGGCTTCATCCATCCGCAAGGCTGCCAGGCTTCTTGCATCCTGACCGTTTGACCGTCTGACAGAAATGATGGTGAGAAGGAACGCGATGAATATGATCAGCTTCATCCGCCCGGCAAAAAAGGTGGAAAGAGTACAGTCCATGAGAACACATCAGGTACGGACAGCAAATATATTTCACTCACTCAACAAACTGACAGTTCCGGATAAGATTAACAATCTTTAACAGCGGCAAAGGCAGAGGATCAAAATGTCTTGCCGATCACATTTTTTGTATTTTTGCAGATTATCTCTCATGGAGGAGAAACTTGCACGGGCGTTATCACGTGGAGAGAATTTGAATGTAAATATTCCATTCTTATTGCTTTTGTCCAATTGAACAATAATCAAATCATAAAGTGAAACCTGCACTGACAGAAACACATGAAAAGGGAAAAATTGTTTTATTGCATGCAGGTTCCGTTAGACCAACGAAATCATAATAAGATAACCGAATGAAAAAGAGTGAGCTGATAACCAATGCTGACGGATCAATTTTCCATCTGCACCTGCTGCCGGAAGAGATTGCTGACCGGATCATCATAGTGGGGGATCCGGGCAGGGTTGAGACAATAGCCCGGATGTTTGATACGGTTCGTGTCAGAAAGAGCAACCGGGAGTTCAGCACCGTCACCGGCAGTTACCGGGAAACGGAATTCTCCGTGATATCCTCGGGGATCGGGACTGACAACATTGACATTGTGGTCAATGAGCTGGATGCACTGGCAAATATTGACCTCACCACCGGCGTGCCAAAGGAAGAACCCCGCTCACTTACCTTTGTCAGAATTGGCACGGCAGGCGGGTTGCAGCCGGACCTTGTCCCCGGATCCTTTATTGCCACGGCCAGGGCGGTAGGTTTTGACGGATTGCTTCACTTTTATGAAGGGTACGAATGGTGCACAGACCATATGCTTGCCGATGCCCTCGCCGGTCATCTGGAGTGGCCCGACTCACTTGCGTACCCCTATGCGGTGGAGGCTGACGCCTTTCTGCTTGAAAACATTGCTGCAGAGATAACCAGGGGAATCACCATCTCCGCCCCGGGCTTCTATGGCCCCCAGGGACGTCACCTGAGGCTTGAGCCGTTTGACAGTGAGATTAATGACAAGATTGCATCTTTCCGTTTCAAAGGTGAGAGGATTACCAACTATGAGATGGAGAGCTCGGCAATCTACGGCCTGGCGAAGCTTCTCAACCACAAGGCACTGACTGTCTGCGTGGTGATCGCCAACCGTGTTACAGGGGAGTTCCTGACTGATTACAGGCCGGCCGTGGAGTCGCTGGCCGGGAGACTTCTTGACGCACTCAGCTCCTGAATATCTCCAGTATCTCCCTGAGCATGGTCACGGCTGCCTTGCCGTCACCGTAAAAGGCCGGATACTGAAGCACCTCACTGTTGTTCATGAAGTAGTTCCAGGCCTCCCTGATTCTGACGGGATCAGCATCGGCGAGCCTGACGGTGCCGTTTTTGACCAGCTCAACCCATTCGGTCTCCTTTCTCAGTACAATGCACGGCTTTGAGAAGAAGTGACTCTCCTTCTGAACCCCGCCTGAGTCGGTTATAATCAGCCGCGCCTTTTTCTCAAGCATTATCATCTCAAGGAAGGAAACGGGCCTGACAACGGTGATGTACCGGCTCTCCGTCAGGGACTGGTATAAATCCGGCACTCTGTTGCGCAACGCTATCATTGTCCTGGGATGAAGAGGCATGACCATCCTGACGCTGTTGTTCTCCGCCAGTTCAAGGAGGGTACTGAAAATGGCAGTGAGTCTCTCCGGGTCATCCGTATTCATGTCGCGGTGAATGGTGGCAAGCATATACTCATTCTCCGTCAGCTTCAGACCCTCCATGAAATCCTGCTTCTTCTTCTCCGCGAGGTCAGCATAGAAGAGGCTGTTGTCATACATGATGTCACCTGTGAGGAATACCCTCGGGTTGTTGATGGTATAGGGCGCAATGTTCTCCGGACGGAAGCCTTCGGCCATCAGGTTCTTGAAGGCCGTGTTCGTGGGCGCAAAGAGAAGTGTGGAGGCATGGTCTGCCATGATTCGGTTCAGCTCCTCAGGCATTGCCTTGTTGAATGACCTCATGCCGGCTTCTATGTGCACCACGGGGTAATGCTGCTTTGAGGCAGCGATGGCGGCAGCAAGGGTGGAGTTGGTGTCACCGTAGATGATTACGCAGTCAGGCTTCTCACTGAGTATTACATCCTCAATGCGTTCCATGATCAGGCCTGTCTGGCGGCCGTGTCTGCCCGAGCCCACCTGCAGGTTGTGATCCGGCATCCGTATCTCGAGCTCGTCAAAGAAGACCTCGGAGAGCTCACGGTCATAATGCTGACCGGTATGGACAACTACCTCCGAAAAATCTTCCGCAAACTCGCCGGCAATGGCGCGACTGATGGCTGAAGCCTTGATTATCTGAGGCCTGGCGCCAACAATGTTGAGTATCTTCAGCTTGCTCATTTCGCGTAGTTGACAGCCCTGGTCTCCCTTATCACCGTTATCTTGATCTGGCCGGGATAGGTCATCTCATTCTGGATCTTCCTTGCTATCTCGAAGGAGAGACTCTCAGTATCATTGTCTGTCACCTTGTCCGCCCCCACTATCACTCTCAGCTCCCTGCCGGCCTGTATGGCATAGGTCTTTGTCACCCCGGGGTATGAGAGGGCAACAGACTCAAGCTCGTTCAGCCTCTTGATGTATGATTCAATGACTTCGCGCCTGGCCCCGGGACGTGCTCCCGAGATGGCATCGCACACCTGCACGATAGGTGCGATGAGGGTGGTCATCTCCGTCTCGTCATGGTGTGCACCTATGGCATTGATGACCTCCGGCTTCTCCTTGTACTTCTCGGCAAGCTTCATGCCCAGAACGGCATGCGGCAGCTCCGGCTCATCATCGGGCACCTTGCCTATGTCATGCAGTAACCCTGCCCTCTTTGCTAGCTTGGGGTTGAGACCCAGCTCCGCGGCCATGATTGAGGCCAGGTTCGCTACCTCACGCGAATGCTGAAGAAGGTTCTGCCCGTATGATGACCGGTATTTCATCTTGCCCACGAGCCTTATAAGCTCAGGATGCAGCCCGTGTATCCCGAGATCAATGGTCGTACGCTTGCCGGTCTCAACGATCTCCTCTTCAACCTGTTTCCTCGTCTTCTCTACTATCTCTTCTATGCGGGCCGGGTGAATGCGGCCATCAGTGACAAGCTGGTGAAGCGCCAGGCGGGCTATCTCACGGCGAACCGGATCAAAACCGGAGAGCACGATGGCCTCCGGGGTGTCGTCAACGATGATCTCCACACCCGTGGCTGCCTCCAGAGCCCTGATGTTCCGACCTTCACGGCCGATGATGCGGCCCTTGATCTCATCCGAATCGATGTGGAACACCGTCACCGCATTCTCAATTGCAGTCTCTGCCGCAACACGCTGTATGGCCATAAGGACTATCCGCTTGGCCTCCTTGGTGGCAGTCATCTTGGCATCATCGAGTATCTCGTTGATGTATGACATCGCATCGGTCCGTGCCTCCTCCTTCAGAGACTCAACAAGCTGGTTCCTGGCCTCATCGGCCGAGAGGCCTGATATGGCTTCAAGCTGCTCAACCTTCTGACGGTGCATCTTCGAAAGCTCTTCATTCTTCTTCTCGAGGAGCTCCATCTGCTGCGTCAGGCTCTCCCTGATGGTGTCAGCCTCACTCTTGCGGCGCTGCGCCTCTTCCAGCTTCTGCGAGAGGGTCAGCTCCTTCTGCCTGATCCTGTTCTCAGACTGGGATATGCGGTTGTTGCGCTCATTTATTACCTTCTCATGCTCTGCCTTGAGCTGCAGAAAACGCTCCTTGGCCTGAAGTATCTTCTCCTTTTTGATGACCTCCGCCTCTGCCTCCGCCTCAGTGATAATCTTGTTCCTTCTGTTTCGCAGCATCAGTTGCCACAGGTAAAATGACAGTGCTGATCCCGCTATAAGGGCCGCCCCGGCAATTGCGAAACAGACCCCTGATGATATAGCTGCTATGATCATAATTTTGAATTTGTTAGTATAAAAAAACCCGCAGAGTTCCTCCAACTTTTAAAAAACCCCATATCTACATGGTTGAAGCGGCCGTCCTGCTTCGGGCTTCCACCGTCCCGCCGAAACGGGATCACGGCGAACCGTGACGAGGCCTGTCCTAGGCAAACCAAGACCAACTCCAAAGTTTAAATTGTTGAGTTTCCAAAACGAATAGAGAAACAATGCGGGCAATATCCTGCTATTTTAAAGAACGCGTATCTACTTCTTCGACAGACAGAGGTTGATCTTCTCAGTCAGCTCCTTCAGTCCGTCCACGACTGAACTCTCCTCCTCCCTCTCCTCTATCTCCATGAGCCTGATAACGTATTGCAGTGCCGCCATGGCCAGGAAATCCTGTGTGTCCTTGTCAACGTAGCGCTGCTTGTATTGCAGCACCTTCTCATTGATCAGCCTCGCTGCCTTGCGGATACGTTCTTCATTTTCACCCTCAACCTTCAACGGATAATATCTGTCGGCCACATTGACCCTGATCGAAAGTTTATCATCCATTGCTATATAATTATCTGTCTAAAAGAGCAATACATTTATCTATCTCCCGCACAAGTTCACTCACTCTCTTCCTCGCCGTCAAGGCATCCTCCCCGCTCCCGAGGATCGCCCCCGAGAACTTCGCTCTTTCATATCTTGTTTGAAGCTCCTTTACTTCTTCATTTTTTTCAGCCAGCTGCTGTTTGACAGCTGACAGTTCATCCTTCAAATTGGCTGTCAGCTCAACCATTTTTTCATACTCGTAAACCAGGCTTTCGACTGATCTTCTGAGTATTAGATACTCTTCATATCCCTTTGGATCCATAACTGACAACTATAGGACAAAAGTAACGTTTCTTTTGCTCTTTTCAAAAAAAGATGGCATTAAGTTTGCCCTGTTGAATCATAACTATAGTTTTGCACAGAGACGTTTCCATTTGGCTATGAATAAAAGAAATTTACTTGTTGTTGCTGCTTTAACAATCTCAAACCTTGTTGGTTCACAGGTATCCGATGCGAATCTCTTTGTCAGTCCCCTGCGCGATGCCCCTTCGCTCTCTGCCAGCTTCGCCGAACTGAGAAGTGATCACTTTCATTCCGGCATAGACTACAGGACGGGCGGAGTGACGGGCAAGGATGTCCTGGCCGTTGACGGAGGCTATGTCTACAGGATAGCCGTCAGCCCCGGAGGCTTCGGCAGGGCACTCTATGTGAGGCACCCTTCCGGCTACTCATCGGTCTATGCCCACCTGAGAAGCTTCCGTCCCGATATTGAAGAGTATGTTGAGAACAGGCAGTACGAGATGAAAAGCTTTGCGGTCTCCCTCTTCCCTCAGCGCAACCAGTTCCGTGTTGAGCGGGGTGAGGTGATAGCCTGGTCGGGAAACACAGGCGGCTCCTCGGGGCCTCACCTGCATTTCGAGCTGCGCGACTCGGCAACCGAGGAGCCGGTCAACCCGCTGGACTTTGACTTTGGTGTCAGTGACACCAAAAGGCCGGTGATAGATAAGGTTATACTCTACCCTCTCTCCCGAAGCTCAACGGTGAACGGCCGCTATGCCAGCCTTACACTGAAGGCTGTTCCGGCTGACGGATCATATGGCATCGCCTCCTCCGACCTGCCCGTCATCGCAGGAGAGACAGGCGTGGGAATTAAATGCTGGGACAGCTTTGACAACAGCTCCAACAGGTGCGGGATATACTCGCTGGAGATGCTGGTTGACGGACTGAAGGTCTATGGCTTCACTGCCGACCGGTTCACATACAGCGAATCGAGATACATAAACAGCCATATCGACTACGCCGCCAAAGTCTCAGCAAACGAATACATACACAGGCTCTTCATACAGCCCGGCAACAGGCTCTCGATGTATGACGGCCATGTCAGCAGAGGTGTCCTGAGCTTCGGCGACGACCGCGACCATGATATCCGGATCATAGTGACGGACGCCTCAGGCAACAGGTCATGGGTGGCATTCAGGCTCAGGTCCGCGCCGAAGCCTCTCGTCGCCGCTGCTCCGGCAGAGTGCAGCAAAATACTCCCATACGGAAAGTCGTCCGACTTCACCGCTGACGGGTTAAGGATACATTTCCCGGCAGGAGCCTTCTATGATACTCTCTTCCTGATGTACAATGTGCGCAAGGGCAGCCGCGACCTGCTCTCTCCCGTACATTCCGTCCATAATGAGACCGTGCCGGTACACGACAGATACAGGCTCTCTGTCAGGCCTGACACTCTTATACCCGGCATGGAGGATAAACTGTGCCTGGCGATGATCGACAGCAAAGGCAAGCCCTCATACTCCGGAGGCAGATTCAGTTACGGCTACGTTACGGCTGATGTCAACAGGCTGGGTGATTACGCCGTGGCCATAGACACCCTCCCTCCGGTGATAAAGCCTTCATTTGGCACTGGAGCAGACCTCACCGGCAAACGTCTCTTCACGGTGACGATCACCGATGAGTTCTCCGGCATCGGAAGCTATGAGACTCTTATTGACGGCCAATGGTTCCTGGCCGAGTACGACGCCAAGAACAACCTGCTCATCTACAGACCTGCCTCTGCACGCCTGAAGCAAAACAGCGTTCACACCATGGAGCTCACGGTTAAAGACAACTGCGGCAACAGCACCGTACTGAGAAGTGAATTCAGGTGGTAGCCAAAGATGAATATCCTGAAGCAGCCCCTCCTCAGAACAGCTTTGCAGGATAAAGTCCCTCGTCAACCATCTTGCTGATGCTCTCCACAACAAACGGCTTATCCTCCCTGTAGGTCACACCGAACCAGTGGCTGTCGCTCCTCAGTATCTGGATGGTTATCTCACCCTTCTTTACAAACTTGTCGAGTGATGTAGGAATGTCAAGTTCTGCCTTCGGGTCGGTGATCCTCTCGTCAAGGAAGTTGCTGAACTCCATGTTGAGGTATTTGTAAACCGAAGGCTTGAAACCAAAGAGATTCATTGAGACTATCTCGTCACCGGTATACTGCCTGATGTTCCCTTGCGCATCGGGAGCGAAGACGCCGTCAGGCCTCTTTTCTATACCCCGGGTCTCCACCATGTGCTGCAGAAAACCCTCGTCGCTCACCTTGCAAATGCCCCTGTTGACATGACCGTGGTCTGAAAGGGTGTTGCCCAGCCGGTAGCCCACGATGCAGAAATTGGTATCGTCCTTATCCTCTGTCAGGAATCTATGAAGCACTTTAAAGGCATCATAACCGTAATAGTCATCTGCATTGATGACCCCGAAAGGCTCATGTATCCTGGGCTCTGTGACCAGTATGGCATGGCTGGTGCCCCAGGGCTTCTGACGCCCCTCGGGAACGGTGTAGCCTGCAGGCAGATTGCCCAGCTCCTGGAAGACATAATCTATCTCTATCACATCCCTGAGTCTCCGGACAAAGGTCTCCCTGAACTGCTCCTCAATGTCGCGGCGGATCACGAAGACAACCTTGCCGAAACCGGCCCTCCTGGCATCATAAATGGAATAGTCAATGATCGTTTCACCGGAGGGACCGACCTGGTCAAGCTGCTTGTTGCCACCGTATCTGCTGCCCATTCCGGCAGCCAGTACCAATAATGTAGGTTTCATCATGATATTTTTTTTATTCATAAGGTATGATGCAACTCCCATGTAATTATCTCATTAACGGCATGCCTTGTGATAGATGGGTGTTTCATTTTTTTAATAATTCAGGTAACACAATATTATCTAAATAATATGTACTTTCAAAGCCTTGATCTGAAGAATTGTCTTTTCTGGTAGAAATATGCGTCGACTCAGTTGAGTCAGCAATTGTTGCCGAAGCTGCCGGGGCAGGAAGAATAGAGCTTTGCTCGGCCCTCGTCGAAGGAGGTGTCACTCCCGCCGCCGGGCTTATAGAAGCTGTCCGCAGCAACACCTCTGTAAGGATGCATGTACTGGTCAGGCCCAGGAGCGGGGATTTTCTCTACAGCGACAGAGACTTCGGGGTCATGCGACGCGAAATAGACACAGCCGGAGAGAAGGGCGCAGAGGGCATAGTGACCGGCATCCTGATGCGCGACGGAAACGTGGATGTTGAGCGTACTGCACTCCTGGTTGAATATGCATCACCCATGAGCGTCACCTTTCACAGAGCCTTCGATATGTGCCGCGACCCGATGACGGCATTGGAAGATATTATCTCTGCGGGTGCAGGAAGGATACTTACATCCGGACAGGCAAAAACAGCAATCGAGGGAAGCCGGCTCATCAGAAAACTGCGTGACGCCTCCCAGGGCAGGATCTTAATAATGCCCGGAGGAGGTATAGACGAATATAATGCAGCCCTGCTGGCTGCCGCCACCGGAGCAACAGAATACCACCTCTCAGGCCGGCGGCAGAGAGAGAGCCTCATGACGTTCCGGAGAAAGGGAATATATATGGGCGATCCCCGACTGCAGTCAGAGTACGTCATCAAAACAGCCGACGAGGAGCGAATAAAGGCCGTAATTATGAATCTCAGGGGTGTTGTTATTTAATTAAAGATGTTATTTTTGATGCCTGTCACAACGCTCCGGAGTATAAATCGGAGACGTAAATATTTATTGGTCAAATATTTAAATAAACAAGTTATAACTATGAAAAGGATCACCGCAATGATGATGAGCCTGCTTTTGCTTCTGACGCTGACATCGGAGAGAAGCATGGCCTGCACCAATTTTCTTATTACCAAAGGGGCCTCAAAGGACGGATCTACCATGATCACCTACTCTGCCGACTCCCATGTACTATACGGAGAGCTCTATTTCTGGCCCGCCATGAAATACAAGCCCGGCACCATGGTTGATGTATACGAGTGGGATACGGGCAAATTCCTGGGTACCATAGAACAGGCCCCTGAAACCTGGTCTGTCGTGGGTAACATCAACCAGCACCAGCTCGCCATCGGCGAGACAACCTACGGCGGCCGCAGCGAGCTTCACAATCCTGATGGCATCATCGACTACGGAAGCCTCATCTACCTGGCCCTCCAGCGCTCCAGAAACGCCCGTGAGGCAATCCGCAACATGGTTCTGCTAACTGAAAAATACGGCTACTGCAGCTCCGGGGAGTCATTCTCAATCTCCGACCCTGACGAAGTATGGATCATGGAGCTGATAGGCAAGGGTCCCGGCAAAAAGGGTATGGCCTTTGTTGCACGCCTGATACCTGACGGTTACATCTCAGGCCATGCCAACCAGGCAAGGATAACCACCTTCCCGCTGGCTGACGGCACCACCTCAATAACAGCTGATGAGATAGACAAGATATCAGATCCGGCTGTTGAGACCGTCTATGCAGGTGACATGATCGACCTGGCCCGCGAAGCCGGATGGTACAGCGGCACCGACGCCAACTTCAGCTTCAGCGACGTATTTGCACCGGTGGATTTCAGCGGAGCCCGCTTCTGCGAGGCCAGGGTCTGGGCTGCCTTCAACAGGGTCAACGGCTCCATGGGCGAGTATGCAGACTATGCCATGGGGCACGACCTCAGCCGCCGCATGCCCCTCTGGATCAAGCCTGACAGGAAACTCAGCGTGGCTGATGTGATGGGACTCATGCGCGACTATTACCAGGGCACACCCATGGACATGACCAGGGATGTCGGGGCAGGACCATACCTCAGCACCGTCAGATGGAGGCCGATGACCTGGAGCGTCGACGGCAAAAACTATCTGCACGAGAGAGCCACCTCAACCCAGCAGACAGGATTCTCGTTCGTCGCACAGTCGCGCAACTGGCTGCCTGACCCCGTGGGCGGAATCATATGGTTCGGCGTCGATGACACCTACTATACAGTCTATACCCCGATGTACTGCGGCATGACCGAGATCCCTCACTCATTTGCAGTGGGTAACGGCAATATCATGACCTACAGCGACGATGCAGCCTTCTGGGTCTTCAACGAGGTCACCAACTTCGTTTACAGCCGCACCAACGTCATGACTCCCGACCTTCAGGCCAAACAGAAGGAGCTGGAACAGAAATATATCACCGAAACGGCCGAGATCGACAGACAGGCCGCAGAGCTCTTCAGAAGCAGCGCCAGGTCAGCCGCAAAAAAGGGTGCCGAACTGATAACCAAATACTCTGTTGATGCCGGCAATAATACCGTGAAGGAGTGGAGAGAGCTCTATAAGCACCTGTTTACCAAGTATATGGATGGAAATATTAAAACCAGGAGAGAACTGCCGGAGGGCTATAAATATGTCGCTCCCGAGTTAAAACAGCCCGGCTATTCACAGGATTGGTACATGAGGATAGTACTTGATGCCGGAGATAAGCTCAGGATGCCTGACGGTGCAGGTCATTGACTGTCCGTGACGTTGATTTTTAATTTGCAGATAATGAAATTTATTTTGTACCTTTGCGACCTGTTTTAAAAGAGTAGAGATCATAAATTTATTTTCGCAATGGACTTAATGAAAGTAGTTGAGAAGGAATACGCCAGCAGCAATGAGTTTCCCAGATTCAAGGCAGGAGACACTGTTACTGTGCACTACAAGATCAGGGAAGGCAACAAGGAGAGGGTACAGCAGTACCGCGGAGTGGTCATTCAGAGATCAGGAGGAGCCGGACTGACGGCTACCTTCACAGTGCGCAAGATGTCGGGCAACATAGGCGTTGAGAGGATTTTCCCGGTATCTTCACCCTTCATTGACAAGATAGAAGTGAACAAATACGGCAAGGTGCGCAGGGCACGCATCTTCTACCTCAGAAATCTCACCGGCAAGAAGGCCCGCATAAAGGAAAAAATCTTCTAGCCGTCGAACTTGCACACGGAAGGGTGTCTCAGCAGAGGCACCCTTTTTTTTGCATCACTGTTTCAGGAGCCCGTCAGCCTTTGCCCTGGCTTCTGCCAGTATCTGGCCTGCCCTCCTGTCTGCCTCCGTCACCAGCTGAGTGGCCCGCCTGTCGGCCTCCCTGTTGAGAGCTTCCGCTGCCTTCCTGGCAGCCAGAAGGGCGACGGGACCCCTCGACTCTGCTTCACTGATCAGCTTCTTCCCCTGGAGGTCAGCCTCTGACCGTATCACCTTCGCCGACTTCTCCGCTTCATCACGGAGCATATCCGCCTTCTCCTCAGCCTCTGCGAGGATCTTTTCAGCCTGCTTTGCCGCAGCCTCGGCGACCCGTTCCGTCACTTCCGCCCTGACCGTGTCAGTCACCGATTTCACCATGCTGGTTCCGCTCCCCCCTGCAAAAACAGGCCTGATAATCGGGTCAGTCAGTGTGCCGCTGACATTCAGGTTTACCTTGATGATCTCCGGAGGGGTCAGTGACAGTCCGAATACCGCAGCCTGGGAAGAGAGTGCTCCCATGAGAGCTTCGGCTGACCCTCCCAGCTCCGAACGGGGAATCTCCGTCCTGATGAGGTAATTGAGCGTTCGATCCAGTCCCTGGTCACCCGAGATATTGAGTCTTATGTTCCCGATACGTGTATCAAAGGGCTTGATAAAGAGTCGTCCGTCATCTATGATGAAGGTTGCCTTCAGGTCCTTCATCACGTTGGTATAGGCCTGATCCATCTTAAGCACGCTTTTCATCATGTCAAAGCTCTTTGAGTCAAGTATCTGCACCGACTCCGAGCTTATCTCTCCTGAGCCTGACATGGTATTTGCCAGGGGCATCATGCCGCTGCCAAGTATGCTGTTGAAATCCATTTTCACTGTTATGTTCCCATCCAGTCCCGATGCTGCCGGCATGAACATGCGCACTGTATTGAAGGCCTTGAAGGCCTCCCTGATATCAACGGCACTGATGAGTACCCCCGCATCCACCAATGGTTTGAGGGTGTCACGGGTATCATAGGCTGCATTTACAACCAGAGAGCCTCCAAGGGCATTCATCCCTGTCTCGCTGACCGTGACCACACCGTCACGGACAGTTATGCTGCCCCTGACATCACCTGCGGAAAGGTGGCCGTATTCAAGCTTTCCCGCCCTGGCACTGAAGGTGAGATCCAGGTTGTCGGGTATCCTTATCACCTCCATGGCTGCGGTATCAGTTTCGACACTGTCTGAAGGCATATAGTCCAGTATTTCATTCAGGTCGATGAACTGCGAGCTCAGGGCCAGGTTGCCCTTCAGGGTTCCGTCAGAAAAGAGGTAGGGAATATAGTTCTCCAGCATGCCGGACAGTCTGAGGTCACTCCTCTTCCCTACTACGGCATTCATTCCGGTGAGCTCGGCCCGGGCGGGACTGAAGTTGAGGGCAGCATCACCTATCTGAATGTCAGGCATTGCAGCCATTTTTACAGCCACGTCGGAGAGCCGGAGCTGACCGGCTGCCCGGAACTGCTCATATTGCCTGTTCTCAATCGTTGACATCCGTCCGGCCAGGTCAAGCGAGACATCGATCAGGCCGTTGAGGGTCAGGCTGTCCAGGGGAATGGCCTGCTGCAGCTTCGCCAGGTCAATCTTTCCCCTTGCGGTAGCCGCCACCTCAGGATCACTGACCGGCGTTGCAAGAGCCAGTGTCAGGTCAAAAGGATTGCCTGCCAGCTCGAAGTGAAAGCGATTGACCTCAACAGTGGTGTTGTCCACATTCTTCCCGTCGGTCAGAACCTTACCGTAAATGCTGATGGAGGAGATCTTTTCGGGCAGGCCGGGATAGCTGATAACTCCGTCATTTACCCGCAGCCTGACCGATATGTCTGGCAGAGTGGTGTCAGCGGAGCTGTAAACACCCCTGGCGGCCCCTTCCAGGGCCATCGTACCCGTTGCACTGAGATCCTCGTATCCTTTCATGTAAAAGGCGGGCACAAGGGAGAGCAATGACTTGAAGGATGTTTCAGGGGTGCTGAAGACCAGATCAAGCTCAATATCATCATCAGGCATTGCTGCCATACCCTCGAGCTTCAATGTCAGATCATTGATCTTCAATATGTTATCTTCAAGTGTGAATTTCATGGAATCGATGAGGGCGTCAACTGCCGCCCTGAACTCCACACTTGCATCAGTGAGGTAAGAGAGACCCTCCATTTCGAAATCAACTTCAGTGGCGGAGAGATCCATGTCGAGCACTGTACGTGAACCACTCATCTTTCCTGACAGGTTGAAATCAAGCCCCTTCACTGAGGCTGCCATCGCTGATTCACGGTCAGTATAACGGAGCCGCCCCTCCCGTATGGTGAATCTGTTCAGGGCCACCTTCAGAGGGGATGCCTCCGCCGGCTCTGCTGATGACAGATTGTCTGACGCACTTGCTCCCCCCTCCTCCTCAGCCTCCTTCATTATATCCCAGTTGGCCATCCCGTTCTCAAGTACAACGGCATTGACCACCGGCCGTTCAACAGCGACGGACCTGATCTCATATCCCCTGTCACCAAAGAGACTCATGAGGTTGAATACCAGCCCGAAAGATTCAACAGAGGCCAGTGTGTCACCGCTGAATTCATCCATGCCTGTCACCTGGAGGTCCCGGAGGGTGAATGCAGCATTGGGAAATGTCCTGATCAGACTTAATTTGTAGCCTGAGAAGGAGACCCGCGCATTTATCATGCCATTGATCCCGGATTCCACACGTTCCCTTATCTGGTCCCTGAAGGCAAATGGAATTATTATGGCGAGTGCCAGTGCCAGCACAAGGAGTGATGCAACTGCCAGCAGTACGGTTTTAATGCTCTTTCTCATGACATCCTGGTTTGTCAGGCAGCTCTGCAGGTACAGAATAAGCCTGTTCTATTCATGTAAAATTACGATTTATTGACGGAAATATTGTTGCCCCTCATCTGACGGCCAGGAGGAGCTGTTATATGATCAACCAGGGGTTCTGCCGGGCAGAGTCAATATATCCGGACCTCATTTTTCCGGAAAATATTGTACTTTCACGATCAGGATCCGCAGGTGCTTCCATTGTCACCCTTAAAGACCTGCAACCTTTACATATGGACCGCTATCTTGTAAAGACAGACTGCAACGAATGCCCTGCACGTGAACAGTGTTTTGTACAGCGCATTAAGAAGGTGGATGAATTTTTCAACCAGAAGAAATCCCATATAACATACAGGAAGGGCGAAACCATAATCAAGGAAGGCACGCGTGTCACAGAGATACTGTACGTGATTGACGGCCTGGTCAAGGTCTATATCGAAGGTCCTGAAAGGAATATAATTATCAAGCTCCTTACCTCCCACGATTTCATTGGACTGACTTCACTGTTCGGTGATGATACATTCTATTTTTCGGCCTCAGCCCTCAAGGAGACAAAAGTATGCTCCCTGGAGCGCCAGAGCATCAAGGACCTGATTACAGAATGCTGTGAATTCTCCCGTGAACTCTCAAGCTGGTACTGTGAAAACTACAATATCATGCTCACCAAATGCCTGAACCTGGGCCTCAGGCAGCTGCACGGCAAGCTTGCGAATACCCTGCTCTACCTTAACAGGGAGAAGTTCAGCACTGCTGACATCTTTAACTATATCACCAGGAAGGATCTGGCCGAGCTGTCAGGTATAGCGATGGAAAGCGTGGTCAGGATACTTTCGGAATTCAACAGTGAGAAGATCATTGAGCTGGATGGCAAAAGGATTGAGATCAGGGATATTGAACGGCTTAAGGTGATAAGTCAGAAAGGATGACCGGCATCCCTCCCCTCTCACAATGCTGCCGGACACAACCCCGGGTGGCCCGGCAATGGCTGCCCTGCCCTGCATGCAAAACAGGATCTCCTCAAACAAGAATTTGATATATATCAATCGCTTCCTTGCCGTGAACTGGCTACTAAGCTAATCATGAATTACTTAAGTTTCCGACCTTTACTGCAGGAGATACCCGGATGGATTTAGACCCGGGTAACCCTAAAACAGGAAGGAGGATATCATGTACAGACAGAAAAGTGAAATCATAGGACAGATACAGTCGTATCACAGGCAGGTGGCTCAACTCTACAGCACTGTTTATGACAGGACTGAAGAGAAGAAAATGAAATCCCTGTTACGTGAAATGCTTCAGCATGAAAAATCCAGGGAGCAATACCTGGAAAGACACAAAAGGATAGCTGCGGCAATGAACTGCTGGCTCGATTTTCCCTGCGACAAACTGTCGGACCAGATCTCGGAATGCTTCAGGGTGCTTGACCTGCAGGAGAGACTGACCATGGAGGACCTCATCAGGATCCAGCTTCATTTTGACGATTGTCTCATTAAATTGTATAATATTCTGGCGTCAGAGAATGCCCTCAGTGAATCTGCGGCAACCATCTTCTTTTATATGCTCAGGAAAACGGAGAAGGAGAAAAACATGCTTGCAGGAATGCTTCACAACTCCGGCAACGGTCTGCAGTTTGCATCAGTCGCAGGTCAGCTCTGAAGCCGGCTAATCCTGTTTCATTTCCGGGTCCCAGACCGGCAGATCACTGCTTAGCCGTTGGCACTTATTATTAGCAAGGTCTGCTTGTTCAGTATTCTGACCTTCTTTCCCGAGAGGCTGAGTATGCCGTCCGCGGCAAATTCATTCAGCACCCTGCTGACGCTCTCACGCGAGGCGTCGACAAGGTTACCTATCTCTTCCTGGTTGACCGGTATGTTGAATGTGTCAGAACTGAAGATCCTCTCTGACATCTCCAGAAGAACATCTGCAATCTTCCCCCTGATCTGCTTCTGAGTCCTGTTCACACACCTGTTGAAAGCCTCCAGTTCATTCCTGCAGACTTCGAGCATGATCTCGTAGGCGAACTCGGGATTGCTGCTCATGAGGCGGCGGAAAGTAACCATGTCTATAAAGCAGACCTCTGACGGCTCAATAACGGTGACAGAGTACTGGTTGATCTTGTCACCGAAGGTGGTTGGCAAGGCAAGATATGAGGGTGACTTGACAATACGCACTATCTGCTCGTGGTACGGACCCGCAATATGGATCTTGGCCAGCCCCTTGCGGAGATAGACTACGTTGGTTGAGAAGGTCCCCTGCTTGACAATCGGGTCGCCCTTTCCAAAACTTGCCATCGCACAGTTGAATGAAAGCTCGTCAATCTCCTCCTCACTGAGGGTTGATGCTGCCTTGGACTTGATACCGCAAAGCCTGCATATATTATCCATCTGTTCCCGAATTAAAAATATGTGACCTATATCACAAATTTAAACAATTAACCTCACAGGCAAAAATTGAAACCGTATATGATCAATGATTTTATTTGTTAACTAATTAACAGTAAAAAAATCTGAATATGGAATCAAAGAAAATGTGTCTTGGCCTTTTTACGGGCAGTGTTGACAAGCTAACCGCTGCCGGTGTCATTCTTTCGGGTGCAGCAGCTATGGACATGAAGGTTGACATTTATGTCTTGCTGCAGGGTGCCCGCGCCTTCAAGAAGGAGATCGGCGATGATGCCGGCAAGCTTCAGATGGCTGAGAATCCTGAGCTGAAGTCGGAATTCATGCAGTCACTGAAGAATCTCAACGTGAAGAGCTGGGTTGAATTTTTCAGGGAAGCAAAGGAGATAACCGATGTTAAAATCCATATCTGCGGACTTGCCGGCAAGATATGGGGCGGTGAGAAACTGGATGACTTCATTGACCTGGCCGACGATATCTGCGGCATCGGAGCCTATCTGAGTTCAGCAGAAGAGGCGGACATCAATCTCTTTATATAAGATATATGTACAGATCCGGGGTTTGTTGCAATGCAAAATCCGGGCAGCGACAAATGAAACTTATATCATTTTAAAACACATTAAAATCAAAGATCATGACAGCAGAAGAATTACAGGGTCTGAAAGTGGCCAAGAGTGTAGATGCAAGGGGCACGGCATGCCCCGGTCCGTTGCTTGAAGCAAAGAAGGCTATCGGAACCATAATGCCCGGAGAGATTATGGAAGTACTCTCCGCCGATGAGGGCACTAAGGTTGACATCCCGAAGTGGTGCACAAAACAGGGACACGAATATCTGGGAACCATTGAAGAGAGCGGATATTTCAGGATTTTCCTCAAGAAGAGCTAGGTATGGCCGGTATAAGTACCAAAAGTGCCAGGATACTGGTATTTTCAACCGAAAAGATATCTGATCCCGCCATTGATATGGCGGGATTATTAAAGCTCCACTACCCTCCTACTGTATATACTATCTCGGTGCCCTGCTCCTCCGGCATCAAGCCTGCATGGATACTTCACGCCTTTGAAAAGGGCTTTGACGGTGTCTTCATTGCTGCTGACGGCAGCGACTGCACATATGGCGAGAGCTGCACCGCGAAGACGGGTCGCCTGGTAAGCATGACCCACGAGATGATGAAGGAGAAGAAACTTGAACCTGCACGTCTGCGCATGGCGGCAATCTGTTCCGTCTGCAGCGAGGCTTTCGTCAAGCAGATCAAGAGTTTCAACCAGTATTTACTTCAAATCACACAGAGCTGATCATGGCAGAAAACATTATCAAGGATTCGTTTGATGCAATGGTGATAGGCGGCGGCATCGCGGGCGGCGAGGCGGCGCTGAACCTGGCAAACAACGGATTTAAGGTGATTCTTGTCGAAAAGGATCTCTCCATCGGAGGCAAGATGATCCACCTGAGCAAGGTATTTCCCACGCTCGATTGCTCGGCATGCATCACAACACCCAAGGTGTCTGAGATATCAAGACACCCGTTAATCACCATTATCACCGGAAGTGAGGTAAAGAAGATTGTAAAGAGAGGTGAAAACGACTTTGAAGCCAGGGTCATGAGGCATCCCCGGTATGTCAGGGAGGAGGAGTGCACCGGATGCCAGCTCTGTGAACAAGCCTGCCCTGTTGTGGTGAATGACCAGTACCAGTATGACATGGTGGGGCGCAAGGCTGCATACATTCCCTTCAGCATTGCCAGTCCCAGGGTGGCTGCCATTGACATTGAAAACTGCACTCTCTGCGGAGCGTGCGAGAGAGCCTGCCCGACCAAATGCATCGACTTTACCCAGGAGGCAGCAGAATATCAGCTTAGCCTGCGTACTGTCATCATCGCCACGGGCTTTAACCTGTTTGACCCTCTGAAGATAGAACGGTTCGGGTACGGGAAGATGAAGAATGTAATCACATCCATGCAGATGGAAAGGCTGCTTGCTCCCACCCGCCCCTACAACACCGTGCTGCGTCCGGGCGACGGCAAGATGCCGTGCAGGCTGGCCTATGTACTCTGCGCCGGTTCACGCGACATCACCGTGGGAAACCCCATCTGCTCCCAGATATGCTGTATGTACTCCATAAAGCAGGCACAGCTTCTCATGGGGGCCCTGCCCATGGCCGACGTGACTATCTATTACATCAACATCAGATCCTTCGGGAAGGGCTTCGAGGAGTTCTATGACCAGGCCAAGGGAATGGGAGTCAATTTCGTCAAGGGGAAAATAGGCATGATCACTGAAAAGGAAGACGGCGACCTGAGCCTCCGTTATGAGGATATAAACGGCAATGTCGTCAAAGAAGCCACACATGATATGGTGATACTGTCCGTGGGCGTGGTCTCCAATCCTGACAACGCTGCCTTTTTTGACAGCGGCCAGCTCAGGCTTGATCCCTTTGAATTCGTCTGTCAGACAGACCTCCTGGCCAGTCCGGCAAGAACGAGCATCGACGGTGTCTTCGTGGCCGGAACCGCATCGGGCCCGATGGACATACCCGACTCAATTCTCTCGGCAGGAGCAGCATCATCAGAAGCAATGAGTTACATAATCAGAAAGTGATGAACAGGAAATTAGGCGTATACATCTGCCATTGCGGCGGTAACATATCCGACTATGTGGATGTGGAAAAGGTGAAGGCGGCGGTGGAAGATGATAAGGGTGTCTTTCTCGCCAGGACAACAATGTTTGCCTGCAGCGACGCGACCCAGAAGGAGATGGTCGAAGACATAAGGTCGAACCAGCTTGACGGCATCGTCGTGGCCTCATGTTCGCCCAAACTTCATCTCACCACCTTCAGGGCTGTGGCAGAACGGGCAGGTCTCAACAGGTACAACTACGTCCATGCCAATATCAGGGAGCAGGTCTCCTGGGCCCACTCTGACAACAAGACGGGAGCAACGGAGAAAGCCATACACCTTGTCAGGTCAGCAATAGCCAGGGTACGTCTGGCCGAATCACTCGATCCGATCACTATACCCTCCAGGAAAGCCGTGGCGGTAATCGGGGCCGGGATTTCAGGAATGAGGGCTGCCATTGAGCTCGCCGACATGGGCTGCCCGGTCACCCTCATTGAAAGAGAACATTTTGTCGGCGGCCGGGTAGCGCAGTGGGACCTGCTCTTCACCACCGATCAGACAGGAAAGGAGCTGATTACCCGGCTCTATGATGACATTGTAAAAAGAAGCAACATAAGACTGCTGACCGGTGCAGAAGTAATTGAGAACAGCGGAAACATAGGTGACTTCACACTGAAGGTGAAGGTGACCCCCCGTTACATCAATGAAAAATGCGACGAGGGCAACCTTCAGAGAGCCATTGACGCCTGCCCGGTCGAGGTGCCTGATGACTTTAACTTCAGCATAACCACCCGGAAAGCCATATACCACAACTTCCCGAGTGAGTACCCGCAGTACCCGGTAATTGACATTAAAAACTGCACCAGGTGCGGAGAATGCGAGAAGGTATGCGCCAGCGTCGACTTCTCGCAAAAGGAGGAGATAGTGGAAGTAAAAGCCGGATCCGTCCTGATGTCAACCGGATTTGATCCCTACACTCCTTCTGAAGGTGAGTTCGGATATCTGCAGTTTGACAATGTGGTCACCCTGCCACAGTTCAAGCGCATAATCGACATGTGCGAGGGAACGCTGACTTTCAGGGGAAAGGTTATACATGACATAGCATATATCTATTGCGTGGGAAGCCGACAGGTTGAGGCCGGTGCAAGCTCACCCGCAGGCAGTGTGACCGACACATACGAGGAGGCCAGTCACGACATCTCAGGCGAGAACAGGTATTGCTCACGCTACTGCTGTACCTCCGTCATCCATTCAGCCATTGAAACCAGTAAGCGTTTCAAAGCCGTTAACAACTATCACTTTACGAGAGGCATAAGGACTTACGGCAAGCAGGAACTGCTATACAACGAATCACTCAAGATGGGTGACATATACCTGCAGTCGTACGAAAATGACCCTCCCTCAGTCATCAGGGCAAACGGAAAAACCACGGTCAGAATCAACGATATCATGACGGCAGGAAAGGAGATAAGCGTGAACGCTGACCTCATCGTGCTTGTGACAGGTATGGTGCCCAGATCTGACAACAGCATTGCATCACTCTTCAAGCTGCCGAAGGGACGTGATAACTTCTTCAATGAGATCCACATGAAGCTCAGGCCGGTTGAGACGGTGATTGACGGAGTAACAATATGCGGCGCCTGCCAGGGTCCGAAAAACATCACGGAGTCATTGAACTCGTCCCTCTCTGCCGCCACAAAGTCGTTTTCCTATGTCAGTAAAGGCGAGCTGGAGCTCGAGCCGATAATAGCCAGGGTTGATGCTGCCCTCTGCACCTGGTGCGGCAAATGTATGGAAGCCTGCCCGTTTGACGCCGTAAAAAAAGTAGCTGAGGGAGGCAAGGAGATTGCTGCAATCAATAACTCCGTCTGCAAGGGTTGCGGAATGTGCCTGCCGGTCTGCCCGACAAATGCCATCGACCTTGTTGCATATTCCGACGAGGAAATGGAGACGATGATAAACGCACTTGCTGAGGATATTAAGTAACACCGGGTAACAGGAAGGAATATTAACCATGGAAGAAAAACAGGGACAAACCTATAAAATACTACGCGAGAAGCGCGAAGTACCGGAAAGCGTGAAGGAGAACCTGAAAAATTATACCAGGACAAAAAAATCGATCCTCGATGCCCTCAGGGAAGGTGAGATGACTGTCGTACAGCTCTCCCGGAAACTGGGAATATCCTCGCACGAAACGCTGTTCCATCTCATGACGCTCGTCAGGTACGGAAGTGTCCAGACAGGTACAATTGACGATATGGACGAGTTTTTCACCTATAAAATCAAATCGTAATGGCTGCAGCAGACACAATATTCGGGGAAAGACTGAAAGAATTCGGCGCATTTGATTTTAACGCATGCTATAACTGCGGCACATGTACTGCAGTATGTTCACTCTCGGACGAGCAGAATTCATTCCCCCGCGAGATGGTAAGATTCAGCGTGCTGGGATTAAGGGATGACATCCATTCATCAGTAAAACCCTGGCTCTGTTACTACTGTGGCCAGTGCAGCACACACTGCCCCCAGGATGCCAAACCGGCAGAACTGATGATGTCACTAAGACGTTACCTTACCTCTGTATATGACTGGACGGGACTTGGAAGAAAGTTGTACACCTCAAAGGCATGGGAGTTCGGATCAATAGCCTTCCTTGCCCTTGTGATCCTCGTCCTTTTCCTCTTCCTGCACGGCCCGATGACCACGGAACTGACGGACCAGGGAGGTGTGAAACTCAATACCTTCGCACCGTGGAAACAGGTGGAGATAGGAGACTGGATCATGGCCGGCATGCTCAGCTTCTTCCTGCTGTCAAACATTTTCAACATGTACCTGAAAATCGTAAGGAAGAACAGGAGTCTGAAAATACCGCTAAAGCTCTGGTTTACAGAACTGTACAATCTGATTGTTCATTTTGCCACCCAGAAGCAGTTCTCAAAATGCGACACCCTGGGTACAGGAAAAAAATTCAGCTTCAGCAGCTATTGGGTAGTCCACTGGTTCCTGATGAGTGCCTATGTGATCATGTTTGTCATGATAGTCTTCTTCCTGGGATGGTTTCAGACTGACAACATCTATCACTGGACACATCCGCAACGTTCCCTGGGCTACTATGCCACGGCCGGACTGCTCATCGGGGTAGTCTGGTTCCTGACGGCACGCTTCAGAAAAAAGGATGAGAAGAGCAGGCACTCACATATCACTGACTGGACCTTCCTCGTACTCCTCTTTCTTACAACCGTGACGGGAATACTGGTGCACATATTCAGGGTCAGCGGGATGCCCTACCCCACCTACTACACCTACGTAATTCACCTGATGGTTCTCTTCCCCATGCTGATGATCGAGGTGCCCTTCTCGAAATGGTCGCACCTGGCTTACAGGCCCTTCGCCATCTATTTTGACCGCGTGGTCCGGGCGGCAAAAAAAATTAAGTAATCTTCGGGCAGGTTGTTAACTTTGCAGGATCATATCTATCCGGCATAATTGCCGTAGAGAACCTGTTCGTTACCGATGCCAAACAGGAGAAGATACAGACACATAAAAATGCCTCCGCCGATGGAGGGGTATAAGCCCTTCGGCGTTCCGATGAGAGAGCTGGAGTCAGTTGTCATGTCAGTGGAGGAATATGAAGCACTGCGGCTGGCCGACTATGAAGACCTCACTCACGAGGAGGCTGCAGTGAGAATGAAGATCTCCCGCCCCACATTTACCCGGCTCTATGACAAAGCCCGCAAGAACGTTGCCAAAGCCTTCGCCGAGGGCAAGGCGATACTGATCCGTGGCGGAACTTTCATAGCCGGCGACTACTGGTACAGGTGCAACGACTGCCATGAAACAATAGTCTCAGCCAAGCTTGAAGAGCACTGCGACAAGTGCCAGTCCGAAAAAATCGTCAGGATTGACAGGGGTGACGCCGAGGCTGAAAACCGGAAACCGTAATGACCGGGTTGCTTTTCGGACCTGACAGGGAAGACGACTTCGATGTTCTGAAACAGAAGGTCCTTGGCTGTACCCGCTGCGGTCTGTCGCAGACCCGCAACAATGTCATCTTCGGAGAGGGTAACCGCCATGCGGCAATCATGATCGTCGGCGAGGGCCCGGGCCGCGACGAGGATCTTCAGGGCAGGCCCTTCGTAGGAAAATCAGGACAGCTTCTTGACAGGATACTGGAGGCATGCGGCTTCACGCGCGAGAAGCATCTCTTCATCAGCAATATTGTCAAATGCAGACCCCCGGACAACCGTGTGCCCACACCTGCTGAAGCTGAGGTGTGCATGCCATGGCTGCTTAACCAGATTGAGCTTGTCAAACCCGGGATGATGATCCTCCTCGGAGCAACTGCCCTGAAATACATGGCCGGATCAGAGTACAGGATCACCCGTGACCGCGGAAAATGGATCTCATGCCAGGGAATAGTGACAATGCCCGTATACCACCCTGCAGCACTGCTTCGTGACCCCTCGCTTAAACGTGACACCTGGGAGGACTTCAAGCAGATCGTCAGGAGATACCGCGAGACCTGTGACCCGAAGCACTATTCGGCACACGTCTGAACAGCAGACATAAATAACTCATTGCCATGGCAACAGCCGTTAAACTATCCGTTCTGACAGAAAATAATCCCGGTGAGCTTACAGCTGCCGAACACGGACTTTCATACCTGATCGAATCTGACGGCAGGAAAATCCTGTTTGATACCGGCCAGAGCGACCTCTTCCTGAAGAATGCTGCCATCATGGGCCTCAGCCTCGAGGCTCTGGACATGATCGTACTCAGCCACGGACACTACGACCACGGAAACGGACTGGAACATCTTCGTGGCGGCACACTGCTCTGCCATCCGGGATGCTTCATCAGGAGATACCGGCAAAGAGACCACTCATATATCGGACTGAAAAACTCAAGGAAAGAAATTGAGAGCAAATTCAATCTCATCACATCCAGGGAACCGTTTAAAATCACTGAATCTATCCTCTTCGCCGGCGAGATACCCCGGATCTTACCGTTTGAGTCGTTGACGACCCCATTTGTGCTGGAAGACGGCACACCCGATTTTGTGGCGGACGACAGTGCACTTATCATTGCCCTTCCTGATGGACTGTTCATAATTACAGGCTGCGGGCACGCCGGAGTTGTCAACACGGTGGAACATGCGATTGCAGTTACCGGGATTGACAGAATCTACGGGATTATGGGGGGATTCCATCTGAAGGAAAAAGATCGCCAGACAATAGAAACAGTCAAATACCTGGAGAAAAAGAAGGTCACCCATGTAATTCCGTCGCACTGCACATCCGGATCTGCCCTTGCCACATTCCGGTCCGCTTTTGATGCCACTCCCGTCACAACCGGAAAATTCCTTTCCTTCTGAAAACAAAAGGGGGTGCTATCCCTTTTTTTCAAAAAAAAAGATGTCTGATGTGAACATATGTTCATTTAATTTATTATTTTTGACTGTTGAAAGATAAATATGTCGAACATAAAAAATTGAAATTATGCCATCAGGAGATCGTACCGGACCTTCGGGAACAGGTCCCGGAACCGGAAGGGCAATGGGTTACTGCTACGGATTTGATTCACCGGGATACACCAGAGGTCCTGGCAGGGGTATGGGCCGCGGAAGCTGGTCAGGTTATGGCAGGGGCATGGGTCGCGGCCGTGGCTTCATGGCAGGAAGAGGCCAGGGTTTTATGAGAGGCAGTGGCCGGGACTTCTACTGTCAGGGCTTTGCTCCGGGATTCGCGTCTGAGATGCCGGCCATGAACAAGGATGAGGAGATTAAGATGCTGAAGTCGCAGATCGAATACCTTTCCAACGAGCAGAAGAACATTGAAAAACGGCTTAAGGAACTGGGCAGGGAGTAGCACAGGGGCCCTGTAATACCAAAGGAAGAGAGAATTCTTTGCGGTCAGTTCAAGATCAATTCTTTCAGTGCCGGAAGATCAGCATATCTTAAGGTGTGCAGGGTTCTCCGGCACTTTCAGTTTCCTGCCGTTCAGCCCGTCATATTTGGCTGAGGGGTCGTAACTTATTCCAAGCTTATCAAGTAAAGGTTCAACGGCCACCTCGTGTGTCTGCAAACCTATATCCCACGGATCATAGCCAAGAAGCAGGCCCGCCAGTTCCTCGTAAGTCAGCACCGGGATCCCGTAACCGTCGGCGCCGTAGGTCCTGCCCTCCATCTCGGAGATGACATACTGCCATCTGTCAAGGAAATATGTGCATCCCGGGCAATTGGCAATGATGAGGTCAGGTTTGAAGGGTTCCATGGAGTCAAATTTCTTCTTGGAGTTAGCCACTGAATAGCCCCTGTTTGATTTGATGATGTACTGCCTGAAGCCGAACCCGCAACAGTGCCTCCGCTCAGGGTAGTCAACCTGGTCTCCTCCCCATGCGTCTATCAGTCCGGCCAGCACGTAGGGAAACTCCGCTCCTCCTATTCCCTTCTCCGGAAAAATCTTGGCATAATGGCATCCTATGTGGTCAACCACCTTCAGCGGCTCACCGGTTGAGGCATTGACCAGCCGTTTCCTGATCTTTTCACCAAGCCTCTCCCTGTATTTGTAAATCACGTCACTGGCATGAACGAGGTTTTCAGGTATCTCAAACCTCTTTCCTGTTGCATTGAACAGTGCCTCATGAGCCCGCCTTTCGATGCCGGGATTATGTTTCCAGGTCTCGAGCACCTCCACGTATATGCCAAATGATGTGACACAGGAGACAACAAAGTTTTTGTAGCCTGCTTCATTCATCAGCGCAAACTGTCGTGCCACAACCGTCATGATGGTCTCAAAGGGCAGCACTCCCGAGTGATAGGCTATGCCCGTACATGATGTTTGCCGCGGGTCATCGAAAATGTCTAGTCCGAGTTCATCCTGCAGGATCTTCAGGTAAAGACCCTCGGCGGCAGGGAAGAAGTTCTGCCTGATACAGCTCCTGGCAAAATAATAGTGATCATCGGCTATCTCTTTCTGGTAAGCCTCCCAGATATCATTCTTTCTACTCTTCGCCATTGTTCAGCATATTGAAATATTCATCCCTCTCTTCCGAAAAATCCTTGCCGGCCTCGGCAGCCTTCCTGGCCGAAAACTCTTCAATTTTTGCAAAGCGGGCCGTTCCTCCTGTCTCATCAAATATCCTCTTCAGATCTTCAAGTGACTCCTGTGCCGTGTTCCTCAGTGTGCCGGCCTGCTCCTTCCCATAGCTGGTCTTGAACCGCTCAAGGGTCTCCTTTCGGTTTTCCCTGAGCCATTCCCATACCGGGCCCTGCTCAGGATACCATTCATTTTTGACTTCGTCAATGTACACGCAGTATCCGTACTTCAGTATATGATCTCCTACCGTGCGTTTTACCACCAGCTGCTTGCGACCCTCACTGCTCTCGGCAAAGAGGCCCGTCTCTATTGAGAGTGACCTGAGCGACTGTATGATGTAACACGGCACGTTGCCCCTGGGGCAGCGGGTCTTGCACGAGAGGCACTCACCGCATCTCCAGATGGTATCACCTGACAAAAGCTGTCGCAGTATGCTCTCATCCTTCTGCTGCACCATGTCCACAACCATCCTCGGATCATAGTCGCTCACCTCGGCGGCAGGACATACAGAGGTGCAGATGCCACAGTTGATGCATGCATTAAGCCCTTCCCGGTACCTTAAATCCTTTTCCAGTTCCTTGTACAGATCACCCATATCAGTCAGTTGTTTAGCCTGTAAGATTGTTGTTGTCCTTCTCCCTCTCTCCATTAATTCACCTGGAAATCCCGCAGATAAAATTTGTGCCCCTCGTAGAAAGTGCGTTTAATAAGCCTCTGGCTCAGCAGTGACTCAACGATGCTGAAATCAGCACCGTTTTTTGAAAGCAGCTCCCTGAGGGAATCCTCCCTGAGCGGGTGGACAGCGGTGATATTGAGTATGTCTTCATAGATGTTGCCCGTGGAACCGGCGTCAACTCCCTCGAAGCCTGTGAGCAGTTCGGTGTCAATATCCGCCTCCCTGAAGATCTGCCAGGCGATATTCACACTCTCCACCCCGGGTGCCGTGACATCCTTTTCCGCAGGAGGCCTTATGGGTATGGAGATATAGGCTTTGCCGGCTTTCATGGCGGTGATTATTGCTGCCACATCCCTGAGGTTCTCCCGGCTGTCGTTTA
Source organism: uncultured Rikenella sp. (assembly GCA_964411345.1). GTDB lineage: Bacteria > Bacteroidota > Bacteroidia > Bacteroidales > VadinHA17 > SR-FBR-E99. The sequence goes on along the minus strand of CAYPKP010000001.1, from coordinate 35,559 downwards.
TTCCCTTGCAGAGCATGGTCTCGGTCCTCAGCTTCCCTTTAAACTCTCCTGCAAAAAGCATCACCCCCTCCAGCAGGGTATCAAATGCGAGTCCCTCCGCCGGACGGTTCACCTTCTGCCAGGTACCGGCATCCGCGGAGTCAACCTTGAGTGATACCCAGTCTGCCCCCGAAAGCTCGCTGCGAACCTCAGGAAAGGTGAGCATTGACGAGTTGGTTATGACCGCAATCGGGATATCCAGGCCACGGAGCATGTCGATTGATCTCCCAAGGTTTATGTCGAGCGTAGGCTCACCGTTGGAGACAAAGGTTAGGTAATCGGGCCTGTCACCCGGTGAGAGTTTGCCAAGGTGGCTTTCCACCTCACGAAAAATCTGTTCAGGAGTGAAGAACGACTGCCGGGTAAGGGTTGTATTCCTTGTCTGCCCCACCTGGCAATAGAGACAGCTGTACGAACAGACTTTAGGTCTGATGATATTGTTTATGCCAAGGCTCTTGCCAAGGCGTCGCGAAGGAACAGGACCGAAACTTATCATGATTCTCTATTTGCTGTTTTCCGTTTTTGCAATCACGTCATTGTAAACCACGCAGCTGCCTTTCCTGACACCCAGGTATTCGGCAATGACGTCGCACTTGACCATGAGCAGAAAATATATCCGGCGGTCATGCTCCCCTATCAGTCCCTCAAGGTTGCCCTGCCCCTTGGAGATAATAAGATCTGCCTCCTCATAGCACCTGCGAAAATCGTCGCCTGATCTTGACAGCACCGTTGTTGGAGCGTCATATCCGCTCGAGATCACCCTCGCGATCCCCGTCATCCCGACGTACTCGGCATCCTCCATGGTGGCGTCATTTATTGCCGGGGCCCCTCTTACTGAGAAGGTGAGGCCGGGATGTGACATTTCGCTTACCAGCAGCTTGTCAAAAACGATCTCCCCGGCGTTGTCACCTATATAGAGTACCTTCCGCGCCCTGCTCAGATCTTCCCGCATAGGACCGGAATGGTCAATGGCGAAGTCAGAAGTAAGAACCTGGTCCATCGTTCCGTGCAGGTCACAGTGATCATGCACGGCAAAGTCAATGATATTACCTGCTATTGCCAGCCTGACGGCTGTCAGGAAGGGATCCGGAGAGCTCTGCACTATCTTCTCAAGCTCGCCGTACATCCCGAGCACGGCGTCATTGCTCTCACGCTTGATCTCCAGGAAAGGATCGGGGTCGTTTATCACAGACCTGTAGAGACTCTGAATGTCACGGGCGCAGTCGGGCGCCGAGATGCCGTACCACTTATCATTCAGTATCCCCAGCATGCCACGTGTGAAATGCTCCTTTGCAGTCACAGGAATATTGGCTTTCTCAAGCCTGTTCCCGTAAGACTTCATCAGGCAGTATATGCAGCGGTAGTCGGATATCATCCCGGTCTGACAGTGAGTGCAGCGAGCTGCTGTTCAATATGCAAATATAATGAACATATGCTCATAAAAGGTGGTAAATAGTCGTAATTTCAAATCTGCTGCCTCATTGTACTCTTAACATCAGGCAGGATTTCATATTCAACAGATGCGGGGATAAAGCGATTTTTAGTGAATAGCTATAAGGAAATTGTTATATATTTGCACCGCAAACGGTCCCGTAGCTTAACTGAATAGAGCATCTGACTACGGATCAGAAGGTTACAGGTTTGAATCCTGTCGGGATCACAAAGAGCAGCCCCGCGTCAGCGGGGTTTTTTATTTTGAAGGAACCTCTGAAGCTTGCTTCAAAGAGGGTCCTGAGGAATAAAAAGATGAACGCCGGAGGCGGCTGCTCTTTGTCCGGAGCCCCCCTTCATGGATCACGCCGACGCAGGAGGCGTAATCCCGCCGGGATCACAAAGAGCAGCCCCGCGTCAGCGGGGTTTTTTATTTTGAAGGAACCTCTGAAGCTTGCTTCTCCCTACCCGTTTATCTCCAGGTCGTGTACGTACTTGTTGTTGTCTGCCAGGAATAGCTCCAGGGTGATGGAGTACGGCCTCCGGATGACGACGATCTTGCGGCAGGGACTTAACTGCTCGTTATTCTTCACGGTACAGTAGTAATGCTTGCAGATGCCGTCAAACCTGTCCTCCTTCTCCTCTATCAGGTATACACTCAGCACAAGCGGGCTGGTGTTGCCGTTCAGGTAGTTGGAGATCGTTATCTCCCTTTCGCTGATATATATCGACCGTTCTGTGCGGTCTATCTCAAAACCGTCCTTTCTTATGGTGGCTGACCGGCTCCTGTATGTCTGCGAAAAAGCATCGAGGCCGATAAGCATAACGATCAGAAGCAATAAAACCTTTTTCATGATTTACACGGTTCAGGTTTTGACGATAATTCAACTGTGACAATAAGATCCAATCAACAGGTTTATACGGACGAATTGCATTTTTGTTCGATAACAGGCCTCTCAATATCTTTAAAAACAGTCTTTTCATCACCACGGGCGGCCGGAAGGTCAAAAATGACTTGTCAGCCAACGACTGACACTGTAATTTTAATTTCAATATTTCAGAGCGGTCAAATGAAAACATTCGTCCCTGCGGCATCCGTTGCCGCAATGCTGTTGTTATTCCTGATGCCTGCCGGAGCCCAGACCAAAGGCTCACCGAAGAGACTGTACGATGCCCTCGGATGCAAAGATCTGAAAACCGCGCTGGTGATTGCACAGGGCATTGATGATGTCAACTACTGCAACAAGTATGGGGCGAGCCTTCTCATGTGTGCCTCGGAGATTGGTGCAGCGGATGTCTGCAGGGCATTGCTCACCAGGGGCGCCGACCCTGACCTTCGTACTGCCAACGGCACCACAGCCCTCTACATGGCAGCACAGAACGGACATGCCAATGTTGTGAGACTGCTGCTCGAGGGGGGTGCTGCGGTGAACCTTGCCCCTGATAACGGTGCAACCCCGCTGACAGTAGCCTCACTCTACGGATACGGTGAGATCGTCACTCTGCTGACCGACATGGGAGCCGACACTGACCGGCGTGACAGCAACGGATCCACGGCACTGATCATGGCGGCGCAGAACGGGTATGGTGATGTCGTCAGAACCTTGCTGGAGAGGGGAGCCGAAGTAAACCTGCAGGACAGCAACGGTGCCACTGCCCTTATACTGGCCGCGCAGGAGGGTCAGGCCGGGATTGTAAAGCTGTTGCTCGACCGCGGTGCGAGAGTGGATTTGCAGACGGCAAACGGTAACAGCCCACTGATCCTGGCAGCCCTGAAGGGTAACAGTGACATCGTCAGCATGCTTCTTGATCAGGGCGCACGGGTCGACCTGCAGACAGGAACGGGTGCCACAGCCCTGTTTGCAGCAGCCTCACGGGGGCACTGCAAGGTGGTGAATATGCTTCTCGAAAACGGGGCCGACCCTCTCATCAAGGACAACCAGGGCAGATCGGCTTTCTACTACACCAAGGACTACAATGTGAAGGCCATACTTACTGCGTACAGTAACAAATAGCAACCATCGGGCCGGGAAGAACAATTATTGATTTAATTTGTATTCAGTTGCAAAGGATCAATACCCGGAAACATGAAAACATCATCACTTTTTCTCATCACCCTCTCTCTTGTACTGCTCTCCTTCAGATCGGACAAACCGGCATACCTGCTGTACGACCGTGAAGGAAAGGCTGCAGGCTACCAGGAGATGATCGAAATCATCAGCTCTGCTGACGTTGTCTTTTTCGGAGAGCTCCATGACAATCCCATTTCACACTGGCTGGAATATGAGGTCACCGCGGACCTCCACAGGAAAGCCGGCAACGGCCTTGTTCTTGGGGCAGAGATGTTCGAAGCCGATGATCAGCTGGTGCTTGATGAATATCTCTCAGGACGGTACGAGGCTGACAAGTTTGAGGCGGAAGTCAAGCTCTGGAAAAACTACAGGACCGACTACAGGCCGCTTGTGGAATTTGCGAAAAAGAACGGCCTCCCCTTTATTGCAACGAATATACCCAGGAGGTATGCCTCCATGGTGTCACGGGGCGGATTTGAGGTGCTTGACAGCCTCACTGCAGAAGCAAAGAGCCTGATTGCTCCGCTTCCGATGCCTTATGATCCGGAACTGAAGTGCTACAAGGATATGATGTCAATGCACGGCATGCCGGGGATGGGCGGCAAGCCCAACGAGAACTTCCCCAAGGCGCAGGCAGCGAAGGATGCCACCATGGCGCACTTTATCATCAGCAATCTCAGCCAGGGACAGACATTTATACACTACAACGGGGCTTACCACTCGGACAATTACCAGGGCATCATTTACTATCTCAGGCTTTACAGTCCCGGCATCAGGGTTGCTACCGTCACCACCGTTCTCCAGGATGAGATAGAGACGCTTCATCCTGACAACACGGGACTTGCCGATTTCATCATCGCCGTTCCGGAAACCATGACCAGAACATACTGAAAAAATACTGCCCGGTGCACAAGGCGCCGGGCAGTAAGTGTAATTGCAAGGCATGCTGTGATCTCCTAGGGCTTGGAGAACCAGAGCTTTGTATCCATATCGTCGGGTCCCTGTCTGCCGATGGCTATATTCAGGTTGGCACCGTTCTGGCTATAGGCACTGGTGCCGTATTTCAGCCTTTCAGGATAAACACCGTTGATGTCGCCGGGGGCATATATGTCGAAGTCGGCAACACCCGCTGCCAGTGAGGCCGGATAGCCTGTCTTGCGTACGATGGCCCATGCTTCAAATCCGTCGGTGTAGGCTGCTATCCATCTCTGAACCGCTATCTTCTCCAGCTTCTCGTCGGTGGTCCCTCCTGTTATGTCAGCGAGATCTTCATCAGCGATATAGGTGGCTATGGCCCCGTCAGCAACACCCCAGAGCTTCATGGCTGAGGTTATGCCAGCCTCGAATTCAGCCTGTGCATTACCGCCTGTAAGTCCGCGGACGATAGCCTCTGCCTTGAGGAATGAAGCCTCAGCGCTTGACATCACCAGTTCCTCCCTGATCTTCTGGCCTGTTCCCTTCTTGGCATAGATCTCGTCGGCAGGAGTACAGAAGAACTCCATCCTTACAAGTGGTTTGATGAAGCCGTTGAGTCTTACAGGCTGGCCGATGTAATATTTGTTGGCCTCTATACCCATAGTCACCTGGTCACCATTGTCAACCCTGGTCACTACAGCTCCGGCGTCTGTCAGTACCTGCTCCATGTAGTCAACACGTTTCGGAAAGAGGTCATAATCACTGCCGGAAGCCGGACGGACAAAGGTGAATGTGCCTCCCTTGGCCGGTTTGGCATATTTGGGAAGCCTCGGGTCGTTATTATCCCTCATGTAATCAACGAGCTCCTTGCCGAGAGTCCACCCTGCTGCATCACCGAAGTTCTGCCATACATCGCTGTAGGCTGCAGAGGTCCACTGGGAAATGACATTATCCTTTTCCATAAGTATGTTGTCAGAAGCTCCGGACAACAGGGGAGCACCGAGAGCCTGGGCGATGGCATTGGTTGAAAAGTCATTCCCCGGAGCACCCAGAGCCCTCATGGCAATCCTGAGCTTCAGGGTATTGGCCATCCTCTTCCATTGCTGCAGGTCACCCTGGCAGTAGATGTCATTGACACCCAGGTCGTCTACTCCGTCGCCTGTTCTCGTTGCACTGCCGATGGTGGCCATGGCAGCATCGAGGTCGGCAATGATGCCCTTGTAAATATCCATCTGGGTATCAAACTTCGGCAGCAGGATATCCGGGTCACCGGCTTCGGAATAGGGTATCTCGCCAAACACATCGGTGTACATCTGATAATACATACCTTTCATGATGAGACCCACGGCATACATGTACTCATTCTCAAAATCACCCCCCGGAGCTGTCAGCTTGAGGAAGTTGTCGAGCTGGCCGAAGTAACCGGCAAGGAAGTCCCATCCTGCATCAGTATAGGCCGAGTTGTAGGAATAGCCAAGGCCGTCATTCCACCATGAGTAATTGTGCCCGAACAGGAACTGGCCGGCAAAACGGTCACAGTGAATCAGGTGAATCCTCCAGTAGGGGTACCTGTCAGGGGCAAAGAGCTTGAACTGAGGTACAGTGATGAAGTACCTTGCACTGGCTTCGTCTGCTGTTATTGCATTGGGATCCTTGTTGATATCCTCAAAGTTCTTGGTACAACCAACCAGAGCCAGCAAGAATATGAGCGGCAATATAATTTTGTATGGTTTCATAGTCTTAACTTTTAATTGTTAGAATGTAAGTCTCAGATTCAGACCCAGACTCCTGGTTGTCGGCAGGGTATAATACATCAGACCCTGAGAGTAGTTACTAACACTGTAACTTGTTTCGGGATCGAAGTTTTCCATTGCATTATAGAAAAACAGGAGGTTTCGTCCTGTAATGCCTATCGATGCTCCCCTGATGAAGGTCCTGCTCATGAGAGAGGACGGCAGGGTGTAGGAGAGTGATATCTCCCTGAGCCTGACGTTTGTCTGATCATATACATAGTTCTCCCCGATACCGGAATATGCTCCCCAGTATTGCTGGGCAGTGATATTCACAGTATTCGGACTCCATACGGGAGCCTCTGCGGTTCCTGTATTGACAACGCCATCTATTACTATTCCTCCCTCCCTGTAGTCGAGTGTCCGTACCGAGGTACCCGAAGCATCCAGGGCAGCATCGGTACCCGAGTAGATCTGGCCTCCAATGCGGGCATCTATCAGCATCCTCAGAGAGAGGTTTTTGTATGAGAAGACGTTTGTGAGCCCTCCTATCCAGTCGGGCTGGTAGTTGCCAACAAGCTCCCGGTCGCCCACAATGAACGTTCCGGCAGCATTGACAATCACATCCCCGTTTTCATTTCTCTTGTAGGTTGTGGCATAGATATCGCCGTAGCCGCCACCGACGGTTGCCTGGACAAGTACCACGCCGCTGTTGGTCGTCGAGAATGTATAGCTGTCAAGTCCTTCGATAAGCTCCTCGAGCTTGTTGTTGTTCTTGGACATGTTCATTGACACCTCCCAGGTGAATCCGTTTGTGGAAACAGGAATGCCACCCAGCAGTATCTCGAAGCCCTTGTTGGTGATCTCACCGACGTTGGTATGCTCAGTGGTATAACCTGTGGCTGCAGGAATCGGCACGTTCATTATCAGGTTGTACGACTTGATATTATAATATGAAAGGTCTGTAAACAACCTGTTCTTGAAGAACCTGAACTCGCCACCGAACTCAATCGAGCTTGTCTGCTCCGGCTTGAGGAAGGGATTATACCTTGTAGAGGGTCGCGTAAGGATCGTAAGACCAAGGTAACTGCCTGCTGATGAAGCCATATCATAAGCATTGTCGAGCAGGTAGGGGCTGGTATCCGATCCCACCCTGGCCCAGCTGACACGTAACTTGCCATAGTCCATAACGGGGAAGTCGAACAGTTCACTTATCAGTACTGAACCGCTCAGAGAAGGATAGAAGTATGACCAGTAGCCGGGTGCGAGTGATGATGACCAGTCATTCCTTGCAGTTGCCTCAAGGAAGAGGAAGTTGTCATATGAAAGAACTGCCGATCCGTACACAGAGTTGATTATCTTTTCTCTCATCGGTGTATATGAGGGAATCGTATTTGCAGCACTCTCAAGCGTGGCCTTGGTTGGTATCTTGAAGTTCTCTGCATAGACACCCTGAGCCTCATATGTCTGGTACATGTGGTTGACGCCGACGTTTGCATCAAGCTGGAGCTTTGGTGCAAGTGACTTGCTGAACATAAGAAGTGCGTCGAGGTTCGTCTCCGAAGATCTCGTCTTGCTGAAATTCAGACGGCCTGCGGGGAAGTACCAGTGGCCAACATTTGATACCGATTCAAGTTTCTCATTCACAACATCAGTACCTATACGAACAAATGCAGATAGCCAGTCCGTAAACTTGTAGGTAGCCTTGGCAAAGCCCTGTACGCGGTCCCTGAAGTCGTCGTTCCTGTCATGCAGGAGATACCAGTACGGGTTGCCCGAACCGTTGGTGACAGCCTTGACACTGTAGTCGGCCGGATTCTGGTAGTCTTTCAGATCTTCAAAGTCGACGTTTCGCGGGGTATTATAAACATAAGCCAGCACACCTTCGGTACCAAGTATCGGGCGGTTGTTCCCTTCCTGCACGAAATAGGTGACCTTGGCGTCGATATTAAGCTTGTCGGTCAGATCTGCCGTACCCCTGAGGTTGAAGTTGTGACGTCCGAGCTTTGAGCCGGGGACGATGGCGTCAGCAGCTGTGTTCGTGTAGGAAAACCTTATTGCTGCCTTTTCGGTTCCGCCGTCAAGGGCAAGGGTATTGACAAGCGTCGAACCTGTTTCAAAGAAGTTCCTGACATTGTCAGGCAGGGGTGAATAAGGTCTGGTCTCACCGTTGTAATAGAGCTGGGGCGAATCGTCAAGCCTCGCGCCCCATGATCCGCCGGTGGTCCTGAGCTCATCATAAATGGTTGTTATGTTCCCGCCGGTTCCCTGGCCGTACTCATTCTGGTACTGTGGCAGTATCATGGGCGTCTCAAAGGTGAAGTTGCCGGTGTAGGTTACACCCAGGCCCCTGTTGCGGGTACCCTTTTTGGTTGTGATAAGTATCACACCGTTGGCTGCACGTGAACCGTAAAGAGCTGCCGCATTGGGCCCCTTGAGTACCGACATCGATTCGATGTCATCAGGGTTCAGGTCAGATACACCGGAACCAAAGTCCGACTTGGAGTATTCTCCCGTGTTGGCTTGAGAGGCAGTTCCGTAACCGGAGTTGTCAATTGGAACACCGTCAACCACATAGAGGGGCTGGTTGTTGCCTGTGATTGAGTTGTTGCCGCGGATGATTACACGGGAACTGCTGCCGGGGCCGAAGGCTCCCTGAGTCACAACGACGCCGGAGACCCTTCCTGAGAGACTGTTGGTGATGTTCAGGTCTTTGACCATGGCCACCTCATCACCGGAGACTTCCGTCACGGCAAAGCCCAGAGACTTTTTCTCGCGTGAGATGCCAAGGGCCGTCACCACAATCTCGTCCATCATGGTAGTGACAGATGACATCACAACATTGATGACACGCTGGTCTGCAACCACGAACTCCTGCGATTCCATGCCTAGAAATGAAAATACCAGTGTAGAACTCATTGGTACGGTGATGGAATAGGTTCCATCAGATCCTGATACCACACCATTTGTGGTACCTTTCTGTAACACCGTTACTCCGCCGAGCGGCAAGCCGTCATCAGAGCCGGTAACGGTACCCGTAACTGTCACATTCTGAGCGTTGGCTATGCCGCACATAAGAAGAAATGCAACAATAAGGGTTAGATACTTACTTAACAGGGTTGGTTTTTCCATAGGTAAGTTTTTAGGGTTAGTGAAAAAAAACAAACACTAAGTTAGCAAATCAAACCCTAAACTGCACTAAAGAATGACATTTATTTCATTTTTAGAATGCAGCATCTTCTACCTGGAACGATCTCCCACCAGCACTCCGCTGATGTTCCAGTGTGAGAAGCTGCCGCCCTCTGGTTTGCCCAGGGGCACCGTCACGCTTATGGTGTGCGTGCCCGGTTCCAGCCCGGTCAGAGGAATGATAAGCGGTTCGGAAACCGACCCCGGGCACCATCCCGAGCGGGAGTAATCAGACGATGAGAGGCCGTTCCAGAAGTTGCCTGAGGCCGGGTTGAAGAGCCTGTAGGTGCCGCAGTCGCTACGCCAGGGTATGTATGACCACACCTTCCTGCCGTCAGCAAAGAGCTCATTCAGCTTCTGGTTGAACTCATCTCCACCGCCCCACCCCCCGTGGCCGGTGGTGATGTAAACCATACGCAGATCCTCAACCCCTTCGGGGATATCCACCTTCACCGTGAGAGTGTCGCCGTCAAACATGGTACCGTACTGCTGGCCTGCCATCTCCATTATCGGCAGGGTATTGAAAAGTGATGATATCCACTTCTCCCCTGCAGGTTCAGGCTCCAGCTCCCTGGTTTCCGGGTAGTATTTCAGTCTCAGGGAGAGCCTGTGTCCTCCCCTGTCATAGTTCCCGATGAATGCCCCTATCCATGCCTCACCGCGCAGCAAAGGCAGGTATTGGGTGATATCCTGCCTGTAGAAGGCTGAGTCCTGCCAGGTAAGCCCGGGCACCGTACGACGGTCGTTGAAGTTCCTGACGCCGAAAGGGGTAAAGAATCTCACCAGTTCAACAGGAGGCCGGTATTCGGATGTAGCTGCCACCCCCCGGTACTCCCTGCCGTGCCTGTCGGTGTAGAGGGGCAGCTCCGTATGTCCGCCGGTAAGTCCGTCGAGAAAAGTGAGGGAGTCACCCTGCGGTATGACGAACACAGTCCCGGTGCGATCATAGGCATCTCCTGCCGAATACTGTGTTATCTCGGCAAACAGGCTGTAACGGTCATGCACCTGCGGCAGTGTCACCTTCCTCAGTATGATTGTTCCTCCGGCAAACCGGTACAGCACACCTTCCTGCCCGAAAGGCGGGTTGATGACCTCTCCTTCCCAGTTAATCACATCATTGTCAAAAACAGTCACCGTGGTTACAAAAGCCTCCCTCAGGTAATGATCAAAAGCCATCAGGTCCACTTCACTGCCCAGATCGCCCGGAAGATCCAGGCTCACCTGGCCTTTTTTTAACTGTTCCACCTTTTCTGCTTCTGTAACATTATTGCCATTCCGCACAACCCGCAGCACCAGGCCGTCAGGCACCCCGTAAGCAGGAACAGGTGTGCCGGCAACCCCTGCATCAGCCGTATACCATATTTCAATGCTGTTGGAGAACCAGGTAAGCCTGGCCTTTGTGCATTCATATCCAGCGATCACCTCCTTCTCATCCGTAATCTCTGCAACAGGCATCTCGCTGAAGGGCATGACGGCACTTATTCTACTCCCGTCAGGCATGTCAGCCAGACGGATGTACCTCCCGGTGGTCATGTCAATGTAGGCCGACTGCACCGGCGAGGGTATCTCCTTCCGTTCCGGGTCCCGGGGCGTGGCGGAAAGCTTTACTGTTACACCGTCGCTCTCAATGAATGTGCGCGAATCACCCTGCACCTCCCTGCCGTTGACAATGGTCTTGTAGGTCACCCTGACAGGCTTCTGTGCTGGAGAGGGCAACATCATAAGCAATGCCATGCCAGTTGCCAGGAGTATTCTTTTCATGTCTGTATTATTTTACGGTATTTCTGTTCACTTTGTCTGCGTATGACATCGGGCGGCATCGGCACTGTCAACCCGGTCATGAAATGACGTGCTTTCCGCCAGGATTATACTGCACCAGACAGTTCACTCCGACACAGATACTACTGTACCAGATCCGCCACCCCTTCAAGTATGTAGGCCGGTCTGTAAGGAAACTTGTCAACCGTCTTAAGAGTGGAGATGCCGGTCAGCACCAGGAGCGTATCTATCTCAGACTCTATCCCGGCAATAATATCCGTATCCATCCTGTCACCAATGATTACCGTCTCTTCATTTGAACATCCGATTTTCTTCAGGGCTATCCTCATCATCAGCGGATTGGGCTTGCCGACAAAATAGGCCTTGCGCCCGGTAGCCATCTCTATGGGGGCTATGAGAGCCTTGGTGGCAGGGATAATGCCGTTCTCCACGGGACCGGTGAGATCAGGATTGGTCCCGATGAGCTTGGCCCCTTTCAAAACCAGGTTGACTGCTTGCTCTATCTTCTCGAAGCTGTAGCTGCGGGTGTCTCCCACCACAACATAGTCAGGATTGTAGTTGTTCATCGTGAATCCGGCGTTGTATAAAGCATTGATCAGTCCTGCCTCACCTATGATATACGCCGTTCCCCCCGGCTTCTGGGAAGCGAGGAACTGGGCTGTCGCCAGTGCACTGGTATAAAAGACATCCTCGGGCAAGTCAATCCCAAGCCTCAGCATCTTCTCACGCAACTCCCTCTGAGTTCTCTCGCTGGAGTTGGTCAGGAAGAGAAACTTCTTCTTCTCCCTCTTGAGCCACTCGACAAACTCGGGAACACCCGGCAGGAGCTTATTGCCGTGGTAGATGACGCCGTCCATGTCGCTGATGAAGGCTTTCCTGCTTTTTATTCTTTCAATGACATCTCTTTTTTCCATAATTCCTTTCTATGCCGCAAAATTAACATTATCGAATGAAACGGTGACAAGAGAATGTTACCCTTTTATTTCGCGGCAGGATGAAACAATGTTTTTCAATATTGCAGTTTATTTATTAAAAGATTAGTTTTGAACCCTGACCTTCCTTTTGATGTAAGAAGGCAATCCATTAATCAAGATCACACCATAAAGCAACAGCGATGACTACAATTGAAGCAGCGGCCCCCATAAGCCGGAAGAATTACATCGTCGGCATGACGGTAATAGCGATATTCTTTTTCATCTTCGGTTTTGTCACATGGCTCAACGGCATCCTGATACCCTTTTTGCGTACTGCCTGTGAGCTTACCGATTTCCAGGCCTATTTCGTGACCACCGCCTTTTACATCTCGTACTTTGTGATGTCGCTCCCCTCTTCGGCAGTATTGAAGAAAACGGGATTCAAGAACGGCATGTCCATAGGCCTCTGGGTCATGGCTGTCGGGGCCCTTATTTTCATTCCTGCCGCCCTGGCCCGTAACTATGCCATCTTCCTTCTCGGCCTGTTTGTACAGGGAACAGGGATGGCGCTGCTGCAGACAGCCTCCAATCCGTACGTTACCATTATCGGGCCGCGTGAGAGTGCCGCCAAGCGCATAAGCATGATGGGCATAGCCAACAAGTTTGCCGGGGCCATAGCTCCGGTGATCCTCGGTGCCCACATTCTCAAGGACTCCCACATCCTCGATGCGCAACTTGCAGCCGCCACCGATGCCCTGGCACGCGCTGAGATACTTGACCTCCTGGCAACCCGGGTCATCAATCCCTATATCATTATGGCGGTCATACTCGTGGCACTGGGGCTGCTGCTTCGTTTTGCACACCTGCCCGAGGTGGACACCGATGCCGAGGAGCCATCTGTCGGGGAGACCAACGTCAACAAGACGAGCATATGGCATTTCCCGCACATGATCATAGGGGCCGTGGCACTCTTCTTCTATGTTGGCGTCGAGGTGATCGCCGGAGACACAATCATCAGGTACGGCCAGTCGCTGGACATCGGAATGTCATCGGCAAAGTACTTTACATCACTCACCATGCTCGGGATGATACTGGGCTATATCATGGGCATCATCCTGATACCTAAGGCTCTGTCACAGGTTAATGCCCTGAGGATCTCAGCCATCCTGGGGATCATCTTCACACTGGGAGCAATATTCACTCCTTCAGCAGCGCAGATAACCATGCCCTTCAGGGATCTCGTCACCTTTGAAGCAGTGACGCTTACAATACCGGTTACCGTTCTCTTTGTGGCGCTGCTGGGGCTGGCCAATGCCCTTGTCTGGCCCTCAATGTGGCCGCTGGCGCTCAACGGCGTGGGGCGGTTCACCAAGACCGCCTCCGCACTTCTGGTAATGTCGGTCGTGGGCGGGGCCATCATACCCCTCATCTACGGAAAACTTGCTGACATCTTCAGCACGCAGGCCGCATACTGGGTCTGCCTGCCCTGCTATCTTATACTGCTCTACTATTCGCTTCACGGATACAGGCTGAAAGGCAGATAACCTCTCCTGGCATGAGAGCTGACCTTCAGGAGATATTCAGCCATTTCGGCACGGAGGGCACCTTTCTCACCGGAGAGAGCTTCGGCCCGGGCCATATTCATGACACCTACCGCATTGTCACGGAGGAGAAGGATTGTGATGACTACATCCTGCAGCGAATCAATGATAATGTGTTCAGGGATGTACCAGGGCTTCAGGAGAATATCGAAAGGGTCACCACCCATCTCCGGAGGAAAATCGCCCTGATCCCCGGCAGCAACCCCAAAAGGGAGTGCATGACAGTGATACCGGTGAAAGCCACCGGCAAATCATATTACGTTGATGAGGAGGGCAAATTCTGGAGGACGTTCATCTTCATCTCCGACCACCGCTCCTACGAGAGGGTGGACTCATACCACAGGGCCTTCGAGGGAGGCAGGGCCATCGGGCGGTTCCAGGCCATGCTTGCCGACCTGCCGGGCGAGCCGCTGCATGAGACCATACCGGATTTTCACAACATTGAGAAACGGCTGGAGAACTTTCACAGGGCAATTGATGAAAATCCCGCAGGAAGGGTCTCGCAGGTACGTGCCGAGACCGAGGCCATAACCTCAAGGGAGGAGGAGATGAAGATCCTCATCAGACTGGGCCGTGAAGGGCGGATTCCCGTAAGGATCACCCACAACGACACAAAATTCAACAATATTCTCTTTGATGCCAGTGACAGGGCACTGTGTCTCATCGACCTCGATACAGTCATGCCGGGTTATGTGCACTATGACTTCGGCGATGCCATCCGGACAGCTGCCAACCGGGCCGATGAGGACAGCTCCGACCTTGATGCGGTTTCAATGGATATTGAGATATACAGGGCCTACGCTGAGGGTTACCTCTCTGAGGCAATGGGCACCCTCAGTGCGACTGAGATTGAATACATACCCTTCGCTCCAAAACTCCTTACCTACATCATGGCCACCAGGTTCCTGACCGACTACATCGCGGGAGACATATACTACAAGATCAGCTACCCTGAACATAACCTCCGCAGAAACAGGGCACAGATTGCCCTTCTGCAGGACATGGAGGCAAAGTATGACAAGATGGTGCAGATAATCAACAGATTCAATTAATGAAACCTGCCCGGGCACAGCTCACAGAAGAACAGGATAATACTGTAACGCCAGGAGTCCCTCCGGACAACTACAGACGTTTCCTGCAGAATGAAACCCGGATGCCCGGCAACTTACATGGGGAAATGATTAATTTTGCTCCAGGCGAATTTCATTCGAACAATAAAACAGAAATCAGATAACCAAATGAAAAAGTCACTCCTCCTGCCAATCATCCTGCTCCTCACTCTGACCGCAACCTATGGGCAGCAAACCACATCCGTCGTCGACAGCTCAAAATACTCGGCATACTGGTGGCACAGCAAGGACATGTACGATCATCTCCCTGACAGCAAAAATGAGATAGTTTTTCTCGGCAACAGCATTACTGACGGTGCCGAGTGGTTCGAACTGCTGGGCAACAAAAGGTGCCGCAACAGGGGCATCAGCGCCGACGTGACCGAAGGGGTGCTGCTGCGCCTTGATGCCGTCACGAAGCTGCAACCTGCAAAGATCTTCATAATGATCGGCGTCAACGATCTCTCCCGCAACATGACCGTGGATGAGATAACCGCCAACTACCGGACCATCCTGGAACGTATACGGACGGAGAGCCCCCGCACAAAGGTGTATGTTGAGAGTGTCCTTCCGGTGAACCCTGCCACGGGCATGGCACGCAACCATACTGACAAGACTGAGCTGATAATGGAGCTCAACGGCAGGCTGAAGGCACTTGCATCTGAATTCGGACATACCTACATAGACCTCTTCAGTGTCATGGCCGACAGCAACAATCACCTGCCGCGCAAATGCAGCATCGACGGCCTCCATCTCTCATATGAGGGTTACCGTCTCTGGGCAGAGACAATCAGGGAGTACGTCAGATAATATTGTTCTAAAGGCAAACATCTGTCTTACTGATATTTAAATCTGCCTGCCTCTCTTCAGTCGAAAAATAGGTTTGCATATTATTTGCAAATTAATGACTTTTGTCATGCGATTATCAAAGGCATGCGGCAGTATACCATACCCTAACCAAAATGGAGATAAACGGAAAGTATTTCAGATCATACCTTGAGAGAGAGGAGGCATACAGGAAGCAATACAGTGCAGAGCGCATCAAAAGGCAGCATTCCAAGGGAAAGCTTACGGCCCATGAGCGGATTGCCCTGCTGTTCGATTCAGGCACTTTTGAAGAGATTGACGCCTACGTGACACCCTCGGACCAGGGTGTTGAATTCGGAAAGGTTGAGATGGCCTACGGCGACGGTGTGGTCACCGGTCACGGCAAGATCGACGGCAGGCTGGTGTTTGCCTTCGCCCAGGATTTCACCATCATGGGTGGATCACTGGGCATAGTCCATGCCCGCAAGATCGCCAAAGTACAGGAGATGGCACTCAAAATGGGTGCCCCCTTCATTGGCATCAATGACTCGGGTGGCGCAAGGATACAGGAGGGCATCGCCAGCCTCAACGGATATGCCGCTATCTTCAATAACATTATTCAGTCGTCGGGTATCATCCCTCAGCTGTCGGTGATCATGGGACCCGCTGCCGGCGGTGCCGTCTATGCACCTGCCCTGACCGACTGGGTCTTCATGACCAGCAATACGAGCTACATGTTTGTCACAGGGCCCAACGTGGTCAAGGAGGTGCTCAATGAGGAGATAAGCAGTGAGGAGCTGGGCGGCGCGGAGGTTCACGCGCGCCGCAGCGGCGTGGCGAACATGATCTATGATGACGAGGAAAACACTATCATTGCAGTGAGAAAGTTCCTCTCCTACCTGCCCTCCAACAATCTCGAGAACCCGCCTGCCGCAGCGTATGCCGGCGACACTCCCGGTGTCAACCCCAGGCTGCGCGAAATTGTCCCCGATGACCCCAACAAGGCCTACGACGTTCGTGACGTCATCAACCTTGTTGTTGACCGCAACAGTTTCTTCGAAACCTCCGAGCTGTTTGCACCCAACATCATCACCGGATTCGGCCGGATGGAGGGAAAAACTGTGGGCATAGTAGCCAACCAGCCCAAGGTTCTGGCCGGTGTGCTCGACATCGACTCATCCACCAAGGCTGCGCGCTTCATACGCTTCTGTGACGCATTCAACATACCGATACTGACTCTGGAGGATGTGCCGGGGTTTCTTCCCGGCAAGGACCAGGAGCATTCAGGCATCATCAGGCACGGCGCCAAACTGCTGTTTGCCTATTCCGAAGCTACAGTGCCGCGCATAACCGTTATCCTGCGCAAGGCCTACGGCGGCGCATATATTGTCATGAACAGCCGCGGCATGGGCGGTGACTTCAACTACGCCTGGCCCTCGGCAGAGATAGCCGTTATGGGGCCTGACGGCGCCGTGGCCATACTCTACAGGCGCGAGCTGGCAGCAGCAGCAGATCCGGTGACACTTAAAAAGGAGCTGCTGAAGAAATACCGCGAGAAGGTGGCTAATCCGTTCATTGCCGACGAGAAAGGATATATCGATGAGGTCATCGATCCGGCCACGACACGCGAGAAGGTGCTCTCGGCATTCGCGGCACTGGAAAACAAGAGCGTCAAGGTGCCGTCAAGGAAACACGGGAATATGCCACTCTAGGCAGTCGGCACTCTTCAGTCGGCAGTCGGCAGTCTGTAACTAATTGGTTAACTGTGGACTGTAGACTGAGGACTGAAGACTGTAGACTGAACAAGGTAACCTGAATGTTAAGTAAAAAGACTTTGTAACAGAAAAAACTAAATGATCAGAATAAAACGGATACTGATAGCAAACCGCGGTGAGATAGCCGTGAGGATCATGCGTACGGCACGCAGGATGGGCATTGAATGCGTCGCCATACGCACCCAGGCTGAACCCGATGCCATGTACCTGTCGTCAGCCGATGTTATCCATGAGGAAGATGACACCGAAGCTGTGATACCGGTGTTCCTCGATATCGAAAAACTGATCTTTGTGGCTTCAGAACAGAAATGTGACGCCCTCCATCCCGGTTACGGCTTTCTTGCCGAGAACGCATACTTCGCCGAGAAGTGCAGGGATAACGGTATAGTATTCATCGGCCCGTCGCCTGACGCCATATACAAGATGGGCAACAAGACCATCGCCAGACAGATAGCCCTGAAGCACAAAATACCCATGGCCACCGGCACTCCGGGAAGCGTCGCCGATGAGGAGGAGGCACTGAAACATGCAGCCCGCATAGGATACCCGGTAATAATCAAGGCTGCCTCCGGCGGCGGTGGCAGGGGAATGCGCATCGTCCGCCAGGAGTCGGAGATGGAGAAGATGTTCAATATGGCCAGCCGCGAAGCCGAGAAAGCATTCAACGATCCCAGCGTCTTCATAGAGAAATTTATCGATAACCCCAAGCATATTGAATTTCAGATACTTGGCGACACGCACGGAAACATCATCCATCTGGGTGAAAGAGAGTGCTCTATTCAGCGCAAGCATCAGAAACTGCTTGAGGAGGCACCCTCTCCTGCCCTGGACGACGAGCTGAGGAATAGAATGGGAGAAGTAGCTGTGACAATAGCAGCTGCCGTAGGCTATTACTCGGCAGGCACCGTGGAATTTCTGCTCGACTCCGACCGTAACTTCTACTTCATGGAGATGAACACCCGCATACAGGTGGAGCACCCGGTGACGGAGATGATCACGGGCATAGACCTCATTGAGCAGCAGATACGTATTGCAGCAGGTGAAGAACTCACCCTGCGGCAGGAGGATGTGAAGCTCAAGGGCTGGGCTATTGAATGCCGCATCAATGCTGAGGATGTGCAGGCAGGATTCGCCCCTTCACCGGGCAGGATAGAGAATATCAGCCTGCCTGAAGAGGCAGGCATACGCGTTGACACGGGTGTCAGGGCCGGATCACCGATCGTTGCCGCCTATGATTCCATGATAGCCAAGCTCATAGTCACCGGCGCCAGCCGCAGGGAGGCCATCACCAATACCAAAAAAGCCCTCGACAGGGTATGGATCAGGGGTACGAAGACCACTCTCCCGTTTTTCCGCATGCTGATGCGCAACAAAATATTCCAGGATGGCACCTTCACCACGGCGTTCATCGAAAAGGAGCTGGATAGATACCACACCAGCAGCGAATATGAGGAGACCATTGCTGCATGGCTGGCAACGAAGCTCTTTGCTGAAGAGAACCTCGCGGAGAAAAAATCAAGCATCAGTTTTGACCAGGGGAAGGAGCTTACCCCCTGGCTGCTGAGAAAAAGACTCTCTCAATTCTGAAAGAATGAAATCTGAAAAACCCGGTATCAGGAGACTCTACGCCCTCTCGGGCGAGGGCCACAAGTTCACCTTTTCCCTTCCATTGCGCAATGTCATAAAAGTCAACGGCAGGGAGTACACCGTTGAGCTTCGCGAAGACGACAAATACGGCGTCCACGTGCTTTGGAAAAACCGGAGGTACCCGGTGGAGATAGTACGCGTCAGGCAGAACAGGTACGAGATTCTGTTCAATGACATCAGCCATGAATTTACCGTGGAGACCCCCATCTCGATGCAGAGGAGAAAAGTGCTTAAAACGGGTCGCGGCAAGAGCGGCACAGTAGCTGTCAAGGCCCCCATGCCGGGCAAGATCATAGACGTCCTTGTACGCGAGAACAGCGAGGCTGTGCGGGGTGAAGCACTGGTGATCCTTGAAGCGATGAAGATGCAGAATGAGATACAGTCACCGGTGAACGGTACCGTGGTCAGAATTGCCGTCAGGGCCGGGCAGAATGTCATGAAAGATGATATCTTAGCGGAGCTAACCGTCAAATAGCTTAACCATGGCCAGTACCAGAACTGTTACCGCTACCTCAGTGATGGCGGTCATAATAGTCTTATTGTCCGTCTCATGCACCCGCTTTTCGGGCAACGGATATTCGTCGGCATGGGAACAGTATCCGGACAGCCGGTGGGTTGGACCCGATCTCTGGGCGAACAGGCTTGCCGACTGGGAGATCATTGATGGCAGGCTCACCTGTCTCAGCGACCTCCCCCTGCGTACCGTACATCTGATGACCAGGAGAGCGGGGCCGGAGGAGGGCAATCTCATTACCCTGGTAAACATCCGGAAAGTATCCGGCACCACACCCGGCATTGGCACCGGCAGCAGCAGTACTGCAACCGGCAGCAGCAGCTTCAGGAAAAGTGCAGCCGGAAGTCGACGGGGTGAGGGCAGGGACGCAGCCGCCGGAGTGCTCCTGGGTGCAGGAGCGCGTATTGACTATCTCTCCGCCAGCCTGATATTTCACTCCTGGGGCGAGGGTGCGGGTCTGTTTGTTGGCCTCGACGCCAGCGGCAGGGTGTTTGTCCGTGACCTGTCACAGCCGGATGATTACCCGGCCTATGCGTCAAAGGGCTTCCCGGAATGGAAGGAGGCACTGCTGCGTATTACGGCTGAAAGAAGCAGTGAGGGCATGACATCTTTAACCATCATTGCAGTCGACCCCTCTTCAAGACGGGTGATTTCGGCCATCGAAGACTTTCAGGTTGAAACATCAATGCTGACCGGCAATATCGCACTGGTATCACACTCCGCAAAGAGAGGCCTCTCTGCCACGCGCTTCTCCTTTGCCGGCTGGCGTGTCAGAGGCTCACGCATGCTCAGCTACCGGGAAAGGAGCACCGGCCCGCTTGTCACGGCTCAGTACACACTTAGCAGGGGTATTCTCAGGATGACTGCACAGCTGATGCCCGTGGGCAGGGATCTGTGCGACTCGGTTGATCTGCAGTTCATGGATGAAAGCAGGTGGCAGACTGTCGCCACCGCTGCCGTCGATACACCCTCCTGGACCGCTGCATTCCGGCTGACAGGCATCACCGGCAGTGAGGACCGCCCATACCGGCTGGTTGCAAGGTACCGTTACGGAAATGATGCCGGAAACATGCTCTCCGGCACCGTGAAGCATGATCCGGTGGACAAGGAGGAGATAAAGCTGCTCTCATTGTCATGCATTGAACAGGTCATAAAGCCCGATCCGAAGAAATGGGCAGGGATAGATGCAGGGTACTTTCCGTTTGAATGGGGCATTCTGTTCCCTCACCGGCGCATGACTGACAATCTCAGACGCCATAAGCCCGACCTGCTCTTTTTTGCCGGCGACCAGGTCTATGAGGGCGCCTCCCCCACGGCTGCCGTCTTCGGCGAGGGTGCCATTGAAGATTACCTCTACAAATGGTATCTGTGGTGCATTACCTACCGTGACCTCACGACCACGGTTCCGGCTGTGACGATCCCCGATGACCACGACGTCTATCACGGCAACCTGTGGGGCTGTGGCGGCAGAGCCACACCCCCCGGGCTTGAGGGCAGCATGGCCCAGGATGCCGGAGGTTATAAAATGTCGCCACGATTTGTCAACACGGTTCAGAAGACCCAGACAAGCCACCTCCCTGATCCTGTCGATCCTGCGCCGGCGGAACAGGGCATTGGCGTATTCTTTACCGAATGCAACGTTGGCGGTGTCAGCTTCGCGGTGATAGAGGACCGCAAGTTCAAGTCGGCACCAGCAGAGCTGCTGCCCGATGCCATGATTGTCAACGGCTGGCCGCAGAATCCCCGGTGGAGTGCCGAACGGTCTGCTGACGTTGCAGGAGCCACACTGCTCGGCGACCGGCAGAACGCTTTCCTGGAACAATGGGCCGGAGACTGGTCACGAGGCACCTGGATGAAAGCTGTCCTGTCGCAGACACTGTGGGCCAACCTGTCCACCCTGCCTGACTCCGCCGCCAGCGACGCCATTGTGCCATTTCTGGAGATACCTGACTCAGGAGTATATGTCAGGGGCGACAGGATTGTCACCGACTTCGATTCTGACGGCTGGCCGCAGAGCGGACGTGACCGTGCGCTGAAGATCATCAGGAAGGCATTTGCACTTCATGTCTGCGGTGACCAGCACCTTCCTTCAACCCTCCGGTACGGAACCGACGACTGGGATGATGCAGGATATGCAATTGTATCTCCTGCAACCGGCAATATCTTTCCAAGGAGGTGGTTCCCCCCGCAACCGGGCAGAAACCGTGAGGAAGGTGCTCCGGAATACACCGGTGAATTCAGGGATGGCTTCGGAAACAAAATAACTGTAAAGGCGGTGGCCAACCCGCACAAAAGCACGGCAGAACCGACGCGTCAGAATGAGCTTGTCACCGGCTACAGCGCCATAACCTTCAGGAGGGCATCCAGGGAGATAGAGCTGGCGAACTGGCCGGGATATGCCGGCCCGGCAACAGGAGAGCCATTCCCTGGCTGGCCTTTAACCATCAGCCAGGCCGACAACTACGGAAGAAAGATAACAGGCTGGCTCCCTGAAGTGATTACTGAGGGTCTCTGGAACCCTGTTGTCAGGATCATCAGTGAAAGTACCGGCGAGATGGTCTACAACCTTCGCATCAGCGGCAACTCATTCCAGCCGGGAGTATTCCGTTACGGCGCCTACACCATTGAAGCCGGCGACCCTGACACGGGGATATGGCGTAAGGCCGAAGGGATACAGGCATGGAGCTCGAAAGAGAGACAGAAGCTGGTACTGTCATTCTGAATTCTCAGTACACGGGATAAACTGCCGGTGAGTACTCTGCACGGAGGCTGGCTGGCGGGAAGGATTATACGCACAAAATGAGCTGCCGGCGACAATTCCCGGTAACAAACCGCCCCGGTGGCTTGCCGGGGCGGTAGTGTAAGATGAAGCTGCTCCGGGCAGCTTACCGGGGCAGGAAAATGCTATGCCTGCTTTTTCGGAGCGTTCTTCAGTGTAGCCACAAGGAAGTTCCAGAACTTCTCAACGGATTCGATCTCCACCTTCTCATCAGGACTGTGCGGATAACGGATCGTTGGACCAAAACTGATTGAGTCAAGCTTCGGATAGGCACCCATGATGATACCGCACTCAAGACCGGCATGAATGGCCTTGATCTCAGGCACCTTGCCGTAAAGCTTGTTGTAGGTATCCTTCATGGTAACAAGTATCTTGCTCTCCATGTTGGGCTTCCATCCCGGATAGTCGCCTGACATGGTTATCTCGGCACCGGCGAGCTGGAACCCGGCGGCTATCTTCCATGCTGTTGCTTCCTTGGCCGTCTCCACCGAGCTGCGGGTAAGGTTATGAGCCTGGAATTTGCCGTCACTGATTTTCACCACTGAGAGATTATTGGAAGTCTCAACTACTCCCGGCATGCTGGCACTCATCCGCTGAACACCGCACGGACATACGAATACCGCCCTTATTATCCGGTACTGGTCGGCCTCATTCATCACCGTGTCCGGCGCGTCGCAGGTTTTGGCAATCAACCTGATGTCAGGGTCAACCTCCTTGAATTCTTCCCTGTACATCTTTTCATAACCCTTGATGAACTTCTCAAACTGGGCCTTTTTGATTGAAGGAACAACAACGGTTGCAAATGCCTCGCGGGGGATTGCATTGCGGAGGTCTCCCCCGGTGTAGTCAGCGATGCGCATCCCAAAGTCATGCTCTGCCTGCTGGAAGAAACGGAACATCAGCTTGTTGGCGTTTCCCTTGCCAAGATGGATATCGAGGCCGGAATGTCCTCCACGCAGTCCCTTGAGGGTCAGCTTGTAGGCAGTCACTCCCGACGGGCTCTTCTCCTGCTTGTAGTTGCGTGCCGCGCTTACATCAACGCCACCGGCACAACCCACGTAGAGTTCACCCTCATCCTCAGAGTCCATGTTGATCATGATTTCGCCCTGGAGCATACCTTTCTTCAGGTTCTTGGCACCCGTCATGCCTGTCTCCTCGTCAATGGTGAAGAGTCCTTCAACCGGGCCGTGCACAACCTTCGGATCGGTAAGCACAGCCATGGCTGCTGCAACACCGATGCCGTTATCGGCGCCAAGGGTGGTGCCGTTGGCAGTTACCCACCCCTTCTCAATCATCGTCTCGATAGGATCCTTTTCAAAGTCAAACTTTTTGTCGGAATTTTTCTGTGGAACCATGTCAACATGACCCTGCAGCACTATGCCGACACGGTCTTCCATCCCTTTTGTCGCTGGTTTGCGTATTACAACGTTGCCGGTCTTGTCAACGATGGTCTCAAGGCCATGCTCCTGGCCAAACTTCTTCATGTACTCTGTCATCCGTGCCTCCTTCTTGGAGGGACGGGGTATCTGGGTTATTTCATAGAAATATTTCCACAGAAGCTTCGGTTCAAGATTTCTTATGTCACTCATAACTCTTTTATTATTGATTCTTCTTTTACAATATTGGGCATTTCAAGGCCGTAACCCTTCTTGACGTTCTCAGCCTTCAGCAGGAAGCCGAAGAAGAGTGCCAGCACACCGAGAGCCGTGAATATCATCATCGGCAGCTGGTAGTCATAGCTCGGGACCTCCACACCGTCAAGCAGGTAAGTGCCGGTGATGCAGTATTTGTCGAGCACCCAGCCGATCAGGTACGGAACACCCATCAGCCCCCAGTTCTGCACCCAGAATATCAGGGCATATGCTGTTCCCAGCTGTTTGTCGGGTATGATCTTTGGCACCGAAGGCCACATGGCTGAAGGCACAAGAGAGAATCCGATACCGAGAATAATGGTAAGAAAGAATGCCATCCACGGTTTGTCGAGTGCGGGGATGGAAAACATCGTATGAACAAATATCAGGAGCAATGCCCCGATAATCATGATTGTAGCACCCTTGCCCTTTCTGTCGTACAGGTTGCCGAAAAGCGGCGTCAGCAGTATGGTTCCGAAGGGAAGCACTGAAGGTATAAGTCCTGCAGTCTCCGGATCAATGCCAAACTTGTTGACCATAAGGTCTGAAGCGTATTTCAGGAACGGGAAGACCGCTGAATAGAAAAGAACGCAAAGGATAGCGATGTACCACCATCCCTTGTTCTTAATGATAAAGACAATATCCTTCAGCCTGAAGCTGTCGGCCTCCTCCTCGGGCAGTCCCTCCTTCGACTGGGCTATGGATGCATCTAGCTTCTTGTCCATGCCGCAGTAAATGAAGAAGGCAATCATGCCGACGCAGAGCAGGACCAGGGCAACAAGGATGGGCATCGACACATGACCCAGAGCCTTGGCCAGGGGAGCCGAACCGGCGAGGGCGAGCGTGGTGCCAAGCCTGGCAGTGGCCATCTCCAGTCCCATTGCAAGGGCCATCTCCTTACCCCTGAACCACTTCACAATTATCTTTGACACCGTTATGCCGGCGGTCTCAACCCCTACACCAAAAATTGCATAGCCCAGTCCGGCCAGGAAAACCTGCGGGTTGGCATCCCAGATGAGAAAATGCCAGCTCTGGCCCTCGAAAACATTGGTGGATAGAGCCCAGAACTTGAGTGCCGTACCGGCAACCATCAGCATGGTGGCCATCTTGCCGGTGAACCTGACACCCATCTTGTCAAGTATGATACCTCCGATGATCAGCATAATGAGGAAAACATTGAACCAGCCGTAGGCACTGGTGAAAAGGCCGTACTCTTCACTGCTCCATGAAAGCTGTTGCTCAAGCATCGGCTTTAGCGGCGCCATGGCATCGGTCAGGAAATATCCGCAAAGCATGGTAAATGCCACAACACCAAGCGCAGTCCACCTTGCAGTCTTTGAGTCAGCAAGGGTCTTTCTTATTTTTTCCATATCAGTTTATGTGAATTTAATAATTAGACGGTGCGTAAATGTATAAAAAAAACATTCCAATAAGCCACACAGAAAACATGTTGGATGAACTTTGTGGCACAATTTTGGTTATTGAAGTGAAATACTAATTTTGCACAATTATCAGACTATCTTTTAAATTATTGCAAACAGTTGATTATCATGAAGAAACTTATCATAATCCTGCTCCTCTCAGCCCCTGCGCTGCTGCTCTCCGCGCAGAATGCCACGGTTCAATGGCACACTATAGAGGAGGCAGTAGCACTCGCAAAAGCTGACCCGAGGCCTATCTTCGTTGATGCCTATACCGACTGGTGCGGATGGTGCAAGAAGCTTGACAAGGATACCTTCTCGCATCCTGTTATCGCTGAAATACTCAATACAAAATACTACGCTGTAAAGTTTGATGCCGAGGGCAAGGAGCCAGTCATGTTCCAGGGTAGAAAGTTTGTCAATGACGGATCCCTGGGCAAGACACACCAGCTTGCATACGCAATGCTGCAGGGTCAGCTGGGTTACCCTTCCATCGTCTTCCTTACCGCCCAGAGTGAGCTTATCACTCCCGTTTCAGGGTACAGAACCCCCGAACAGATTGAGCCAATGCTTATGTACTTTGCCGGCACAAGCTGGCAGAAGCAGAGCTTCGAGGACTTCTCGAAGAGCTTCAAGGGAAAGGTGCAGTAATAGGCACCCTGCAGTCGGCAGCCTACAGTCTTCAGCCGGCAGCCGAAGCCTCATCCATAGTAAATAATAACGACTTCTTCCGAAACAACGGACTGCACCCGTAGGAGTCGCATGCCGGAGAAGGCCCGGGTGGATGGCAGCAGTCAACACTCTGAAGCCGCAAATTAGATCCGTAATCAAAATTAGCATACTTTTGCTTTCGCGGAAGGCTTTTACAGCCGGCCCGTTTATCGGACAATCCTATGGAAACACGCGAAGAGATAGGCAAATGGTATGATGATTTTGCCGAACACCAGGTCAGGACCAGCGTAAACCTGAGGCACTACAGGATCATGGAGTTCCTGGTAAGGGCAGGGCTGAAGAGGGAGAGCAAGGTTCTTGAGATAGGATGCGGAATCGGCACCCTGACGGGACTGCTGGCGAAATACGTCAGGAGAGGAGAGATCGTCGCGGCTGATATCAGCGCCGAGTCCGTGTCTACGGCCCGCAGGAGACTCTCACGTCACCGGAATGTGGATTTCCTGGTGACTGACATGACTGACTTCAGCCATCCCGGAACCTTTGACTTCATAGTACTGCCGGATGTGCTGGAACACATCCCCCTTGAACAGCACCGCAATCTCTTCAACACCCTGGCAAACCATATGCACCCGGATTCGGTGATCCTGATTCACATACCCCACCCCAGGGCATTGGATTACCTGAGGGACAGTTCACCGGACCGGATGCAGATCATCGACCAGTCGCTGGAGGCAGACATTCTGACCGGCAATGCCTATGCGGCAGGACTGGAACTTGTAAGCTATTTCTCCTATTCGCTGTTCGACAGGAAGCATGATTATGCCCTCATCACTCTCCGAAAGAGAGGTGCCGTGACTCTCTCCCCCCTGCCCAGGGCACGGATAATTGTCCTGAAACTTCTGTCAAGGTTAAGGTTTCTGGTTTCCAGGCTATGATATGATGCCCATATGAGGGAAAAGATACTCTATATATATCCTGAAGATTCCACCTTTACCAGGAAAGACATAACCTTTCTCTCAAAGAGATTTGAGGTGATCAGTCCGTCTCATAACTGGAAACACAAGGCGGCAGCGCCTCTAAACTTCGTAAGGCAGTTTCTTTTTCTGTGCCGCCACCTGAAAGGTTCCGTGTCGGTCTTCGTAATGTTTGGCGGATACTGGTCTCTGTTGCCGGCGCTTGCCGGCAAGGTAACGGGTATACCTGTGTATGTAATACCGGGAGGCACTGACTGCGTCTCTTTCCCCTCGCTTGGCTACGGCAGTCTCCGGAAGCCACTGATGAGGGCCTTCATCAGGTGGTCATTCCGGCTCTGCACTGAGCTTCTGCCTGTCCATGCATCACTCGTCGAGAGCAGGTACAGCTACCATGAACCGGCAGATTATCCGGCACAGGGATACAGGTTCTTCTTTCCCGGCATCACAACACCTTACAGGGTGATACACAACGGGTTTGATCCTGACTTCTTCGTATGTGACCGGTACAGCAAGAGAGCTGACAGTTTCATTGTGGTGGCTCCCGTCAACAATATGATGAGGATCAGGGTAAAGGGTATAGACCGGGTGCTGTTCCTGGCAGGGCAGTTCAGCCACTGTTCGTTCACAATCGTAGGCATATCCGACACTGTTGCCCGTGCCCTGGAGCCTGTTCCGGGAAACGTCGTTCTTCATCCCTACATGCCACAGGAGGAGTTTATGGCACTTCTGTGTGAAAACCAGTTTGTTTTGCAGCTGTCCGTTTCCGAAGGGTTTCCCAATGCCCTGTGCGAGGCCATGCTCTGCCGCTGCATACCTGTCGGGTCTTCGGTGGGACCCGTTCCGGAGATCATCGGGGATACGGGATTTGTGATGGAGAGCTCGGAAAGGGAGTATCTCGTCAGCAGGTTTCGTGAGATAATCCTCACCGGTAGTGCCGTGCGACAGGAACTTGGCCGCAAAGCCCGTGAGAGGATAGCTGAGAAGTATCACCTTTCACTGAGGGAGAAAGCCTTTTTTACCCTTACCGGCCGATGATAAAATTTGACGGCAGAACTACTGTAGTGCCGAACTGATACACCAGTTTCCTGGATGTGCAGAGCGTCTCCTCACCGGCAGTGACCCTGAGGTCAGCTACGTCAGGCACCCTGTAGTAAAGCCTGTCGCGGACCGTCAGCTCCTTCTGCGACACCACCGGACGGGTTACAAGCTTCAGCTCCCTTGTCTTTCCGGAGGGAGTGATTTCAAGCTGCACAGGTATGCCTTCCCGGCTCCCGGCGGGCAGAACTCCCCGGGCGGCCGAGAAACTGAAGACTGTGGTTTTGTCTCCTGCCATGGAGAGGTGGGGTGTAAGCCATACATGGTATTTCCTTGTCTCGGTAAAGCTCTTTCCGGCGAAGAGCGCCGTATATTCCCTGTCGAGCCTGTTTATCTCGTCGATGGCGGCTCCGTCCTGCGGAAAGATATTGGTTTCGCCCGTGAGTATCATATGCCTGCCCTCACGAAGTTCCAAAAGCCGGTCGGCTGCTTCGCGTGCCTCCTCCTCGACGGTCATGCCACGCTTCTTCTGCACCAGGTATGGTACCCTTATGAAGGCAGTATCTGCCTTGACAATCCTGTAGGCAGTATCTGTTCTTGTTGCCATGTATTCATATGCCCCCCTGTCAGGAAAGAGATTGCCGGTCTCCATGCCCTGCTGCCGTATCTGTGAAAAGCCGGTGCGGGAGTATATGGCGGGATTGACGTCAAGAACCAGCCCGCTCTCTCTCAGGGAGAGCAGGTTCGTCTGCATCAGCGATGTGCCCTCGATAATATAGAATTGTTCCGGGTCAAGCTCCTCAAAGGTATTGAGCTTTACGGCGGTCAGTGTCCAGTACTCATGTTCCTGCCCGATGATATTGTCAAGCCCGATCATCGCGGCAGCATAGTCTGCATAGGGACCAGGCACCTCAAGCGTTCTTGTGGCCGTGATTTCAAATTCAAATACTGTCAGCGGAAGCGCATAGACCATGCTCCCCTCGGTGACCTTCACCTCTCCCCCCAGCGGAAGAACCACGATGTCACTGCTGCTGTTTCCTGACTGCACCGAACATGCAGTGGCAAGCAGCGTCAGTGCTGCAAGAGCAGAAAAAAATATTCTTGTCATCCTTATATTTTATAGGTACATGCTGAAATTACTGAACTGCGTCTCGCGGTAAGCCCTCCCGATGTTCATGAGTATGTCTCCTGCTATCACAGACTCTTCGGAGTGGATCCTGAGTGCAACGTCACCCGCCAGGCCGTGCAGATATACTCCTGTGACAGCCGCGTCGGCAGGGTCATAGCCCTGTGCCAGAAGTGAAGTGATCATGCCAGTCAGCACGTCGCCGCTTCCACCGGTAGCCATACCCGGATTGCCGGTGCTGTTGAAGTATATCTCTCCTTCCGGAAGTGCCACGGAGGTATGTGCTCCCTTGAGCACCACAACACAGTTATATTTCCTGGCAAAGGCACGCTGCTCTTCCATGAGACGGAAATCACTGCTAGCAGTGCCCGCAAGCCTTCTGAACTCACCCGGATGGGGAGTAAGCACGGTGCGTGGCGGCAGTTTGGACAGCAGTTCCCTGTTCAGCGACAGAATGTTAAGAGCGTCAGCGTCAAGCAGCAGGGGAACAGATACGGTCTCCAGCAGTTTCTCAATCACCAGGCGGGTGTCGGGGTCTGTACCCAGGCCGGGCCCTGCCCCCACGGCACTGTAAACCTCAAGGTCCGGAAGTGCGGTGATGTTTCTCTCCCCGGGATCAGGCGATACCATTGCCTCCGGAAGCGCTGCCTGCACGGCCATGACGGCCGAGACGGGAAGATGAACCGTCACCAGGCCGGCCCCCGCCCGGAGGGCTGCCGCAGCCGCCAGGGTTGCAGCACCCGCCTTGCCGTAACTGCCGGCCATGACCAGTGCATGTCCGAAGGTGCCCTTATGGTCAAACTTCCTCCTCTTTACTATCATCGGCCTTACATCCTCCCTCATGATATAACGGAAGGGCGAAGGCTTTTCAGCGATGGTTGCCGGATGGAGGCCAATATCCAGCACCTCCCACTTGCCGACGTTTTCATCGTTGCCAGCGAACATGAATGCCAGCTTCGGAAATTGAAACGTAAATGTCAGTGAAGCCTTTATAACCGTTTTGCGATCGATGTCTGCATTATCTTCACAATAGAGCCCCGACGGCACATCCAATGAAATGATAAAGGCACCCGTCTTGTTGATCTTCCGTATCACCTCAGCGGCAACACCGGCAGGTGGCCGCTGCAGGCCGGTGCCGAATATGGCATCAATGATCACCTCTTCCCGGCCTATGGCAGGAAAGAGATCCGGTTCGGCCAGTGTCAGCGGTGAAACCCCCGTTCTTGCAAGGCGGTCGGCATTCATAGTAAACTCACCCCTGTGCGATGCACCCGTTTCAACAATGAACACCCTTACGTGATAACCCTCCTCATGCAGAAGACGTGCCACAACCAGACCGTCGCCGCCGTTGTTTCCCGGCCCGGCAAAAACATTAACCTTCTTTTCAGGCGGCACTGTCTCTTTGAGTCGCTGAAAAAACGTCTTGGCCGCACGCTCCATCAGCCCCGCCGGTGTGACAGGCTCAAGCCTGACGGTGGCGGCGTCAATCTCCCTTATCTCGTTGGCAGTAAAAATCTTCATATCTCCCTGCTGTATCCTTTTCTGAACAAAGTGCAAATATAGGCAAAGCAAAAATATCGAGCCTAATTTACACTGCAATAGGTGCAAATTAAAAAGATTAATATATTTGTCGGCATCTGAATCAAAAAAACAACAAATACGGAAAGCTATGCTCAAGAATCATCCAAAAGGACTAATTGTTGCCTTCTTCGCCAATATGGGAGAAAGGTTCGGCTTCTACACCATGATGGCGATCCTGGTGCTCTTCCTGCAGGCCAAGTATGATCTGACTGCTGATAGGGCCGGGAACATATACAGCTCTTTTTACTTCAGCATCTATGCACTTGCGCTGGTCGGCGGGATACTGGCCGATGCAACCAGGAAATACAAGACGGTTATCATGTTCGGCATTTTCATCATGTTCGGAGGATACGTTATGATGGCCGTGCCCGGAATGCCACTCACCTTCACGGTGATAGCCCTCTTCACGATCGCCTTCGGCAACGGGCTGTTCAAGGGTAACCTGCAGGCTGTAGTCGGGCAGATGTATGATAATCCGCAATATGCCAAAATGAGGGACACCGCCTTCATGATTTTCTACATGGGTATCAACGTGGGTGCCTTCTTCGCCCCGTTTGCCGCCAACGGAATCAGGAACTGGTGGCTGAAGACAAACGGATTCGCTCATGACGGAAGCCTCCCGGCACTCTGTCACCAGTACAACGGAGGTCTCCTTACAAGCACTGACAAATTGGCGGAATTCCAGACCCTTGCCGATAAAGTCAACCTGGCAGGCCCCGTATCAGACCTCGGAACCTTCGCCAACAACTATCTAGATGTATTCTCACGAGGGTACAATTATGCATTCGCAATCGCTGCCGGAGCAATGATAATCTCACTGCTTGTCTATTTATTCTTCAACAGGCTGCTTCCCAACAAGGAGAAACCTGCGAAGGCCACTGACGGGTCATCCAATACAATTGAGTTTGAATTCAGGCCCCTGATCTATGCAGCAATATCAATGGCCATTTTTGCCTTCGGACTCAGTTTTGTCGTCGATGTGTTTACCAGTCTGGCAATCGCATTATTTGCAGGTTTCACCACCTGGATGCTCACAACTGCCAAGAAAGATGAATATGCACGTGTATCATCGCTTATCCTGGTGTTTGTTGTGGTCATATTTTTCTGGATGTCTTTTCACCAGAACGGTCTGACTCTTACTCTCTTTGCCAGGGACTATACGGTTAAGCAGGTAGAGCCTTTCACCTATCTCTTCTTTACACTGCCATCGATGCTGGCAGTCATAGGTTCAATCGCCGGCCTGGTAATGCTGGTAAGAAAAAATATGCTGCCGGTCGCCAGATTCATCGGCGGTGCCCTTTTTGCTTTGGCAATGGTCCTGGCTTACAGCTTCATGAAAAGAGCCGATGCAATGAACTCCATCGAACCGGAAGTATTCCAGTCGTTCAACCCGCTCTTCATTGTAGCCCTCACCTTCCCGGTCATGGGAGTGTTTGCATGGCTCAACAAGAAAAACATCGAGCCCTCCACACCTAAGAAGATCGGTATCGGAATGATCATTGCAGCTGTAGGATTCATGGTTGTGCTGCTCTCATCCGCGAATCTTCCCTCACCCTCTTCTCTCGAAGGTTCACCCGTGGCTGAGGCACTCAGGGTCAGTCCCTACTGGCTTATAAGCAGCTATCTCATCCTTACCGTGGCCGAGCTGTTCCTGAGCCCTATGGGCCTCTCATTCGTCTCCAAGGTGGCTCCGTCGCGCTTCCAGGGAATGATGCAGGCAGGATGGCTCCTGGCAACGGCAACGGGCAACAAGCTGCTGTTTGTAGGCTCCAAACTGTGGGACAGCGTTGAACTGTGGCAGCTCTGGACAGTCTTCATCGTCTGCTGCCTCCTCTCAGCTGCGTTTATCTTCTCAATCATGAAGAGACTTGAAAGAGCAACAAAATAGTCTGTGAACGTAATCGAAGAGGGGAGCTTACCATAAACTCCCCTCTTTTTTTTGATCTGTGCGGAACCATATCAGCGAAAAAAAATAATTATCAATATATTTGCCACAACAAGAAGAAGCCTGATGAGCAATAAAAATCTCTACGACAAAGTATTCGCCGTTTTCGGTACCGTGATGGTATTTTTCTACCTGGGCCTTGGTGCATTCATAATCTTCTCTCCCATGCTTGACAGCTACATGGATAAGGCTCTGCGGATAGTCTTCGGTATTCCCCTGATCATTTACGGCATATACCGGGTCTTCGTTGCATGGGAAAAGATAAGAGATGCTTTCTTCAGCGATGACAGGGAATAAAAATGATTGAATCCTGAGGGATACGATGGCCTCTGGCGGTCATGAACAGATGGGACCTGTCCTGTTCCGGACAAGAAAAATGAATTGTGGCAGGAAATTTGAAACTCTTTGATTAGAGTATATAAAGATATAATTATTAATATTGTGGGCTATAAAAAGTTGTTCACGGGAAAAAGAATGAACAGGAGTCGTTCATGGAGACTTTCAACAGCATGGCTGATATTGCCGGCAATGATCGTACTCTCAATTGCATCCTGCAAGCCAAGGGGTACCGCCGCACTGAAGGAGACACCCACATCGGGCAATATTGTCATCGGTGCAGATGAATCATTCCGGCTTATTGTGGATGCTGAGGTTGATACCTTTACAGCTCTCTACCCCTACGCACAGATCACGCCTGTTTACAAGGCTGAAAATGAACTTGTAGCCGACTTCCTCAACGATTCGGTAAGAACCATAGTCTCATCCTGGACACCTACTGACGAGCAGAGGGAACTGCTGCTGGATGTTCAGACCGTGGTTCGCACAACCGTGGTGGCATATGATGCACTGGCACTGGTAATGAACAGGAAAAATGCCGATTCCCTGCTTACATATGAGAACGTCAGGGATATTTTTACCGGAAAGATTACCGACTGGAACCAGATAAACCCGAAATCGCGGCTCGGTCAGATAAATATTGTGTTTGACAATATACACTCCGGAAACATCAGGTATTTCAGAGAGAAATTTAACCTCCCGGCTAAACTGGCCCCTAATTTCTACGCCGTCAAAAGCAATCCTGAAGTCATAGATTATGTGGCCAGCAGCCCGGCTGCACTGGGTATAGTCAGTGTCAACTGGATCAGCGACGATGAAGACCCAACCAGCATGAATCTTCAGAGCAGGATAAAGGTTGCAGCTGTTTCACAGCCCTGGCTTGATCCCAACACCTTTTATATGCCGGTCCAGGGATCAATTTACGATAAAACATATCCCTTTGTAAGAGAGGTAGTTATGAATACCAGGGAGTCGTTTTCAGGACTTGGCTCGGGATTTGTAAGCTTTGTAGCAGGAGAAAAGGGACAAAGAATAATCTTGAAATCGGGTCTTGTACCTGCAACGATGCCGATAAGAATCATACAGGTAAAGAATGAGTAACCAAACATAGAAAAGATGAATAAGAGAAGTTTAAAACTGGCATTACTGACTGTACCGTTTTTCTGCATTGTTTTTGGCAGCGGAGTGCAGGCACAATCGCTTGAAGAGGCCAGGACATTCACGAAGAACGAACTGTACGATAAGGCGGAAGAGGTTTTTCAGCAGCTGATAAAAAGTGAGCCGTCAAACAGCAAGGTATACTTTCATTATGGCGAGAACACGCTGCTGGACTTCTTTTCTGACACCATTTCCAATTCGATTACGGTAGCCACCAAGGAAGCCGCAGACATATTCAACAAAGGAGTGGAAGCCAATGCAGCTGATCCGCTCAATTATGTTGGTCTGGCAAAGGTGGCCTTCTACCGGGGTGACAATGAAAAGGCTGAAGAGCTGAGGCTCAAGGCCAAAAGTCTTCTCCCTCCCTACAAGAAGATCAAGAAGATTGCCAATCCGAAAGAGTACGCCTACACTCTCAGCAAGATTGCCGAATCATATATCCGCTTTGAGCAGGTTGACACCAGCAAGGCTCTCCCCTTCATCAGGGAGGCCCTGACCATCGACCCCCGCAACAGCGAGGTTTACATCATTGCCGGTGATATCTACATCCTGGTAAATGACGGGTCAAAAGCAATCAAGAATTACAACCTGGCGCAGGACTGGGATCTGCAGTCGCCGACGGCAAACATGAAGATAGGCAGCATCTATGTCAAGGGCCGCAACCTCATGGCAGCCATACCTTACTATGAGCAGGCCATCGCCCTTGATGAAAACTACGCTCCTGCCTACAGGGAGCTGGGACAGCTCTACTCCATGGCCGGGCGCTTTAACGAATCCAAACAGTACTTTGAGAAATACCTGGAGCTGACCAAGGGCAATATCCCTGCCAAGATCAGGTATGTCAACGCTCTCTTCTATGCCAAGGAGTATGAGGAGGTAATAAAGAAAGTCGAAGAGATCTTCGTCATTGACAACTCCAGGACATACATGAACCGTATTGCGGGTTATTCTGCCTATGAAGAGGGCGACTATGAACTTGCACATCAGTATATGGACAGGCTTTTTGCCAACCTCGACGCGGACCGCCTGATCAAGAAAGACTATATATATTATGCCAGGATACTTGCCAGGAAAAATCAGGATTACGGCAAGCTGGTCATAGAGGCGGACAATGAGGCCGAGGAGCTCAGCAAGCTGCAATCAAGGTATACAACCCTCAAGGGTGCAGCAAAAGAGAAGGCCAAAGCTGATATGGATGCACTGGCTGCCAAAGTTGAAGAGCACAAGGCTGCGATAGCAAAGGCAGAGAAGGAACTCAGCAGCGCCCTGGATGCGTACGAGAAAGCTATCAACTTCAATGAAGAACAGGACCTCGGCATGATCTACGAGAAGGGCACCGTTCAGTACGCTGCCCGCAGGTATGCAGATGCTGCCACCAC